>CAZHSD010000062.1:0-2171 GCA_964534975.1 uncultured Ottowia sp. | reverse complement strand
TCGGGGTGCGCCGCTTCGACCGCCACCGCCGGCAGCTGCAGCGGCAGCACCGCGGCCTGGTAGGCGGCGTCCTGGCGGTCGAACACGCTGGTGGACGGCATCGACACCACGCGCGTGGCGACGCCTTCGCCGGCCAGCAGCGCCTGCGCGTGCCGCGCCAGTTGCAGCTCGGAGCCGGTGGCGATGATCACCGCCTGTGCGCCCTCCATGTCCGACAGCACGTAGCCGCCGCGCCGGATGCGCGCCGCCGTCGCCGCAGCGTCACCGATCGGCGGCAGGTTCTGGCGCGACAACGCCAGCGCGCTGGGCCCGTCGCGGCGCTCGATCGCGCAGGCCCAGGCCACCGCGGTCTCCAGCGCGTCGGCCGGGCGCCAGACGTCCAGGCCCGGGATCAGGCGCAGGCTGGGCACGTGCTCCACGCTCTGGTGCGTGGGGCCGTCCTCGCCCAGGCCGATCGAGTCGTGCGTGAAGACGTGGATCACGCGCAGTTTCATCAGCGCCGCCATGCGCACCGCGTTGCGGCTGTAGTCGCTGAAGGTGAGGAAGGTGCCGCCGTAGGGGATGAAGCCGCCGTGCAGCGCCATGCCGTTGAGCGCCGCCGCCATGCCGAACTCGCGCACGCCCCAGGACAGGTGGTTGCCGGCGACGTCGCGCCCGGCTGGCGTGCAGCCCTTGAAGTTGGTCAGGTTGGAGCCGGTGAGGTCGGCCGAGCCGCCGAACAGCTCGGGCAGCAACGGCGCCAGCGCGTCGAGCGCCAGCTGGCTGGCCTTGCGGGTGGCGACAGCGTCGGTTCTGTCGGCCATGGCGGCAAAGATCGGCAGCAGCCGTGCGCTGAAGTCGGCCGGCAGTTCGCCCGCCATGCGGCGCTCGAACTCGGCCGCCAGCTGCGGATGGGCGGTGCGATAGGCCTCGAAGCCTTGCCGCCAGGCGCGCTCGGCGGCCTGGCCGCGTGCGCGTGCGTCCCAGGCCTGGACGACGTCCGCGGGCAGCTCGAACGGCGCGTGCGTCCAGCCCAGTGCTTGGCGCGTGGCCGCCACCTCGGCGGCGCCCAATGCCGCGCCATGCACGTCGTGCGTACCGGCCTTGTTCGGCGAGCCCTGGCCGATCACGGTGTGGCAGCAGATCAGCGTCGGCTTGCCATCGGGCTGTGCGGCCTGCGCGCGCGCTGCCCTAATGGCGGCATCGACCGCCGCGGCGTCGTGTCCATCGACGTCAGCGATTACGTGCCAGCCATAGGCGCGAAAGCGCGCCGGCGTGTCGTCGGTGAACCAGCCTTCCACCCGGCCGTCGATGCTGATGCCGTTGTCGTCGTAGCAGGCGATCAGCTTGGACAGGCGCAGGGTGCCGGCCAGAGAGCAGGCTTCGTGGCTGATGCCTTCCATCAGGCAGCCATCGCCCAGGAACACGTAGGTCAAATGGTCGACCACGGCGTGGCCGTCGCGATTGAATTCTGTCGCCAGCAACTTCTCGGCCAGCGCCATGCCGACGGCGTTGGCCAGGCCCTGGCCGAGCGGGCCGGTGGTGGTCTCGACGCCGGGCGTGATGCCGACCTCGGGGTGGCCCGGCGTCTTGCTGTGCAATTGGCGAAAGTGGCGCAGCTCGTCCATCGGCAACTCATAGCCGCTCAGGTGCAGCAGCGCGTACAGCAGCATCGAGCCGTGACCGTTGGAGAGCACGAAGCGGTCGCGGTCGGCCCACTGCGGGTTGGCCGGGTTGTGCTTGAGGTGCCGGTTCCACAGCACCTCGGCGATCTCGGCCATGCCCATCGGGGCGCCGGGGTGACCGCTCTTGGCCGCCTCGACGGCGTCGACGGCCAGCATGCGGATGGCGTCGGCCATGCGGCGGGCGAGGGTGGTATCGGGGGTGGGGTTGATGCGGGCGTTCATCTTGGTTCAGTCATGGAGGGGAAGCTCGAATAGCGGACGCAGAGGACGCAGAAGCTACGCAGAGGACGCAAAAAAGAAAATCATTGCGCGTACTCTGAAGTGCATGGCCACTCGCGCTTGTTCGATAGGGGCAACAGGCCGATGCAACAAGAACATCTGCATTCTTCGGCGTCTTCTGCGCAATCTCTGCGTCCTCTGCGTCCGGCCGTTCACGGCCGCAGTGCAAGGGATCATCCCAGCGCCCGCTTGCGCCGTTCCATCATTCGCCAGACGAAGGGCGTGAAG
>CAZHSD010000061.1:0-2443 GCA_964534975.1 uncultured Ottowia sp. | reverse complement strand
GATGGCGGCTGGCGAGAACGTGAGTGCTCTTGGCCGCGAGCTCGGGGTGCGGCGCAAGCTGTTCTACCAGTGGCGGGATACGGTGCGGCGCGGCGGGGTCGAGGCGTTGCGTGATGTTGGCCGGCCGCCAGGCGTCGAGCGACTGGCCAGGATGGTCGAGCGCCCGCCGGTGGTGGCGCCGCCTGGCGTGGCCGCGCCGGACGAGCTGGCGCGGGCCAGGGCACAGATCGCGGTCCTCGAGCGCAAGATCGGCCAGCAGGCGCTGGAGCTGGATTTTTTCGGACAGGCTTTGCAGCTCATGAACGAGGCGGATCGGCGGCCGAGCGGGCCGGCCGACGCGCCGGCGTCCACGGCCTCATCCGGGCGTGGGCGTAGCGGCAGGGCGGGTTGAGCGTGGCGCGGATGTGCGACTTGGTCGAGGTCAGCCGGGCCGGCTACTATCGCCAATGGCGCCGGTCGGCTCCGGCGGAGGAGGAGACGGGGTTGCGAGATCGTCTGCAGCACCTCGCCCTGGCGCACCGGCACTACGGCTACCGGCGGCTCGGGCCGCTCTTGCGGCGCGAGGGCTGGGCGGTGAACCACAAGCGAGTGCTGCGCCTGCTGGGCGAGGACAACCTCCTGTGCCTACGCAAGAAAACGTTCGTGCCGGCGACCACCGACAGTCGGCATGGCTGGAAAGTCTATCCGAATCTGGCCCGCCGGCTGGTGCCGACGACCATCAATCAGCTGTGGGTGGCCGACATCACCTATGTTCGGCTGGCCGAGACGTTCGTCTACCTGGCGGTGGTGCTCGATGCGTACAGCCGGCGCGTGGTCGGCTGGGCGATGGCGGATCATCTTCGGGCGGAGCTGGCGCTGTCGGCGCTGCACATGGCGCTCGGCAGCCGGGAAGTCGTCGCGGGTGGCTTGGTGCACCACGCCGACCGCGGTGTGCAGTACGCCTGCGGCGACTACATGGCGGTGCTCGAGCGACACGAGATCCAGCCCAGCATGAGCCGCGCCGGCTGTCCGTACGACAACGCAATGGCCGAGAGTTTCATGAAAACGTTGAAACAGGAGGAGGTCGACGGCCGGACCTACCGCGATCTGGCCGAGGCGCAGAGCTCCATCGGCACATTCATCGAGCACAACTACAACGGACAGCGACTGCACTCCGCGCTGGACTATCTGGCGCCGACCATGTTCGAGACGATCAATTCGCCGGCAGGGGCTGCTGCGCAGCAGCCCCTGCCGGCTGCGGCAACCGACTGTCCCTAATTCCGTGTCTCACCAATGGGGTGCAGTCCAAGAGATAAACTGTCTCATTTTTAACCGATAACCGGATAGTCGGCCCCGACCGTGCTATCCCGCATCCATGAAAGCCGAGGCATCGCCAACGCCGGGCAGGGGACGCCGGCCACTGAAAATCGGACAGTGCCACGACGACGGGTGGGGAAGAAGAAGCCCTGCTCGCGCGAGCAGCTCACGCCGGATAAGATCGCGTTGCCCATCACGACCGCCAGGCGGCCGCAGGGGCCAGGCGCTCAACGGACTGGGCATAGTGTTAACCCTCATCCCTCAATAATCAGGCCGCTTTTCGTCGCGATCGCTGATATGCGGCTTTCCGCGGTTGCCATTCTGCGGGGCCGAGATTTCGGCTCGTTCCCGCCCGGCGACCATGTACAAGGCCCGAATCCACAGGGTGGACCCGCCAAAGCTGAGCGAGATGCGGATCGAGACCTTTGGCGAGATAGAGCTTCAAGCCTTCCGCATTGTCGATGCCGACGATCTTGACGATGTCTTCGGGAATAGCGCTGAGCCCGATACGCCGGGCGATCCAGCGCTCCAGAACGGCAGCAAAGGTGCTCGTTTGGTCGGGACAAACGTGCAGCATCCAGTGAACATGGACGAGGCCCTCAGGTGCTTCGAGCACCCAGGCATAGGTGGGTGGCCCGTTGCGGGTCGTGTTGCCGCCGCGTGGCGTATAACCCGACCACCGCTGAAAATGGCGCTCACGGACATCTCGGAAGAATCGGGAAGCGTCACCTGGACCAAGTCCGAGGTGCCATAGGCTGATCGTTACGAAGGTGTTGAACGGCCTACCAACGGCCGCTGCTGTGCGCGCGCTATGCAGGAGTGAGGCGCCAGCCTTCCGCTTGATGAAATGTGTTGGTGGCTGCACGAGAGAGCCCATTTTGTGGAGGACAGGCGCACAAATACCATTAATGGTAGGGTCAAGTCGAGTGTTCCATGTTCGTACCGGTCACGCAATTCGACGGGGAATTGGTTCCGTGGGTTGTGTCCCCGAAGGAGCCAACTCTAGAACGCGATGCCTTGTGCATCCTGCGGCATGCGCAGCAGATCTGCGACCCGGCTGTGATGTGCAATCCAATCGCGCGTCTTTGGGCAACCTGATTATCCACGAATTTCGTCATCAGATGTGCTAGACATCTCAGATGGTTAG
>CAZHSD010000060.1:1156-2580 GCA_964534975.1 uncultured Ottowia sp. | reverse complement strand
CCAAGTGGACCAGGCCCCGGCCTTCAATGTTGGACAAGTCGGATACCACCAGTTTCTTGCCGGGCGGCGCGACGATGCACCCACGGATGGCCGAGCTGGTCAGTTCCATCACGTTGTCGGTGATCAGATCCGCGCAGTCGGCTTTCAACGCCTCGATGCCGGCGTCGATTACCGGCTGCTTGAGCGTTGGCCTGGGCAGGTTTTGCGGCTGAAATAGCCGGCCCGCCCAGCGGCCGGTGCGGCTGGCGCCGTTGAACTGCAGGGTGCCGCGCAGCCTGCCGTCACTGCTCACCGCCTTGGCCAGGGTCTTGTACTTGCTGGTGCTGGTCGTGCCGGCCTGCAGCCGGATGCCCAGCAGCTCGCGCAGTGCGGGCGGCAGGTCCGGGTCGTTAATGCGTCGCTCCAGTGTGGATTTCTGTAGGTCCGGCAACTCGACGCCGTGCTCTTTAAGCAAGTGCGCCAGCAACGCGTCGCGTTGGGTGGCGGACTGCACAGCGCCGTCGGTCATGTCCTGCGTGCGCTTGGCCAGCAGCTTCTGTTCGCGTGCGACGACCGTGATGGTGGCATCGACCAGCTCCATGTCCACCTGAAAGCCTCGGCGGTTGATCTGCTGGTCGAGGTGCCAGAGCGCCAGCTCCTCGCCCCGGTAGTTCCACACGGGCAGCTTGCGGTGGATCTCGCGCATCGAGTCGATGTCAAGGCGCGCGTACTCGATGAAGCGCCGCCACTCCTCGGGGTGGGTCTTGCTGGTGGCGCGGCGCAGAGCGCTGTTCTTCGGCCGGGGCTTGCAGAACAGGTGGATCAGCTCGCGCCCGGCCTTGTCCTTCGCCTTGTCGGTGTCGACGCCCAGGATGTCGCACAGGTCGCCCAGCGAGCCGGGCAGGGAGTGGGCCAGCGCCTGCACCATGGTGTCGTGCACGCGCTCGATGGGCAGGTGCAGATCCATCGCGTGGGGCAGGATAACGGTGTCGAACATGCCGCCGTTGTGCCAGACGGTCATCACGCGCTCGTCCAGAAGGTGGTCTTCCAGCTCGGCGGGCATTGGCTTACCTGCGGTCACGTCCCACACCTGGGCGGCGCGCTCGTCCACCGCGAACGGGAACAACATCACCTCGGAGCCCTCGGCGTAGCGGTGCGTGCCACAGTTGATCGGCGTCGGGCTGTAGGTCTCGATGTCGCAGAACAGCAGGGTCATTCAGATAACCCCCATGCCGTGCAGCAAACCTAGAACGCCGCAGGCGGCGAAGTAAGCGAACACCGGCCAGTAGCGGCGCAGCACGTGCCCCGCCTCGCGGATCTCCCATTGCAGTTCTTGTTTGGTCATTGCTTATTTCCTTCTTTTGCTTTTTCAGATACCGCCGTGCGCAGCGGCGTTTGGAAAAGCCCGCCCCGAAGGGCGGACTGTCACACTAGGTCGTCGCTTT
>CAZHSD010000060.1:0-1056 GCA_964534975.1 uncultured Ottowia sp. | reverse complement strand
CGGGCTCGGGCTCGGGCTCGGGCTCGGGCTCGGGCTCGGGCTCGGGCTCGGGCTCGGGCTCTTTGTAGCCAAGCAAGTCGCACAGTCGGTTCACGACATCCGAGAACTGAAGCGTGCGAACCTCGGCCTCCTGGCGCCACGCGCCGATTGCGTCCTCCTCGTCGTCAATGAACACCTCGTCGGTGAACTCAACACCCTTGATCACAAAGTCGTGGGTGAGTCGGAAGTCGACGGATGCGGTGGCCAAGCCGATCTCGATAACCTGAGCACTCTGCGCCATGGCCTCCAGCAGTCCCTCGGCGCCGTGCTGCAGCTCGTCCAGCTTCACAGCAATAGATTGCGACTCGGGGTATTTCAGCTTGCAAGTGCCGCCGACAAAAAAGCCGTCGAACTGCTCGTAGCCCTCCCCTTTCAGGTACGCCTTCAGGCGAGTGGTAAGGCCGTGCTTGGCGTCACTCACGTAGATGGTGCTGGCCTTAACCGAACCGACCGCCTGGACCAGTGAGCCGGTGACGACATCGGATAGCTTGCGCGAGGCGGTTGCGACGATCAGCAGTCGGTCGGTCGCGTTGTAGAAACAATTGATGATCGTCGACCGGGTGAGCGCCTTGCGGCACAGGTCGGCGAAGGTCTCCTCGCGGATCTGCTGGCGCTGCTTCTTGGTCAGTCGGTACCCCGCGTCGGCCTCGCATACCTGGATGCGGCTATTGGCTTCGGCGGTAGTCACCGACGCCGGCACGATCTTCTCGTCGTACTGAACGGCGAAGGCGCAACCGCCGGTGAACGGCAGGACCAGCTCTTGTTGGCCTGCTGGCGCGACGAAACCTCGGGTGGAGAATTCGCTGGGGGTTATTTCACGGTGCTGCAGTTCGGCCAGGTGCTCCGCCAGTACGGCGGCTGCTGGGAGATCGAGCCTGTAAACGCGGGCTGCTCGGATGATCTTCATGTTCTTTTTCTCCGTGGCCCCCGCCTGCGTGGGCGGGGGCCTTGTTAGTGAAAGGGTTAAACCAAGTCGTCCGCGTCGGAACCGTCCTCGATATCCTCGAACTCGTCTTC
>CAZHSD010000059.1:0-2838 GCA_964534975.1 uncultured Ottowia sp. | reverse complement strand
GCGGAACTCACTGCGCGCCTGCGGCGCTCCGTTCAGACAACCGCAGCGAGTCAGAGCACGATGCATGGGCATGCTGCGCTGCCCATGCCCGCCCCACGCCCTGCGCTTCTCGGCACGGCCAGAGAGGGGTTGAGAAAACCCACACGGGCCATCGCTGCGCTCGGCCTTGAGCCTCTCCCTCTCCCGCTTGCGGGAGAGGGTTGGGGTGAAGGTTGCGGCGCTGCCCATGCCCGCGGGCTTGAATGCCTGCACACTATTTGTCATCGACGCCGCGTGAGCGGCGAGGTCATGGCGCGCCGCGCCGTCATCAGCCGTGCCGTCATCGCCCTACTTGGCGTATTTGCGGAACTCCGGCTTGCGCTTTTCCTTCAGTGCCGCCACGCCTTCGCGCGACTCCTCGGTGTCGTAATAGAGCTTGAGCGCATACATGCCCATGCCGGCAATGCCGCTCTGGTGCGCGGTGTCCATGTTGAAGCTGCGCTTGGCGATCGCGATCGCGGTCGGGCTGCGCTCGCAAATGGTTTCGGCCCACTCCTGCACCGTGGCGTCGAGTTGCTCGGGCGGCACGCAGAGATTGGCCAGGCCCATCGCCACGGCTTCCTGGCCGCTGTAGCGCTTGTTCAGGTACCAGATCTCGCGCGCCTTCTTCTCGCCCACCACGCGCGCCAGGAAGGCGGTGCCGTAGCCCGGATCGACCGAGCCCATCTTTGGGCCGACCTGGCCGAACACGGCGTTCTCCGAGCAGATGGTCAGGTCGCAAATGGTGGCCAGCACGTTGCCGCCGCCGATGGCGTAGCCCTGCACGCGCGCGATCACCGGCTTGGGCACGTCGCGGATGGCGGTGTGCAGCTCTTCCATCGGCAGGCCGATGGTGCCGCGGCCGTCGTAGTTGCCGTCGTGCGCGGACTGGTCGCCCCCGGTGCAGAAGGCCTTGTCGCCGGCGCCGGCCAGCACGATGCAGCCGACCTCGCGGTCGTAGCCGGCCTTGTTCAGCGCCTTGATGAGCTCGTCGCAGGTGGTGCCGCGAAAGGCGTTCATCTTGTCGGGCCGGTTGATGGTGATCCAGGCCACGCCGTTTCTCACGTCGTACAGGATGTCTTCGAATCTCATGTGCGCTGCTCGCAGTGGGACAGGGGGGCGGCCGGCGGGTCCCGGCCAGGCGCCATTGTTGGCCCGGCGTGGCGGCCGCGGCTTGCGTCAGCGCAAGAAGGCGTCGTAGCCGGTCTTCAGGATCAGCGCGCTGACCACCACGATGAACACCACGCGCACGAAGCCGGCGCCGTGCCTGAGTGCCAGGCGGGTGCCGATCAGGCTGCCGGCCACGTTGGCCACCGCCATGGCGAGGCCGATGTGCCACCAGATGTGGCCCTTGGCGGCGAACAGCGCCAGCGCCGACACGTTGGTGGCCACGTTGAGCAGCTTGGCCGCCGCCGAGGCGTTGAGGAAGTCGTAGCCGAGCAGGCGCACGAACAGGAAGATGAAGAAGCTGCCGGTGCCGGGGCCGAAGAAGCCGTCGTACCAGCCGATCACCAGCCCGATCGCGCAGGCCAGCAGCACTTCGCGCCGCTGCGTGTGGCGCGGCGCATGGGTGCGGCCCAGCTCCTTTTTCGCCAGCGTGTAGAGCAGCACCGCCAGCAGGATGAAGGGCAGCGCCCGGCGCAGGAAGTCGGGGTCGATCAGCGTCACCACCCAGGCGCCGACGAAGGCGCCCGCCAGCGCCGCGCCGGCCGCCGGCAGCAATACCGCCCAGCGCATCTGCACGCGGCGGCTGTACTGCACGGTGGCGATGGCCGTGCCCCAGACCGAGGCACTCTTGTTGGTGCCGAACAGCGTCGCCGGCGGGCTGCTGGGGTAGACCGCGAACAGCGCCGGCACCAGGATCAGGCCGCCACCGCCCACGATCGAATCGATGCCGCCGGCCAGCAGCGAGGCCAGCGAAACAAGAAACAATTCCATGGATTGCAGGGGCGCGGTCGGCTGGTGAATCGGCGGCTGGCCGCACCAGAATGGCATGCGCGACCGCCTGAAGCCATGGATTATGCGTGGGTGCCGGCCCGCTCCCACCAGCTGGAAGCAGCAAAGAAAAAGGGCGCCCGTCGGGGCGCCCTTGCAATCCTTTTGGAAATGAATTCGTTGGAGTTGTTGCCTTGCTGGTGGTCTGGTCTTGTCTCCCCCGGCCCCTTGCAGTCACGTTGTTGACGCGACGCCGAAGAGACGCAAATGTAACAGACCCACCATGACGCCGGTATTGGTGTTTCCCCCCATGCGGCGCCGGCGCCTGCAAGCCGGCCAGTGTCGGGCCGCGAACCGCCGTCCGGCGCGGGTGTTCTACTTCTTGCCGGCTTCGCTTTCGTGCCCCAGCTGCGGCAGCATCGAGCCCTCGCCCAGCTGCAGCAGGCCGGTCTTGCTGTACACGGCCAGCTTGCCGCGCGTGTCGATGATGTCCAGGTTGCGCATCGTCAGCTGGCCGATGCGATCCAGCGGCGTGAAGGGCGCGTTCTCCACCTTCTCCATCGACAGGCGCTCGGGCGCGTAGGTCAGGTTGGGCGACTCGGTGTTCAGGATCGAGTAGTCGTTGCCGCGCCGCAACTCCAGCGTCACCTCGCCGGTGATGGCGTTGGCGACCCAGCGCTGGGCCGTCTCGCGCAGCATGATGGCCTGTGGGTCGAACCAGCGGCCCTGGTACAGCAGGCGGCCCAGCTTCAGACCGTTCATGCGGTACTGCTCGATGGTGTCCTCGTTGTGGATGCCGGTCACCAGCCGCTCGTAGCCAATGTGCAGCAGCGCCATGCCGGGCGCCTCGTAGATGCCGCGGCTCTTGGCCTCGATGATGCGGTT
>CAZHSD010000058.1:0-2907 GCA_964534975.1 uncultured Ottowia sp. | reverse complement strand
CCCGGGTCAGATTTGAATCGGCACGGTGGGTCAAATTTGAATCGGCGCGGACACCGCTGCACAGACACCAGAGCAACCCGCCTGGGCCAAGCGGCTGCACCGCCGCCAGCAACTCACCCATGCCGCGACCACCACTGCCCACGCGCTGCGCGGTGGCGATGGTGGCGGCTCCGGCCAGGGGCCGAGCCTGCGCGATTCCGATTCATAAGGAGAACTGACCATGCGATTCAAGAAACCGCAGGTGCGCTACGCCGACACGCCGCCGCCTGCCACGCCATACCAAGCTGCCGGCCAGGTGTGGGACGAACGTATCGGCTCGCCGCGCGTGCAGGCGAAGAACTGGCGGCTGATGGCCTTCGGGTGTCTCACGCTCGCGCTGCTGATGGCCGGTGGCCTGGTATGGCGCTCGGCGCAGTCCATCGTGACGCCGTATGTGGTGGAGGTGGACAACGCGGGCCAGGTGCGAGCGGTCGGCGAAGCCGCCACGCCCTACAAGCCCAGCGACGCGCAGACGGCTTACCACCTGGGCCGATTTATCGGCCTAGTGCGCTCGCTGTCCATCGACCCCATCGTCGTGCGCCAGAACTGGCTCGATGCCTACGACTACACGACCGACAAGGGCGCAGTCGTACTCAACGACTACGCGCGCGTGAACGATCCGTTCGCGCGCATCGGTAAGGAATCGGTGACGGTGCAGATCACCAGCGTCGTGCGTGCCAGCGACACGTCTTTCAACGTGCGCTGGACGGAACGCCGTTACGTCAACGGTGCCGCGGCGGGCCTGGAGCGGTGGACGGCCGTGGTGTCCATCGTGCTCCAGCCGCCGCGCACCGAAGAACGTCTGCGCAAGAACCCCCTGGGCATCTACGTCAATGGCCTGTCGTGGAGCCGCGAACTGGATTCTTCCGAAGGAGCCAAGCCATGAATGATCTTTTCCGTAAAACCGCTTTGCCGGTGATCCTGCTTGCGTCGACTGTTCTGTCCACGGGCTGCGCCACACAGGGTAAACCGCCGCCCGTGATCTCGCTTGATGAGCCGGTGCAGGCCCAGCCGCTGCCGGAGCCGCCTGCGCCGGTGGAGGTGGTGGCCGTACCCGAGGTGCTCCCGATGCCGGCGCAGTTGAAGCCGTTGCCCGAAGCCGAGGACGCCAAGCCTACGCCGGAGCCTGCAGACGAGAAGGTGCGCGTCTCGCGCGCCAATGCCGAGGCGCGCGTCGCGCCCACGCGCGAGGGCTACGTCAATGCGATTCAGGTCTGGCCCTTCACCGATGGCGCGCTCTATCAGGTCTATGCGGCCGTGGGCCGCGTTACCGTGGTTTCGCTCCAGCCGGGCGAGGAGCTGGTGACGGTGGCCGCCGGCGATACCGTGCGCTGGATCGTGGGCGACACGTCCAGCGGCAGCGGTGCCGACCTGCGCGTGAACGTGCTGGTCAAGCCGATCCGCTCGGGCCTTAAGACGAATCTGGTTATCACCACCAGCCGTAGGACGTACCTGCTGGAGCTGGCTTCGACGGAAAAAACGTGGATGGCATCGGTGTCGTGGGAATACCCGCGCGACCGGGTGCTGGCCTTGCAGCGCCAGGCGCAGGCTGCCAGCGCCGCCGCGCCGGTGGATTCCGGCTTGTCGCTGGAGAACCTGCGCTTCCGCTACGCGATCAGCGGCAGCAATCCGCCCTGGAAGCCACTCCGTGCCTTCGATGATGGCGCGAAGGTCTATATCCAGTTCCCTCCCGGTATCGCTCAGGGTGAATTGCCGCCGCTGTTCGTGATTGGGCCGCAAGGTGACGGGCAACTGGTCAATTACCGCTTCCGCGCGCCGTACTACATTGTGGATCGCCTCTTTGGCGCTGCCGAACTGCGCCTGGGTGGTGACAAGGGCGACGTGGTGCGGATCGAGCGCACGGATGGCGTGGCACGGAGGAACTGACCATGAGCCAGGACGACACCCCCGACCTCGCCACGCCGCAGGCGGGCAAGGTCGCGCCCGAGGCGGTTGCGCTGCGCGCCCAGCCGCGCCCGGTCACGCGCCTGAACCGGCGGACGCTGGCCATGCTCACCGGCGGCCTGTCGGTCGCCGTGCTCGGGGCCACGATCTGGTCATTGCAGCCGCATCGGCGCGGCGCAGGCGAACAGACCGAGCTTTACAACGTGGATCGTGTGTCGAAGTCTGAAGGGCTGGACGGCCTACCGTCCGACTATTCCAAGCTGCCGAAGGTGCCCGAACTCGGGCCGCCGCTGCCGGGCGATCTCGGCCCGGCCATCGTGAAATCGCAGCAGCCGGTTACGGCCGCCTACACGGCCCCCGGCCACGATCCGAACGATGCGCTGCGCAAGGAAGCCGAAGCGGCCGCAGCCTCGTCCGTGTTCTTCCGTTCAGGTGCGCAGGCGGCCGCTCCCGTGGCGCAGTCGCGGGTCGCCGCCGCGCCGGGCTTCGCCGCCAATGCAGCGTTCGACCCGATGGCCGCCGGACCGGCCTCGACGGCGGCCCAGCCCGCCGACCCGACCGCCGTGCAGAACCGGCAAGACCAGAAAGAGGTTTTCCTGAAAGGTGGTTCTACGGAAACCCGCAATTCCGGCAATCTGGCGCTGCCGGCATCGCCATATCAGGTGATGGCCGGAACGGTGATCGCCGGGGCGCTGGTGACAGGCATCAAGTCCGATCTTCCGGGCGACGTGATCGCCACGGTGACGGAGCCGGTCTTTGACACGGCCACTGGCAAATTCCTGCTGATCCCGCAGGGATCGCGCATCCTCGGGCGCTACAACAGCCAGGTCAGCTACGGGCAGAGCCGTGTCCAAGTCGTCTGGAACCGGATCATCCTGCCCGACACGTCCTCGCTGACGCTCGACAACCTTGTTGGCACCGATCCCGCAGGCTACGCGGGCCTGGAAGACGATGTGGACTGGC
>CAZHSD010000057.1:0-3468 GCA_964534975.1 uncultured Ottowia sp. | reverse complement strand
CTACACCCTGAACTTCGGGCCCCAGCACCCGGCGGCGCACGGCGTGCTGCGCCTGGTGCTGGAGATGGACGGCGAGGTGGTGCACCGCGCCGACCCGCACGTCGGCCTGCTGCACCGCGCCACCGAGAAACTGGCCGAGCACAAGACCTACATCCAGTCGCTGCCCTACATGGACCGGCTGGACTACTGCTCGATGATGAACAACGAGCACGCCTACTGCCTGGCGGTCGAGAAGCTGCTGCAGATCGAGGTGCCGATCCGCGCGCAGTACATCCGCGTGATGTTCGCCGAGATCACGCGCGTCATGAACCATCTGATGTGGCTCGGCTCGCACGGCCACGACTGCGGTGCCTCGACGATGCTGCTCTACACCTTCCGCGAGCGCGAGGACCTGTTCGACATCTACGAGGCGGTGTCGGGCGCGCGCATGCACGCGGCCTACTTCCGCCCCGGCGGCGTCTACCGCGACCTGCCCGACAGCATGCCGCAGCACCAGCCGAACAAGATCCGCAACGCGCGCAGCCTGGAGCGGCTCAACGCCAACCGCCAGGGCTCGTTGCTGGACTTCATCGAGGACTTCACCGAGCGCTTTCCCAAGTGCGTCGACGAGTACGAGATCCTGCTGACCGAGAACCGCATCTGGAAGCAGCGCACCGTTGGCATCGGCGTGGTGACGGCCGAACGCGCGCTGAACCTGGGCTTCACGGGTCCCATGCTGCGCGGCTCCGGCATCGCCTGGGACCTGCGCAAGCAGCAGCCCTACGAGGTGTACGACAAGCTCGACTTCGACATCCCGGTCGGCAGGACCGGCGACACCTACGACCGCTACCTGGTGCGGGTGCAGGAGATGCGTCAGTCCAACCGCATCATCAAGCAATGCGTTGACTGGCTGCGCGCCAACCCGGGGCCGGTGATCGTGAACAACTACAAGGTGGCGCCGCCGTCGCGCCAGGCCATGAAGACCGGCATGGAGGACCTGATCCACCATTTCAAGCTGTTCACCGAAGGCATGCACGTGCCGCCGGGCGAGGCCTATGCCGCGGTCGAGCACCCGAAGGGCGAGTTCGGCATCTACTTCATCAGCGATGGCGCCAACAAGCCCTACCGCATGAAGATCCGCCCGCCCGGTTTCGTGCACCTGTCCGGGTTCGACGAGCTGACCCGGGGACACATGCTGACCGATGCCGTGGCCATCATCGGCACGATGGACATCGTGTTTGGAGAGATCGATCGATGAGCAACGCCGTCGCACCCACGGCCATGTCGTTTTCCGACGCCACGCTGGCGCGCTTCGAGCGCGAACTGGCCAAGTACCCGGCCGACCAGAGGCAGTCCGCGGTGATGGCCTGCCTGGCCATCGTGCAGCAGGAGCAGGGCTGGATCAGCCCCGAGTCCGAGCAGGCGGTGGCCGAATATCTGGGCATGCCGCCGATCGCGGTGCACGAGGTCACCAGCTTCTACAACATGTACAACCAGCAGCCGGTCGGCCGCTTCAAGCTGAACGTGTGCACCAATGCGCCGTGCATGTTCGCCGGTGGCCCGCAGGCGCTGCAGCACCTCGCCGAGCGGCTCGGCGTCGAGCCCTACGGCACCACCGCCGACGGCATGTTCACGCTGCAGCCCTGCGAATGCCTGGGCGCCTGCGGCGATGCGCCGGTGATGCTGGTCAACGACCGCAACATGTGCAGCTTCATGACCCACGATCGGCTCGATGCGCTGATCGACGGCCTGCGCGAGGCGGAGGACTGACCATGGCGCGTGTGCAAGACATCCTGGCGCAGTTCCAGTCCGACGGCAGCCGGAGCTGCTTTCATGGCCGCCACATCGCGCCGCAGATCTACGCCGGCCTGAACGGCGCCAACTGGGGCCTGAAGGACTACGAGGCGCGCGGCGGCTACCAGGCGCTGCGCAAGGTTCTGGGCCAGGACGGCGCGGGCGCCGAAGGCGACCCTTCGGGCTCGCGTGGGATGACGCAGGACGAGGTCATCGCCGAGCTGAAGATCTCCAGCCTGCGCGGGCGCGGCGGCGCCGGTTTCCCGACCGGGCTGAAGTGGAGCTTCATGCCGCGCGGCTTTCCCGGCCAGAAGTACCTGGTGTGCAACTCCGACGAGGGCGAGCCGGGCACCTTCAAGGACCGCGACATCCTGATGCACAACCCGCACGCGGTGATCGAGGGCATGGCGATCGCCGCCTACGCGATGGGCGCGACCGTGGGCTACAACTACATCCACGGCGAGATCTTCCGCGTCTACGAGCGCTTCGAGGCCGCCATCGAGCAGGCGCGCGAGGCCGGCTACCTGGGCCAGAACATCCTCGGCAGCGGCTTCGACTTCCAGCTGCACGCGCACCACGGCTTCGGCGCCTACATCTGCGGCGAGGAAACCGCGCTGCTCGAATCGCTGGAGGGCAAGAAGGGCCAGCCGCGCTTCAAGCCGCCGTTCCCGGCCAGCTTCGGCCTCTACGGCAAGCCGACCACCATCAACAACACCGAGACTTTCGCCGCCACGCCGTGGCTGATCCGCCACGGCGGCCAGGCCTACCTGGACAGCGGCAAGCCCAACAACGGCGGCACCAAGATCTTCTCGATCCAGGGCGACGTCGAGCGCCCGGGCAACTACGAGATCCCGATGGGCACGCCGTTCCCCAAGCTGCTCGAGCTGGCCGGCGGCATGCGCGGCGGTCGGCCGCTGAAGGCGGTGATTCCGGGCGGTTCCTCGTCGCCGGTGCTGCCGGCGGAGATCATGATGCAGTGCACCATGGACTACGACTCGATCGCCAAGGCCGGCTCGATGCTGGGTTCGGGCGCGGTGATCGTGATGGACGACACGCGCGACATGGTCGAGGCGCTGACGCGCCTGTCGTACTTCTACATGCACGAATCCTGCGGCCAGTGCACGCCGTGCCGCGAGGGCACCGGCTGGCTGTGGCGCATGGGAGTGCGCATCCGGGATGGCCAGGGCCGGCCGGAGGACATGGACAAGCTCGACAACGTGGCCGAGAACATCATGGGGCGCACCATCTGCGCCCTGGGTGACGCCGCCGCGATGCCGGTGCGCGCGATGCTCAAGCATTTCCGGCACGAGTTCGCGGCCAAGATCGACGCCGCGCAGCAGGACAAGGCGGCCTGAAGGATCGGACGAGAGACCCATGGTTGAAATCGAGATCGACGGCAGAAAGGTCGAGGTGCCCGAAGGCAGCATGGTGATGCATGCGGCCGAGAAGGCCGGCACCTACATACCGCACTTCTGCTACCACAAGAAGCTTTCCATTGCCGCCAACTGCCGCATGTGCCTGGTGGACGTGGAGAAGATGCCCAAGCCGATGCCGGCCTGCGCCACCCCGGTGACGCAGGGCATGATCGTGCGCACCCAGAGCGACAAGGCGATCAAGGCGCAGAAGTCGGTGATGGAGTTCCTGCTCATCAACCACCCGCTCGACTGCCCGATCTGCGACCAGGGCGGCGAATGC
>CAZHSD010000056.1:0-5222 GCA_964534975.1 uncultured Ottowia sp. | reverse complement strand
TCGAAGGTGGCGCCACGTTCGGCGCTGACTTTGAGGCCGTTGATCAGCATGGACAGATCGGACATTCGGGTCTCCTAGGCTTGAAATTGAGATGCCGCGCCATCTCGGTCATCGGCGGGCGGTGAGGATTGCGCCGGCACGCTGCCGGCACCGAGATAGGCTTCGCGCACCACGCTCGAGCGCGCCAACAGGTGCGCCGGCCCGCTGGCCACCAGGGCGCCGCGCTCGAGCACGTAGCCGCGGTCGGCCACGGCCAGGGCTTTCCTGACGTTCTGCTCCACCATCAGCACGGTGGTACCAGCATCGGCGATGCGACGCACGATGGCCAGCAACTCATCGACCATGCGCGGCGCCAGGCCGAGCGAGGGTTCGTCCAGCATCAGCAGGCGCGGCGCACTCATCATGGCGCGCGCCACGGCCACCAGTTGCTGCTCGCCGCCGCTCATGGTGCCGGCCTGTTGCTGGGCGCGGGCGCGCAGCTTGGGGAAATCCGTGAAGGCCTGCTCCAGCCGGCGCGCACGCTCGGCCTTGCTGACCAGCCAGCCGCCCAGTTCAAGGTTCTCTCGCACCGTCATCTGGGCAAACAGCTGGCGACCCTCGGGCACCAGCGCCAGGCCGGCCTGCACAATCCGATCGGTCCGTTCGGGCAGATCGTCGCCATCCAGCGTCACCAGCCCCTGGCGCGGGATCAGGCCGTTGAGCGCCTTCAGCAGCGTGGTCTTGCCAGCGCCGTTGGGACCCAGCACCACCGTGAGGCCGGGGCGCGCCTCCAGGCACAGATCGCGCAGCACCAGGAAGGCGCCATAGCCGGCCGACAGGCCTTCCACGCACAGGTGCGCCTGCTGCGCGCCGCCCAGCCTGAAGGGCGTGCTCCGCCACCACATCATGCCAGCGCCCCCTGGCTCATCTCGTCGCCGAGATAGGCCTCGATCACCTCCGGGTGCCGCACCACGGCGGCGGGCGTGTCGTCGGCGATGCACCGGCCCTGGTGCAGCACGATCACGCGCTCCACGTGGCGCAGCAGCGCGATCACCGCATGCTCGATCCAGACCACGGCCAGGTCCAGCTCATCGCGCAAGCGACGAATCAACTGCGCCATCTGCTCTATCTCGAACTCGGTCAGGCCGGCCGCCACCTCGTCGAGCAGCAGCAGGCGCGGGCGCGTGGCCAGCGCCATGCCGATCTCGAGCAGGCGCTGCTGCGATGGCGTGATCGCAGCCGCCGCCAAGTCGGCCTGCGCGGTCAGCTGGATCAGCGCCAGGATGCTTTGTGCGTCGGACAGGACCGACGGCAGCGCAGCCCCGGCGCCGCGCCGGCGGTGGCCGGCGAATTTCAGGCCGAAGCCGATGTTCTCGGCCACCGTCATGTCGCCAAACACCCGCGGAGTCTGGAAGGTGCGCGCCAGCCCGTGCGCAGCGAAACGGTGCGGCGCCTGGCCACTCAGATCCTCGCCATCGAGCAGCAGGCGCCCGCCGGTCGGCCGCAGCACACCGGAGATGGCATTGAAGAAAGTGGTCTTGCCGGCGCCGTTGGGGCCGATGATCCCCACCAGCTCGCCCAGCCGGAACTCGGTGCTGATCGCGTCCACCGCCGTCAGTCCGCCAAAGCGCACCGTGATCTCACGCGCCTCCAGCAAGGGCGCTCGCGACGCTGCCTCAATAGCCACGGCGACGCCTTTGCAGTTGTTTCTCGCGCGCCTGGCGGCGTGCGCTTTCGCCACTCCAGTGGTCGCGCGACTGTCGCCACCCCTGCTGCGCGGCCCGGCGCCAATCACTGATCGTGGACCAGCGCAGCGAGGCCAGCCCACCCGGCAAATACAGCACCGCCAGGATCAGGAGCACGCCGAGCGACATCATGTAAAGCTGCGGCACCTGCAGGCGCAGCGCCTCGGCCAGCAGGCTGAACACGATGGCGGCGATCAGCGGCCCCCACAAGGTCATGGCGCCGCCGATCAGCGCGATCAGCACGGTCTGGAACCCGATAAAGGGGTTGAATACCGTGTGCGGGTCGATATAGGTCCAGCGCACCGCCATCGCTGCGCCCACGGCCCCCGCAACCGCGGCCGTCAGGGCGAAGCCAGCGATCTTGACGACTCGCGTGTTCACGCCCAGCGTCTGCGCACGTTGCTCGTCGGCGCCAATGCCGGCCATGGCCAGGCCGAAGCGCGTTCGCCGCACCAGCATCGCCAAAGTTACCGTCGCGATCGCAATGACCAACACCGTCAAATAGACGATGCGGTCCTCGGGCACTACCGTCAGTACCCGGCCGACCGTGCCGGTCACGGTTTTCTCGAAGTAGCTGATGGCATGACGGATCAGTTCGGTCATGCCGAACGTGAGCACCGCGAAATAGGTGCCGCGCAGGTGCAGCACCGCCGCGCCCATCAGCACCGCCACCGCGGCGGCGATCAGCGCGCCGAGGACGATCACCGGCACCCAGCCCAGGCGCTCCAGCAGCAGCGCGCTGGTGTAGGCACCGACACCAAAGAAGGCCGAGGTGGCCAGCGACAGGTAGCGCGTGGCGCCACAAAACATGGCCCAACCCGAGGACAACGCGACGTACATCAGGCAAGTCAAGGCCATCGACACCACGAACTCGTTGGCCAGGGCCGGGATCGTCAGCGCGCAGACGCTGAACGCCAGCAGCACCAGCAGGTCGCGGCGCAGATGCCGGCGCGCGCTCATGCCTTCCTCGCCTTGCGCGCGAACAGGCCCTCGGGCCGCAGCATCAGCACGCCGATGAAGATGGCGTAGCTCAGCAATGCCTTCAGCGAAGGGTTGGTGAAGTGCATGCCGATGGCTTCGATCACACCCAGCATGAGGCCGCCCGCCAGCGCCCCGCCCATGCTGCCGAATCCCCCCAGCGTGATCACGATCAGCGCCGTGATGGTGTAAGGCTCGCCCATGGACGGACTGATGGCGTAGGCCATCGACAGCAGGCAACCCGCCACGCCCGACAACCCGAGCCCGATGCCGAACATCAGCGGGTGCAGGCGCCGCGTGTCGATGCCGACCAACTGCGCCCCGGTGGGCGACTGCATCAGCGCCCGCACCGCCTTGCCCAGCAGCGTCAGCTGCAGCAGCGCGATCAGCGCACCGGCAAACAGCAATGCCAGCGCGAACACCAGCAGCTTGTTGCCGGCGAACTGCGCCTGCCCGCCGGGCAGCGGGATCACCACCGGCGCCGTGAGGTAGTCATAGCCACGCAGATCACCGCCCCAGATGTAGGAAACGACGTTCTGCACCAGGAACATCAGCCCGAAGGCGACCATCAGCCCGCGCGCTTCGAAGATATCGAGGTTGGGCGAGGTCGCCGTGAGGCGGCGAAAGCAAAGCCAGTGCACCACCAGACCAATCAGCAACAGCAGCCCGAACGACACCGGGATCATCGCCAGCGGTGACCAACCGAACTGCGTCTGCATCATCCAGGTCAGGAAAGCACCCACCATCAGGAACTCGCCGTGGGCGATATTGAGGATGCGCATCAACCCGTATTGCAGGTTCAGCCCCAGCGCGACCAGCGCGTAGATGCCACCGGTGATCAGACCGGAGGCGATCAACTCAAGCCAGGCTGAAAAGGACATGGTGGATCAGGCAGGGTCTCGCCAAGCACACAACGGCGCCCGGTCAAGGCGAACCGCGATGGCCAGCCTATTTCCAGGCCGGCTTGGATGGGTTCAGCACCGCAGTAGCGATCTGCTTGGGCCACACCACCTCGAACTCGCCGTTCTGCCACTGACTGACCGAACCCGGGGTGCCGACGTTGTCACTGCCTTCGAAGCGAATGTCGCCCAAGATGGTCTTGTGGGTACGGCCTGCCACGTAGTCTCGGATGGCCTTGCGATCCAGCCCGGTCTGCTTGACGGCAGCAGTCAGGATTTCGAGCGCCGCCCAAGCGGCGCCGCTGGCCCAACGGTCTGGTTCCTTCTTCTGACTCGCCACATGGGCATCAAAATAGGCCTTGGCACCAGGACTGGTCTTGCTGTTCCACGAACCCATGCCAAGTACACCCTCGGCACCTGCTGGCGTCATTACGTTCTTGTACATCGGGAAGGCTGTCCCCACCGACGCATAGAAGAACTTCGGATTGAAACCGATCTCCTTGGCCTGGCGGCTGGCCAGAATGGTGTCTGGCGGATAAGTGAAGCCAACAAAAGCGTCCGGGTTCTTGTCCTTGATGCTGCGTAGCACCGGTGAGAGATCCTTGACCCCGCTCGGATAGCTCTTGTCTTCCACCATCTGGATGCCACTGCCCTGCAGCGCCACTTTCAACGCGGCGTAGTTCTCGAGACCAAACAGGTCATCCACGTAGATGCAAGCCAGGGTCTTGCACCCGTTGGTCTTGAGCATGTCGATCAGCGCATGGGTCATCGGCGCCGGTTGCTGCAGCAGTGAGAAGAAGAATGGCAGCTTCATGTCGATCAGGCGGCGTGACAGTGCCGTCGGTGCGAGGAACGGGTAGCCCAGTCGGTTGGCCAGGGGCGCCACCGCAAAGTTGGCATTGCTCCCCCAAGGCGGCAGCACCAGGTCGACCTTGTCACTGGACATCAGCTTCTGGTAGGTACGCACGCAAGTCTCGACATCGCTGCGGTCGTCCGAGCTGATCAGCTCGATCTTGCGGCGCACGCCCTTCACATCCAGCCCACCGGCGGCGTTCTGCTGCTCGGCCCACATCAGGTAGTTCGGCTCCTGACTGGTCTGCGCGCCCCCCGTCCAGGGGCCGGTCCTAGCCATGGCATAACCAACACGCACCGGCGCCGATTGCGCCAGCAGGCTTGGTGCAACGGAGATCGCACCCACGGAGGCGGCAGTCTGGAGAATAAGGCGGCGGGTCGGTCGATTCATCGTATGTCTCCTTGAAGGTGCAACCCAAATGGACGCAGCATCATAGGAAGCACGAGCCGAACCGGCTTTGCTCAGCGTGCACAAAGACCTTGACTGAACATGCACGGTCCACGGGGTTAACCCTCGGATCGGCCCCGGTCGTGCGCTCCGGCAGGATTCCAGAGTCTGCCGACGCCCGACAGAGGAAAAGCCCGAGTCCCCTGCAGCCTCGATGAGCACCGACATAGTTGCGTGCCGCAACCGTGCAGACGTACGGCGTGGCTGGACCTGGTCTCGTTTCGACGGTCTCGAATCCGATCCTTACAGGGGCCACGACTTCGGTGTGAACCGCCCCGCATTTTGAGGAGGCTCCTTCGATTGAGAATGGAGCCAACATGA
>CAZHSD010000055.1:0-5418 GCA_964534975.1 uncultured Ottowia sp. | reverse complement strand
GGTAGTTCATTGTCTTATTCAGGAGATTTCAAGCGATGCGGATCCAAACCGTTCTGAAAACCCTTGCCCTGGCTGCCGCCGCCTCGACGGCGGTGCTGTCGGTGCCGGCCTCGGCACAGCAAAAGTTCATGACCATCGGCACCGGCGGCGTGACCGGCGTGTACTACGCCGCCGGCGGCGCCATCTGCCGCCTGGTCAACAAGGACCGCGCCAAGCACGGCTACCGCTGCACGGTGGAGTCGACCGGCGGCTCGGTGGCCAACATCAACACCATCCGCGCCGGCGACCTGGACTTCGGCGTCGCCCAGTCCGACTGGAACTTCCACGGCTACAAGGGCACCAGCAGCTTCCAGAAGGACGGCGCCTTCACGGACCTGCGCTCAGTGTTCTCGCTGCATCCCGAGCCCTTCACCATCCTGGCGCGCGCCGACTCGGGCATCGAGAGCGTCGCCGACCTGAAGGGCAAGCGCGTCAACGTCGGCAACCCGGGTTCGGGCACGCGCGCCTCGATGGACATGCTGCTGAACGCGCTGGGCTGGAAGGTGAGCGACTTCGGCCTGGCTTCCGAATTGCGTGCCGACGAACACGGCGCCGCGCTGTGCGACAACAAGATCGATGCCTTCTTCTACGGCGTCGGCCATCCCAGCGCCAACATCCAGGACCCGGTGACCACCTGCGGCGCCAAGCTGGTCAACATCACCGGCCCGGCAATCGACAAGCTGGTGGCCGAGAACCCCTACTACGCCAAGGCCACCATTCCGGGCGGGCTGTACAAGGGCAACGACCAGGGCACGCAGACCTATGGCGTGCTGGCCACCTTCGTCACCTCGGCCAAGGCGCCGGAGGATCAGGTCTATAACCTGGTGAAGGCGGTGTTCGACAACTTCGAGGACTTCAAGAAGCTGCACCCGGCGCTGGCGCACCTGAACCCCGAGAACATGGTCAAGGACGGCCTGTCGGCGCCGCTGCATCCGGGCGCGGTCAAGTACTACCAGGAAAAGGGCTGGCTGAAGTGATGCCGGCCTGAGCCGCCGCGCATCGTGAATGCGGGCCGCCCCATGCTGATGTTGCCGGCATGGGGCTTTTTCGTGGTTCGCATGCATTTGAGAACATGATGATGACGGTGATGATCACAGCCCAATGCGGAGAGCAAGGATGAGTACCCAGACGAGCGACGCCAGGCCCGAGATCGACGTCAACAAGCTGGTCGAGGACACCGACATCGGCGCCCGCCAGCCCGGCCCACTGGTCGGCAAGCTGCTGCTGCTGACCGCGATCGCGTGGTCGCTGTTCCAGCTGTGGATCGCCTCACCGCTGCCGTTCACGCTGCGCATCGGCATCTTCAACGACACCGAGAGCCGCGCGATCCACCTGGCGTTCTCGATGTTCCTCGGCTTCATGGCCTACCCGGCGCTGGCGCGCTCGCCGACCGACCGGGTGCCGATCACCGACTGGGTGATGGCGCTGGTCGGGGCCTTCTGCGCTGCCTACCTGTTCTTGTTCTACCGCGAACTGGCCACGCGTCCGGGCGCGCCGACGCGCGAGGACGTGGTGGTCTTCATCGTCGGCACCGTGCTGCTGCTGGAGGCCACCCGCCGCGTGCTCGGCATGCCGATGGTGGTGGTGGCCGGCGTGTTCCTGCTCTACACCTTCGCCGGCCCCTACATGCCCGAGGTGCTGGCGCACCGGGGTGCCTCGCTGGATCGCGCGGCCTCGCACTTCTGGCTCACCACCGAGGGCGTGTTCGGCGTCGCGCTCGGCGTGTCCAGCGGCTTCATCTTCCTGTTCGTGCTGTTCGGCTCGCTGCTCGACAAGGCCGGCGCCGGCAACTACTTCATCAAGAGCGCGTTCGCGCTGCTGGGGCACATGCGCGGCGGGCCGGCCAAGGCGGCGGTGGTGTCGTCGGCGGCCACCGGGCTGATCTCCGGCTCGTCGATCGCCAACGTGGTGACCACCGGCACCTTCACCATCCCGCTGATGAAGCGGGTCGGCTACCGCGGCGACCAGGCCGGGGCGGTCGAGGTGTCGTCCTCGGTCAACGGGCAGATCATGCCGCCGGTGATGGGCGCCGCGGCCTTCCTGATGGTGGAGTATGTCGGCATCACCTACGTGCAGGTGATGAAGCACGCCATCCTGCCGGCACTGATCTCGTACATCGCGCTGTTCTACATCGTGCACCTGGAGGCGCTCAAGGCCGGCATGCAGGGCCTGCCGCGACGCACCCAGTCGACCGGCACGCAGCGGCTGATCTCGTTCGTGATGACGGTGAGCGGCTTCATCGTCCTGTCGGCGGCGACGTACTACGGTGTCGGCTTCGTCAAATCGGCGCTGGGCGATGGCGCCGTGCCGGTGATCGCCATCGGGCTGCTGCTGGCATACGTCGGCTTGCTGTGGGTCAGTTCGCGCCAGCCCGAGCTGGAGATCGACGACCCCAACTCGCCGGTGTTCGAGCTGCCGGAGACCGGGCCCACTGTGCGCTCGGGGTTGCATTACCTGCTGTCGGTGGTGGTGCTGGTGTGGTGCCTGATGGTGGAGCAGCTGTCGCCGGGCCTGTCGGCGTTCTGGGCCACCGTGTTCATGATCTTCATCATGGTGACGCAGCGCCCGATCCTGAGCATGATGCGCGGTCGCGGGCGGCTGGGCGCCGCGTTCAAGACCGGCCTGCTGGAGCTCATCGACGGTCTGGCCACCGGTGCGCGCAACATGATCGGCATCGGTCTGGCGACGGCGGCGGCCGGCATCATCGTCGGTACGGTGTCGCTCACCGGCGTCGGCCTGGTGATGACCGAGGTGGTGGAGATCCTCTCGGGTGGCAACGTGATGCTGATGCTGGTGCTGGTGGCGGCGATCAGCCTGATCCTCGGCATGGGCCTGCCGACCACCGCCAACTACATCGTGGTGTCGACCCTGATGGCGCCGGTGGTGGTCGAGCTGGGCGCGCAAAGCGGGCTGATCGTGCCGCTGATCGCGGTGCACATGTTCGTGTTCTATTTCGGCCTGATGGCCGACGTCACGCCGCCGGTGGGGCTGGCCTCGTTCGCCGCCGCGGCGATCGCCAAGCACG
Source organism: uncultured Ottowia sp. (assembly GCA_964534975.1). Classification (GTDB taxonomy): domain Bacteria; phylum Pseudomonadota; class Gammaproteobacteria; order Burkholderiales; family Burkholderiaceae_C; genus Ottowia. The sequence goes on along the minus strand of CAZHSD010000055.1, from coordinate 2,354 downwards.
ACCCGATCAAGGTCGGCATCACGGCCTTCTTCTACAGCATGCGCACGGCGATCCTGCCGTTCCTGTTCATCTTCAACACGCAGCTGCTGCTGATCGGGCTGGCCGGGCCGGCTCATACGGTGATGACGATCACCATCGCCATCATTGCCATGCTGGTGTTCGCGGCGGCCACCCAGGGCTATTTCCTCACCAAGACGAGATGGTACGAGACCATCGCGCTGCTGCTGGTGTGCTTCACGCTGTTCCGTCCGGGGTTCTGGATGGACATGGTGTATCCGCCGTTCGAGGAGATGCGCGGCCAGGCCATGCAGCAGCAGATCGCCGACACGCCCGCCAACACCGGCAAGCGGATCTGGATCGAGGGCACCACGCTGGAAGGCAAGGACGTGCGCAAGGGCGTGCTGCTGCCGCTGGGCCCGCAGGAGGGTGACTACCGAAAGCGCCTGGCGGCCGCCGGCGTCACCGTGATGCCCGATGGCGACGAGCTGTCGGTGATGGGCGTGCGCTTCGGCAGCGTGGCCGAGAAGCTGGGCCTGGAGCAGGGCTTCAGGATCACCGCCATCGAGTTGCCGGTGGCACGCCCGGCCAAGGAGTGGTTCTTCATCCCGGCCCTGGTCCTGCTGGCGCTGGTGATGTGGCTGCAGAAGTTGCGCATGGGTGAAGCCGGTGCCCGGCCGCGCCAGCTGCGGCCCGTGGCCGAGTGAATCGCTGCCCGGCGTGGCAGCGCGCAGCGACCGCGCCGGGCATCCCCGCTGCCGCTCAGCCGCCCGTCGCTGATGGCACGGCGTCGGGCCAGCGCCGCCACTCGGCGCCCGTGGGCGCCTCGATGCGCAGGGCCTGTCCGCTCACCGGATGCGCCAGCTGCAGCACACTGGCGTGCAACCACAGCCGTTGCAGGCCCAGCAGGGCGGCCAGCGCCCGGTTGAGCGCGCCCTTGCCGTGCGTGGCGTCGCCGATGATCGGGTGCGCGATGTGCTTGCAGTGCCGGCGCAGCTGGTGGCGGCGGCCGGTCTCGGGACGCAGCTCCAGCAGGGCGCAGCGGGTCTGCGCGAATTCGCCCTGGGGCAGCGGCAGCAGGTAGCGCTGCCGGGTGCGGTAGTGCGTGCGTGCCGGCGGTATGTCGATCGCGTGCCCGCCGCGCCGCGCATCGTCGGCCAGGCGGCGCAGCGGGTGGTCGATCAGCCCGTCGTCCGCCGGCCAGCCGCGCACCACGGCGAGGTAGGTCTTGGTGACGGCGCCCGGCGTGGCGAACAGGGCGCCGAGCCGGCTCGCGGTGGCCTGATCAAGCGCGAACAGCAGCACCCCGCTGGTGCCCTTGTCGAGCCGATGCACCGGCCACACCGGGCGACCGAGCTGATCGCGCAGCAGCTGCAGGGCAAAGCGCGTCTCGCCCGCGTCCAGGCCGCTGCGGTGCACCAGCAGCCCCGGCGGCTTGTCGATCGCGACCAGATGCGCGTCTTGGTACAAAATCGGCAGCATGCTGTTCCTATTGTCCCCGGCCAAGGCGCTGGACTACGAGACGCCGGTGGCGGCCGAGGTGCCGCACACGACGCCGCTGTTCGGCAAGCAGTCGGCCGAGTTGATCGAGGTGCTGCGCCGGAAGTCGCCGCAGCAGGTGGCCGAGTTGATGAGCCTGAGCGACCGGCTGGCGAGCCTGAACGTGGCGCGCTACGAGGCCTGGCGCCCGCGCTTCACGGCGAAGAACTCGAAGCAGGCGGTGCTGGCCTTTGATGGCGACGTGTACGAGGGGCTGGACGCCAGGACCCTGGCGCCGGCCGAACTGGCCTGGCTGCAGGACCACGTCTGCATCCTGAGCGGCCTATACGGCGTGCTGCGTCCGCTGGACCGGATGCAGCCCTACCGGCTGGAGATGGGCACCCGGCTGCCCACACCCGCCGGCGCCAACCTGTACCAGTTCTGGGGCACGCGGATCGCCGACTACCTGAACCAGCGCCTGAAGCGGGATGAATCGCCGATCGTGGTCAACCTGGCATCGCAGGAATACTTCAAGTCGGTCGATCGCCGGGTGCTCCAGGCGCGCGTGATCGACTGCGTGTTCGAGGACTACAAAAGTGGCCAGTACAAGGTCATCAGCTTCCTGGCCAAGCGTGCGCGCGGGCTGATGGCGCGCTATGCGGCGCAGCACCGAGTCGACACGCCCAAGGGGCTGGAGGGTTTCGATGCCGAGGCCTATGCCTTCGCGCCCGCCGCGTCGGAGCCCGACCGCCTGGTGTTTCGGCGCCGGCGATGAGGGGAGGTCCAGCGCTCGGCGTTCGGCGTTGAGCGTGAAACCCGCAGTCACAGCCAACGATCAACCCGCTCAACGCTCAACGCTCAACGCTCAACGCTCAACG
>CAZHSD010000054.1:0-6045 GCA_964534975.1 uncultured Ottowia sp. | reverse complement strand
TGTCCTCACCGACGATGCCGGCCATGACCTGGCGGCAGAACTCGGCCTCGTAGGGCGTGTTGATGGTCGGCGGGTAGTTGCGCGTGAACTCGAATTCGCACTCGGCGCCGAAGGCGGCGCTCACGCCCTCGGCGATCTCGCGCATGCGCCGCTCGACCAGGTCCAGCACCTCGAAGCTGAAGCAGCGCACCGTGCCCTGGATCTCGCACGCATCCGGGATCACGTTGGTGGCCTCGCCGGCGTGGATCATGGTGACCGAGATCACGCCGGCCTCGATCGGCTTCTTGTTGCGCGTGACGATGGTCTGCAAGCCTTGCACCACCTGGCAGGCGATCGGCACCGGGTCGACGCCCATGTGCGGCAGCGCCGCGTGACCGCCCCTGCCGGTGATGACGATGCGGAACTCGTTGCTCGACGCCATCACCGCCCCCGGCGAGACGGCGAACTTGCCCACCGCCATGCCGGGCCAGTTGTGCATGCCGAACACCGCCTCCATCGGGAAGCGCTCGAACAGCCCGTCCTGGATCATCTCGCGCGCGCCGCCGCCGCCTTCCTCGGCCGGCTGGAAGATCAGGTACACGGTGCCGTCGAAGTTGCGGTGCTGTGCGAAATGCTGCGCCGCCGCCAGCAGCATCGCCGTGTGGCCGTCGTGGCCGCAGGCGTGCATCTTGCCGGCGTGGCGGCTGGCGTGCGCGAAGCGGTTGAATTCGGTCATCGGCAGCGCGTCCATGTCGGCGCGCAGGCCGATCGCCCGGCCCGCCTTGCCGCCGTCGCGCCCGTGCACGATGCCCACCACGCCCGTGGTGCCGAGGCCGCGGTGGATGGCGATGCCCCACTCGGTCAGCCTGGCCGCCACCAGCTCGGCGGTGCGCACTTCCTCGAAGCACAACTCGGGGTGCGCGTGGATGTCGCGCCGCAATTCGGTGATGGCTGCGGCCTGCGCCAGGATGGGCTCGATCAGGTTCATATGTGCGCAGTCTATCCGTGCACTGGCCGGCGTGCTCGGCGCGGTACGCCGGCAGCGCATGGCCGACAATGCCGCCATCGCCGGCCCTGGTGCCGTGCCGCTTCGCCGCTGGCTCGCTGCCATGCGGCGGAACCGGCGGCGCCGCCGCGGATCGCATTGCAGACCCATGTCCGGATCGACCTTCAGGCGCCTTGCCAGGCGCGCCGCAAGCTGGCTGGCCGTCCTGGCTGCGGCCGCCACTCTGGCCGGCTGCAGTTCGGCGGCCTACTATTGGCAGTCGGTGCATGGCCACCTGGCGCTGATGAACGCGGCGCGGCCGATCGACGAATTGCTGGCCGACCCGGCGGTGGCGGCCGAGCTGAAGCCGCGGCTGGCGCTGGCACAGCGCATCCGCGCCTTTGCCGTCAGCGAGCTGGCGCTGCCGGACAACGCCAGCTACCACCGCTACAGCGACCTCAGGCGCCGCGCCGCGGTGTGGAGCGTGGCGGCGGCGCCGCCCGATTCGCTCACGCTCAGGCGCTGGTGCTTTCCGGTGGTGGGCTGCGTCGGCTACCGCGGCTACTACGACGAGGCCGAGGCGCGCGCGCTGGCGGCGCAGCTGCAGCGCGACGAGGGGCTGGAAGTGCGCGTCTACGGCGTGCCGGCCTATTCGACCCTGGGCTGGCTCAACTGGGCCGGCGGCGACCCGCTGCTGTCGACCTTCATCCGCTACCCCGAGGGCGAGCTGGCGCGCATGATCTTCCACGAACTGTCGCACCAGGTGGTGTACGTGAATGACGACACCATGTTCAACGAGTCCTACGCGGTGGCGGTGGAACGCCTGGGCGTGCAGCACTGGCTGGCGACGCAGGCGGGTGACCAGGCTCGGCGCGATTACGCCGCGTTCGACGGGCGGCGACGTGCGTTTCGCCAGCTCAGCCGCGACACCCGGCGCGAACTGGCGGCGGTGTATGAGCAGAAAAGCGTGCTGGCGCAGGATTCTGCCGCGCTGCCGGCGCTGAAGGCCGAGGCCATGGCGCGTTTTCGCCAGCGCTATGTCGAGTTGAAGGCCGGCTGGACGGCGGCCGGCACGCCATTCGACGGCTTCGACCGCTGGGTGGCCGAGGCCAACAACGCTTTCTTCGGCATCCAGGCCGCCTACGATGAACTGGTGCCCGGCTTCGAGGCGCTGTTCGCGCGGAGCGGCGGTGACTGGCCGCGCTTTCACGCCGCGGTGCGTGAACTGGCGCGCCAGCCCAGGGCCGAGCGGCAGGCACGGCTGCTGGAACTGGGCGCCGCTGCGGTGGCGGATGCCTCGGCGCCGCGGGTTGATTCGGGCGCCGCGCCCCGGCGTCAATGAGGGATGGCTGGCGTTCCGAAGCGCAGAGCGGAAATCAGCCCTGGTGCAATTCCTCGATCAGGTCCACGTACTGCTGCATGGCGTCCTCCGACGAGGTGCCCTCGAGTTTCTTCCAGGCGTCCCACTTGGCGCGCGCCACGATGTCGGAAAAGCCCGGCTTGGCGTCCTCGTTGTCGCCTTCCGTGGCCTGCTTGTAGAGCGAATAGATCTTCAGCAGCGTCTGGTTGTCGGGCCGCTCGCTGAGCGTCTTGGAGTTGGCAACGGCGTCGTCGAAGCGGGTTTTCAGGTCGGACATGGCGTCATCCTTGCAGGCGGGAAAAGGAAGCGATGTTAGTCGCTCGACGGTCCGGCTCACAAGCCGGTGGGCACCGGCTCGACCCCTTGGGTCCGGGCGCGGCCCGGCGGTCATGCCGGATTCGTTCAAGGCGGGTCAGGCGGCGGTGGGGTGGTAGGCCTCGATCAGCGCCAGCAGGTGCTCGCGCGGATCGCCGTCCAGGTGCGGCGCCAGCAGGCCGAGCACGTGGTAGGCCCCGCGCAACAGGGCGTCCTCGGCGTTGTCGGGCTCCAGCGCGCGGCGCGGCTGCAGCACGTATTCGTAGCTGAGCCAGTAGGTCAGCAGCACCACCATGCTGGCGGCGACGGCGTCGCGCACGCGCTCGTCCTCGGCATTCAGCGGCTGGCCAGAGCGCAGTGTGTCGAGCAACTGCCGCAGCGCCGCGCGCTTGCGCATCAGGATCGCCGGGAAATGCGTTTCCAGCTTGCGGTTGCGCGACAGCAGGTGGTTCAGGTCGCGGTACAGGAAGCGGTACTGCCAGATCAGCTCAAACAGCGAGTGCAGGAAGAACCAGGCATCCTCGACGTCGCGCACGTCTTCGCTGGCGCCCAGCAGCTCGTGCAGGCCGGCCTCGTAGCGGTCGAACAAGGTGTTGACCAGCTCGTCCTTGGACGGGTAGTGGTAGTACAGATTGCCCGGGCTGATGTTGAGCTCGGCGGAGATCAGGGTGGTCGAGGTGTTGGGCTCGCCAAAGCGGTTGAACAGCTCCAGCGCGACAGCCAGGATGCGTTCGGCGGTGCGGCGGGGCGCTTTTCGTGTCATGTCATCCGCGCCCGCGGTTCAGCGCGCTTCGGTCTGCGGTGGCGCGGTTTCCAGCCCGATCGCCTTTTGCGCCAGCCGGTCCTGGGTGTCGCCGTTGGCATGGGTGATGCGCCAGCGTGCCGGCATGTAGTCGAGCGATGGTGCCAGCCAGACTTCAACGGCCGACTGCGCTTCTCCCTCGGCTTGATGGATCAGGTGAATCGTCGGCAGCGCCTTGTCTTCCAACGCCATGATGAGCTCCTCGCCTGCCACGGTGAAGCTCGTGTCGTGGACCTGGTTCGCCTCCAGTACCGGCACGCTCAGCTTGGCACCCGGCGTCAGCTCCTTGGGCTGTGCGGCTGCAACCGCAGCGAGCTGAATCACCACACTCAGTTCATCCTGGGTACCCGGCGTGAATTCCAGGCGGGCCTGATCGACGGCACCCACGAGTTGCTTGTTGGCATAGTCGAAGCGCCACTGCTCGCGGCGCTCGTCATCCATGTCCATCAGGATCGCCGGTGCAAGCCCCTGTGGCGTCAGCACGCCATGATTGCTGCGGCGGCGATTGCCTGCCATGCTGCTCAGGAACTCCCAGTGCAGGTTGTAATGCGCGTTGTCCTGGCTCCAGCGCAGGGTTGCGGGGATGCCGCTGTAAGTCACGCCGCTGCGGGTGCCCGCGGCGATATAGCGGATCTGGACCGAGCGCGGCAAGACCACGGGAGGCTGCGCGCTGTCGGCCATGATGCTGGTGATCATCACGTCCTCGAGTCTGCTGGTCGGCTGCTCGACCGTGACCCAGTAGCTTGCCGGACCGGCAATGAACACAGGGGGTGCCTCGATGTCCGAGCCGCCGCCATTGGGCTCTGCCGCCACGGCAGCGGGGGCGCTGGACGCTTCCGGAGCTGCCTTGACCGGGGTCGCGGCAGTCTTGCGTCGCGGGCGCGGGCGAGGACGAGGCGAAGGCCGTGGTGCCGGCGTGGCGTCAGGCGTATCGAGTGTCGATGTCGGTTCCACCGGTGTCGGTTCCGCGGGCGTCGGCTCCGCAGGCGTCGGTGGTTCGACAATGGGGCTCGGGCTCGGGCTCGGCGCTGGCGGCATGATGCTCCGGGTCGCCATGACGACGCCGAGCGTACCTGCCGGCTTGGAGAATTGCCAATGCGACCAACCCAGCAGCAAGGCCAGATGTGCCAGCGTCACCGCCAGCGTAGTCATGCCCAGTGTCCGTTGCTCAGTTGGTTTCATCGGGCGCATGCGGCTCGGCGTCGACGTGCCTCGGCCGGGGTGGTGCGGTGGGCACCGCGGTGCTGCGCGGCGCCAGGGGTGGCGGCTGTCGAACTCATTTCGACGTCTTGCGGGGCGCGCGCTTCTTGGCCGCCACGGTGCCGGTCCGCCCGGACATGGCGGCACCAGTTTCCGGATGGCGTGTGATCTGCTCCAGCCGTTCCACGCGCGCCAGCAACTCTTGCCAGGCCTCGGCAGAGGGCAGCCCGAGGGTCAATAGCGCGCGCGCCACTCTGGCTTCGAAGATGCTTTCCAGACCTGGCCAGCGGCTGGCGGATGCAGCGACATTCTGGTTGATGGCCTCCACACGCTGCGCAAAAGCCTCCATGCGTTGCTGCGCCGCATCCTGTGCGGCACGCTGGGCAGCGACACCTTCCTGGACCAGGGCTTCGAACGCCTTGCTGCCTTCCGCCTGTGCCTTGGCCAACGCCCCCAGCCCAGCGAACCAGATGTTGTTGGCGGACGCCGCCTCCAGCGACGGCTCGGAGTCCGCTGCGGTTTTCTTGGCGCTGGACGCGCGGGGTTTATGGGATTTGGTGCTCAAGATCAACTCCATCCAGTGGCAGGCGGCGGGACTTTCAGTCAGTCTGCGATGAACCCGCAATTGTCGCGCAGCGCTCTGGTGCGCCGCTGGCACAATCAGCATTTTTGACTGTGCACCGAGGAATTCGTTCGCTGATGTACCCGGCGTGGAGGTGATGAAAACATGATACTGGTCACCGGCGGCGCCGGCTTCATCGGCAGCAACTTCGTGTTGGACTGGTTGGCGGGCGGCGGCGAGCCCGTCGTCAACCTCGACAAGCTCACCTACGCCGGCAACCTGGCCAACCTCGCCAGCCTGCAGGGCGACGCGCGCCATGTGTTCGTGCAGGGCGACATCGGCGACCGCGCCCTGATCGAGCGCCTGCTGGCCGAGCACCGCCCGCGCGCCATCGTCAACTTCGCTGCCGAGAGCCACGTCGACCGCTCGATCCACGGCGCCGAGGACTTCATCGCCACCAACATCGTCGGCAGCTTCCGCCTGCTCGAGGCCGCGCGTGGCTACTGGAGCCAGCTGCCGGCGGATGACAAAGCCGTCTTCCGCTTCCTGCACGTCTCCACCGACGAGGTCTACGGCACCCTGACGCCCGATGCGCCCGCCTTCACCGAAGAGCATGTCTACCAGCCCAACAGTCCGTATTCCGCCAGCAAGGCCGCCAGCGACCACCTGGTGCGCGCCTGGCACCACACGCACGGCCTGCCGGTGCTCACCACCAACTGCTCCAACAACTACGGCCCCTATCACTTCCCTGAAAAGCTCATCCCGCTGATGATCGTCAACGCCCTCGCGGGCAAGTCGCTGCCCATCTACGGCGACGGCCAGCAGGTGCGCGACTGGCTCTA
>CAZHSD010000053.1:0-8078 GCA_964534975.1 uncultured Ottowia sp. | reverse complement strand
GGGGGGGGCGGCCTGCCGCCCGTTGGGGGGGGGCGGGGGCGTCGGTTCCCGCCCCCCCCCGCGGGTGGGGGGGGGGGGGGGGGGGGGCGAGCGCGTACTGGATGGAGCAGCAGGCAAGCTTGCTGATGGCGCGGCCCCCCCCCTGCCCTCCCCCAGCGGGGGAGGGTTCGCAGCAACCGCTTCGCTGCCTTCCAGCGTCAGCACTACCGAGCCCTCGTTGACGATGTCGCCCAGCTTCACCGCCAGCGACTTGACCACGCCGGCATGGCTGGACGGGATCTCCATCGAGGCCTTGTCCGATTCCACCGTGATCAGGCTCTGCTCCACCTTCACCGTATCGCCGGGCTGCACCAGCACTTCGATCACGGCGACGTCCTTGAAGTCGCCGATGTCGGGGATCTTGACTTTCACTTCACTCATGTCGCGTCCCCTTCACAGCAGCACGCGGCGGAAGTCCGCCAGCACCTGGCCCAGGAAGGCGTTGAAGCGCGCGGCCGCCGCGCCGTCGATGACACGGTGGTCGTAGCTCAAGGAAAGCGGCAGCATCAGGCGCGGCTCGAAGTCATTGCCGTTCCAGCGCGGCTTCATCTCGCTGCGGCACACGCCCAGGATGGCGACCTCGGGCGCGTTGATGATGGGCGTGAAGTAGGTGCCGCCGATGCCGCCCAGGCTGCTGATGGTGAAGGTGGCGCCGCTCATCTCGGCCGGGCCGAGCTTGCCGTCGCGCGCCTTCTTGCTGAGCTCGGCCAGCTCCTGGCTGATCTGCATGATGCCCTTGCCATCGGCGCCCTTGATCACCGGCACCACCAGGCCGTTGGGCGTGTCGGCGGCGAAGCCGATGTTCCAGTACTGCTTGTAGACCAGGTTGTCGCCGTCCAGGCTGGTGTTGAGCTCGGGAAACTTCTTCAGCGCCGCCACGCAGGCCTTGATGATGAAGGCCAGCATGGTCACTTTGGCGCCGCCGCTCTTCTCGGCTTCCTTGTTGAGCTGCACGCGCAGCGCTTCCAGCTCGGTGATGTCGGCCTCGTCGTTGTTGGTGACGTGCGGGATCATCACCCAGTTGCGGTGCAGGTTGGCGCCGCTGATCTTCTTGATGCGGGACAGCGGCTTGGGCTCGACGGGGCCGAACTTGGCGAAATCGACCTTCGGCCAGGGGATCAGGTTCAGCTCGCCGCCGCCCGTCACGCCACCGCCCGCCTGCGCTCCCTGCGCCTGGGTGCGCGCGGTGCCGGCCATCACGGCCTTGGTGAAGTTCTGCACGTCCTGCTGGGTGATGCGGCCCTTGACGCCGGTCCCCGTGACCTCGACCAGCGGCACGCCCAGCTCGCGCGCGAACTTGCGCACGCTGGGGCTGGCGTGCGGCAGGCCGACCGGGATGCGGGCCGGGTCATGCGCCGGCATCGGCGCGGGCGCGGCGACGTCTGCCGCGGCAACCGGTGCGGCAGCAGCGGTCGGCTCGGCCGCGGCTGATGCCGGCGTTGGCGCGGGCGCGGGTGCCGCGGCGACGGCGGCGCCTTCCAGCACCGCCAGCAGATCACCCTGGTTGATCGTGTCGCCCAGCTTGACCTTCAATTCCTTGACCACGCCGGCGTGGCTGGACGGAATCTCCATCGAGGCCTTGTCGGATTCCACCGTGATCAGGCTTTGTTCGACCTTGATGCTGTCGCCGACCTGCACGAACACCTCGATTACGGCGACGTCCTTGAAGTCGCCGATGTCGGGCACGCGCACCTCGACCAGGCCGCCGGCAGCGGGCGCGGCGGCTGGTGTCGCGGCGGCAGCCGGCGTCGGCGCCGGCGCAGGGACGGTTGCAGGTGCCGGTGCCGCGGCGGGCGCGGGTGACGCTGCGGCGCTCGCGGCCGCCGCATCGGACGCTTCCAGCGTCAGCAGCAGCGAGCCCTCGTTGACGGTATCACCGAGCTTGACCTTCAGCTCCTTGACCACGCCAGCGTGGCTGGAGGGAATTTCCATCGAGGCCTTGTCGCTCTCGACCGTGACCAGGGACTGCTCCACCTTGACGGTATCGCCGGGCTGGACCAGCACCTCGATCACCGCCACGTCCTTGAAGTCACCGATGTCGGGGACTTTGACTTCAACCAATGCCATGTCAGGTCCCTCCTTCAGGCGTACAGCGGATTGATCTTGTCGGCATCCAGGCCGTACTTCTTGATCGCCTCGGCCGCCTTGGCGGCCGGCAGCTTGCCGTCATCGGCCAGGGCCTTGAGCGCGGCCACGGCGATGTAGTGGCGGTCGACCTCGAAGTGCTTGCGCAAGCGACGGCGGAAGTCGCTGCGACCAAAACCATCCGTGCCCAGCACGCAGTAGGCGCGCCCGGTCGGGATGTAGGCGCGGATCTGCTCGGCGTAGTTCTTCAGGTAGTCGGTCGAGGCCACCACCGGGCCATCGTGCTGGCTCAGCTGCTGGGTGACGTAGGACACGCGCGGCTGCTCGGTCGGGTGCAGCAGGTTCCAGCGCTCGGTGTCCTGGCCGTCGCGCGCCAGCTCGTTGAAGCTGGGACAGCTCCAGACGTCGGCCTGCACGCCCCAGTCGGCGGCCAGCAGCTTCTGCGCCTCGATCGATTCGCGCAGGATCGAGCCCGAACCCAGCAGCTGCACCCGCTTGTCGCCCTCGGCGCCGGGCTGGCACAGGTACATGCCCTTGAGGATCTGCTCCTCGGTGCCCGCCGTCAGGCCGGGCATCGGGTAGTTCTCGTTCAGCACGGTGATGTAGTAGAAGACGTTTTCCTGCCGCTCCACCATGCGCTTGAGCCCGGCGTGCAGGATCACGCCGACCTCGTGCGCGAAGGTCGGGTCGTAGGTGACGCAGTTCGGGATGGTGTTGGCCAGGATGTGGCTGTGGCCGTCCTCGTGCTGCAGGCCCTCGCCGTTGAGCGTGGTGCGCCCGGCGGTGCCGCCCAGGATGAAGCCGCGCGCCAGCATGTCGCCGGCGGCCCAGGCAAAGTCGCCAAAGCGCTGGAACCCGAACATCGAGTAGTAGATGTAGAACGGGATCATGATGCGGTTGTTGGTCGAGTACGAGGTCGCCGCCGCGATCCACGAGCACATGCCGCCGGCCTCGGTGATGCCCTCGGACAGGATCTGGCCGTCGACCGCCTCCTTGTAGTACATCACCTGGTCGCGGTCGACCGGGGTGTAGAGCTGGCCCTTGGCGTTGTAGATGCCGATCTGGCGGAACAGCCCTTCCATGCCGAAGGTGCGTGCCTCGTCGACCAGGATCGGCACCACGCGCGGGCCCAACGCCTTGTCGCGCAGCAGTTGTGTGAGAAAGCGTACGTAGGCCTGGGTGGTGCTGATCTCGCGTCCCTCGGCGGTCGGCTCGATCACGGCCTTGAAGGTGTCCAGCGAGGGGATGGTGAAGCTCTCGTCGGCCTTCTCGCGCCGTTGCGGCAAATAGCCGCCCAGGGCCTGGCGACGCTCGTGCAGGTACTTCATCTCCGGCGTGTCGTCGGCCGGCTTGTAGTACGGCAGCTTGTCGAGCTCGCTGTCCGGGATCGGGATGTTGAAGCGGTCGCGGATGTAGCGGATGTCTTCGTCGTCCAGCTGCTTGGTCTGGTGCACGGTGTTCTTACCCTCGCCGGCCTTGCCCATGCCGTAGCCCTTCACCGTCTTGACCAGCAGCACCGTGGGCTGGCCCTGGTGGTGGAAGGCGGCGTGGAAGGCAGCGAACACCTTCTCCGGGTCGTGGCCGCCGCGGCGCAGCTCCCAGATGTCCTCGTCGGTCAGGTGCTCGACCAGCTGCGCGGTCTCGGGGTACTTGCCGAAGAAATGCTGGCGGATGTAGGCGCCGTCCATGGCGCGGAAGGTCTGGTAGTCGCCGTCCAGCGTCTCCATCATCAACTGCTTGAGCTTGCCGCTCTTGTCGCGCCGCAGCAGATCGTCCCAGCCCTTGCCCCACAGCAGCTTGATCACGTGCCAGCCGGCGCCGCGGAAGTCGCCTTCCAGCTCCTGGATGATCTTGCCGTTGCCGCGCACCGGGCCGTCCAGGCCCTGCAGGTTGCAGTTGATGACGAAGATCAGGTTGTCCAGGTTCTGGCGTGCCGCCAGCGTGATGGCACCGCGGCTTTCCGGTTCGTCCATCTCGCCGTCACCCAGGAATACCCAGACCTTGCGCTTGGCGGTGTCGGCGATGCCGCGCGCATGCAGGTACTTGAGGAAGCGTGCCTGGTAGATCGCCATCATCGGGCCCAGGCCCATGCTGACGGTGGAGAACTGCCAGAAGCCGGGCATCAGCTTGGGGTGCGGGTAGCTCGACAGGCCCTGGCCGTGAACTTCCTGGCGGAAGTTCTCCAGCTGCTCCTCGGTGATGCGCCCTTCCAGATAAGCGCGCGCGTATATCCCGGGCGCACTGTGGCCCTGGAAATAAATGCAGTCGCCGCCATGGTCTTCGCTCTCGGCGCGCCAGAAATGGTTGAATCCGGCACCCCACATGCTGGCCAGCGAGGCGAACGAGCCGATGTGGCCGCCGAGATCGCCGCCCTCGGGCGGATGAATGCGGTTGGCGCGCACCACCATGGCCATGGCGTTCCAGCGCATGAAGGCGCGCAGGCGCTTCTCGATCGCGATGTTGCCAGGGCAGCGCACCTCCTGCTCGGGCTCCAGGGTGTTGACATAGCCGGTGTTGGCCGAGAACGGCAGATCGATGCTGGCCTGGCGTGCGTGCTCGAGCAGGTTTTCCAGCAGGAAATGCGCGCGCTCGGCGCCTTCCTTCTCGATCACGGCGGACAGCGCGTCCATCCATTCGCGCGTTTCCTCGGTGTCGTAATCAACGGGCTTGTTCGCGGGCACGGGGGTCTCTGCGGCCATGTGCTTGTCTCCTCTTGGGGTAGTCGTGCATACCATTGTGGATCAAGCTCGCGATCATCTCATATTTAATCCCGTTTTATCAAATTATGATTTATATTTTCATAACATGATATGTAATGGATGCCAACATATGCAGACGCGTATATTGATCGCGCACCAGCCCGTTGACTGACGGCCAGGCCCGGCATGGCTGAGCCACGCACCGCCGCCGCCAGCCGAGCGCGCTTGTCGCCTACACTGGAATTCATGCAGTCCACTGCGTCGTCGACTCCAGCCGGCAATGCCACGTCCACGCCGCGCGCCTGGTGGCAGCGCCTGGGCTTCCTGAGCCAGGACCGCATGGGCTTGCTGGCCCCGCTGGCGGCGGTGCTGCTGTTCCTGGCGGCGATTGGCTCGGCGGCCTGGTACCTGCGGCTGGAGGAGCTGCGGCGCGAGGCGGAGGCGGTCAAGCGCGACGTCGAATACAGCCAGCAGCGCCTGCGCCTGCGCCTGCTGGAGCGGCAGGAGCAGACCATGCGGCTGGCGCGCGATATCGCCAACCAGGAGATCAATCCACGCCAATTCAGGCTGCGCGCCGGCTCGATGGTGGCGCAGTACGCCGAGCTGGTGGCGATCAGCTGGATCGACGCGCAGCGGCGGCTGGTGGTCAGCGAGGCATCGCCCAGCGTCAATGCCGCGCGCGACTGGCTCGAGTACGGCGTCGTCAAGCCCGGCGACGTGCAGGCCGGGTTCGAGCTGGCGCGCGACCTGCTGCAGCCGGTGTACTCGCAACCGATGGCCGCCAAGGGCGAGCAGGCGATCCTGCAGATGCATGTGCCGATCACCCCGGGCGGCAAGTTCGCCGGCGAGCTGCTGCTGGAGTACTCGGTCGATTCGCTGATGCGCTACGGGGTGCCGGCCGAGATCCTGGCCAAGTACGCGATCGCCCTGCTCGACAGCAGGGGGCAGCTGCTGGCCGGCCAGGGCATCCCGGACCGGCGCGGGCTGGCGGATCTGCTGCCCTGGATCGGCGAGGTCAACGAGATCGAGACCCCGGTCTCCCCGGTCGGCAATGGCCTGGTGCTGCGCGCGCAGGCCTGGCGCACTTCGCAGGACGTGGTCGGCGGCACCTGGTTCTGGCTGGTCGCCACGCTGGCCGCCATGACCACCTGGATGCTGATCGCCAACTGGCGCCAGAGCCAGCGCCGCCTGCAGGTGCAGCACGCGCTGCAGGCCGAAACCAGCTTTCGCCGCGCGATGGAGAACTCGATGCTGACCGGCATGCGGGCGCTGGACCTGCAGGGGCGCATCATCTACGTCAACCCCGCCTTCTGCCAGATGACCGGCTGGAGCGAGGAAGAGCTGATCGGCCAATCGGAGCCGTTCTCCTACTGGCCCGAGCAGGACCGCGAGATCCTCACCGTGCGGCTGAACGAGGAGCTGGGCGGCGCCGCCGACTCGGCCGGCTTCCAGATGCGCGTCAAGCGCAAGGACGGCTCGATGTTCGACGCCCGCCTGTACCTCTCGCCCCTGATCGATGCCACCGGCAAGCAGACCGGCTGGATGGCCTCGATGACCGACATCACCGAACCCAACCGCGTGCGCCGCCAGCTGTCGGCGTCGTACGAGCGCTTCACCACGGTGCTGGAAGCGCTCGATGCCTCGGTGTCGGTGGCGCCGCTGGGCAGCGAGGAGCTGCTGTTCGCCAACAAGCTGTACCGCCAGTGGTTCGGCGGCACCACCGCCGGCCACATGGCGCTGGTGGTGCGCGGCGGCACGCCCGAGACCCAGGTGTCCGACGAGACGCTGGGCACGGTCGACACCTTCGCCGGCCTGCCGCTGGACAGCCTGGCGGCGGCGCCGCTGGCCGAACACGCCGAGATTCACATGGAGCAGCTCGGCAAGTGGCTGGAAGTGCGCTCGCGCTACCTCAACTGGGTCGACGGCCGACTGGCGCAGATGGTGATTGCCACCGACATCACCGCGCGCCGCGAGGCGCAGGAGCAGGCCGCCGCGCAGGCCGAGCGCGCGCAGACCGCCAGCCGCCTGATCACCATGGGCGAGATGGCCTCCAGCGTGGCGCACGAGCTGAACCAGCCGCTGACCGCCATCAGCAACTACTGCAACGGCATGATCTCGCGCCTGCGCGGCGGCTCGATCAACGAGAAGGACCTGCTGGCGGCGCTCGACAAGACGGCGCGCCAGGCCCAGCGCGCCGGCCAGGTGATCCAGCACATCCGCAGCTTCGTCAAGCGCAGCGAACCGCGCCGCCAATGGGCCGAGATTCCGCGCATGATCGAACAGGTGGTGGAGCTGGCCGAGATCGAGCTGCGCCGGCGCCAGGTGCGCCTGACCCACTTCGTGGCACCGCAACTGCCGGCGCTGTACGTCGATCCGATCCTGATCGAGCAGGCATTGATCAACCTGATCAAGAACGCCGCCGAGGCGATCGACGCCGCCCATCGGGCACCCGGCAACCGGCTGGTCGATCTGCGCGTGATGCAGCGCGACATCGACGGCCAGCCGATGCTGTACTTCGCCGTCACCGATACCGGGCGCGGCCTGCAGCGCGACGTGCTGGACCGCCTGTATGAACCGTTCTTCTCGACCAAGAGCGAGGGCCTGGGCATCGGCCTGAACCTGTGTCGCTCGATCGTCGAGGCGCACCAGGGCCGGATTTCTGCCGAGAATCTCTACAATGCGGGCGCGATCGTGGGCTGCCGCTTCAGTTTCTGGATTCCGGTCGGCCCGCAGCAGGAAGACAGCGCGCCGAGCGCGCACGACACCAGGATGACGGCATGAGTTTGATACCCAAGCGCGGCACGGTCTACGTCGTCGATGACGACGAAGCCGTCCGCGACTCGATCCAGTGGCTGCTGGAAGGCCAGGATTTTCGCGTGCGCTGCTTCGAGTCGGCGGAAGTCTTCCTGGCGCGCTACGACCCGCGCGAGGTGGCCTGCGCGATCGTCGACATCCGCATGAATGGCATGAGCGGGCTGGATCTGCAGGACCGCCTGCTGGAGCGCCAGTCGCCGCTGCCGATCGCCTTCATCACCGGCCACGGCGACGTGCCGCTGGCGGTCGACACCATGAAGAAGGGGGCGATGGACTTCATCCAGAAGCCGTTCAAGGAAAACGACCTGGTGTCGCTGGTCGAGCGCATGCTCGGCCAGGCGCGCACCAGCTTCGCCGAGCACCAGCAGGCCGCCAACCGCGACGCGCTGCTGGCCAAGCTCACCGGCCGCGAGGCGCAGGTGCTGGAGCGCATCGTCGCCG
>CAZHSD010000052.1:0-8405 GCA_964534975.1 uncultured Ottowia sp. | reverse complement strand
GGCGCTTCGGCGGCAAGGCGGGTATTGCCGAGTTCACAGACCTGCGCTGGATCACGGTGCAGACCACGCCGAGGCACTATCCATTCTGAACCGCTGCGGTTCGGGTGCCACATTCGCGCCGTGTGGACGGGGCTTTACCATCAAATTCGCTGCCGAATGGTCTGGCGGCGCCATTCCGCTGGTGGTCGCCAGTGAAGGAGCAGTTTCATGTCGCATCTTTCCGTCTCTAGTCGCCGCATCCTCGATATTGCGCTGATGGCAGGTGGGTTCTGGCTGGTGACCGGTATCGCAGCGTGTGCGCCGACCGTGCCCCATCAAGCCGCGCAGGCGGCGCCCGCGGCGTCGGTGCTGACCGTGTTCAAGTCGCGCGGCTCGGTGCAATGCGGCGACCGCGGCACCGCGCCCGAGGCCATGCGGGCCGAACTGGAGCGATCCGGCGTGCCGGTGCGCAGCGCCAGTTGCGGCAGCGACGGGCGCATGTATCCGGCCGTGTGCGGCGGCGCCACCGGCGAGATCAACCTGTTCGAGATCGACGCCGCCGACGCCGCGCGTGCCCGTGCGCTGGGCTTCGTACCGCTGACCGAACTGCGCGGCGAGCCGCAGGTCGTGCCCTGCCGCTGAGGGCCCGTTCTGCGAAAATCGCGGCATGAACGCTCCCAATGTCGCGGAAACCATGCAATTGCTGGGCCTGCAGGCCCGCCAAGCCTCGAGTGCCATGGCGCGCTCGGGCGCCGCGGTGCGCAACCGGGCGCTGCGCGAACTGGCGCGGCTGCTGCGCGCCAATGTCGATGCGCTGCAACAGGCCAACCAGGGCGACCTGACGCGCGCGCAGGCCACCGGCCTGGCCGAGCCGATGGTCGATCGGCTGCGGCTGACGCCCAAGGTGATCGAAACCTGCGCCGAAGGCTGCGAGCAGCTGGCGGCGATGCCGGACGTGATCGGTGACATCGTGTCGCTGCGCCAGCAACCCAGCGGCATCCGCGTCGGCCAGATGCGGGTGCCGATCGGCGTCTTCGGCATGATCTACGAGAGCCGGCCCAACGTGACCATCGAGGCCGCCAGCTTGAGCATCAAGAGCGGCAACGCCTGCATCCTGCGCGGCGGCAGCGAGGCGATCGATTCCAACCAGGCGCTGGCGGTGCTGGTGCAGCAGGCTTTGGCCGCGGCCGGCCTGCCGCGCGCAGCGGTGCAACTGGTGCCGACCACCGACCGGGCGGCGGTCGGTCAGCTGATTGCCATGCCCGATTTCGTCGACCTCATCATCCCGCGCGGCGGCAAGGGCCTGATCGAGCGCATCGCTGCCGAGGCCAAGGTGCCGGTGATCAAGCACCTGGACGGCAACTGCCACACCTACGTCGACGACCCGTGCGACCTGGAACTGGCGGTGAAGGTGGCCGACAACGCCAAGACGCAGAAGTACAGCCCCTGCAACGCCACCGAGGGCCTGCTGGTGGCGCGCGGCGTGGCGGCCGAGTTCCTGCCGCGCATCGGCGCCATCTACGCCGCCAAGGGCGTGGAGATGCGCGGGGATGCGGAATCCCTGAAGCTGCTGGCGCAGGTGCCCGACGCCAGGCTGGCGGCGGCGACCGAGCAGGACTGGAGCGAGGAATACCTGGCGCCGGTGATCAGCATCAAGGTGGTCGATGGCCTGGACGACGCGATCGAGCACATCAACCACTATTCCAGCCACCACACCGACGCCATCCTGACCAGCGACCATCGGCACGCGCAGCGCTTTCTGCGCGAGGTCGATTCGGCCAGCGTGATGGTCAACGCCAGCACCCGCTTTGCCGACGGCTTCGAGTACGGCCTGGGCGCCGAGATCGGCATCAGCACCGACAAGTTCCACGCCCGTGGCCCGGTCGGCATCGAGGGCCTGACCTCGCTCAAGTGGGTGGTGCTGGGCGAGGGTGAAATAAGAGGTTGACCAACCCCCTGAGCCGCTGACGCGGCTTCCCCCTTTTGCTGCGCAAGGGGGACAACGCCAGTCGCCGGCACAGGTCCGGCGACGGCGTTCCCGTATGGCCTGCTCCGCGGCCATCGCAGCCACACTGGTTCTGGCTGTGCGGGCCTACTACACTGGGGGACTCACGCCCCAAGCCTGTCGCCCATGGTTCCCCATCTCGTCACTGCGCTCACCGGCCCGATCAACGAGCTGGAGCAGCGCATCCTCGACGCCACGCCGGTGATCGAGCGCTGGTTCCGTCTGGAATGGATGGAGCACACGCCGCCGCTGTACTGCTCGGTCGACATCCGCAACGCCGGCTTCAAGCTGGCGCCGGTGGACACCAACCTGTACCCCGACGGCTGGCACAACCTGTCGCCCGACGTGCTGCCGCTGGCGGTGCAGGCGGCGCAGGCGGCGATCGAGAAGATCTGCCCCGAGGCGCACAACCTGCTGATCGTGCCGGAGAACGGCAAGCTGTCGAGCTTCTACCTGGCCAGCCTGCAGCGGCTGCATGAAATTTTCCGCATGGCCGGTCTGAACGTGCGCTTCGGCTCGATCGATCCGGCCATCACGCGCAGCAGCCAGATCAAGCTGCCGAACGGGGAGACCTTGACGCTGGAGCCGGCGCAGCGCACGCGCTATCGACTGGGCCTGAAGCACTTCGACCCCTGCACCATCCTGCTCAACAACGATTTGTCGGCCGGGGCGCCCGGCATCCTGGAAGACCTGCACGACCAGTACCTGCTGCCGCCGCTGCAGGCCGGCTGGACCATCCGGCGCAAGAGCCGGCATTTCCAGTGCTATGAAGAAGTGAGCAAGCGCTTCGGCAAGCTGATCGGCGTCGATCCCTGGCTGATCAACCCGCTGTTCACCAGCTGCGGCGAGCTTGACATCCACGAGCCCGGCAGCGCCGAATGCCTGCGCAGCAACGTCGACGCGCTGCTCGCCAAGGTGCGGCGCAAGTACAAGGAATACGGCATCAGCGAGAAGCCGTTCGCCGTCATCAAGGCCGATCAGGGCACGCGCGGTATGGGCATCATGACGGTGCGCGACGTGCGCGACCTGGACCAGCTCGGCCGCAAGCCGGCGCGCGGCAAGGCCGGTGCGGCGGTGCCGCGCGGTGAGGTCATCATCCAGGAAGGCGTGCTGACCAACGAGCGCATCCACGACGCCGTGGCCGAGCCGGTGGTCTACATGATCGACCGCTACGTGGTGGGTGGCTTCTACCGCGTGCACGCCGAGCGCGGCGTCGACGAGAACCTGAGCGCGCCCGGTGCGCGCTTCGTGCCGCTGGCCTTTGCCGGCAGCGCGCAACTGCCGCGCCCGGGCGCCAAGGGCGAGGCCAGCGCGCCCAACCGCTTCTACATGTACGGCGTGATCGGGCGCCTGGCGATGGTGGCGGCCAGCTACGAGCTGGAAGCCACCGACCCCGAGTTGCAGGCGATGATGTGAGCCGGCCCGGCGCAGCGCCGCCGGACCACCGACGCGCCGGCTGGACTGCGCGAGCGCCGGCCAGTTGCCGCGCCGCCACAGTGGGGCGCAGCGCCGCAGGCCAATCCGCCCGCCGTCAGACAGTTCAGCGCCGCGGCGCCGCACAATAGTCGCGTCATCGACTCAGGCGCCACGCCCGTACGCGAAGCGCCGGCGTGCTTCGTGTCCACCTCGAAATCGTCCCTGGGCGCCCTGACGCTGGGCGCCATCGGCGTCGTCTACGGCGACATCGGCACCAGCGTGCTCTACACCCTGAAGGAGGTGTTCGGCTCCGGCCACGTGCCGTTCACGCACGCCAACGTCTACGGCGTGCTGTCGATCGTGTTCTGGACGCTCACCATCATCGTCTCGCTGAAGTACGTCACCCTGGTGCTGCGTGCCGACAACCACGGCGAGGGCGGCCTGGTGGCGATGCTGGCGCTGGCCTCGCAGTCGGTCAAGGACAAGGCGCCGGCGCTGCGCAAGTGGATGCTGCTGATCGGTATCTTCGGCACCTGTCTGTTCTACGGCGACGGCGTCATCACGCCGGCGATCACGGTGCTGTCGGCGGTCGAGGGCCTGGACGTGGTGTCGCCGCTGTTCCGCCGCGCGGTGATCCCGCTCACGCTGCTGATCCTGTTCGCCTTGTTCTGGGTGCAAAAGCGCGGCACCGCCGGCATCGGCCGCTTCTTCGGGCCGATCATGGTGCTGTGGTTCATCGCCATCGCGGCGCTCGGGCTCTGGCACATTGCCGGCAACCCCCAGATCCTGGCGGCTTTGAGCCCGCACCACGCGCTGCGCTTCATCTTCGCGCACCCGGGCATCACCTTCATCATCCTGGGCGCGGTGGTGCTGTGCGTGACCGGCGGCGAGGCGCTGTACGCGGACATGGGCCATTTCGGCCGCCGCCCGATCCGCCTGGCCTGGTTTTCCATCGTCATGCCCTGCCTGACGCTGAACTACTTCGGCCAGGGCGCGCTGCTGCTGGCCGAGCCGGAGGCGGTGAAGAACCCGTTCTTCATGCTGGCGCCCGAGTGGCTGATGCTGCCGCTGGTCGGCCTGGCCACCATGGCGGCGGTGATCGCCTCGCAGGCGCTGATCTCGGGCGCCTTCAGCGTCACCAAGCAGGTGATCCAGCTTGGCTACCTGCCGCGCCTGCAGATCCGCCACACCAGCACGCGCGACACCGGCCAGATCTACCTGCCCTTCGTCAACTGGAGCCTGTTCGTGGCGATCGTGCTGGCGGTGCTGATGTTCCGCTCGTCCAGCAACCTGGCGGCGGCCTACGGCATCGCGGTGACGCTGGACATGACCATCACCACCGTGCTCACCTTCTTCGTCATCCGCTACGGCTGGGGCTACCCGCTGGCGCTGGGCCTGGCTGCGACCGGCTTCTTCCTCGCCGTCGACCTGGCCTTCTTCAGCTCCAACCTGCTCAAGCTGGTCGAGGGCGGCTGGTTCCCGATCTTCATCGGCGGCGCCATCTTCGTGCTGATGACCACCTGGAAGGACGGGCGCGAACTGCTCAACCAGACGCTGCGTGAAGTGTCGGTGGACCTGCCCTCGTTCCTCGAATCGGTGTTCGTCAGCCCGCCGGCGCGGGTGCCGGGCACGGCGGTGTTCATGGCGGCGCAGCCGGGCATCGTGCCGAACGCGCTGATGCACAACCTCAAGCACAACAAGGTGCTGCACGCGCAGAACCTGTTCGTCACCATGCACTACCACGAAGTCCCGTGGATCGGCATGGACCGTCGGGTCACGATCGAGCCGCTCGGCCACGCCTGCTGGCAGGTGGCGGTGCACTACGGCTTCAAGAACGACGTCAACCTGCCGCGTGCGCTGGGCCTGCTCACCGGTCGCGGCATCGACCTGAATCCGATGACGACCAGCTACTTCCTGTCGCGCGACATCGTCACGCCGACGCTCGGCAAGGGCATGGCGCTGTGGCGCGAGAAGCTGTTCGCCCAGATGCACCACGGCGCCACCGGCGCGGCCGAATTCCTCGGTCTGCCGAGCAACGCGGTGGTGGAGCTGGGCTCGAAGGTGGAGATCTGACGGCGCGTCGTTGCCGGGTAGTCAGCTCGCTGGCGGATGGGTCCGCAGCACGCGCTCGATGAATGGTGACTTGGCGTCCGTATAGGCCTCGCGGTAGTGGCGGTAGGTCGCGGCCAGGCCGGTCTTGAGTTCTTCGTAGGCCTGGCGCAGGGCCGGGTCGACGCGCAGGGCATCGCGAAACGCCAGCCGATCGCGCCACAGGGCGCTGCCCGCGGGCACCAGGTGCAGATGGTGGGTGCGCAGTTCGGGCGAGGGCTTGCAGAACCAGTGCATCAGCTCGGGCTGGTAAGGGAAGTGGACATAGCCCAGCGCCCGCGCCGCTTCGATCGCCGGGCGCAACGCGGCCAGCGAGCGGACCGGCGCCATGATGTCGATCACCGGCTTGGCCGCCAGCCCCGGCACGGCGGTGCTGCCGATGTGCTCGGGCGGGCCGAGCAGCCAGGGCGCCAACGCCGCCGCCAGCGCCTGGTGCTCACGCTCAAAGGCGGCCGGCCACTGCGGGTCGTAGGGCACGATCTCGATGGGGGCTTCGGTCGCGTTCATTGAATGATGCCCTGCTGGCGCAGCGCCACGATCTGCTCCACGGTCAGGCCCATGCCGCGCAGCACCGCGTCGGTGTCGTCGCCCACGTGCGGTGCGCTGGAGCGCACCGTGCCGGGCGTGGCCGAGAGCTTGGGCACGATGCCGGGCACCTCCACCGTGTAGCCATCGCGCGTGGGCTGCTGCAGGATCATGTCGCGGGCACGGTAGTGCGGGTCCTCGGCGATGTCACGGGCGGTGTAGAGCTTGCCGGCCGGCACGCGCGCGGCAGCCAGCGCGTCCAGCACCGACTGCACGCTGCGCTGCCGGGTCCAGTCGCCAATGGCGCGATCGATTTCCGCTACCCGCGCCACGCGGCCGGCGTTGTCGGCCAGATCGGGTGCCGCGCCCAGGTCGTCGCGCCCGATGGCGGCCATCAGCCGCTTGAAGATGCTGTCGCCATTGCCGGCCACCAGCACCCAGCCATCCTGGCACGGGTAGGCGTTGGACGGCGCGATGCCCGGCAGCGCGCTGCCGCCGGGCTGGCGCACCACGCCGAAGGCGCTGTATTCGGGGATCAGGCTCTCCATGACGTTGAACACCGCCTCGTGCAGCGCGACGTCGATCACCTGGCCGGCGCCGCCGTGCACCTTGCGGTGGTACAGCGCCATCATCACGCCGATCACGCCATGCAGCGCTGCCAGCGTGTCGCCGATCGACACGCCCACGCGCACCGGCACGCGGCCGGGCTCGGCCGTCAGGTGGCGCAGGCCGCCCATGGCCTCGCCGATCAGGCCGAAGCCCGGCAGGTCACGGTAGGGCCCGGTCTGGCCATAGCCCGAGATGCGCAGGATCACCAGGCCGGGGTTGAGCGCGTGCAGCTCGGCCGGCGACATGCCCCAGCCCTCCAGGGTGCCGGGGCGAAAGTTCTCGATCAGCACGTCGGCCTCGGCAATCAGCTGGCGCGCCAGCGCCTGTCCATCCGGCTGGCGCAGGTCGATCGCCACCGAGCGCTTGTTGCGCGACTGCACCTGCCACCAGACCGAGGTGCCGTTCTTCAGCAGGCGCCAGTTGCGCAGCGGATCACCGGCGCCGGGCGGCTCGATCTTGATCACTTCGGCGCCGAATTCGCCCAGCGTCTTGCCGGCGAACGGCCCGGCGATCAGCTGGCCCATCTCGATCACGCGCACGCCGGCCAGGGCGGCGGGGGTGGTCGGCTGGTTCATGGCAGTGTTCTCCTCGTCTCGGCGGGCGCTGCAGGGTGACCCGCGTCCAGCCCGCATCATCGCGCAGGCGGCGCTGCACACTTTGTGCAACAGTACGCCCTGCGCCTTTCACCGGCCGACACGGCCAGCCACCCACGACCATGAAACTGCTTTTCGTCGCCGACCCGATCGAGTCCTTCAAGGCCTACAAGGACACCACCTACACCATGATGCGCGAGGCGCAGCGTCGTGGGCACAGCATCGCCGTGTGCGAGCCGCGCCAGCTGCGCTGGCAGAACGGCGCGCCGGTGCAGGCGCTGGTGCGCGACATCCGCCTGACCGGCGACGAGAAAGCCTGGTTCACCGCCCACGGCACGCGCGACGCCGCGCTGGCCAGCTTCGACGCCGTGCTGATGCGCAAGGACCCGCCCTTCGACGCCGAATTCATCTACGCCACCCACCTGCTGGAACAGGCCGAGCGCGAGGGCGCGCGCGTCATCAACCGCCCGCAGGCGCTGCGCAACCACCCCGAGAAGCTGTCAGTGATGGAGTTTCAGCAGTTCCTGGGCCCCACGCTGGTCACTCGCTCGGCCGAGGACGTCAAGCGCTTTCACGCCGAGCATGGCGAGATCGTGCTGAAGCCGCTCGACGGCATGGGCGGCATGGGCATCTTCCGCGTCGGGCCCGACGGCCTGAACCTGGGTGCCATCACCGAGACGCTGAACCACCATGGCGCCACCACCTTCATGGTGCAGAAGTTCCTGCCCGAGATCGTGGCCGGCGACAAGCGCATCATCATCATCGACGGTGAACCCGCGCCCTTCGTGCTGGCGCGCATCCCGCAGGGCAGCGAGGTGCGCGGCAACCTGGCCACCGGCGGCAAGGGCGTGGCCCAGCCCATCACCGATGCCGACCGCGCCACCGCGCTGGCGGTCGGGCAGGTGCTGGCGCCGCGCGGCCTGCTGCTGATCGGGCTGGACATCATCGGCACCCGGATCACCGAGATCAACGTCACCAGCCCGACCGGCTTCCGCGAGATCCACGACCAGACCGGCTGCGACGTGGCGGCGCTGTTCGTGGATGCGTTGGAGCGGGTGGTGGGGCGGTAGCGGGCTGGAGTAGTCTTTGCGGCGGTGGCTGATATGTCCGCTCTAGGCTGATAGCGGTCACTTGAAGTGAGAAAACAAACGACTGCTTTCGTCGGCAGC
>CAZHSD010000051.1:0-9370 GCA_964534975.1 uncultured Ottowia sp. | reverse complement strand
ATCCCGGGTCAGATTTGAATCGGCACGGTGGGTCAAATTTGAATCGGCGCGGACATGCGCCACTCGCAGCCATCCACCTTCTGGCCGAGTTCGGGTGCGGGCAAGCGAGTCTCGACGAATGGCTCAAGCGCCGGGCATTGGCCAACCAGCAGAGCGGGGCCAGCCGCACATTCGTCGTCGCGGATCCGGATGCTCGCGTCTACGGCTACTACGCGATGGCTGCGGGTGCCGTCTCGCACCAGGAGGCAACCAGCGGCGTGCGGCGCAACATGCCCGACCCCATTCCGGTGATGGTGCTGGCGCGGCTGGCCGTCGATCAGCGCGCCCAAGGCTTCAAGCTCGGGGCTGCATTGCTGCAAGACGCCGTCAAACGGACTGTGGTTGTTTCGCACAACGCCGGTGTCCGCGCTCTGCTCGTCCATGCCCTCGACGAGCGTGCCAAACAGTTCTATGAGCACTACGGTTTTCAGGAATCGCCGCAGCATCCGATGACTCTGATGCTGCGCTTGAATTCGATGAGAACCTGAAGGCGAACCTTTGTCCGCGAGCCTGCAGTTCAGAAAGGCCGAAATCCTGGGTGCCTGCGCAAGCCATGGAGGCCCGACCCGAGGGGTTGGGCACACTACCCATGTGTTTCAGCCCACTTAGCGCCGAAAGCTCATTCCGCTCATTTCGCCGTTGCAAATCAGACGCAAGTCACTGTCAGGTCACTAATTTCGCTGATTTCGCTAATTTCGCGCTGCAGCAGTGCAAACGCGGTGACATCCGCTCAATTCAACAGGCTCTTGAGATCCTTGAGCATCAAGAACAGGTGATAGGGATCCGTCGGGCTGGGTTCGAATTCCCAGGACTCGTACCAGCGCCGCGCCGCCTCATCCTTGGCGTGCACCAGCAGGCAGCGGATGCCGGCGATGTCGGCGGCCTGCGCAGTACGCAGCAAAGCGTCCTTGAGCAGGGCCTGGCCCAGACGCTGGCGTTGATGAGCTCTGTCCACCGCCAGTCGGGCCAGGATCATGACCGGCACCGGATGGCGTGCCAGCCCCTTCATCACCCGCGTCGGCGCAGCTTCCGGATCGACGCTGCCGACGGCGAGACTGTAGAAGCCGGCCACGATGCCGCCTTGGCAGCAAACGTAGGTCTGCGCGCTGTTGGCCTTCTGGTTGACGAGCGCGTAGCGCTGCAAGAACTGGTTCAGCGCTGCTTGGCCGCAGTCGAAAGCATCGACCTGATCGGTTGCAGCAAGCTTGCGCACGCGTGCGTAGGCATTGCTCAATCCAGCACCCCGGGTTCACGCAGCAGCTCTTTCAGTCGCGGCTTGGCTTTCACCGGACGATCCAGCGCCTCCTGAAATGCCTGCCACTGCGCGTCGTCCAGCACGAACTGCCGGCGATCGGCCAGCGTCTGCGCGGCAGCCGTGACGCCCGCGTCCAACAGGAACTCGCTGACGTTCTTGTGACAGGCGCGCGCGGCATCCTGCAACAGCTGCTTGACTGGCGTGCTTGCGCGAACGTCAATGCGTTCGGTCTTGGAAGGATTCAGGGTGCTCATGGTGGCCTCGGGGTGGACCTTGGAGTCTTTATTGTAGTTGTCCGGACGATGTACTGACAAATATTTCGTCAACACCATCAAAAAGTCCTTGCATATAACGTTACCGGCAACTACACTTCCGTTCCCGGTAACGTTATGAGCAAGCCCACCACCACCCAGGGACCCGGTCGTCCCCGCATCTACGAGAGCAGCACCGAGAAGGTCGAGGCCTTCCGCCGGCGGCTGCAGTCGGCCGGCTTCATGCGCAAGGAGGTCCTGGTGACCGCCGAGACATGGGATCAGGTCCAGGCACTGGCCAAGGAGCATGGCTTCTCGGCCGTCGACGTCGCGTCGGGCCTGCTCGAGCATGGCCTCGCCAACTACCCGCGACCCAGGCGTCGCTCGCTTGCCGACAAGCAGTTCAAGCAGTTGGGCGAGCTGTCTGCATCTGCACTCGATCCGTTGGCCAGAGCCTTGAAGCCGGACCGAGCCACTTCACAACAGCACAAGACAGCTGTCGCACCCCAGAACCCGATCGAGAGATTTCTAGCCAAACGAAGGGAAAGCACCAAATGAGCAAGCCAGCATATGACCCCAACCCCGCAGGCACCTTCTTCGCCAAGCGCAATGCCCAGGCCCAGAAGTACGCCGAGGCGTTCCATGGCGGAAGCATCGGCCACCTGCCGCCGGTGATCCGGGAGGTTCTCAGCAAGCCGGTGTCCTTCTACCGGGAGACACCACCCGACACCACGTCCACTGCGGCGCCGCTGACCCACATTGCCTTCGTGCTCGACCGCTCAGGCTCGATGCAGCATGGCAAGCAGGCCACGATCAACGGTTTCAACGAACAGCTTCGGGTGGTGCAGGCTGGTGCCGCGGTGGTGGGCACCACGCTCTTCACCGAGGTGCACTTCAACCAGATGGTCGAGCCCAGGCAGGTGGCAGGACCGATCGACCAGGTTGCGCAGTTGACCGATGCCAGCTACCAGCCGGATGGTTACACGGCCCTCTTCGATGCCCTTGGCCAGACGGTGGCGGCTCTGCTGCTGACGCCCGACATCTGGGCGCCGCAGACGGCGACGCTGGTGACCTTGTTCACCGACGGCCAGGAGAATGCGTCACACCTTTACAGCCCTCCGATTCTCAAGGACCTGATCGAACGGCTGGAGGCGACCGACCGCTGGACCTTCGCGCTGGTGGGGCCGGATGAGACCGTCACCGACCTGGCCAAGCTGCTGTCCGTCAAGGAGAAGAACGTGGCGGGCTACGATGTTGGCAGCATCGCGGACAAGGAACTGGCTTTCCAGCGCGTGCGTGATGCGAAGATGAAGTTCATGGCGACGCGGGCCAGAGGGGGGACCATGGCGGACGATTTGTACGAGTGATCTGGCATTCCGCAGTAAGGCGCCAGTAGTCGTCGGATAGCCCGCACGCCGTTTCATAGAACCCTGCAATCGTGCCGGGGCGCAGACGGTCTTGGATGCGTCGGTACTGGCCCTTCCCCTCTGCGATGATGTCGGCTGCAGTCGATACGCTTTGGCGCGCGGTTGCGCCTTCTTGATTGCGGTGTCTGTCAACATCGCTAGCTCCAAAGTGTGGGTAATGGATTTAGGACGCTGGCGCGTTACCCACATCGTTACCCGCAAAAAACACCGGCTTCATGCGGTCCGTTGCGGACCTATGCACTTCACCGGACTTCGGAGCCGCGAGAGAAACAGCGGGACAAACGGCAGTTTGTGCGCTGATCCAGCCCTATGCGGCTTGATCTGTGGTGGAGAGGAGGAGGATCGAACTCCCGACCTCCGCATTGCGAACGCGGCGCTCTCCCAGCTGAGCTACCCCCCCACGAGGTGATGCGTATTTTAGCGCGACCTCAGCCGGCGGGTGCGAGCAGGGTTTCCATCTGCTTGCGGATCCGGTAGGCGTGGGTGCCGGTGTCGATGGCGACGTCGTCCCAGCTCAGGCACTGACCCTTGGCGACGGAACGCACTAGCCTGACGTCGTGCGCCAGGCCCAGCGGCAGACCGCCCATGGCGACCGATTTCGCGGCCGGTTGCAGCTTGCCCCACACGGTGTAGCCGCCTTCGCCGTCGAGCAGTTCGCCGGGCTTCAGGTCGCGCTTGGCGGTGGCCACCACGTCGGCGTGCCAGCCGGTCGCCACGCCGGTGGGCTCGCCGCGCAGCGCGACGCTGGCCACGCTCAGGCCGACTTCCAGGCCGATCAGGTGCCAGCGCTTGTAGAGCGTGAAGTAGCGGCCCGAGTCGTCGGTCCGGGCGTTGTATTCCTCGAAGCAGTGCTTGATGTAGTCGGTCTCGGCCTCGACGGTGACCCACACGCCCATGCGGATGTCGTAGTCGATCGGCGTGCCGTCGGCGCGCAGCGACGAGATCACCTCCACCATGCCCTTCTTCTCCAGCACGCCGCCTTCGCTGCGCGGGCGCGTCAGGTTGGGGATCTCGTCGATGCTGCCGGGCGGGTAGAGCAGGCCATCGCTCGGCACGGCCAGGCCGGTGGCGTTGGCCACGGCGGTGCTTTCGATCGAGGGCTTGCTGCCATCGAGGAAGCTGTTGAACATCTTCGGGTTCAGGCCACCGCGCGCTGCCTGCGCGGGCGTCAGGCCGTAGTGGCCCCAGACGGTCTCGGGCGTGGACTCGCAGAAGTGCGGCAGCCACTTGTGCCCGCGTCCGGCGGCGACGACCGGAAAACCGCAGGTGCGCGCCCAGTCGACCAGGTCGCAGATCAGCGCCGGCTGGTCGCCGAAGGCGAGCGAGTAGATCACGCCGGCCTCTTGCGCGCGGCGCGCCAGCAGCGGGCCGCAGAAGGCGTCGGCCTCCACCGTCACGTTGACGACATGCTTGGCCGAAGCGAAGGCTGCCAGGCAATGATCAACGGCGGCGATCGGGTGACCGGTGCATTCGACCACCACGTCGATGGCCGGGTGGCGCACCAGCGCCTGCCAGTCGTCGCCGACGTGAGTGGTGCCAGTGCGGATGGCCTCGTCGATGGAGCCGGCCGCGCTGCGCTCGGGCGCCCAGCCGACTCGTGCCAGGTTGGCGTGCGCGCCGTCAAGCGAGAGGTCGGCGATCGCCGCCAGGTGCACGCCGGGCGTGCGCGGCACCTGCGCCAGGTACATGGAGCCGAACTTGCCGGCGCCGATCAGGCCGACGCGGATCGGGCGGCCCTCGGCGGCGCGTTGTTGCAGTTGGCGATGCAGGCTCATGGGTCGGCGCTCCTCATCTCATGCCGTTGCGGCGCGCCAGTTCGACGAATAGACCGGAGTGGTCCAGGTTGGCGTCGCCGTGCTCGACGGCGTCGGCGTAAAGCCGTTCCAGTGCCTCGGTCACCGGCGCGGCAAAGCCCATGTCGGCGGCGGTTTCCAGTGCGTTGCGCATGTCCTTGAGCTGCACCGTCATGCTTCCACGCGGTGCGAAATCGCGTTGGATCATGCGCTCGCCGTGCAACTGCAGGATGCGGCTGTCGGCAAAGCCGCCGCCGATGGCCTCGCGCACCTTGGCCGGTTCGGCGCCGCCTCGCTCGCACAGCAGCAGCGCCTCGGCGACGGCGCCGATGGTGATGCCGACGATCATCTGGTTGGCCAGCTTCGCCAGCTGGCCGGCGCCGGCCGGACCGACGTGGGTGGCGCGGCCCAGCAATTCGAGCACCGGCACGGCACGGGCGAAGTCCTCGGCCCGGCCGCCCACCATGATGGCCAGCGTGCCGGCCTCGGCGCCCACGGTGCCGCCGGACACCGGAGCATCGAGCTGGGCCACCCCGAACTCGGCCAGGCGCGCCGCGTGTTCGCGTGCCTCGCGCGGCTTGATCGAGGCCATGTCGATGAACAGGCCGCCGGGCGGCATGGCCGCTGCCGCGCCTTGTTCGAACAGCACGCTGGCGACCGCGGGGCCGTTCTCCAGCATGCTGATCACGATCGGCGCGGCGGCTGCGGCCGCGGCCGCCGTGGCGTGCACGGTGGCGCCGTCGGCGGCCAGCGGCTGCGCCTTGGCGGCACTGCGGTTCCAGACGTGGACGTCGTGCTCCGCCTGGCACAGGCGGCGCGCCATCGGCAGGCCCATGCGGCCGATGCCGAGCACGCTGATGCGGGTGGAAGAAGCGGTCATGGGTGATGTCGCTGGTGTTGTGTTGAGGTGTCGGAACGGACGCGCCGGAGCGCGGGGCGGAGCAGCACGGCGTCACGGTTTGCGACAATCGGCCACCTATGGTTTCGACGACAGCTTATCCGCGCCACGGCGACGATGCGCCCGACGTCCAGTGGCTCGAGCGCATGTACAACAACCGCATGCGGGTGCCCGAGCACGCGGCGTATTTTGCCCGCTGGGCGGCGCAGTCGGCGCTGGCGCGCAACAGCCTGTCGTGCGAGATCGATGTTCCCTATGGCCCGGCGGTGCGCGAGCGGCTGGATGCGTTCGCGGCGCCGGGCGCCGGGCGCCGGGGTGCGGCGCCGCTGGTGGTGTTCATCCACGGCGGCTACTGGAGGGCGCTGGACAAGTCGCAGCACAGCTTTGTCGCCGCGGCGCTGCACGATGCCGGTGCGGCAGTGGTGCTGCCGACCTATACCCTGTGCCCGCAGGCCAGCATCCCGGAGATCACGCTGCAGATGGTGCGCGCCGTGGCCTGGAGCTGGCGCCATGCGCGCCGGCTGGGCGCCGATCCGGCGCGCATCAGCGTGATCGGGCATTCGGCCGGCGGCCAGCTGGCGGCGATGATGCTGGCCTGCGCCTGGAACGTGTTCGACCCCGAATTGCCGGCCGACCTGGTCAAGGGCGCGCTGGGCCTGTCGGGCCTGTACGACCTGCAGCCCTTGCGGCACACGCCCAGCCTGCAGGAGGTGCTGCGGCTCACGCCCGCGCAGGTGCGGGCGGCCAGCCCGGCGCGCCTGCCGCCGCCGGCGCAGGGGCGACTGTGCGCGCTGGTGGGCGGACTGGAGAGTGGCGAATACCTGCGGCAGAACCGCCTGATCCAGCAGGCCTGGGGTCGCGAGCGCGTGCCGCAGGCCGCCACGGTGTCGGGCCTGAATCACTTCAGCATGCTGGATGCGCTGGCGGCGCCCGGGCACCGGGTGCAGCGCCTGGCGCTGGAGTTGATCGGCCTGCGCTGAGGCGGCCGGATCGGGCGTCGGTCGAGGACGGGGCGGGGCTTCGCCACCCAGCCCGGCAACGGCACAATCCGGCGCCATGAACACCGCCGTGACCACCCCCGACGAGGTGCTGCGCTTCTGGCTCGGCGCCCATCCGCTCGATGCGCAGGCCATGCAGGGCATGCAGGCGCGCTGGTTCCAGAAGAACGAGGCCTTCGATGCCGGGTTGCGCGCCCGCTTCCTGCCGACCATCGAGGCGGCGCGCGCCGGGCGGCTGGACCATTGGGTGCAGCACGCCGAAAGCTGGCTGGCGCTGCTGATCGTGCTGGACCAATTTCCGCGCAACGCCTTCCGTGGCCAGCCGGACAGCTTCGCCAGCGACGCGCAGGCCTTGCGGCAGGCGCTGGCCGGCATCGCCGAAGGCCACGACCAGCGCCTGCCGCCGATGGCGCGCATCTTCTGCTATCTGCCGCTGGAGCACGCCGAGGACGCCGCCATGCAGGCGCGCGCCGTGGCGTTGTTCACGGCGCTGGCCGAGGCGCCCGGCGCCGAGCCGGCGGCGTTCTTCGCCGGCACCCTGGACTATGCGCACCAGCACCGCGCGGTGATCGATCGCTTCGGGCGCTTTCCGCACCGCAATGCGATCCTCAGTCGCGCCAGCACGGCTGATGAGCAGCGCTATCTGGCGCAGCCCGGCGCCGGCTTCTGAGTTTGGCCGACTCCTGACCCCGACAAGACAGGCAGGAAAACGCAGCTGTCTGGGGACAACCCGAGGTTCCGACCGGCGCAGCTGCTGTTACAACCGGGCTGGTCGCGCTTCACTGCGGCTCGAGGAAACACATTTATGCAAGAACTTGAGAATGGCTGCGTTCAGCCTCGGACCGTGCCGGTTGAACGATCCGGCACGCGCCCGGCTCGCGCGGCGCGACGCCCGCACCGCGTCAGGCGCAGCCTGGCGGCCGCTTGCCTGGTCGCGCTGCTGGCGGCTTGTGGCGGTGGACAAGGCGAGAGCGACGACACGCTGGATGAGGGCACGCAGCGCAACGTGGCCGATGTCCTGTGGCTGGAGCGCTTCGACCGCGCGTCGCTGCCGCCGGCAAGCCGGGACGCGCTGTTCGCGCCGAAGAACCGGCCCGAGGCGCTCGCCACCCGCTTTGCGAATCACCTGAACGGACTGCTGGCCGATCCGAGCGAGCTGACGCCGGACTACCGCGGGCTGTACGGACTGATGACCGCGCAGGCCGAAACCTCGGCGCAGCAGGTCTACGCCATGAACACACTGCTGGGGCTGGACAGCGTCAAGGGCTTCGAGCCGCTGCCGCCGGCCAAGGCCTTCTCCTGGCCGCTTGATGACCGGGTGCAGACCGAGTACCAGGTCGGCTGGCATTTCTTCGTCGGCAGCGTGTTCGCGGAGACCGGCGAAGAGTTCGGGGTGCAGCTGATGTTCTGGTCGCACTCGCTGCTGCCGCCGGCCAAAGCCGCCGCGGCCGGGCTGAGCCCGGTGGAGAACCTGATGTCGGAGATGCACTTGGCCGTCACGCCGGTGGGTGAGCGCCACTACCGGGCGCGCCCGGCGGTGATTGCCGGCACCAGCGGGTTGCTGAAGATGTCGGACGCACCGGTGTCGTTCGAGATCGGGCGCAACAGCATGCGCTCGCGCAGTGCCGAGTCTTTCTTTCCGGTCGATCTGGTCGCCCGCGGGGTCGATCGCAGCCGGGCCGAGGCGGTGCCGATCGGGCTGAAGCTGACGCTGCGGCAGACCAAGGGCTACGTGCTCAACGGCGCCGACGGCATGGCGCCGAGTTGCGACGGCATCGGCACGCTCTACTACTCGGTGCCGGGGCTGCAGGTGGATCCGGCCCTGAGCGAGATCGAAGTCGACGGCAAGACCTACAAGATCAGCCATGGCAAGCTTTGGTACGACCACCAGTGGGCCACCGGCTTCACTCCCAAGGGCCATGTGCGCCATCCGTCGATGCGCGCGCTGATCAATGCGCGCTTCGCGGCTGGGCTCGACACTTCGTATCTCGGCTGGGACTGGATGTTCGCGGCCTTCGACGACGATACCGAGATGGCCCTGTCGGCGCTGCACAACACCGCGCTGACCCCTTTCTACGACCAGACCGGACCCACGCCGCCGCCGGTGATGACGGTGAACGCCACCGCCACCTACATCGACCAGGCGGCGCGCGCGCAGCAGGTGCCGGCCACCGTCCGGGTCACCGAGTGGGTGCGCAGCGCGGCCTCGCACGGCGAGTTCGCGGCCACCGGCACCTGGTACCCGGATCGGGTGGAAGTCGAGACCGCCGCCGAGTCGATTCCCGCCGACAAGCGCCGCTTCACGCTGCGCCCGATCGTGCAGGGCGGTCAGCAGGGCTTCTTCGCTGCCGGCATGGAGTACAGCGAGGGGGCGGTGTTCGTCGAGCAGGACGGGCGCGTGGTCGGCCGCGGCTTCCTGGAGTCCACCGGCTATGCCGACAACACCCGGCAGTCGCTCGAGCTGGCCGGTATCCCGGTCACTGCAGAGGCGGTGGCGCTGGTGCGGGCACGCGACAAACCGGACCTGGCCCTGGCCGCGGCCAGCGCGCAGTACTGGGCCGAGCACCCGATCGAGGTCACCGATGACCCCGGCCGCGCGGGCGAGGCGAACGTGGCGATCTGCCGCGGGCTGCTGTAGTCGCTGCGGCGGCCATTAGAGCAGTTTCGATTTAAATATATACATAATAGGCATGTCGAGACCTTCCATGG
>CAZHSD010000050.1:0-10838 GCA_964534975.1 uncultured Ottowia sp. | reverse complement strand
ATCCGCGAGGGTGGGCGCACGGTGGGCGCGGGCGTGGTGGCCAAGATCATCGAGTAAGGGCGGCTACTGCGCGGCTGTGATCCGTCGTTGCGGGGCCCGTCGGCCAATCCTCACGACCTTCAAGGTCGCTGCGGTTGGCCGCCACCCGCGCCTAGGCTGACAGCCGCTCGCGACGCCGGCTTCGGCGTTGTCGCTTTACTCTCATCAAGGAATTGAACATGGCTACCAAACAGAAAATCCGCATCCGCCTGAAGGCATTCGACTACAAGCTGATCGACCAGTCCGCCGCCGAGATCGTCGACACCGCCAAGCGCACCGGCGCCGTGGTCAAAGGCCCGGTGCCGCTGCCCACGCGCATGAAGCGCTTCGACATCCTGCGTTCGCCGCATGTCAACAAGGCCAGCCGCGACCAGTTCGAGATCCGCACGCACCAGCGCCTGATGGACATCGTCGACCCGACCGACAAGACCGTGGACGCGCTGATGAAGCTCGACCTGCCGGCCGGCGTCGACGTCGAGATCAAGCTGCAGTAATGGACTGGATGGTGGCGATTAATCTCGCCGCCACGCCGAGCAGCGCGCGGACTTGCCAAAACGGCGGGTCCGCGTTATCATTTGCGGCTTGCCCGAATCTGGGCGAGATTCACAACCTTCTTTCGTACACCAAACGCGCCGGCCAATTGCAGCTCGGCGCGGCGGAAGTGATGGAGCAATAACATGAGTCAAAGCAATCGATTGGGGTTGCTGGGGCGCAAGGTGGGCATGATGCGTCTGTTCACCGATGACGGCGTTGCAGTGCCCGTCACGGTGGTCGATGTGTCGAACAACCGCGTCACCCAGGTCAAGACCCAGGACAACGACGGCTACGTGGCCCTGCAGGTCACCTACGGCACGCGCAAGGCATCGCGCGTGACCAAGCCGGAAGCTGGCCACCTCGCCAAGGCCGGGGTCGAGGCCGGTGAGATCACCCAGGAATTCCGCGTCGATGACGACGTCGCCGGCAAATACGCCGCCGGCGCGGCCGTGCCCGTGGCCGAGGTGTTCGCCGTCGGCCAGAAGGTGGACGTGCAGGGCACCTCCATCGGCAAGGGCTTCGCCGGCACCATCAAGCGCCACAACTTCCGCGGCCAGCGCACCTCGCACGGCAACAGCCGCTCGCACCGGGTGCCGGGCTCGATCTCGATGGCGCAGGATCCGGGGCGCGTGTTTCCGGGCAAGAAGATGACCGGCCACATGGGTGACGAGACCGTCACCGCCCAGAACCTCGACGTCATCCGCATCGACGAGGCGCGTCAGCTGCTGCTGATCAAGGGCGCCGTCCCTGGCTCGCGCGGCGGCTTCGTCACCGTGCGTCCGGCCGCCAAGGCCAAGGCGCCTGGCGCCAAAGAGGGGGCTTAAGACATGCAGCTCGAACTCCTGAACGAGCAGGGTCAGGCGGCGTCCAAGGTGGACGCGCCGGCGACCGTGTTCGGCCGTGACTACAACCAGGCGCTGGTGCACCAACTGGTGGTGGCCTACCAGGCCAACGCGCGCCAGGGCACGCGCGCCCAGAAGGACCGCGCCCAGGTCAAGCACTCGACCCGCAAGCCGTACCGCCAGAAAGGCACCGGCAACGCGCGCGCCGGCATGACCTCCTCGCCGCTGTGGCGCGGCGGCGGCCAGATCTTCCCCAGCACGCCGCATGAAAACTTCAGCCAGAAGATCAACAAGAAGATGTATCGCGCCGGCATGGCGTCGATCTTCTCGCAGCTGGCACGCGAAGGGCGCCTGGCGGTGGTCGAGTCGCTCAAGGTCGACTCGCCCAAGACCAAGCAGCTGGCGCAGAAATTCAAGGCCATGAACCTCGACTCCGTGCTGGTGATCGCCGACGAGGTCGACGAGAACCTGTACCTGGCTTCGCGCAACCTCGGCAACGTGCTGGTGGTCGAGCCGCGCTACGCCGATCCGGTGTCGCTGGTGCACTACAAGAAGGTGCTGGTCACCAAGGGTGCCATCGACCAGCTCAAGGAGATGTTCGCATGAGCCGCGTCAATCCATCGCCCGCCGAGCGCAAGTTCGACGAGGGCCGCCTGATGCAGGTGCTGATCGCGCCCGTGGTCTCGGAGAAGGCCACCATGGTGGCCGAGAAGTCCAACGCCGTCACTTTCAAGGTGCTCAAGGGCGCCACCAAGCCCGAAATCAAGGCCGCCGTCGAGCTGCTGTTCAACGTGCAGGTCGCCGGCGTGTCGGTGGCCAACGTCAAGGGCAAGACCAAGCGCTTCGGCCGCTCCGTCGGCCGCCGCGACCACGTGCGCAAGGCCTACGTCGTGCTCAAGGAAGGTCAAGAGCTGAACCTGTCCGGGGAGGCTGCGTAAACCATGGCTGTCATCAAGATCAAACCGACTTCGCCGGGCCGCCGTGGCACGGTGAAGATCTCGCGCACGCACCTGCACAAGGGCGAGGGCTACGCGCCGCTGCTGGAGTCGCAGTTCCGCACCGCGGGCCGCAACAACCACGGCCGCATCACCACGCGCCACATGGGCGGCGGCCATCGCCACCACTACCGCGTGATCGACTTCCGTCGCAACAAGGACGGCATCCCGGCCAGGGTCGAGCGCATCGAGTACGACCCCAACCGCTCGGCCCACATCGCGCTGGTGTGCTACGCCGACGGCGAGCGCCGCTACATCATCGCGCCGCGCGGCATCGAGGTCGGCAGCCAGCTGATGAGCGGCTCCGAGGCGCCGATCCGTGCCGGCAACACGCTGCCGATCCGCAACATCCCGGTGGGTTCCACCATCCACTGCATCGAGCTCAAGCCCGGCGCCGGTGCGCAGATCGCGCGTTCGGCCGGCACCTCGGCCACGCTGCTGGCGCGCGAGGGCACCTACGCCCAGGTGCGCCTGCGCTCGGGCGAAGTGCGCCGGGTGCACATCGAGTGCCGCGCCACCATCGGCGAGGTCGCCAACGAGGAGCACAGCCTGCGCCAGCTCGGCAAGGCCGGCGTCAAGCGCTGGATGGGCATCCGCCCGACGGTGCGCGGCGTGGTCATGAACCCGGTCGACCACCCGATGGGCGGCGGCGAGGGCCGCAGCAAGTCGGGCCGCCACCCGGTCGACCCCTGGGGCAACCTGACCAAGGGCTTCCGCACCCGCAGCAACAAGCGCACGCAGAACATGATCGTCTCGCGGCGCAAGAAGTAAGGACCACAACACATGGCTCGTTCTCTGAAAAAGGGTCCGTTCGTGGACCACCACCTGCTCGCCAAGGTCGACAAGGCCGTGGCGTCCAAGGACAAGAAACCGATCAAGACCTGGTCGCGCCGTTCGATGGTGCTGCCCGAATTCATCGGGCTGACCATTGCCGTGCACAACGGCAAGCAGCACGTGCCGGTCTATGTCACCGACCAGATGGTCGGCCACAAGCTCGGCGAGTTCGCCCTGACGCGCACCTTCAAGGGGCACGTGGCGGACAAGAAGGCCAAGAGGTAAGGAAAACCACCATGGCAACAGAAACCAAAGCTGTCCTGCGTGGCGTTCGCCTGTCGGTCGACAAGGGCCGCCTGGTGGCCGACCTGATCCGCGGCAAGAAAGTGGATCAGGCGCTCAACACGCTCAACTTCACCCAGAAACGCGCCGCCGGCATCATCAGGAAGGTGCTGGAGTCGGCGATCGCCAATGCCGAGCACAACGACGGTGCCGACATCGACGAGCTGCGGGTGAAGACCATCTACGTCGAGCAGGGCACCACGCTCAAGCGCTCGGCCGCCCGCGCCAAAGGCCGTGGCGCGCGCCTGTCCAAACCCACCTGTCACGTCTACGTGACCGTGGGCAACTAAGGAAAGGCCTGGAAAGACTATGGGACAGAAAATCCATCCGACCGGCTTCCGTCTTTCGGTCAGCCGCAACTGGGCCAGCCGCTGGTACGCCAATCAACGCGACTTCGCCGGCATGCTGGCCGAGGACATCAAGGTGCGCGAGTACCTGAAGTCGAAACTGAAGAACGCCGCCGTCTCGCGCGTGCTGATCGAGCGCCCGGCCAAGAACGCGCGCATCACCATCTACTCGGCACGTCCGGGCGTGGTGATCGGCAAGAAGGGCGAGGACATCGAGCGCCTGAAAAAGGACCTGGCGACGCAGCTCGGCGTGCCGGTGGCGGTGAACATCGAGGAGGTGCGCAAACCCGAGGTCGATGCGCAGCTGATCGCCGACTCGATCACCCAGCAACTCGAAAAGCGCATCATGTTCCGTCGCGCCATGAAGCGCGCCATGCAGAACGCCATGCGCCTGGGCGCGCAGGGCATCAAGATCATGTCCGCCGGCCGCCTGAACGGCATCGAGATCGCGCGCACCGAGTGGTACCGCGAAGGCCGCGTGCCGCTGCACACGCTGCGTGCCGACATCGACTACGGTTTCAGCGAAGCCAAGACCACCTACGGCGTCATAGGCGTCAAGGTGTGGGTCTACAAGGGCGACACGCTGGGCCGCAGCGACGCGCCGTCGCTGGACTCGACGCCGCGCCCCGAGGGCGAGGAGCGCCGTGGTCCGCGCGGCCCGCGCCGTGACGGTCGCGGTGGCCCCGGCGGCGAGCGCCGTGGCGGCCCGCGCCGCGATGCCCGCGGCGGCGCTGGTGCACCCGCCGATGGCAGCGACAAACCCGCCGAAGGCCAAGGTGCCGACGGCCAACCCGCCGTTAAGCGCGTTCGCCAGGTCGCCGCGCCCGCTGCAGCAGCGGACGGCACCCCGCAAGGAGAGTAAACCATGCTGCAACCCGCACGCAGAAAGTACCGCAAGGAGCACAAGGGTCGCAACACCGGTATCGCCACCCGTGGCAATACCGTGGCCTTTGGCGAATTCGGCCTGAAGTCGACCGATCGTGGCCGCCTGACCGCGCGCCAGATCGAGGCCGCGCGCCGCGCCATCACGCGCCACGTCAAGCGCGGTGGCCGCATCTGGATCCGTGTCTTCCCCGACAAGCCGATCTCCAGCAAGCCGGCCGAGGTCCGCATGGGCAGCGGCAAGGGCAACCCGGAGTTCTACGTGGCCGAGATCCAGCCGGGCAAGGTGCTGTACGAGATCGTCGGCGTGCCCGAGTCGCTGGCGCGCGAGGCGTTCCAGCTGGCCGCTGCCAAGCTGCCGCTGCGCACCACCTTCGTCACCCGCATGCTCGGCCAGTAATCAGGAGAGGCACCAGATG
The DNA here is from genome assembly GCA_964534975.1 of uncultured Ottowia sp. GTDB lineage: Bacteria > Pseudomonadota > Gammaproteobacteria > Burkholderiales > Burkholderiaceae_C > Ottowia. The sequence continues at coordinate 5,664 of CAZHSD010000050.1, read as the reverse complement.
AAAACCGCTGAACTGCGCAAGAAGGATGTTGCCGGCCTGCAGGCCGAGGTGAAGGAGCTGCAAAAGGCGCACTTCAACCTGCGCATGCAAAAAGGCACCCAACAGCTGAACAACACCGCCCAGCTGCGCCAGACGCGCCGCGCCGTCGCACGCGCCAAGACGCTGATCGCCGAGAAGCAGGCCGCTGCGGCCAAGGAGTGACCATGACGGAAGCCAAACCATCCCTCAAGCGCACCCTGATCGGCAAGGTCGTCAGCGACAAGCGCGCCAAGACCGTGACGGTGCTGATCGAGCGCCGCGTCAAGCACCCGATCTACCACAAGATCGTGATCCGCTCGTCCAAGTACCACGCCCACGATGAGAACGACGAGTACAAGCTGGGCGATACGGTGGAGATCACCGAGAGCCGCCCGCTGTCCAAGACCAAGAACTGGGTCGCCACCCGCCTGGTCGAGAAGGCGGCGATGGTCTGACCCAGCGGCTCGCCGGAAGTCCACTGGTCGCCTGCTTCGGCAGCCGGCCCCGAAACAGCCCACAATACGCGGGCTGTTTTTCTTTTTGGCGTCGCGTTTTCAAGTGGCGCCTTCCCACACCCCACCACAGGAGCCACGAGCATGATCAAAGTCGGAGATCCCCTACCCGCCGTCACCTTGTCCGAATATTCCGAAGTCGAAGGCAACGGCTGCAGCATCGGCCCCAACCCGGTCGACGTTCGGCAAGCCGCCGCCGGCAAGACCATCGCCGTGTTCGGCGTGCCCGGCGCCTTCACGCCAGGGTGCTCGAACAAGCACGTGCCCAGCTTCATGCAGCACCACGATGCGCTCAAGGCCGCTGGCGTGGATGAAATCTGGTGTCTCGCCGTCAACGATGCCTTCGTCATGGGTGCCTGGGCGCGCGACCAGAAGACGGGCGGCAAGATCCGCATGCTGGCCGATGGCGACGCGGAATTTGCCAGGGCCACCGGGCTGACGCTGGATCTGAACGGCAAGGGCCTGGGTCTGCGCAGCAACCGCTATTCCATGCTGGTCAAGGATGGCAAGGTCGCGGCGCTGAACGTCGAGGACTCCGGCAAGTTCGAAGTCAGCGACGGCGCCACCCTGCTGGCGCAGGTGAAGTGACCACCTGAGTCGGGCCGGAGTTCGCCAGCTTCCAGCAGGCAGCGTGGGTGGCCGGGGAAACCCCGGCTCCACGGTTTGCCTTACATCAGGTCGACCTTGAGGTAGTGCGCGCCCGGCAGCGGGTTGTGGTAGTAGGGCGGGATCTCGCTGAAACCCAGGTCCTCGTACAGCGCCCGCGCCGATTCCATGTCGTCCAGCGTGTCCAGCAGCACCGAGGCATAGCCGAGTCGGACGCCGGCTTCCAGCGCCGCCTCGGCCAGCTGCCGCCCGAGGCCGAAGCCGCGGAAGGCCTTGCGCACGTACAGGCGCTTCATCTCGGCGGCGTTGGAGTAGTCGACGTCGTCGATCGGGCGCAGCGCGCAGCAGCCGGCCACCGCGCCATCGACCAGTGCCAGCAGCAGTGTGCCGCGCGGGTCGCCATACTCACCCGGCAGGCTGGCGAGCTCCTCATCGAAGCCTTGAAAACACAGATCCACGCCCAGCTTCTCGGCGTACTCGCCAAACAGCGCACGCACGGCCCCCAGTTCCTCATCGGAACGGGCAACGATGATCTCGACTGCGGGCGGACTGTCCAAGGTGGGTCGGCAACGGGCGGGCGGAACCAGTGTAGCCCACCCGCCCCCAGTGAGCAGGGTAGGCCCTGCGGGTCTAAAAGCTCATCATCGGCTCTGGCACCGAGTTGATGGCCCACGCCACCAGGGCGGCGATCAGCGCCAGCACGATCAGCGCGGTGAAGCGCCGGCGGGCGCCATCGGCGGAAGGACGCACCGTATCCTGATCCGACAGTTGCTTGTCGCCGGTCAGCATCGGCAGGACCAGGTTCTGGCCGCGCACCCAGTAATAAATGATCGCCAGCACGTGCAGCACCACCAGGCCGATCACCAGCAGCTGACCAACGTCCTTGTGGTAGCGCGTGGCTGCTCGCACCACGCTGCCCGACACAGTGCCCGCCAGCGGCCCGGTGAAGGCGATTTCGTCGTCGGCGAACAGGCCGCTGCCGGCTTGAGCCGCCAGCGCCAGCAGCATGGCCCAGACGCTGAAGGCGCCGAGCGGGTTGTGTCCGGCGGTGTCCTCGGGCTGTGCCTGCCCGCGCAGGTAGCGCAGCAGGCGCGCCGGGTTCGGCACGAAGCTGGAAAAGCGCGACCAGCGTCCGCCGATCAGTCCCCACACCAGCCGGAACAGCAGCAGCGTCAGCACCGTGATGCCCAGCCGGCCGTGCCACATCATGGCGTCGCCGCCGGTCTTGCCGGTGATCAACAGGCCGACGATGCAGGTCACCAGGATCCAGTGAAACAGGCGGGTGGGCAGGTCCCAGATGCGAATGGTATTCATGGCAAGTACACGTTGCAGTTACACAAAGCCGTTATGCTGCACGGCCGGCCCGCATGGCCGGTGCTGCTGGCACCGATCATACGGGCGGTCTCAAGGCAGGTCTCGCCTGTCGGATCCCACCCGCAACAAAGGAGTCTCCCGATGAAGAAGCTGGTTTCCGCCGCAGTATTGCTGGCCGCTGCCGCCACTGCCGTGCCCGCTGCCGCACAATTCGCCAAGGCCGAGGATGCCATCAAGTACCGCAAGGCGGCGTTCACCCTGCTGGGCAACCATTTCGGTGCGCTGGGGGCGATGGCCAACGGCAAGATCCCCTACAACGCCGATGTGGCGGCCGAGGCCGGCGACGTCATCGCCGTGGTGTCGAAGCTGCCCTGGCGCGCCTTCGGCGAGGGCACCGACAAGGGCGATACGCGCGCCAAGCCGGAGATCTGGAAGGAGCAGGCCAAGTTCAAGGAAGGCGCCGAGAAGATGCAGGCCGAGGTCGCCAAGGTCGCGGCGGCAGCCAAGACCGGCAGCCTGGACAACCTGAAGGCCACTTTCGGCGCCGCCGGGCAGAGCTGCAAGGCCTGCCACGACAACTACCGCAAGGATTGAGCGGGGGCTGCGGTGCGCCACCGGCGTGGCGCACGTGAAGGCTGAAAGAAAGACCCGCCTCGGCGGGTCTTTTGCATGCCGGGGCAGCGGCGAGCTGCTCAGGCCTCGGCCAGCAGCTTCTCGATCAGCTTGTGCAACTCGTCGAAATTTGGCGCGCCGACGTACTTCTTCACGATCTCACCGCGCTTGTTGACGATGTAGGTGGTGGGCGTCAGCTTGACGTCGCCCCAGGCCTTGGCGACCGCGCCGGTGTTGTCGATCGCGACCTTGAACGGCAGCTTGCGTGTCTCGGCGAAGTTGACCACGTAGCTCGGCGGGTCGTACTGCATCGCCACCGCGATGGTCTCGTAGCCGCGGTCCTTGTACTTGTCATGGGTGGTGACGATCTGCGGCATCTCGGCCACGCAGGTGGTGCAGCTGGTGGCCCAGAAATTGATCAGCGCGACCTTGCCGCGCAAGTCCTGCGTGGTCCGGGTGCTGCCGTCCAGCAGCACGAAGCTGGAATCGGGCGCGGCATCGTTGCCACAGGCCGCGAGACCGAGCGTGGTGGCTGCCAGCGTGGCGAGCGCCAGGCGACGGGTCAGAAGTGTGCGCATGGGGCAAATTCTAGAAAGGTTTCAAAGGCCCGGCTGGCGGCACGTCTGTCGTCACCCCGGGTCACTGATTGAGCTGCGCCGCTCGCCGGAGTTCGGCGCACTGCAGCTGCCAAGGCAGAATGCCCCATGCTCGTCGCGCGCCCGCAAACGCGCCGCCGTGCTGCACCAGGACGCGGCTGGCGATGCCGTCGTGGTGCTGGTGTTCACCCTCGATCGTGCGGCCTTGCGGCGTGACGGTGCGCGGCGATCACCATCGCCTGCTGGAGACGGGGCTGTGCGGCTAGCGGGTTCATCTGTGGGCCGAGGCGCTGGGCCTTGGCGTGTGCGCCATCGGCGCCTTCTACGATGACGAGGCCAGCGCACGGATCGGCGTCGATCCGGCGCGCCAGCGGGTGCGGCACTTCACCGCGCTGGGCCGGCCGGCCCAGGGTCGGTGCTGCGGGTGCGCGAGCCTCAGGCCGCCAGCTCAAGCAGGATGCGGTTGAAGTCCTCGGGCGCGCTGATCATCGGATCGTGTCCGGTCTGCAACTCGACCACGCGGCTGCCGGGCAGCCAGGCGCTGTCCCAGAACGCGGGGTCGGTGATGCGCGGGCGAATCGAGTCGATGGTGCCGAGCGCGGGCTGCACGCAGCTGATGTAGGTGCGCGGCACCCTGGCCACGCGCCGGGGGTCGAACTGCAGCGGCTCCTGGTAGGTGCGGCCCGGGTGCGGCGTCTGGCGCCGCTTGACCCATTCGTAGTCCGCTTCCGCCAGGCCGAATACCTTGGGATCGGGCGCCGGAAAGCTGTAGGTGGGGCTGATCTCGGCCGCGTGCAGGCGCTCGCGCAGGGTCGGGCCGGCGTGCGTCGAGCTCCAGCTCTCGCCCGGCCTGGGCACCACCGCGTCGACGAAGACCAGGTGCCGCAGCGTGCCGGGCAGCTCCCGATCGGCCACTGCGGTACCGAGCATGCCGGCATAGGAATGCACCACCAGGATGCAGTCGTCGAGTTCCTCGGCCGCCAGCGCGCCCCGCACGTCGGCGATGTGCGTCTGCAGCGTGATGTCGCGTGACAGCAGGTGCGCGCGCTCGCCGCAGCCGGTCAGCGTGACGGCGTGCGCGCGGTGGCCGGCGCGGATCAGGGTGTTCAGCGTGTCGCGCCAGTACCAGGCGCCGCCCCAGGCGCCGTGAACCAGCAGGTAGTTGGCCATGTGTGCTCCATCCAACGGGCGTCTAGCAAGTGTAGGGCGTACCAGCCAGCGCCACTCATGCAACGCCGGTTCACAGGGCCATCTGTCTGATGTCGACGAGCAGGCGTTCGAGGAACGCAGTCGCCATGGCCGATGCATGCGCACGTTCGGTGACCATGATAATGACCGGTACGCCAATCGCCGGCTGCAATCCGACGATCGACAGGCCATTGCCGGCATGGTCCGAGGCCGAGAACGGGTCCACGATCGCCAGGCCGGCGCCGCGGGTCACGAGCGCGCACGCGGTGCCTGACAGGGATGTGGTCGCTGCGGTGGTGTGGGCGATCCCGTGCAGTGCCTGGGCAACCTGTGCGGACAGCCCCGATGATTCGATCAGCCGCACCAGCCGTTCATGCGCGATGTCCTCGATGCGCACCTGCTGCCGCCTGGCCAGGCGGTGGTCGGCAGGGACGACCAATACCGCGGGAACGACGAATTCGTGGCGCGTGATGCCACTGCGTTCCGCGACGACGGTCGTGATGCCGATGTCGGCCTGGCCGCCGACCAGGGCATCCAGCGCCAGATGCGAGGGCATGCCATCCACATGCACGTGGGCCCGCGGGTGCTCGGCCAGGAACGCGGCCACGCGACGTGGGAGCCAGCCCATGGCCACCGCCGGCATGGCCACGATGTGCAGGGCGCCGCTGCGCCGCTGCGCGAGTTCACGGGCAAAGCGCGACAGGCCCTCCAGGCCGAGCCGGTAGCGCTCGACCTCGGTCATCAGCAGCGCGGCCTCGGCGGTTGTCCGCGCCGATTCAAATTTGACCCACCGTGCCGATTCAAATCTGACCCGGGAT
>CAZHSD010000049.1:0-11885 GCA_964534975.1 uncultured Ottowia sp. | reverse complement strand
GGATCGGCATCACCTCCATAGGTGGGTCAAATTTCGGTCGGCGTCAACACCTGTGTTCATGCGCATTCCAGGGGTTCTTCAGGGGCGACGACTTCGGCTCGCCCGGGAGTTCGTCGGCACGCAAGACCCCTTGGAATTTTTCCAGGGGTGGAAGACGCCGCTCGAACGGTACGTGCCGCTGTCACCGCATGCCACGCCCTCACCAGCCGTCGACGACGCAGACGGCGACCAGGAAGACGACAAAGACGCCGGGGGGCGCTTTTCCACCGGGTAAACCATCCATCACCACCACACTCAACGCCCCGTCAGTCCTCTGGCGGGGCGTTTGCTTTCCGCACTTGGCACGCAGGTCGCCTGCTAGGATGGCCGTTGTTCCTTTCACGCCGGCTGTGCCCAGCAAGGTCGTCGTCTGAATGTCGCGCGCCCGCCATCCGCGTGGTGCGCCCTTTTTCTGGCAAGGAGGCTGCCTGCATTGACCGCCGCACCGAGCATCGGCCAAGTGGTCAGGATTCGTGGCGACGTCGTCGACGTGCGCTTCACCGACCGCGTGCCACGCCTGCAGGAAGCGCTGCACGCCGACGGCCTGCCGCTGGAAGTGGCGGCCTTGCTCGACCATGCGACCGTGCGCTGCATCGCGCTGGCGCCGGTGCGCGGTCTGGGGCTGGGCGCCGAGGTGCGGGCCAGCGGTGCACCGATCCAGGTGCCGGTCGGCGAGGCCCTGCTGGGCCGCATGCTGAACGTGTTCGGCGAACCCATGGATGGCGGGCCGCCGCCGGCGGCCAGCGCCTGGCGGCCGATCCACCGGCCGCCGCCGGCGCTGTCCGAGCGCGTGCTGCAAGGCGAGGTGCTGGAAACCGGCATCAAGGCGATCGACCTGCTGGCGCCGATCGAACGCGGCGGCAAGACCGGCCTGTTCGGCGGCGCCGGCGTCGGCAAGACGGTATTGATCAACGAGTTGATCCACAACACCGTGCGCCACCACCGCGGCGTGAGCCTGTTCTGCGGCATCGGTGAGCGCTCGCGCGAGGCCGAGGAGCTGTATCGCGAGATGGGCGAAGCCGGCGTGCGCGACATGACGGTGATGCTGTTCGGGCAGATGAACGAGGCGCCGGGCGTGCGCTTCCTGGTCGGCAACACCGCGCTGACCATGGCCGAATACTTCCGCGACGAGCTGCGCCAGGACGTGCTGCTGCTGATCGACAACGTGTTCCGCTTCGTGCAGGCCGGTGCCGAAGTGTCCGGCCTGCTCGGGCGCATGCCCTCGCGCGTGGGCTACCAGCCGACGCTGGCGACCGAGCTGGCAGCGCTGCAGGAGCGCATCAGCTCGACCGCCAATGGCGCCATCACCTCGGTGCAGGCGGTCTACGTGCCGGCCGACGACTTCACCGACCCAGCCGCGGTGCACATCTTCTCGCACCTGTCGGGCTCGGTGGTGCTGTCGCGCAAGCGCGCCAGCGAGGGCCTGTACCCGGCGGTCGATCCGCTGGCTTCCAGCTCGGTCATGCTGACGCCGGCCGTGGTCGGCCAGCGTCACTACGACATCGCCCGCGCCGTGCGCAGCACGCTGGCGGAGTACGAAGAGCTGCGCGACATCATCGCCATGCTCGGGCTGGAGGAGCTGTCCGCGGCCGACCGCGCGGTGGTGGCGCGCGCACGGCGGCTGGAGCGCTTCCTGACCCAGCCCTTCAGCGTGGCCGAGAGCTTCAGCGGCACGCCGGGTGAGCGCGTGCCGATCGCGCTGACGCTGGACGGCTGCGAGGCGATCCTGCAGCAGACCCACTTCGACGACAAGGAAACCGATTACTACATGATCGGTGCCCTGCCCACGCCGCCAGCCGTGCCGGCTGCACCGGTGAAGGGAGCCCGATGAGCCTGGCCGAGCACATGCGCGTCAGCCTGCGCGTGCCGACCCGCCTGCTGCACGAGGGCGAGGCACTGCGGCTGTCCGCGATGGCCGAGAACGGCGCCTTCGGCATGCTGCCCAACCACGCCGACCACGTCACCGCGCTGGTACCCTCGGTGCTGGTGCTGACCGACGCCGACGGCAAGGAGCACTTCTTCGGCATCGACCATGGCCTGCTGGTCAAGCGCGGCCACCAGGTGGACATCGCCGTACGCCATGCGGTGCGCGGCGCCAGCCTGGACACGCTGGCGGACACCATCGACGCCGTGTTCACCCAGATCGACGAGGAAGAGCGCAGCGCGCGCACCGCCATGTCGCGCCTGGAGATCGGCATGGTGCGCCACTTCAGCCAGCTGAGGAAACCGGGATGAAGCCCGACCGACGTTCTTCGCTCGACACCATCCGCCGCGACGCCGAGCGCATGCAGGCCACGCGACGGTCCAGCTACAGCCCGCTGCGGGGCCTGAGTCTGTTCGGCGCCATCGGCTGGTCGGTCGCCACGCCCACGGTGGGCGGCGCGCTGCTCGGCCTGTGGCTGGATCGGGTTGCACCAGCGGGCTTTTCGTGGCCGATCGCGCTCATGCTCGGCGGCCTGGTGATCGGCGTCATCATCGCCTGGGAGTGGGTGGCGCGCGAGGGCCGCGCCGCGCAGGGCGACAAGCACATGCCAACGGACAAGGAGCACAGCGATGGCTGACATCCCCTGGCGGGCGCTGCTGACCGGCCTGGGACTGGGCGCGGTCGCGAGCGGCGTGTTCTTCGCCGGGCTGGCCTGGAGTCTGCGCCACGCGCTGCGCGCGCGCCGGCCGGCGCTGGTGCTGATCGCCAGCTTTCTGCTGCGCGCCGGGCTGCTGCTCGGCGGCGGCTGGTGGCTGATGCGGCACGGCCACCCAACGTGGTCGCTGCTGGCCTATGCACTGGCGTTCTTCATCGTGCGCACCGTCGCGCTGCAGCGTGCGCGCCGCGGCAGCGCCGCACAACCCAGTCCGCTGGAGGGCAGTTGAATGGAGCTGACACCCGACACCCACATCGTTTTCGAGCTCGGCTGGCTCCGGCTCAACGCCACCGTCGTCAACACCTGGATCGTGATGGCGCTGCTGGTGGGCGTGTCCTGGCTGGTCACGCGCCGGCTGCGCCCGGACGCCCCGCCCGGACGCCTGCGCAACGCACTGGAGGTGCTGGTGCAGTTGATCGAGGAGCAGGTGCACGCCGTCGCCCAGCGCTCGGTGCACCAGGTGATGTACTTCGCCGGCACCCTGTTCCTGTTCATCGCCAGCGCCAACCTGCTGGCCTTGGTGCCGGGCTTCCGCTCGCCGACCGGGTCGCTGTCGACCACGCTGGCGCTGACCCTGGCGGTGCTGCTGGCGGTGCCGATCTTCTCCATCGGGCACGGCGGCCTGGGCCACTACCTGCGCAGCTTCGCGCAGCCGTCGGTGCTGCTGCTGCCGCTGAACATCCTGGGCGAGTTTTCCAAGGCGGTGTCGCTGTCGGTACGCCTGTACGGCAACGTCATGAGCGGAGCGGTCATCGCCGCCATCATCCTCAGCATCGCGCCTTTCTTCTTCCCCGTGGTGATGGAGCTGTTCGGCCTGCTGGTCGGCCTGATCCAAGCCTACATCTTTGCCATCCTGGCGACGGTTTACATCTCATCGGCCATGGCCGACCCGAAGACCGTGGCCCAACTGGAGAACACCCCATGATCGACGTCAACCTGATCGCCGTCATTTCCATCATCACCGCCGGCATCACGGTCGCCATCGGCTCGTTTGGCGCCGCCATGGGCGAGGGCCGGGCCGCCGCCGCGGCGATGAGTGCCATCGCCCAGCAGCCGGACGCGGCGCCGACGCTGTCGCGCACGCTGTTCGTCAGCCTGGCGATGGTCGAGTCCTCAGGCATCTACTGCTTCGTCGTCGCCCTGATCCTGATCTTCGCCAACCCGTTCTGGGACGCGGTGCGGCCGGCGCTCGGGGGCTGAACGGCATGTCGATCGACTGGCTCACCGTGGTCGCGCAGTTGGCCAACTTCCTGCTGCTGGTCTGGCTGCTCAAGCGCTTCCTGTATCGCCCCATCCTGGCCGGCATCGACGCGCGCGAGGCCGAGATCGCGCAGCGCATGGCCGCCGCCGACACCGCGCGCGCCGAGGCGCAGGCCGCCGAGCAGCGCTACCGGCAACTCTATCGGCAAACGCGATCGGCACAGCAGGACGAGGTGGCCGCGGCGCTGCACGCCACCGAGCACGAGCGCCAGCAACTGCTGGACGAGGCACGCGCCCAGCGCGAACGAGAGAAGAACGACTGGCAACGCCACCTGGCCCACGAACGCCAGGAGTTCACCGAGCGCCTGCAGCGCGCCGGCGCTTCGACGCTGCTGGAGCTGACGCGCAAGGCCCTGCTCGACCTGGCCGACGAAGACTTGGAGGCAGCCATCGCGCGCCAGCTGGCGACGCGGCACGTGGCGGCGCGCGGCAATGAGCTGGGCGCCGCCGCCGGCCTGGTGCGCGAAGCCGTGGTGCGCACCCACCATCCGCTGGACGCCGCAGCGCAGGAGCAGCTCGCTGCGGCGCTGGGGCGTGCCATGGGCGGCGCCCGACCTCGCTTCGTCGTCGACGACAAGCAATCCCCCGGCGTCATCATCGAGGCCGGTGGCGCGCGCCTGGAGTGGACCATCGACAGCTATCTGGACGAGTTCGACGCCGCGCTGGCGCGCACCCAGGCCGCCGAAGCGCCGGCGGATCAGCATCACCAGGCCAAAGCCGGGTCGGCCGATGCGTGATGAACGCGGCGCGGCCGCCGCGCACGCCTTCGAGCGGTGGCGCCAGGACCTGATCGGCGCGCCGCAGCCCCGGCCGGTGCTGACCGAGTCGGGCGTGGTGACCAAGGTCGGCGCGGGCGTGGCCGTGGTTGCCGGCCTGGCCCGGGCGCTGGCCGACGAACTGGTGCTGTTCGCCAGCGGTGTACAGGGCCAGGTGTTCGACCTGGAGCCCGGCCGGCTCGGCGTCATCCTGCTCGGGTCGGCCGAGTCGGTGCGCGTCGGCGAGGCCGTGCACCGCACGCGCAAGGTCGTCAGCGTGCCCGTGGGGCCGGCCCTGCTGGGCCGCGTCGTCGATGCACTCGGGCGCCCGCGCGACAGACTCGGCCCCGTCGACAGCCTGGTCAGCGTGCCGGTCGAGGCCGAGGCCGCCTCAATCCTGGAGCGCGCGCCGGTGACGCGGCCGCTGGCGACCGGCATCACGGCCGTCGACGCGGCGATCCCGGTCGGCCTGGGCCAGCGCCAGCTCATCATCGGCGACCGGCAGACCGGCAAGACCTCGCTCGCCGTCGATGCCATGCTGAGCCAGCGCCGCTCGCAAGTGGTCTGCATCTACTGCGCGGTCGGCCAGCGCGGCGATGCGGTGGCGCACGTGATCCACGCCCTGCGGCAGGGCGGCCTGCTGGCGCGCAGCATCGTGGTGCACAGCGGCGACGAGGAGGCGCCCGGCCTGTCCTACACCGCGCCCTACGCGGCCATGACCATGGCCGAGCACTTCGCGGCCCAGCAGCGCGACGTGCTGCTGGTCATCGACGACATGACGCACCACGCGCGGGCCTACCGCGAGCTCTCGCTGCTGATGCGCCGCCCGCCCGGGCGCGAAGCCTTTCCGGGTGACATCTTCTACGTGCACGCGCGCCTGCTCGAGCGCGCCGGGCAGTTCGGCGGCGAGCGCGGCGGTGGCTCGATCACCGTGCTGCCGGTGGTCGAGACCGAGGCCGAGAACCTGTCGGCCTACATTCCGACCAACCTGATCTCGATCACCGACGGACAGATCTACCTGTCGCCGCGGCTGGTGCGGCGCAACCAGTTTCCGGCCGTGGACCTGGGCCTGTCGGTGTCGCGCGTGGGCGGCAAGGCGCAGGGGCGCGCGCTGCGCAGCGTCGCCGGCAACCTGCGCGTGACGCTGTCGCAGTTCGAGGAGCTGGAGGACTTCGCGCGCTTCGGCACCCGCCTGGACCACGGCGTGCGCGCGCGCCTGGCGCGCGGCGCCGCCGTGCGCGCCGCGCTGCGCCAGGCCGAGCGCGACCCGATGTCCACGCTGGAGCAACTGGCGGTGCTGACGGCGGCGATGGACGGCCTGTTCGACGACATCGCCGAAGCGCGCATGCCGCAGGCCATGAGCCTGGTGCGCGCTGCCGCACGCAACGCGCTGGCCGAACACGACCCGCGCATCGCCGCCGGCGGCAGCCTGTCCGACGAAGACCGGCAACGCCTGGTCGCAGCCGCCCGCCACGCCCTGGCCGAGCTGGCCGAACCGCCCGAGCCACGGATCCGCTGATGGCGCACACGCTGGAGCAGCTCACGCGGCAGGAGCAGACCCTCACCAGCATCCGCGGCGTGGTGCGCACCATGAAGACGCTGGCCGCCATCAACGCGACGCCCTACGAGCGTGCGGCGTCGGCCATTGATGGCTATCGGCGCACGGTGCGCCATGGCTTTGCCGCCTTCGCGTACCGCATGGGCGGGCAGGTGGTGATCGACCAGCAGACCGTGCAGCGGCAGGTGCTGGTGTCCTTCGGCTCCGACCATGGTTTCTGCGGCAACTACAACGAGGCGGTGGCGCGCGTCACCCGGGACCAGTTCGCAGGCAGCGGCACGCTCCCGGCCGTCGTGCTGTGCGTCGGTGCCAGGCTCGAGGCGGCGCTGGCCGACGACGGCATCGCCGTCGAGCAAAGGCTCACGCCGCCGGCGTCGGTCGACGGCATCGGGCGCCTGGCCAGCCAGATCGTCAGTCACCTCGAACGCCTGGCATTCGGTCTGCCCCTGCTCAGCCTGGCCGTCGGTCTGGTCTACACGCGCCGCCTGCACCACGGCGAGCGCGGCGTCGTCGTCACCCCGCTGCTGCCGCTCGAGCACACCCTGCTCGAGGCGCCTCGTCCCTGGCCCGGGCGCGCCCTGCCCGACTTCAGCATGGCACCGGCGGCGCTGCTGGCAGCGCTGCTGCGCAACCACATCTTCGCCAACGTGTTCCATGCCTCGGCCGAAGCCATGGCGACCGAGAACGCCGCCCGGCTGGCGCTGATGCAGCAGGCCGAGCAGTCGGTGGACGATCGCCTGGACGCCGTGCGCCGCGAGGCTGCCCGGGTGCGCCAGGATCAGGTCACGGAGGAACTGATGGACATCGTCATCGGTCACTTCGAACCACCGACGCCGAAGATGAAATCGACCGGCTGAGCCTTCGGTGGCGCCCTGCGAGCGTATCGATGTCCACCTGCCGATGCCCCCCTGCTGGGATCGGTATGGCACGCCGCAAGATGTCTGATCCGTTGGGCGCCTTTTTCTTTGGGCGCCGCCCGGCGTCCGGTCATGCCATCGAGGCTTTGCGCCATGCGGTTGCCCCCCAGTTGGCGATGCGGACGCCACCGTCCCCATGATGCGTGGCCGGCATCGGCAACAGAAGGCGACTGGCGCAGTTCGGTCGCCGCGATCCTGCCGAAGGTTCCCCGCTGCGCTTTCTGTGACGCGGCTCGGGCGCGCTGCCGCGCTATCTCGGTTCGGTGCTCACGTCCGGCTGGAGCGGCCCAAGCACCTTGCCGGTCTGCGGCCACACCAGATAGGCCTGCCAATTCGTGCCGTCGGTCGTGCAGTGAACCAGAAACTCGCCATTGGCTGTCGGGTGTTCGCGGTACCTGAATTGCTCACATCCGCTGGCCTTGGCCCCCGCCAGTGTCTTCGTGATGTCAGCGTTGGCGTCCTCGCGCCACGGCTGGTTCATGTATTCCGGTCCCAGGCCGGGCCCCGTGCCGCTGAAGAGCATCATCGTCTTGCTGATCTGGCTGGCCAGCATGAGACCGAACAGGCCGACGATGACCCCCCAATACAAGTACGTCTTGTAAGAACCTTTCATCGGTCTCCTCGCTGTTTACGGACCGCCCCACCCTGCCGCCATGCGGCACATGGCTGGTGGCGCTCTTCATGATTCAACAATCACTGCAGCCAATGCCAGAAGTCAAGCAGGCAAAAAATCATCACAGACCACAACGGAAATCGGCCTGCGCTACGGAATGAGTAGCATCAGGTCGTTGTCCCCGGCGGGCCAGGGATGACTGACGACACCAACCCGCTATGGTCCATAGGTTCGCCATCATAGCGGCGTCGGGATTGCAAGTTTCCGAGCGGCAGCTACGCCTTCCACCACCGTCTGAGCAAGTTGGCGTCTCGACGGTATACAAGGATTCGAACGCTCGATTCATTCCTCGAGCAGGCCGACGTTCCAACCTCCCTTGCGCGCGGGAACCACCGGTGACAGGCAGAAACGTGAAGACGGCTCAGTGCGCAGCTTCGCGCAGCACGTTCTCAGCCCACTGGTTGAGACTGATCCCTTCAGCCTGCGCTGCGCTCAAGCTGGCTCGATGGACCTCGGGCGACACTCGCAGCATCAGCCGTCCGCTGGCGGCAGCTTGCGCCGATGCGCGCGTTAGCGGGACGAGGGGCGGACCGCGACGCCGCTACCGATAATGTCCGTGCTGCTCCAGCACCTCGATCTTGTATCCATCCGGGTCCTGGATGAAAAAGAAGCGCGCCAGCAATTCGTCGCCGCGCTTGAACTCCTTGATGTCCGCCGGTTCGTAGCCCAGCGCCTTGACCTTCGCGTGCTTGTCCGCCAGGTCCGGCGTGACGATGGCGACGTGGCCGTAACCGCTGCCGTGCGTATACGGATCGGTGCGCCCGTGATTGTCGGTGAGTTCGATCTCGAAGCCGCTTTCCGGGTCGCACAAGTACACCAGCGTGAAGTCCGGGAAAGTCAGCCGGTGCGATTCCTCCAGGCCGAGCACGTCATGGTAGAAGCGCATTGACCTCTCGAGGTCCATCACGCGAATCATGACATGGATGATCTTGGACATGGCATTGGCTCTTCGGGTTGAGGAGTGGGTTCTGTTGTTGGTCAGGCCTTGAGCGACACCACGCGCGGACCGGGATGCTCGGCCGTGCGAGCGCCGCGGCGCAAGCGCACGCCCGAGTTCTCATTCTCGCGTCTTGCCGCCAGCAGCGCGCGGCGCAGATAGCGCATGCAGGTCACCCGCAGGAATGAGGCGAAGTTGGGCACTTCACCCCGGTGCGCCATGATTTCGTCGTAGAACTGCACGATCAGGTTGTTCGTCGTGCAGCCTTCTTCCTCCGCCATCTCGGCGAGGATGTCCCAGACCGTGTTCTCCAGCCGGATGCTGGTGAGCGCACCGTGGATCCGTATGGTGCGCGAACGCTGTTCGTACTGGATCGGATCGGCTTTGACGAAATATTCGCACATGGATGGCATCAACCTCCTGCATGGCTCGCAGCAGGCCTCACAATTCGCGCCGGCTCATGCGTTGCGCGATGTGATCGGCCTGGCGCATGGCCAGTGTAACGATGGTCAGGGTAGGGTTCTCCGCGCCGCCCGTGGTGAACTGGCTGCCGTCCGAGATGAACAGGTTCGGCACGTCGTGCGTCTGCCCGAACGCGTTGCAGACGCTGTCCTTCGCGCTCTTGCCCATGCGGCAGGTGCCCAGGTTGTGCGTCGACGGATACGGCGGCGTGCGGAAGGTCTTGATGGCACCTGCCGCCTGGTACACCTTCTCGCCCAGCGCGAACGCGTGGTTGCGCATCGCGATGTCGTTCTCGTGATCGTCGTAGTGCACGTTCGGCACCGGATTGCCCCACTTGTCCTTGACCTCCGGGTTCAGCGTCACGCGGTTGCTTTCACGCGGCATGTCCTCGCCCACCAGCCACATTCCCGCAAGCTGGGTGTAATGGTCAAGCCACCAGGTGAATTCGCTGCCCCAGGCGCCGGGATCCAGGAAGGCCGCCATGAACGGAATCCCCAGCGAAATCGTCTCGAGCTCGTAGCCGCCGACGAAGCCGCGCCGCGTGTCGTGGCGCGCCTCGTCGGTCACGATACCGGCCATCGTGGTGCCGCGATACATGTGCACCGGCTCGTTGAACGCGGCGTAGACCGATCCCGTCATGTGCCGCATGTAGTTGCGGCCGACCTGCCCCGACGAGTTCGCCAGCCCTTCCGGAAACTTGCTCGATGCCGACAGCAGCAACAGCCGCGGCGTCTCGATCGAGTTGCCCGCCACGCAGACGATGCGCGCCTTCTGCCGTTGCTCGGCACCGGCCTTGTCGCGGTAGACGACCGCCGTCGCCTTGCCGGCATCGTCGTGCTCGATGCGCACGACATGGGACTCGGGGCGCAGATCGAGATGGCCGGTGGCTTCGGCCTTCGGGATCTCGGTATAGAGCGTCGACCACTTGGCGCCGCTCTTGCAGCCCTGGAAGCAGAACCCCAGTTGCAGGCAGTAGCCACGCCCGTCGCGCGGCTGGCTGTTGATCGCCATGCGGCCGGTGTGCACGTTCTTGTAGCCGAGCTTCGTCGCGCCCGCGTGCATCACCTTGAAGTTGTTGTTGCCCGGCAGCCCGGGGATGCCATTGGTACGCGTCACACCCATCTTGGATTCGGCTTTCGCGTACCACGGTTCGAGTTCGGCCAGCGTCAGCGGCCAGTCCATCAGGTTGGCGCCGGCCAGCTCACCGTACACGGTGCGGCCGCGGAATTCGTGCTCCTGGAAGCGCAGCGATGCGCCCGCCCAGTGCGTCGTCGTGCCGCCCACGGTCTTGCAGATCCACGCCGGCAGCGCCGGGAAGTCGCGGGCCACCTGCCACGAACCGGAAGTGGTGCGCGCATCCAGCCAGGCCAGCTGCGAGAACGACTTCCACTCGTCGTTGACGAAACTGTCGAAGCTCTGCCGCGCGCCCGCCTCGAGCAGCACGACCTTGATGCCCTTCTGGCACAACTCGTTGGCCAGCGTGCCGCCGCCCGCGCCCGAACCGATGATGACGACCGCGCTGTCGTCGTTGAAACCGATGCTTGCCATGTCTGTGTCTCCTTCGCTCTCGGGCGCCGTTCAGCCGGCGTAGGCTTTCGGGCTGGCCGCCGCATCCGGATCGGGCAGCCACTTCAGGTCCTGGAATCCGCGCTTGATGTAGCCGCCTTTCTCCCAGGACGGACCCGGATAGCCGAACACCTTCCACGCCATGTCGTTGTCGTAGAGCGAAGTGATGCATTGCCCGCGCACCGCCTTGAAGAACGGTGTGCCTTCGAGCGTCTTCACCGCCTGCGCCTGGCCTGCGGGATCGGTCTTGACGAAGCTGCCGCCGGCCGCCTTGTCCAGCGCCGCAACGCCCTCACGCAGCATCTGCGCAGTTTCGGGCTTGGCGCCCGCCGCCTTGTCGAGGTCGTTGACGAGCAGCGCGTACACCGCATCGGGCAGCTTCTCGTGCGGGTACAGGGCCCGGCCCATCGTCAGCAGCGCCTCGCCCTCGGATTGCGTGAGCTTCTGCAACTCGACGGCCCATACCCTCGACGGCGCCAGCGCAGTCAGCGGACCACCGATCGCGAGCGTGCCCATCAGGACGCCGGAACCCTTGAGCCATTCGCGCCGGCTCATCGGCAAGGCGAGGATCGGCGTGTG
Source organism: uncultured Ottowia sp. (assembly GCA_964534975.1). Taxonomy (GTDB): domain Bacteria; phylum Pseudomonadota; class Gammaproteobacteria; order Burkholderiales; family Burkholderiaceae_C; genus Ottowia. The sequence goes on along the minus strand of CAZHSD010000049.1, from coordinate 500 downwards.
GTCGGACGGCTCCTCGCACGGTTCGAGGACCGTGCCGGTTGCCCGGTTGTAGATGTCGTGCATGGAGCGTCTCCTTTCTGCGATACGGCCGGTATCGTCCCGGTACCATCTCATTTTTCAGCGGTATGCGCCGCGGCAGGTGGTACGGGGCTACCTACATCGCCGGCGGAAGACGGGCCGTGTCCGCGCGTCGGGGTCGCGATGCGCCATGGCGCGATCCGGTGTTGAATTCCGACTCCGCTGCGCTCCGACCTTCCTAGAGTGATCCGACAAGCACTAGTGTAGTGAGTTAGAAGTTCATTGAACTAATATTTGAACGTTGATTCTGTCGTGTAGTGTTTGCACACGACGGAGGCAGCGATGAGAGGAAGGCCAAAGGCTGAGTTGGTGTTGAGCGAGGCTGAGCGTGAGCACCTTGTCGCGTTGACGCAGCGGCGCAAGACGGCACAGGTGTTGACGCCGACCGAAATTTGACCCACCTATGGAGGTGATGCCGATCC
>CAZHSD010000048.1:0-14818 GCA_964534975.1 uncultured Ottowia sp. | reverse complement strand
CAGCGCCGCTCTCTTTCTGGCGCGCATACCACGCTATTCCGTGATGAACCAAAAATTAAGGGCATCCGATCAGATGCTCACCAGGCCGCCACGGTCCGCCCGCAGGGCGGATGCGGAAAACTGGTGCCGCTGGGCGATGCAGATCGACCCGCGCGACGCCCTCAGGCCGGGTTCTTGCGCAAGCTGGCCACTGGAATGCGCAGACCTTCTCGGTACTTGGCCACCGTGCGGCGCGCGCAGTCGATGCCTTGCGCTTTCAGCAACTCGGCAATCTGGCTGTCGGACAGCGGCTTGGCCGGATTCTCGCTCTCGATGAACTGCCGGATCAGCGCCCGCACCGCGGTGCTCGACGCGCTGCCGCCGGCCTCGGTGCCCAGCGCCGAGCCGAAGAAGTACTTCAGCTCGAAGGTCCCGCGCGGCGTCGCCATGTACTTGGCGCTGGTCACGCGCGAGATGGTCGACTCGTGCACCTCCAGTTCCTCGGCCAGTTCGCGCTGCACCAGCGGCCGCATCGCCAGCTCGCCATGGATGAAGAAGCCGCGCTGTCGCTCGACGATGGCGCTGGCCACGCGCAGGATGGTGTCGAAGCGCTGCTGGATGTTGCGGATGAACCAGCGCGCCTCCTGCACGTGCTGCGCCAGCGCCGGATGCTGTTCGCCTTTGCCGCGCAGGGCGCTGGCGTACCGCTCGTGCACGCGCAGGCGCGGCATCACCTCGGGGTTGAGCCGCACCCGAAAGTCCCGCTGCCCGGCGCCGCCGACGGCACTGACCAGCACGTCGGGCACCACCAGTTGCCGGCTCACATCGGCGAACGGACGGCCAGGCCTGGGTTCGAGCCGGGCGATCAGCAGCATCGCCGCATGCACCGCGTCCTCGCTCGAGCGACTCAGCAGCGCCAGCTTCCTGGCATCACGCCGCGCCAGCAGCTCGATGCCCTCCGGCAGTGCGCAGATCCGGCACGCCAGCGCCAGTCGGGCACGCTCGTCCTCGTCGGTGCCGTGCTCGGCCTGCCGGCGGCGCAACTGCAGCCTCAGGCATTCGGCCAGGTCGCGCGCGCCGACGCCGGCCGGCTCGAGCGACTGCAGCAAGGCCAGCGCCAGCGCGAAACGATGCCGCAGCGATTCCAGCCGCTCGGGGTCGGCGTCGCCATCGGCCAGCGCGGCGACCAGATCGTCCAGCGAATCGCCGAGGTAGCCGTCCTCGTCCAAGGACTCGATCAGGAAATGCAAGGCCGCCGCATCCTCCGCAGACAGGCGCAGCGACAGCGCCTGGCGGTGCAGGTGCTCGGCAAGCGATGGCTGCGCCGGCACGCGCTCGCTCGGATCCCACTCATCATCGGCGTCGACGCCGGGGCCGCGCCCCACCAGCTCCGCACCCCATTCGCCCGACGCCGGATCGATGCTGCCATCACCGTCCCAGCCATCGCGGCTCAAGCGATCGGCATCCAGCTCGCGTTCGACGACCGCGCCCTCGGGCTCCATGGCGCCGGGGGCTTCGTCGCCTGGCTCGGACGGATCGTCGGCACGGTCGTCGACACGCAGCGGAGCAGACGCCTGCTCGTTCTCGTCCTCGCGCTCGAGGAACGGGTTCTCGTCCAGCATCCGCTCGACCTCGGCCGCCAGCTCCAGGGTCGACAGCTGCAGCAAGCGGATCGACTGCTGCAACTGCGGCGTGAGGGCGAGATGCTGCGAGACGCGCAGTGACAGACCGGGTTTCACATCACCCCATCACAGGCGGAAATGCTCCCCCAGGTAGACGCGCCGGACTTCCGGGTTGTCGATGATCTGCTGCGGCGCGCCGGTGGCCAGTACCCGCCCCTCGCTGATGATCACCGCGTGGTCGCAGATGCCCAGCGTCTCGCGCACGTTGTGGTCGGTGATCAGCACCCCGATGCCGCGCTTCTTCAGGAAGGCGATGATGCGCTGGATCTCGATCACGGCGAGCGGGTCGATGCCGGCAAACGGCTCGTCCAGCAGGATGAAGCGCGGCTGCGTTGCCAGCGCACGCGCGATCTCGACGCGGCGCCGCTCACCGCCCGACAGCGCCGGCGCCGGCGCGTCGCGCAACTGGTTGACGTGCAGCTGCTCCAGCAGCTCGGTCAGGCGGCGCTCGATCTCGGCGCGCGGCAGCGCGCGGCCATCGGGGCCTTGCTGCAGCTCCAGCACGGCACGCACGTTCTCGGCCACCGTCAGCTTGCGGAAGATCGACGCTTCCTGCGGCAGGTAGGACAGGCCCAGGCGCGCGCGGCGGTGGATCGGCATCTGCTCGATCGCCTGGCCGTCGATCTGGATGCTGCCGGCATCGGCGCGCACCAGGCCGACGATCATGTAGAACGAGGTGGTCTTGCCGGCGCCGTTGGGCCCCAGCAGGCCCACCACCTCGCCATTGTTGACGTCCAGCGAGACGTCGTGGACCACCGTGCGCGCGCCGTAGCTCTTGCGCAGACCGCGAATCGTCAGCCGGCTGCTGCCGCGCTCAAGCCCATCCGCGGCCGTGCGGGACGCCGGCGCGGCGGCCGCGACGCCGGCAGCGCTCACTGACCGGCCTCTGGCGGCAGCGCCTCGGCCGGCCGCAGCGGCACGACGGGTGCGCTGTCCGCGTCGCCGGCCGGCGGCGTGCCGCCGCGCGGCGCCAGCACCGCGCGCACGCGACCGCCCGGCGCCGACGACGGCGCGCCCGACGCGCGCGGCGTGCCGTCGACGGTGTAGACCTCGGTGACGTTGTTGTAGACGATCACCGCGCCCATCACCTCGTCCAGCGGCTTGGCGCCGGCCAGCCGGCGCATCTCGGCGCGACGCACGAAGCGCACCGTGTCGGCCTTGCCGTCGTACTCGATGGTCTCGGCCTCACCCTCGATGAATTCATTGACGCCTTCGCGCTTCTGGCGGAAGAAGGCGCGCTGGCCGGGCGCGCCGACCATGGTGCCGAACTGGTTGCCGGCGGCATCCTGGCGCACTTCCAGGCGCGCGCCGCGCATCACGATGCTGCCCTTGGTCACCACCACCCGGCCGGTGAAGGTGGACAGCTGCTGCTGGTCCTCGTAGCGCAACGCGTCCGACTCAATGTTCATCGGCTGGTTGCGATCGGCGCGCTCGGCCGCGGCCGCGGATGCCAGCAGCAGGCACAGCGCCGCCAGCCCGAAACGGGCGCCGCGCGAGAAATGGAAGGGCTTCATGTGAGGCACGATTCTTGCTGCGTTTCATTGTACGCGGCGCCCTCGCGCAGGCATGAAAAAGCCCGCCGCAGCGGGCTGGCCTGGCGGGCAGCGCGGTTCGGGCCGTCAGCCGCGCTTGCGCTCCTGCGCGATCAGCTGGTTGGTGAGCTGGATCATGCGCTCGAAGCCGCCCGCCATCGAGCCGTCGGTGTAGTAGCGGCCGGCGACGCCAAGCGCCGGCGTGCCCTCGACCTGATAAGCCTCCTGCAGCTGCACCGCGCGGCGCACCTTGGTGGCGACGCCGAAGGACTTGTAGACCTCCTCGAACTTGGCGCGGTCCACGCCCTGCTCGGCAATCCAGGGGAACAGCACGTCCGGCTTGTCCAGACGCTTGCGCTGCGCCTGCACGGCGTCGAACACCTTGGCGTGCACTTCGTCGACCTTGCCCAGCGCTTCGAGCGAGTAGTAGATGCGCTGCAGCGGCTCGAAGCTGCTCTGGAAGCCCACGTGCACCATGCGCACCGCCACGTCCTTGGGCGCGGCCTTCTTCCAGGCGCTGAAGATCGGCTCGAAGTTCTTGCAGTGCGAGCAGCCGTAGGAGAAGAACTCGACCACCTCGACCTGGCCGGCGGGCGCCTCGACGGGGGCGCGCTCCTTCAGTTCGGTGAAGCCCTGCTTGGTCTGCGCCCAGGCCGGCAGCGTCCACAGACCGGGCAGCGCGGCAGCAGCGGCGCTGAGCGCGAATTGACGACGTTTCATCTTGGTTTTCTCCGGGAAAAGCATGTCCAATGGACTGGTGCAGCGCAGCGAAGTTCCGCCACGGACGGCGTCCGGCGGCGCTAGCGCTGCACCCGCACCAGGGCGGAATCGAAGCCGTTGTCGTCCAGCCGGTCCTTCACGCGGTCGGCGGCGTCCTTGTTCTGGAACGGCCCGACGCGCACGCGGTAGATGGTGCGGCCGGACTGCTCGCGCTCGGTCACGCGCGCCTCCACGCCCATCAGCGACAGGCGGGCGCGCTGCGCCTCGGCGTCGTTCGGCGCGCGGAACGCGCCGGCCTGCACGAAGTAGGTGAACGGGTCGGCAGCGGCCGGCGCCGGCTGCCGGGCGCTCGCGCGCGCGGCCGCGAAGTCGCCCAGCGGATCGGTCGACGGCGTTGGCGCTTCGGCCGTCGGCGCCTCGGTCGGCGGGGTGCGCGCGGGCGGTTTGGCGGCGGCGCTGCGGCTATCGTCGGCCTTGGTGGCCGCAACCCTGGGTTCGGCCGGCTTCACCTCGGCCGGCGGCGGCACCGCAGGCTGCTCACTGGCGCGCGCCGTGTCCGTCGGCGCCGGGATCGGTGCCGGCGCCGGCGCCGGCACCACGCTGCCGCCGGCGCCGCCCGACGGTGCATCGTTGCGGCTGCGCAGCGTCGCGTTGGGATCCCAGTCGCGGTTGCGCTGCGCCTCGGCGGCATCTTGGCCGCTGCTGCGGGTGGTGTTCTTGTTCACGAACGGCACCGGCACCTTGGCCACGTAGATGGCCACGCCCAGCGCCACCGCCAACCCGGCCAGCACGCCGAGGATGATGCCCAGGAAGGTTCCGCCGCCTTGCTTGGATTTCGTCATGTCGTAGGTAACGCTTTACATCTTGGTCGGGGCCGACACACCGAGCACCGACAGGCCATTGTGCAACACCTGCGCGGTGGCGGCGACCAGCGCCAGGCGGGCCTTTTTCAGCGCCTCGTCGTCCACCAGGATGCGCTCGGCGTCGTAGTAGCTGTGGTAGCTGGCGGCCAGCTCGCGCAGGTAGAAAGTGACGTCGTGCGGCGCGAAGTCGCTGGCGGCGGCGGTGAGCATGTCGGGGTACTTGGCCAATTGCAGCATCAGCGCCTGCGCCGCCGGGCTCTCGAGTGGCGCCAGCTCCGCGTCCTGCAGCGTCGCCGCATCACCGCCCCAGGCCGCCAGCACCGAGCAGATGCGGGCGTGGGCGTACTGCACGTAGTACACCGGGTTGTCGTTGTTCTGCTGCAGCGCCAGGTCGACGTCGAAGGTGTACTCGGTGTCCGGCTTGCGGCTGAGCAGGAAGAAGCGCACCGCGTCGGCGCTGGTCCACTCGATCAGGTCGCGCAGCGTGACGTAGCTGCCGGCGCGCTTGCTGATCTTGACCTCCTCGCCGCCGCGCACCACGCGCACCATGGTGTGCAGCACGTAGTCCGGATAGCCGGCCGGGATGCCGACTCCGGCCGCCTGCAGGCCGGCGCGCACGCGCGCGATGGTGCCGTGGTGGTCGGTGCCCTGGATGTTGATGGCCCTGGCATAGCCGCGCTCCCACTTGCCGATGTGGTAGGCGACGTCGGGCACGAAGTAGGTGTAGCTGCCGTCGGACTTGCGCATCACCCGATCCTTGTCGTCGCCGTAATCGGTGGTCCTGAGCCACAGCGCGCCGTCCTGCTGGTAGGTCTTGCCGGCGTCGATGAGTCTCTGCACCGTGGCCTCGACGCGACCGCTGCTGTACAGGCTGGACTCCAGGTAGTACTCGTCGAACCTGAGCCGGAACGCCTGCAGGTCCTTGTCCTGCTCGTGGCGCAGGTAGGCGACGGCGAACTGGCGGATGCCATCGAGATCCTGAACGTCGCCGCTGGCGGCGTAGCTGCGATCGTCGGCCCGCACGGTCTTCTTCGCCAGGAAGTCATCGGCGATCTCCCGGATGTAGTCGCCGTTGTAGGCCGCCTCGGGCCAGCCGGCATCGCCCGGCTTCAGGCCCTTGGCGCGCAGCTGCACCGAAGTGGCCAGCGTGTCGATCTGCACGCCGGCGTCGTTGTAGTAGAACTCGCGGTGCACCTGCCAGCCCTGCGTGGCCAGCAGGTTGCAGATGGCGTCACCCAGCGCCGCCTGGCGGCCGTGGCCGACGTGCAGCGGCCCGGTCGGGTTGGCGCTGACGAACTCGACCATCACGCGCTCGGAGCGCGCCGCTTGCCGCCCGTAATGCTGTTTTTCCGACAGCACCTCGCGCACCACCTGCTGCTTGGCGGCGGGCTTGAGACGGATGTTCAGGAAGCCCGGTCCGGCCAGTTCGATCGCCGCCACCCATTGCCGGAAGGCCGGCACGGCCTCCAGCGCGGTCTTGAGCTGCTCGCCCAGCGCGCGCGGGTTGCTTTTCAGCGGCTTGGCCAGCTGCATGGCCGCGGTGCAGGCCAGGTCGCCGTGCGCGGCCTGCTTGGGCGACTCGAAGGCCGCCTTCTGGCCGGCGCCGGGCGACAGCTTTTCCAGCTCGGCCGCCAGCGCGGCGAGCAGTTCGTTCTTCACGGATTGCATCGGCCGATTTTAGGTGGCGCGCGGCGCGCGCTGACGCAGCTTCAGCCGAAGCCGCGCGCCAGGAACACCGCCGGCAGCGGGATCACCGCCACCAGGTGGGTGGCGATCATCACCAGCCGGCGCGCGCCGGTGATCTCGACCTCGGTCGGCAGCGCGCCCGTGGCATTGAACCTGGCCTGCCAGCGGCGGTACTGGCGCGTCGGGCCGATCTGCAGCAGCACGGCGACCAGGAACAGCGTCAGCTTGAGGTGCAGCAGCGGGTTGCTCCAGTACCAGGCGCTGCCCTTGACGCCCAGGTAGATGCGCGCCAGCGCGCTCGCCAGCACCGCGGCACTGGCGATCCACAGGATCAGGTCGAGTCGCACCATGCGCGGCACCGCAGCGGCGTTGAACCCCTCGCTGCGGCACATCACGGCCTGCGCGGTGGCGAACACGATCCAGCCGATGAAGGCGCTGATATGAAAGAAGGCCAACAGGGATTCGAGCAGCATGGCGCGATCGTAGCGTCGCTCGCCTCGACTTCAGAGCGGCCGGCGCCAGAAGCCCGGATCGGCGTAGCGCTCTTTCAGGTAATCCACCCACAGCCGCACCCGCAGCGGCGCATGGCGGGTGGCGTGCGGCAGCACCACGTAGACGCCGTTGGGCGGCGCGGCAAAGTCCTCCAGCACCGGCACCAGCAGGCCGGCGGCGATCTCGTGCTCCACCTCCCAGATGCTGCGCCAGGCGATGCCGTGGCCGGCCAGGCACCAGTCGTGCAGCACCTGGCCGTCGGAGCAGTCGAGCGGGCCGCTGGGGCGCAGGTAGATCAGCTCGCTCTCGGCCTCGGACGGCAGGCCCGCATCCGTCGGGATGCGCTCGTCGTTCCGCCCATGGGCATTGCGCGGCACGCGGAATGCCCAGCCGCGGCTTTGCGAGGCATCGCTGGACAGCACCAGGCAGTCGTGCTGCGCCAGCTCGCGCGGGTGGCGCGGCCGGCCGCGCCGGCGCAGGTAGGCCGGCGTCGCCACCGCCAGGCGACGGTTGTCGGCCAGGCGGATGCTGACCAGCGACGAATCCGGCAGGTCGCCGACGCGCACCGCGCAGTCGTAGCCCTCACCGGCGACGTCGATCACGCGGTCGGACAGGTTGAGCGAGATGTGCAGGCGCGGGTGGGCGGCGTGAAACGGCGGCACCAGCGGCGCCACGTGGCGGCGCCCGAAACCGGCCGGCGCGGTCACGCGCAGGTGGCCGCTGGCCTGCACCCCGCCAGCGGAAACGCTGGCCTCGGCACCCGCCACCTCGGCCAGGATGCGCTGGCAGTCGTCGAGAAAGGCCGTGCCCTCGTGCGTCAGCGCCAGCCGGCGCGTGCTGCGCACCAGCAGCTTGACGCCCAGGTGTTCCTCCAGCGCGTCGAGCCGGCGGCTGACCACCGCCGGCGCCACGCCCTCGGCGCGCGCCGCCGCGCTCAAGCTGCCGCGCGTCGCCACCGAGACGAAGGTCTCGAACACCTTGAGCTTGTCCATGGCAGCAGATTATCGGCAGCCGACGCCGTGCCACGCGGGCGCCCGGCGCAGGCGCGCCGGCATCACGGCGCGGCCGCGACGCGCGACTTGATGAAACCCGTGGTGCCGTAGCGCGTGACGCGCTTGTACAGATCACTGCTGAGCTGGCGCACCATGGCGGCGTAGGGCTCGACCAACTCCGGCACGATGCCGAAATGGTCGTAGTTGACCACCGTGTCGACGCGTTCGCCAAAGGGCTCCAGCAGCGCGCGCACCGCCGCGTCGATGGCCAGGACGGTGGCCGAGGAATTGACCTGCAGGCCGGAGAAGTCGACGTGCAGCACGCGCGCGTCCTTGTCCAGGTGCAGGCGCTCGCCCAGCGGGCGCTCCAGCAGGGCGGTGCGCAGCCCCATCGACTCGGGCAGGAACAGGCGCTCGTCCATGGCTTTCAGATCGGCCGCGATGCGCGGCCTGAACGCCATGTGCGCCAGCACGTCGCGCTCCAGTTCGATGCCGGGCGCGATCTCCAACAGCTCCAGTTCACCGCCCTGGCCGCCGGCGGCCGCCACCAGGCGGAATACCGCGCGCTCGGTCACGTACAGCACGCGCTGGCCGCGCCGCACGCCTTCAGCGCCGGAGAAGGTGCGGTGCTCGACTTCGCGCACGAATTTGCGCGCGCCACCTTCGCGCACGATGCTGAGCCGGCCGCCGTCCAGCCGCACTTCCAGTTGACCGGCGCTGAAGGTGCCGACGAACACCACCGTGCGTGCGTTCTGGCTGATGTTGATGAAACCGCCCGCGCCCGCCAGCCGCGAGCCGAACTTGCTGACGTTCAGGTTGCCGTGCCGGTCGGCCTGCGCCAGGCCCAGCACCGCCAGGTCGAGCCCGCCGCCATCGTAGAAATCGAACTGGTACGGCTGGTCGATGATGGCCTGCGGGTTGACCGCAGCGCCGAAGTTCAGGCCGCCGGCCGGCAGCCCGCCGACCACGCCGGGCTCGGCGGTCAGGGTCAGCAGGTCGATCATCTGCTCCTCGGCCGCCACGCTGGCCACGCCCTCGGGCATGCCGATCCCCAGGTTGACGACCTGGTGCGGGCGCAGCTCCAGCGCCGCGCGGCGCGCGATGACCTTGCGCTCGGACAGGCCCATCGGCGGCAGGCGGTCGATCGGCACCCGGATCTCGGCCGCGAACGCCGGGTTGTAGGGCTCGGCGAAGGTCTGCTGGTGGTGCGCCGCGTCCTGCGCCACCACCACCGCGTCGACCAGCACGCCCGGTACCTTGACCTGACGCGGGTGCAGGCTGCCGCGCTCGGCCACGCGCTCGACCTGCGCGATCACCACGCCGCCCGAGTTGCGCGCGGCCATCGCGATCGCCAGCGCCTCCAGCGTCAGCGCCTCGCGCTCCATGGTCAGGTTGCCGTCCGGGTCGGCGGTGGTGGCGCGGATGATGCCGACCTGGATCGGGAAGGCTTTGTAGAGCAGGTAGTCTTCGTCGCCGATCCGCAGCAGCTGCACCAGGTCCTCGGTGGTGCGCGCGTTCAGCTTGCCGCCGCCGTGGCGCGGATCGACAAAGGTATCGAGCCCCACGCGCGTCAGCGTGCCCGGCTTGCCGGCGGCGATGTCCCGGAACAGGTGCGTGATCACGCCCTGCGGCAGGTTCCAGGCCTCGATCTGGCCTTCCACCGCCAGCTTCTGCACCTTGGGCACCAAGCCCCAGTGGCCGCCGATCACGCGCTTCAGCAGGCCGGCGTGGCCAAAGTGGTTGAGGCCGCGCGTCTTGCCGTCGCCCTGCCCGCCGGCGTAGACCAGGGTCAGATCGCGCGGGTGCTGCGAGGCCAGGAAGCGCTGTTCCAGCGCCACCGCCAGCCCTTCGGCAAAGCCGATGCCGACGAAGCCGCCGGTGGCCACGGTGTCGCCGTCGTGCACCAGCTGCACCGCCTCGGCCGCCGTCACGATCTTGTTCTTGTACGGGCTGTGGTGCAGCTGGTGCGGATCGAAACCGGGCATGGCGCTCTCCTCTGGTCCTGTCGAAGTGCAGCATAGCGACGAAATCCAGGCGCCTGGCGCGACGGTCGCGCGGGCGGGCAGGCACGCTGGGCGTCCCATCGTCAGCTCATCTTTGCTTTTTTTGCAAACGTTTTTGAATCCACCGGTTCTTTTTCACCCAAAACATTTCGAATACAGTGTTTGCAGTGGGCCAGCATGCGCCCGCGTTCATCCATTCCCGCACCCGATCCAGAGAGACCGCCATGAGCACACGCACCCCCGTCCACGACCTGCAGGTCGCCACCGAGCTGTACGACTTCGTCAACCAGGAGGTGCTGCCCGACGTCGGCGTCGCGCAGGACGCGTTCTGGCGCGGCTTCTCGACCATCGTGACCGAGCTGGCGCCGCGCAACGCTGCCCTGCTGGCCGAACGCGAGCGCCTGCAGGCCGAGCTCGACACCTGGCACCGCGCCAACCCCGGCCCGATTCGTGACATGCGCGCCTACCGCGCCTTCCTGGAGGGCATCGGCTACCTGGTGCCGCAGCCGAAGAAAGTGAAGATCACCACCACCAAGGTCGACGCCGAACTGGCGCAGCAGGCCGGCCCGCAGCTGGTGGTGCCGATCCTGAACGCGCGCTACGCCCTCAACGCCGCCAACGCGCGCTGGGGCTCGCTCTACGACGCGCTCTACGGCACCGACGTCATCGCCGAGACCAAGGGCCTGGAAAAGGGCGACAAGTACAACCCCAAGCGCGGTGCCAAGGTGATCGAGTGGGCGCGCCACGTGCTGGACCGCACTGCGCCGCTGAAGAAAGGTTCGCACGTCGATTCGACCGGCTACGTGGTGCGCGACGGCGAGTTGGTGGTCAAGCTCAAGGGCAGCAAGAGCAGCAAGCTGCAGGACGCCAGCCAGTTCGTCGGCTACCAGGGCGAGCCGAAGGCGCCGTCGTCGATCCTGCTGGTGCACAACGGCCTGCACCTGGACATCCAGATCGATCCGAAGTCCTTCATCGGCAGGAACGACCCCGCCGGCGTGTCCGACCTGGTGGTCGAGGCCGCCGTCTCCACCATCCTCGACCTGGAGGATTCGGTGGCCGCCGTCGACGCCGAGGACAAGGTGCTGGGCTACCGCAACTGGCTCGGCATCCTGCGCGGCACGCTGACCGACAGCTTCGAGAAGGGCGGCCAGATGATGACGCGCGGGCTCAACCCCGACCGCGTCTACACCGCCGCCAACGGCAAGCGCAACGTCAAGCTGCACGGCCGCTCGCTGATGTTCGTGCGCAACGTCGGCCATCTGATGACCAACCCGGCGATCCTCTACCAGGCCGCCGACGGCAGCACCAGGGAGATCCCCGAAGGCATCCTGGACGCCGTGGTCAGCACCGCCATCGCCATGCACGACCTGCAGGGCAAGGGCGTGGGCGGCATCCGCAACTCGCGCACCGGCAGCGTCTACATCGTCAAGCCCAAGATGCACGGGCCAGCCGAGGTCGCCTTCGCCAGCGAGCTGTTCGGCCGCGTCGAGCAGTTGCTGGGCCTCAAGGACAGCACCGTCAAGCTCGGCATCATGGACGAGGAGCGCCGCACCAGCGTCAACCTCAAGGCCTGCATCGACGCCGCCAGGAGCCGCGTGGCCTTCATCAACACCGGCTTCCTCGACCGCACCGGCGACGAGATGCACAGCTGCATGCAGGCCGGCCCGGTCTACCGCAAGGGCGACATGAAGACCAGCGCCTGGATCCAGGCCTACGAGCGCAACAACGTCGCCGTCGGCCTGGCCTGCGGCCTGGCTGGCCGCGCGCAGATCGGCAAGGGCATGTGGGCCGCGCCCGACCTGATGGCCGAGATGATGAAGCAGAAGATCGGCCATCCCAGGGCCGGCGCCAACACCGCCTGGGTGCCCAACCCCACCGGCGCCACGCTGCACGCCATGCACTACCACCAGGTGCTGGTCAGCGAAGTGCAGAGGGCGATGGAAGCCGAACTCGCCAAGGCCGATGCGGACGCACTGCGCGACGAACTGCTGACCGGCCTGCTCAGCATCCCGGTGGTGACGGAAGACAAGTGGACCAGCGCCGAGAAGCAGCAGGAGCTCGACAACAACGCCCAGGGCATCCTGGGCTACGTGGTGCGCTGGATCGACCAGGGCGTGGGCTGCTCCAAGGTGCCCGACATCAACCACATCGGCCTGATGGAAGACCGCGCCACGCTGCGCATCTCCAGCCAGCACATGACCAACTGGCTGCTGCACGGCGTGGTCAGCAAGGGCCAGGTGGAAGCCACGCTCAAGCGCATGGCGGCGCTGGTCGACCAGCAGAACGCCGGCGATCCGCTGTACCGCAAGATGCACGGCAACTTCGAGAAGTCGGCTGCCTTCCAGGCCGCCTGCGACCTGGTGTTCAAGGGCGTCGCGCAGCCCAGCGGCTACACCGAGCCGCTGCTGCACGCCTGGCGGCAGAAGGTCAAGGCGGGCGCCTGACGGCGCACCGCCTTCTGCCGCGCGGAAGGGACACAACAAGAAGCCGTCCCGTGGGACGGCTTTTTTCGTGCATGACGGCCGTCGTGCGGCTTCAGGAGGCGCGGGCGATGCCCTGCTTCTGCTCCCAGCGCGACTTGCAGGTCACGCAGTGCTGCGTCATGGGCTCGATCTTCAGGCGCTCGAAGGGAATGTGGCAACCACATTCGTCGCACAGGCCGTAGCTGCCCTCGTCCATCAGCTCCAGCGCGCGGTCGATGCGCGTCAGGTCGGCGGCGTCCAGGTGGGTCAGCCTCGAATCCACCTCGCGCGTCAGGTTCTTCAGGCGCGCGCTCTCGTCCTGCGACACGCTGCTGGTGCGCTCGGCCGGCGCCAGGTTGGCCAGGTTCTGCTCCATCTCGGCCTGCAACTCCTGGCGGCGCTTCAGCAGCAGCTCTCTCAACTCATTCAACTGGGCCGGGGTCAGGGCGTCGCTCATGGTCATCTCTCCTGCAATGGTCAAATACCCAGTGCGCCGCGACCGCGCGCAGCGCATCATCCGACAGAATACCACCCACATGAGCACCCCAAGCGCCGCCATCGACCCCTCGCGCTGCCCCCTGTGCGGACAGCCAAATCGCTGCGCGCGGGAAGTCGAGCGCGCAAGCGGCGCGCCGCAGCCGCCCTGCTGGTGCGTCCAGGCCGATTTCTCAGCCGGATTGCTGGATCGAGTGCCGCCGCCGCCGCGCGGCCAGGCCTGCATCTGCCCCGGCTGCGCCGGCTCGTCGGCGGCCGCCGACTGATCGACACGCCGGTCCGCGGCAATTCTTGATCTGCTTCCAGGCGGCAGGCCTTGCCGCGCTGGCGTTGGAATAAACCGACACCACGCATGGCGCGGCCGCGCTACCTTCGGGTGACATCGCATCATCCAAGGAGACACCCCATGCCCAAGACCCTGATCGAGCCCTTCCGCATCAAGAGCATCGAGCCGATCCGCATGACCACCCGCGCCGATCGCGAGCGCCTGCTTCAGGCCGCGCACCTGAACGTGTTCCAGCTGCGCGCCGAGGACGTGCTGATCGACTGGCTGACCGACTCCGGCACCGGCGCCATGTCCTCGCGCCAGTGGGCCGCCATCATGGAAGGCGACGAAAGCTACGCCGGCGCGCGCAGCTTCTATCGGGTGGAGAAGGTGGTGCAGGAGATCACCGGCATGCCGCACTTCGTGCCCACGCACCAGGGCCGTGCGGCCGAGAAAGTGCTGTTTTCCGCCGCCTGCCAACGTGGCCAGGTGGTGCCCAACAACTGCCACTTCGACACCACCCGCGCCAACCTCGAGGTGCTGGGGGTGGAGGCGCTGGACCTGGTCATCGCCGAAGGCCTGCAACCGGCGCTGCTGCACCCGTTCAAGGGCAACATCGACCTGGCGCGCGCCGAGGCGCTGCTGCAGGAGCGCGGCGACGCCATCCCCTTCGGCATGCTCACGGTGACCAACAACACCGGCGGCGGCCAGCCGGTGGCCATGGCCAACATCCGCGACTACGCCGCGCTGCTTAAAAAACACGGCAAGCCGCTGGTGATGGACATCTGCCGCTTCGCCGAGAACGCCATGTTCATCAAGATGCGCGAGCCGGGCTACGCCGACGTGCCGGTGCGCGCCATCGCGCAGGAAATGCTGTCGTACGCCGACGCCTGCACCATGAGCGCCAAGAAGGACGGCATGGTCAACATCGGCGGCTTCATCGCGCTGAAGGATGATCGCTGGCTTGACGGCGTGCGCAATGCGCTGATCCTGTCGGAGGGCTTTCCGACCTACGGCGGCATGGCCGGGCGCGACCTGGAGGCGCTGGCCGTGGGACTGGAGGAAGGCCTGGAGGAGGACTACCTGCGCTACCGCCTGCGCACCGCCGAATACCTGGGCGAGCGGCTGGAGGCGGCTGGCATCGGCTTCGTCAAGCCCACCGGTGGCCACGCGGTCTACATCGACGCGCGCACCGTGCTGCCCGACATGCCGCAGGCACACTACCCGGCCTGGGCGCTGACCAACGCGCTGTACCTGGAAGGCGGCATCCGCGGCGTCGAGGTCGGCTCAGTGATGTTCGGCAAGCACCTGGCCGACGGCAGCGAGACCTTCCACAGCATGGAACTGGTGCGCCTGGCCTTCCCGCGCCGCATGTACACGCAGTCGCACTTCGACTACGCGGCCGAGGTGATCGCCGAGGTGAAGCAGCGCGCCGCCGAGATCCGCGGCGTGCGCATCGTGCGGCAGCCGCCGTTCCTGCGCCACTTCACCGGCGAGTTCGCGTGGGTGGATTGACTTCGCCGGCTGGGCATTCATGCCCGCGGGAAACAGCCCAAGCATTCACACAGCGATTTGTTCCCCCGCATCTGCTGACGCGGGCACAAGTGCCCGCCCTTGTATCTTCCCCTTTGAAGCAAAGACAGCGTG
>CAZHSD010000047.1:0-15235 GCA_964534975.1 uncultured Ottowia sp. | reverse complement strand
GCCAACTACTTCCGGGCTTCGGGGTACGTCATCAAGTGAATCGAAAACGCTCTAGTCGACGGCGCTGTCGGGGGCGACTACCCCAGCATCTCGAAATCGATGAAGCCGCGCTCGACGTTGGTCGACAGCAGCCGGGCGCGCACCTTGTCGCCGACCTTGACGTCGCGGCTGGGCAGCAGCTTGCCCTCGGCCGGCGGATCGAAGATGCGCACCCAGACGTTGCCGCGCGAGCCGCCGGTGATGACGCCATCGAATTCGTCGCCGACGCGCGACTCCAGCATCATCGCGGCCTCGGACTTGCGCATCTGGCGCTCGACCTTGTTGGCGGCGTCTTCCTGCTGGGTGCAGCGGTTGGCCAGGAACTCCAGCTCGGTGTGCGAGTAGGGCGATTTCACATCGGCCAGCGCGGCCTTGATCAGGCGGCCGGTGATCAGGTCGGGGTAGCGCCGGTTGGGCGCCGTCGAGTGCGAATAGTCGCGCACCGCCAGTCCGAAATGGCCGATCTTGGGGCCGCCCGGGCGCTCGACCACGTACTCGCCGCGGCCCATCAGCTTGACGATGATCAGCGACAGGTCGGGAAAGCGCAGCGGATCGCGCCGCCGCTCGGCCGCCAGGAACTGCTCCAGCGCCTGCGAATCGGGATCGGGCGGCAGCTGCCAGCCGCGCTCGGCCGCCACCTCGGCGATGCGCGCCCAGCGCTCGGGCGACTTCACCACGCGCCGGATCGACGGCCGCCGCTTGCCGGCCAGGAAGCGTGCTGTGACGCCGTTGGTGGCGACCATGAATTCCTCGATCAGCTGGCGCGCGCGGTTCTGCTCCTGCTGGCGTATGGCGACCACCTTGTCGCCTTCGAACTCGGCGCGCGGCTGGAAGGTCTGGAAGTCCAAGGCGCCCTGCTCGCGCCGGTTGGCGCGCAGCTGCTGCGCCACCGAGTCCTGCGTGCGCAGCTGCTGGTCCATGCCGTCGACGCGGTCGGCGGCCTCGGGCAGCGGGCCCTGGCCCTCGATCCAGGCCGACACCGCGTCGTAGGCCAGCTGCGCCTTGTTGCGCACGCGCGCGCGCCGGATGTGGCTGCGCGCCAGCGTGCCGTCGGGCTGGAACACCATCTCGGTCACGGTGGCCACCCGGTCCTGATTGGGGTTGAGCGAGGTCAGGTCGGTCGAGAGCTTCTCCGGCAGCATCGGGAAGATGCGCGCCGAGGTGTAGACGCTGGTGGTGTTGATCTGTGCGTGGCGGTCTATCGGCGTGTCCTTCTCGACCAGGGTGTCGACGTCGGCGATCGCCACCAGGATGCGCACCGAGCCGTCGTCGAGCACCTCGCTGGCGGTGAGCTGGTCGAGGTCGCGCGAGTCGTCGTTGTCGATCGAGCACCACAGCAGGCCGGTCAGGTCGTGGATGTCGACGCCGTCTTCCTCGCTCGGGCCGTCGATGTCACCGAGCTGCCGCTTGACGGCGGCGGAGAATTCGGGCTCCAGCCCGCGCTCGCGCATGGCGATCACGGCCAGGTCGGCCAGCTCTTCCTTCTGGTGCGGGTGCAATTGCTTGTTCATGGCGGGTGGTACGGTGTGCGGCGGCGCGCGGGTTCAGGCCGGCGCCAGCGTGTACAGCGGGATGTCGTGCGCGCGCGCCAGCTCGTCGAGCTGTGCGCGGGTCTGGGTCAGCGCCCAGGCGGCGATCGCCGCGCGCGACTGCGGCGCGAACGGTGCGCGCACGTCCGGTGGCGGCAGGCCGGCGACCTCGAACAGCGCGCGCGCAAAGTGCGGCTCCAGCGCCGCCAGCGCCACGCGCCCGTCCCGGCACGGGTAGACGCGGTAGCCGGCGTGCGCGCCGCCGACGGCGCCGGTCGGCAGCGTCAGGCCCCAGTGGCGCGGCAAGGCCAGCCAATCGGCGGCTGCGGACAGCGCCACCTGCCGGCGCTGGCCCTTGCCCTTGGCGCGTGCCAGCAGCACGCAGCCCAGCACCGCCTCCGATGCCATCAGCGCGCCGGCCATGTCGGCCAGCAGGGTGGGCGGCAGTTCGGTGCCGGTGACCAGGCCGGCTTCGGCCAGGTAGGTCAGGTCGTGTCCCGGCTCCTCGGCGCGCGCGCCCGGCGCGCCGACGATCTCCACCAGCGACAGCTGCGGGTGCTCGCGCCGCAGCCGCTTCCAGCCCAGCTTCAGCTTGGTCAGCGCGGACGGGCGAAACGAGGTCAGCAGCACGTCGGCATGGGCCAGTTCACGCGCCAGCCGCGTCTGGCCTGACTCGGTCTTGAGGTCGAGCGTCAGCACGCGGATGTCCTCGTGCATGACGGTGTAGGCGCCGATGTCGTACTGGCCCATCGGGTCGCCCGAGATCGGGCGCCCGGCCGGGGTGGTGCCGGGGCCGGGCGGCTCGACCTTGAGGCACAGCGCGCCCAGCGCGCGCAGGCGCATCAGCGCGGCCGGGCCGGGCAGGTTGAGCGCCAGGCTGACGATGCGCACGCCGCGCAAGGGAAAGAATCGGGGGGCTGTGGCCATGGGGTTCTCGTTGACAGCGGTTCGGGCTGGCGCGGCGCGCGTCGCAGTTCAGAAGCTGCGCGTCAGGCCGCCATCCAGGCGCAGATTCTGCCCGGTCATGTAGGCGCCGTCATCCGAGGCCAGCCAGGCAATCAGCGACGACACTTCGGCCGCGCGGCCGTAGCGTCCCATCGGGATGCGCGCGCGGCGCTCGCCTTGCTCCGGCAGGCTGTCGATGAAACCGGGCAGCACGTTGTTCATGCGAATGCCCTGCGGCGCGTACTGGTCGGCGTACAGCTTGGTCAAGGCCGCCAGCGCGGCGCGGAACACCGCTGAGGTCGGAAACACCGGATCCGGCTCGACGGCGGCAAAGCTGGAGATGTTGACGATCGCGCCGCCGCCCTGACGCTGCATGACCGGCGTCACCAACCGCGTCGGGCCGATCACGTTCATCAGGTAGACGTCCATGCCCCGGTGCCAGGCGTCGTCGTCGAGCTCCAGCAGCGGCCCCTTGGGGCCATGACCGGCCGAATTGACCAGCACGTCGATGCGGCCCCAGCGCTCGAGCGCGCCATCGACCAGGCGCTGCAGGTCCGGCAGCAAGAGGTTGGAGCCGGTGACGCCGAAGCCGCCCAGCTCATGCCCCAGCGCCTCACCCTTGCCGGAGGAGGACAGCACGCCGACGCGGTAGCCGCCCTGCGCCAGGCGCCGCGCGGCGTCGGCGCCCATGCCGCTGCCGCCGGCGGTGATCAGGGCGACCTTGTCTGTGCTCATGGCGCGGGCTCCTTGGCTGGTCGAGAAGCCCGCATGCTAGCGTGCGCGGGTTACGCCAGCTCCCTGCTGTCGGCGAAGTCCAACGGCAGGCCGACGTAGTTCTCGGCGATGGTGCGCAGGCCGGCCTCGGAGTGCAGCAGGTAGCTCAGCTCGGCGCTCTGGAACTTGGCGATGATGGCGCCGTCGTCCGGGAAGCGGTGCATCAGCTGCGTGAACCACCAGGAGAAGCGCTCGGCGCGCCAGATGCGGCCCAGGCATTTTTCCGAGTAGGCGTCGATGCCGGCCTCGCTCTTGTCGCGGTAGAACTCGACGAAGGCGTCGAACAGGTACTTGACGTCGGTCGCCGCCAGGTTGAGGCCCTTGGCGCCGGTGGGCGGCACGATGTGGCCGGCGTCGCCGGCCAGGAACATGCGACCGAAGCGCAGCGGCTCGGTGACGAAGCTGCGCAGCGGGGCGATGCTTTTCTCCAGGCTGGGGCCGGTGACGAGCTCGTCGCGCGCGCGCTCGTCCAGGCGCAGCCTGAGTTCCTGCCAGAAGGCGTCGTCGCTCCACTCCTCGACCTTGTCGGTCAGCGGCACCTGCAGGTAGTAGCGGCTGCGCGTCTTGCTGCGCTGGCTGCACAGGGCGAAGCCGCGCTCGGAGTTGACGTAGATAAGCTCGTCGTTGACCGGCGGCGTGTCCGACAGCAGGCCGAGCCAGCCGAACGGATAGACCTTCTCGTACTCCTTGATCGCCGAGCGCGGCGCGCTGGCGCGGCAGACGCCATGAAAGCCGTCGCAACCGGCGATGAAGTCGCAGTCGATGCGGTGCGTGAGGCCGTCCTTCTCGTAGGTGACGTAGGGCTTGGCGGTGTCGAAGTCGTGCACCTCGGTGTTCTGCACCTCGTAGATGGTGGTCAGGCCGGCGGCCTGGCGCGCGTCCATCAGGTCGTGCGTCAGCTCGGTCTGCCCGTACACCATGACGTGCTTGCCGCCGCTGTACTTGGCGAGATCGACGCGGTGGCGCCGCCCGTCCCACATCATCTCGATGCCCTCGTGCACCAGGCCCTCCCTGTGCATGCGCGCGCCGACGCCGGCCTCGTCCATCAGGTCGATGCAGACCTGCTCCAGGATGCCGGCGCGGATGCGACCGAGCACGTACTCGCCGGACACGCGCTCGACGATCACGGCGTCGATGCCGGCCTTGTGCAGCAGCTGCCCCAGCAGCAGGCCGGACGGGCCGGCGCCGACGATGGCGACTTGGGTGCGGGTGGTGGTCATGCGGATCTCCTCGGGTTTTATTTGGTGGATGTGATCGGTACGCGAAGCTTAGAGGCTGGACGATGACTGTGCCAGCGGCGGGGGTTCAGGATGGCCCTAAATTTTGTCTGCGGTCGGCGCGCGACGTGCGGCTGTTGCCGGGATCGGTTGGCAAGAAGCGTTCGGCGTCAGGGCCCGGGCGTTCGGGCGTTCGGGCGCGGCGCTGCCGGTTCGGCCGGTTCGTTCAATGCCCGCTGCGCTGAACGAGCAGGCACTCCTCACACGCCGAGGTGCTGCGTCAGCAGTTCGGGCTGCGCGCGCAGCGTGTCCGACGTGCCTTCGAACACCACCTCGCCCTTGACCAGGATGACGTTGCGGTCGGTGACCTCGGTCACGTGCTTCCAGTTCTTGTCGACGATGATGCTGCTGATGCCGCTCTGGCGGATGACGTCGCAGATGCGCCAGATCTCGCGCGCGATCAGCGGCGCCAGGCCTTCGGTGGCTTCGTCCAGGATCAGCACGTCGGGGTTGGTCATCAGCGCGCGGCCGATGGTGAGCATCTGCTGCTCGCCGCCCGACAGCTGCTGGCCGCCGTGGCCCAGGCGCTCCTGCAGGCGCGGGAAGGTCTCCAGCACGCGTTCGTAGGTCCAGTCGCGCTGGCCGCGCGTGCCGGGCCGCGCGGCCATCTTCAGGTTCTCGACCACGCTCAGGTTGCCGAAGATGCCGCGTCCCTCGGGCACGTAGGCGATGCCGAGTTGGGCGATCTCGTAGGGCGGGCGCCCGGTCATCGGCTTACCCATCACCAGCACGCCGCCGCGGCGCGGCTTGACCAGGCCCATGATGGATTTCAGCAGCGTGCTCTTGCCCATGCCGTTGCGGCCCATCAGGCCGATGGTCTCGCCGCGGCGCACCTGGAAATCGACGCCCTTCAGGATATGGCTGGCGCCGTAGTAGGTGTGCAGGTCGATGGCGTGGATCAGCAGGTCGGGATCGTGCGGCGGCCGTTCGATGCGTTCGCCGGTGCGCGGGCGCGGCGACAGCGGGCTGGCCGGGTCGTCCTGGATGTTGGCGTTGGCTTCGGTCGCCATGTCAGTGCTCCTCGCCCAGGTAGGCCGCCTGCACGCCACTGTCGGCGCGGATCGCGGCCGGCTCGCCGCTGGCGATGACGATGCCGTTGACCATCACCGTCAGGTGGTCGGCCAGCGTGAAGATGGCATCGATGTCGTGCTCGACCAGCATCATGGCGTGGTGCGGTTTCAGGCGCAGCAGCAGCTCGACCATGCGCTCGGCCTCGGCCACGCCCATGCCGGCCAGCGGCTCGTCCAGCAGCAGCACCTGCGGGTTGGTGGCCAGCGTCATGGCGATCTCGAGCTGGCGCTGCTCGCCGTGGCTGGCGGCGCCGGCGATGAAGTCGCGCCGGGCGGTCAGTTGCGCCAGCTCCAGCGCCCGCTCGGCGCGCTCGTTGACGCTTTGGTCGTGCGCCGCCCGCTGCAGCCAGCGCAGCGGGTTCCAGGGCTGCTGGCGCGAGCGCGACTGCGCCGCCAGGCGCACGTTCTCCCACACCGTGAAGCTGGGGAAGATGTTGGTCTTCTGGTAGCTCCGCCCCAGGCCGCGGCGCGAGATCAGCTCGGGCGCGGCGGTGGTGATGTCGTGCCGGCCCAGCATGATCTTGCCCGAGGTCGGCGGCAGGTCGCCCGACAGCAGGTTGGTCAGCGTCGACTTGCCGGCGCCGTTGGGCCCGATCACGCAGTGGATGCGCTCGCGCCACAGCTCGATCGAGACCTCGCTCACCGCCGCCAGGCCGCCGAAGCGCTTGGTCAGCCGCTGCGCCGACAGCAGCACCTCAGCGCCCGCCGCGGCGGGCGCGGCGCTGCCGTGCGCGGCCGCGTGCCCGTGCAGCGGCAGTCCGGTCAGGCTTGGCAGCGGCTCACTCATGGCGATCCACCTTGCGGGCGCTGAAGCGGTGCAGCACGCCGAGCAGCCCGCGCGGCGCGAACACGATCACCAGCACGATGAACAGGCCCATCCACAGCTGCCAGTGCTTGCCGGTGTTGAAGCCGCCGATGGCCGGCAGGTCCTTGAACAGCTCCAGCATGAACTCGAACGCAAAGGCGCCGACGATGGCGCCGGCGAAATTGCCCATGCCGCCCAGCAGGATCATCATGATGGCGTGCGCGCTCATGTGAAAACCCATCAGCTCCGGGTTGACGAAGCCGGTCTGCGCGCCCCACAGGTAGCCGGCCATGCCGGCCAGCGCGCCGGCCAGCGCGAAGGCGGTCAGCTTGTAGCTGAAGGAGCCGAAGCCGACCGCGCGCATGCGGTGCTCGTTGACGCGGATGCCCGCCAGCGCGCGGCCGAACGGGCTCCACAGCACGCGGCGCAGGAAGGCGTAGACGCCGATCAGGCAGGCCAGCACGAAATAGTAGAAGACGCGCTTGTTCTCCAGGTCGAACAGCAGCGCGTCGGGCCTGAAGTTGATGTACTTGCCGTCCGAGCCGCCCAGCTGGAGCGCGAAGCCGCCCGGCAGGTTCAGCTCCTTGTTGTCGAACACCAGGTAGAACAGCATCTGCGCAAAGGCCAGCGTCACCATGATGAAATAGATGCCGCGCGTGCGCACCACGAAGAAGCCGATGACCAGCGCCGCCACGCCGGCCACCAGCATCGCCAGCGGCAGCGACCACCACAGGCTGATCGGGCCGTTGTCGCTGGACGCCAGCGCCAGCGCGTAGCCGCCGATGCCGAAGAAGGCCGCGTGGCCCAGCGACACCAGTCCGGTCACGCCCTGCAGCAGGTCCAGGCTCATGGCGAAGATCGCCAGGATCATCATGCGCGCCACCATCTGCTGGTAGAACTCGCTGCCGACGAAGGGGAACGCCGCCAGCAGGACCAGGCCCAGCGCCAGCACGATCTGGATGCCGCGCGGCAGGGTTTCGAGATTGGATTGCGGTGCGCTCATGCGAGGGCTTTCCGGCGCCGCGGCGCCAGGCGTGAAGCGGGGGATGTCACGACGCGCATCATTGCTTGAACAGGCCTTCCGGCTTCCACAGCAGCACCGCCGCCATCAGCATGTAGACCAGCATGCCGGCCACCTGCGGCAGCAGCACCTTGCCGAAGGTGTCGACGAAGCCGACCAGCAGCGCCGCGATCAGCGCGCCGCGCACCGAGCCGATGCCGCCGATCACCACCACCACGAAGCACATGATCAGCACCGACGAGCCCATGCCGGGATAGACGCTGGAGATCGGCGCCGCGATCATGCCGGCCACCGTGGCCAACGCCACGCCGATGGCGAACACCACCGCGTGGATCAGCTTGATGTTGATGCCCAGCGCCTCGGTCATGTCGCGGTTGAAGGCGCCGGCGCGGATCTTCATGCCCAGGCGCGTCTTGTTGATCAACAGGTACAGGCCGATGGCGAGGAACACGCACACACCCATCATGAACAGGCGGTAGACCGGGTAGGACATGGTCTCGGTCAGCGGCACCGAGCCACCGAGCAGCGGCGGGATCGGCACACCGTGCACGTCGTCGCCCCACAGCAGCGAACGCGCCTCCTCGAAGATGTAGATCAGGCCGAAGGTCATCAGCACCTGGTCCAGGTGGTCGCGCTGGTAGAAGTGGCGAAACAGGATGCGCTCCAGCACCAGGCCGAACAGCACCGACAGCAGCGTGCCGACCAGGATGGCGGCGGTGAAGCTGCCCAGCTGGCTGGACAGCGCAAAGGCCAGGTAGGCGCCCAGCATGTAGAAGCTGCCGTGCGCCAGGTTGACCACGCCCATGATGCCGAAGATCAGCGTCAGGCCGGCCGCCAGCATGAACAGCAGCAGCCCGTACTGCACGCTGTTGAGCGTCTGAATCAGGAAGTTGGCGAAATCCACGGAGCGGGCAAGTCGGAAGTGAGAGGGTCGAAAGCCCGCGCAGCAGGCCGTGCGAGTCAACGCCGTGCCCGGACCTGGCGGTCCGGACAGTGGTGCCGTCCTCCCCCGGGCACAGCCATGGGGAGGCAGCACATCAGCGCCGCAAAGCGGGTGTCAGCCCATCATCTTGCAGCCCGCGCCCGAGTCGGCCAGCGCCTTGGCGGCGATGCCAGTCACCTTGTTGTCGCCCTTTTCGACCACGCGCAGGTAGATGTCCTGCACCGGGTTGTGCGCCTTGCTCATGGTCCACTTGCCGCGCGGGCTGTCGATCACTGCGGTTTCCATCGCCTGGTGCAGTTCCGCCTTCTTGCTCATGTCGCCATTGACGGCGGCCACCCCTTGCAGCAGCAGCTGGCCGGAATCGTAGCCCTGCATCGCGTACACGTCGGGTTGGCTCTTGAACTGCTGCGCGTAGGCCTCGCGGAACTGCTTGTTGCGCGGCGTGTCCAGCGAGTCGGCGTAGTGCATGGTGGTGATCACGCCCTCGGCGGCCGGCCCGGCGGCTTCCAGCACGCCCTCGGTCAGGAAGCCCGAACCCCAGAGCGGGATCTTGCCCTGCAGGCCGGCGGCGGCGTAGTCCTTCATGAACTTGGCGGCGCCGGCGCCGGCAAAGAAGCAGGCCACGGCGTCGGGCTTGAGCGAGGCGATCTCGGTCAGCAGCGCCTGGAACTCGACGTTCGGGAACGGCAGGCCCATCTCCTTGATGATGGTGCCGCCGGCCTTGGTGTAGCTCTCCTTGAAGCCTTCCAGCGAGTCGTCGCCGGCGGCGTATTTCCAGGTGATCCAGACCGCGCGCTTGAGCCCCGCGTCGACCATCGGCTTGCCCAGCGCCAGTGTCGGCTGGGCCATGGTGAAGCTGGTGCGGAAGATGTTGGGTGCGCACAGCGCGCGCGTGGAGGCGTGCGCGCCGGAGTTGGGGATGATGTTCAGCACGCCGGATTCGCGCGCCACGCGCTGGATGCCCATCTGCACGCCCGAGTGCACGGTGCCGATCAGCACGTCGACCTTGTCGCGCTGCACCAGCTTGTTGGCGTTCTCGACGCCCTTGGACGGCTCGGACTCGTCGTCCACCTTGAACCACTCGATTTCGCGCCCGCCCAGTTTGCCGCCCTTTTCGGCGATCGCCATGCGCACGCCATTCTCGATGGCCACGCCCAGCTGGGCGTAGGTGCCGGTGTAGGGCAGCATGAAGCCGACCCGGACCTTGTCGCTCTGGGCGCGCACGATCTGCGGCAGCAGCAGGCCCATGGAACTGGCGCCGACCACGGCGGCGCTGCGCGAGAGCAGCAGGCGACGGTTGAGACGGCGGGCGATGGGTTGCGAATTCATGTCGAAACTCCTTGAGCAGGGGTCGGAGAAGGCATTTGGTTCATGTCTCGCAGGCGACCGATGCCGGCTTTCCCTGACTGCGGCGCCGGGGCCGAGCCGGGCGATGCAGCCAACGGCCTGGCAACATGAATTAAAATGCGTGTGTGCGCATAGTATAGGTTGCGCGGCGCGCAGTATCGTTCATATCGGCACACGATGACACAGGGTTTTCCCCATGGCGCCGTCGCGTGGCGCGCGACGCAAGGTGGATCAGAGTGAGAACAGCGCGGCGAACTGACGCCGGTCGCGCCGGTGCTTCCACTGCCCGACTTCGCGGCCTTCGAGGCTGAGCGGGCCCCAGACGGCGATCGCGTGGCCGTCGCCGCAATCCACCACGTGCAGGCGCGAGGCATCCATGGGCGCCTTCCTGAAGGTGCCGCCGGCCAGCGCGGTGCGCAGGTTGGCCTCCAGCACCGGGCCGACCTCGGCCGGTGCCGTTGCCGGCACGATGAACACTTGGCGGTGGCTCTCGCTTTGCAGGCGCTCGTTCAGCACCGGATGGCCGCTGTCATCGAGCTGCAGGCCGGCCTGCAGCAGCCAGCCCGGCAGCTCGCCACCCAGGGCCAGCAGCGGCGCGTCGCACATCAGGCTGGCGCCGCTGGCCAGCTGGACGGCGCGGCCGTCGATGCCGGTGCAGCGGTCCTGCAGCACAGTGATGTTGAGCCGTTTCAGGCGCGCCAGCACGCGCCGCTGCAGCGCCGGCGGCTGCTGGGGCAGCAGCGGTTCGGTGCCGGCCACCAGCGTCACGCGGCTGCCATGCGGCGGCGCCAGCGCATGCGCTGCGGCCATGGCCAGTTCCATGCTGGCGAGGTCGTCGCCGATCACCGCCACCTGCAGGGCGCGCTCCTGCGCCAGCGTCAGCAGTTGCGGCCACAGTTGGACGAAGGCTTCGAGTGGGTGCGTGAACAGCGCGTTGCGGCGTGCTCCGGGGATCAGCGACTCGATCCGGTCGCGGTCGGTCGCGGTTTCGACGTCGATCGACAGCACGTCGTAGGGCAGCGCGTCGCCGGTTGACAGCTGCACGCGCCGGCCGTTGGGATCGAGCGAATGCACGTGCGCCGGCGCGAAGCTCACGCCGCTGGCCTCCACCAGCGCGTCGAGCGGGGTCCGAATGTCCTGCAGCGCGTAGTCGCCGGACACGTAGCCTGGCAGCATGCCGGCTTCGATGTAATACGGATGCGGCGCGACCAGCGTCACGTGGACATCGCCGCGGCCCTGGCGCGCCAGCCCCTTGAGCACCTGCAGGTGGGCGCGGCCGGCCCCGACCAGCACCAAGTGTTTCCGGGAAGGGTTCACGGTCATGGCGCGAGTGTATCCAGTGGCCGGGTCGCCCGCGGGCTGTTGCAAACGGTTTCCGCGTCCGGATCCGACGCCTGGACGGGCGCTAACCCACCAGTGCCTGCGCGAACTCGCGCGCCTTGAAGGTCTGCAGATCCTCCAGCTTCTCGCCGACGCCGATGAAGTACACCGGCAGCGGCTTCTCGCGCGCGATGGCGCACAGCACGCCGCCCCTGGCGGTGCCGTCGAGCTTGGTGACGATCAGGCCGGTGAGCTCGGCCGCCGCATCGAAGGCCCTGACCTGCGCCAGCGCGTTCTGGCCGGTGTTGCCGTCGATCACCAGCAGCACCTCGTGCGGGGCCGTGATGTCGGCCTTGGTCACCACGCGGCGGATCTTGGTGAGTTCCTCCATCAGGTGCTTTTGCGTCGGCAGGCGGCCGGCGGTGTCGACCAGCACCACGTCCTTGCCGCGCGCGCGACCGGCGGCGACGGCGTCGAAGCTCACCGCCGACGGATCGGCGCCCTGCTGGCTGATGATCTCGACCTGGTTGCGGTCGGCCCACACGGCGAGCTGCTCGCGCGCCGCGGCGCGGAAGGTGTCGGCCGCCGCCAGCAGCACCGTGGCGCCGGCGTCGGCCAGGTGCTTGGTCAGCTTGCCGATGCTGGTGGTCTTGCCGGCGCCATTGACGCCGGCCACCATGATCACCGTCGGGTGGTAGACGCCGACCACCAGCGGCTTTTCCAGCGGCGCCAGCATGTCGGCGATGGCGTCCTGCAGCAGCGCCTTGACCTGCGCCGGGTCGCTGGCGCGCCGCTCCTTGACGCGGCGGCGCAGGTCCTGCAGCAGGAACCCGGTCGCCGGCACGCCGGCGTCGGCCAGCAGCAGCGCGGTTTCCAGGTCCTCGTACAGTGCCTCGTCGATCTGGGTGCCGGTGAAGACGGTGGTGATCGAGCTGCCGGTCTTGCGCAGGCCGCCGCGCAGGCGGTCGAGCCAGCCGGCGCGCGCGGCCTGGGTCGAAGCGGCCAGCGGCACGGCTTCGAGTTCGTCGGCAGCGGGTGCGGCCGCCGGGACCGCCGGCGCTGCGGCCGGTACGGGCGGTGCGGCTGCCTCGGCGCTGGCCGGTGGTGCCGGCTCGATGTGCTGCGGCTGGGGCGCAGCTGCCGGTTCCGCTGCGTCCTCGTCCAGCGCCGGCGCGGCCAGCGCCTGCCGCTCCAGTTCGTCCAGCGGCAGTTCCCCCGCCGGCTCGACCACCGGCGCCGTGACCGACTCGGCCGCCGACTCGACGGTAGGCGCGATCTCGGGGGTGGGGTCTTTCTTGCGGCGGAAGAAGCGGAACATGAACAGGATTCTAGGAAAGGTCCATCGGCGTGGATGCGCCGGATCATGCCGGCGCGTGGTGCCCTCAGCGCAGCTGCAGTGCCCGCTCGCCGGCCGGCAGCATCTGGCCCACCACGGCGGCGGCATCGAAGCCCTGGCGCTGGAACACCGCCAGCACTTGCGTCACCGCCGCCGCGTCGCAAGCCACCAGAAGCCCGCCGCTGGTCTGCGGGTCGGTGAGCAGCGCGCGTTCGCTGTCGCCAAAACCGTCGGGCAGCGCGACCTCGTGCCCGTAGGCCGCCCAGTTGCGGCTCGAGGCGCCGGTGACGACCCCCTGCGCGGCGAAACTGCGCACGCCGGGCAGCAGCGGCACGGCGGGCCAGTCGATCTGCGCGGTGACGCCGGCGCCGCGCGCCAGCTCCAGCGCGTGGCCGGCCAGGCCGAAGCCGGTGACGTCGGTGATCGCGTTCACGCCCGCCAGCGCGGCCAGCTCGGGACCGGGCGTGTTCAGGCGCGTGGTGCTGGCGATCATGTGTGCATAGCCATCCGCCGAGAGCTGCTCCTTCTTCAGCGCCGCCGAGTAGACGCCGATGCCCAGCGGCTTGCCCAGCACCAGCACGTCACCCACCTGGGCACCCGAGTTGCGCTGCACGTGGCTGGGGTTCACCAGGCCCAGCGCCACCAGGCCGTAGATCGGCTCGACCGAATCGATGGTGTGGCCGCCGGCGATCGGGATGCCGGCCTCGCGGCACAGGCTGGCGCCGCCGTCCAGGATGCGGGCGATGGTGGCCGTGGACAGCACGTTGATCGGCATGCCGACCAGCGCCAGCGCCATGATCGGCCTGCCGCCCATGGCGTACACGTCGCTCAGCGCGTTGGCGGCGGCGATGCGGCCGAAGTCGTACGGGTCGTCGACGATCGGCATGAAGAAGTCGGTGGTGGCCACCAGCGCCTGGCTGTCGTTGAGCCGGTAGACGGCGGCGTCGTCCGAGGTCTCGATGCCGACCAGCAGCTCGGGCGGCAGCGGCATGCCGCTGGTGCCGCGCAGGATGCCCGACAGCACGCCGGGCGCGATCTTGCAGCCGCAGCCGCCGCCGTGCGAGAGGCTGGTCAGGCGGGGCTCGACCTTGGCGGCCGTGTCGGTGGTGGGCGAGGCGAGGTTCATGCGCCGATTGTCACCGACACCCCGGCCGGCGCCGATGCGGCACACTTGGCGGCTTCGCGCGCGCGGGAACGTTCCGGCCGCGAATCGACTCAGTTTCCAGGTCATGCCCCTCACCATCCCGAATCCTCTGCGCGCCGCCAGCGCGCTTCTTGTTGCGGCGCTGCTGTCGGCCTGCGCGCCGCTGGCCGGTTCTTCGGACCGAGGTTCGGCTGCCATGCCGCCGCAGGCGACGGCGCCCGCCGCTGCAACCGCGGTCAGCCAGTTCAGGCTCGACAACGGCCTCACCGTGATCGTCAAGCCGGACCGGCGTGCACCGACGGCGGTGCACATGCTGTGGCTGCGCGTCGGTTCGATGGACGAGGTCGATGGCGCCAGCGGCGTCGCCCACGTGCTGGAGCACATGATGTTCAAGGGCACCGACACGCTGGCGCCGGGCGACTTCTCGCGCCGCGTGGCGCAGCTCGGCGGGCGCGAGAACGCCTTCACCAGCCTGGACTACACCGGCTACTACCAGCAGGTGCCGGCCGATCGCCTCGGTGAGGTGATGGCGCTGGAGGCCGACCGCTTCGCCCACAACCGCTTCAGCGACGAGGAGTTCGCCAAGGAGCTGGAGGTGGTCAAGGAAGAGCGCCGCCAGCGCACCGAGGACAACCCGCGTGCGCTGATGTTCGAGCAGCAGCGCGCCGCCACCTTCGTCGCCTCGCCCTACCGGCGGCCGGTGATCGGCTGGATGGGCGACCTGGATGCGCTCACCGCCCAGGACGCGCGCGATTTCTACCGCCGCTGGTACACGCCCGCCAACGCCGCCGTGGTGGTGGTGGGCGACGTCGATCCGCAGGCCGTGCTGGCGCTGGTGCGCCAGCACTACGGCGGCATCCCGGCGCACGCCCTGCCCGCGCGCAAGCCGCGGCCCGAGCCGGAGCAGCGCGGCCTGCGCCGCATCGAGGTCAAGGCCCCGGCCGAGCAGGCGCTGGTGTCGCTGGCCTTCAAGGTGCCGGGCATGGCGGGCCTCGAGGCCTCGCCCGGCAACGACGACGCGCTGGCGCTGACGGTGCTGGCGGCGGTGCTGGACGGCTACAGCGGCGCCCGCCTGGATCGCGCGCTGACGCAGGGGCCGGACCGCGTGGCCGACTCGGCCAGCGCCGGCAACGACCTGCTGGGCCGCGGGCCGCAGCTGTTCACGCTGAGTGGCGTGCCGGCGCCCGGCAGGAGCGCGGCCGAGGTCGAGGCCGCGCTGCGCGCGCAGGTGGCGCGCATCGCGCGCGAGGGCGTGAGCGAGGCCGAGCTCAGGCGCGTCAAGACCCAGTGGGTGGCGAGCGAGGTCTACAAGCGCGACTCGGTGATGGGCCAGGCGCAGGAACTGGGCAGCCTGTGGGTGCAGGGCCTGCCGCTGGACGCCGACGAACGCCTGATCGCGCGCCTGCGCGAGGTCAGCGCGGCGCAGGTGCAGGCGGTGGCCAGCAGGTACTTCGGCGACGACCAGCTCACGGTGGCCACGCTGCTGCCGCAGCCGCGCGACGCCAACGCGCGGCCGCGCGTGGCGCCGGCCGGGGCGCGGCATTGAGCGGAGTCTTTCACCTTCCCCCGCTGGGGGAAGGCCGGGATGGGGGCCGCGGCGCGTGTACCCGGAGCCGCCAGGCCCCCACCCCAACCCTCCCCCAGCGGGGGAGGGAGCAAGCACCAAGCGAACACATGAAAACGAT
>CAZHSD010000046.1:0-15653 GCA_964534975.1 uncultured Ottowia sp. | reverse complement strand
AGGCTGATAGCGGTCACTTGAAGTGAGAAAACAAACGACTGCTTTCGTCGGCAGCCGTTACTTGGAAGCCTTTCATATGGCAGCGGACTCAGGATCAGTCACGCCCTAGCTTGTTCAACCGATCAAAAGACCCCTTCCGCACCGACCCAGGCATAACGCCGCAGTGCGCGCCCGCCATATTCGGTGTTCGACGCCCCCTGCACGCCCAGGGCGATCAAGCGAAGGCTAATCGCGGGCGTAACGTGCCAGGCGCCACTGAGTTGCCACATCCGGCTGCGGTCATGCGGATTCACGCGCACGAAGGCCCCAACGTCGTAGCGGCCGTCGCGCAAGACATCGTTCCATTGCAGACGCGCGAACCAGCCGGAGCGCAGCAGTGGGTCCTGGGTGCGGGCGCGCTCGCCGCGCCAGGCGCCGACGGTCCGCCGTGCGAGCGGGTCATCGCGCTGGCGCCAGCGATTCCAGTCGTCACCCGACGGCGCATCACCTGCGTGCTGGTATTCGACGCCCAGGGTCGCACCGCTCGGCAGCGTCCAGTTCAGACCTAGCGCGGCGCGCGGCGCCAGATGCTTGTCTGTTGATGGAGCGCCGATCCTTGCCCTTGTGCGGCGCGCGAGCGTCACTTCCGCGTGAGCCACGACGCTCGGGCTGATCACGGCGCTCAGGTTGGTGCCGACTTCCAGCGGCTGGCCGGAACGCGCCAGCGCCTGTACGTCCACGCTCAGCGTCTCGCTGATGCGCGGCGCCCAGCGCCATTGCAGCGCGTGCGCCGCGTTGCCACGCGTCAGATTCAGGCTCCATGGGCGCATTGGCGCGGTGGCATCCGACGTGAGTTTCGGCGCATAAGCCCAGTGCATGCTGCCGCTGTCGGTGACGTGCTGCACGCGTAGCATGAATGCGCCCAGGCGGTTCTCCCGTGCACTGGCCGGGTTCTGATTCGATGGCGTGGCCAGCACGTTGCCACGCAGCCAGTCGGTCGGGTTGTAGCCGAGCCCAACGCCGCTGCGCACGTTGACGCGGCCGATGTCGACAAACCAGCGCCCATCAATGCCGCGCGACAGATACGCCTCGCGCAAGGCGTTTGCGCTGTGGCGCGCACCTCCGACGCCGTGCTTCAGTTCCAACCGGTCCGACAGCACGCCGCGCCATTCGGCGCCGAGCGCAAACTCGTGTCGCAGGTCGAGCGCCGCGCGCCAGACCGTGCCGCCGGGCAAGCCGGGACCGCGCTGCCACTCCGGCCCTCCACTCACCCGCAAACTCCAGGGCGCCGGAGCTTCGACTTCGGGCACGGCAACGAATTGCGCAGGGTCGATCTCGTCGGCGCTTGACGTCGGCGCCTGCGCCTGGGCCAGCGCGGCCAAGCCCAGGTACGCCCACATCGCCGCCAAGTGCACGAGTACTCGCGGGGGCTTCATGGCTCAGCCTTCCAACGTGGCAGGTAGTCGCGCTGCAGCCAGGCCTCGGGCACATCGCGAAGCTTGTGCTCGCTCATCTGTATCACCGTGACCCAGCCGGGGTCGAGCCCGTCGATGATGACGGTCTGCGTCGGTCGCGCCACGCCAAGTACCGGTTGCACGGCGCGGAACCACGCGGTTTTCAGCAATCGCCCCTCGGCGGTGAAGTAGCGCGCGCGCACTGGTTGGTGGGTGTCCTGTTCGACCCAGTAGTGGATCTTTGGGTACGGCAGATCGGGGCGGCGAGCGGTCAACTGCAGATGGTGCGTCGCGCGCGTTTTTCCTTCGCCGTCGCGCAGCGGCTCGGTGCCAGCCAGCGAGGCGTCGTAATCGCGCGCCAATTGCGTGGTCATCACGTCGCCATTGGAGGCCTGGCCCAGCAGGCGCTGCTGCGGCGAGATGCGCACGCTGGCCTGGCTGGCCGGGTCATAGAACCACAGGTCGTGGCCATTGCGCAGCATCAGCTTGCCGGCGTCGCGCGCCGGCGCCACGAAGCGCACCAGGTTGCGGTAGTCGCCGCCGGCCTCGCTGGGCCGCGCGTATACCGTCAGCACGTTGCTGTTGGCCAGCTTCGACTGCCGATATTCCGACAGCGCCAGCCGAACCGAGAAGCTCCCCGGCGGGTTGCGAATGCGGTCGCTGGCGTCGAGGATGGCCTGTGCATCGATGCCTTGTGCATGGGCCGCGATCGGCAGCAGGAGGGCGGCGGCAAACAAGCCGCAACGCATGAACGAGGGCTTAGCCATGGCGCAGCGCCTCCACGACGGGCAGGGACGACGCGCGTCGCGCCGGCCACCACGCCGATACGCAGGCGAGCAGCGTGAACAGCAGCAGCACGCCGGGAATCAGCGCCGGGTGCCCGAACAGGTCCACGCCGATCGGCACGGGTGTCGAGCGGCCGGGTGGCGTCCAGGTCAGCCAGCCGGTGTTGATGACCCAGTGCCCGAGCGCCGACGCCACGCCCAGGCCCAGCCCGCCGCCGAGCACGCCGAGCAGGGCGCCCTCGGTCACGAACAGCGCGCGCACGTGGCGCCGCAGCCAGCCGATGGCACGCAGCGTGCCGATCTCGCGCGTGCGCTCGGCCACCGCCATGTGGATGGTGTTGGAGACCGAAAACAGCGTCACTACGATCATCAGCACCGCGACAAAGCCGAACAGGGCGCTAAACATGCGAATGATCTGACCGAACTGCGGCTGAATCCGGTGGTAGTCCAGCACCTCCAGGGCCTGGCCGGGCGCGGCCTCGCGCAGCAGCGTTTGCAGACGCGTGCGGGCCGCGGGCAGATCGGCCGTGCGGTGCAGTTGCAGCACCAGCGCCGTCGCGGCGGGCGCGCCGGCGCCGAACACCAGGCGCTGTGCCAGCGGCAGTGGCACCGCTACGTGCATGGCGTCCGCCTCGCGCGCGCCCAGCCGCTCGGCGCGCAGGACCTGCAGGCGCAGCACATTGGGCGCGCCGCCCGCGCTGGCGGCCAGCAGTTCGATGCCGGGCGTATCGGCCGCCGCTTGCTGCGCACCGCCTGATGGGGTCGATTGCGCCGCCAGCGCCGCCAGCTCGGGCGACAGTGGTGCGGCATCGGCGGTGTCCGCCGCGGGCGGAGACTTGCAGTCGCGCACCTGCAACGCATCGCACAGGCCCAGCAGTTGCGCCAGGCCGGCGCCGATGACACCGCCCTGCGGCTGGTCGGCGCGCAGGAACGAGGCGCCGGGCGGCAGGCGCAGGCCGTTGCCGTCCCACTCCAGCAACTTTAGGCGCGTGGCCGGGTCCCAGCCGACGCCGGAGAAGTTGCTCGATGCGCCCGACTCGAATCGGCCCGCCACGCCGGAAAAGCGCAGCATCGGCGTGACCACCGCCACCATCGGCGCCAGCGTGGCGTCCTGTGTGATGCGGGTCATCAGCGCCTCGGGATCGTGCAGCGCATAGCGGCCTGGCTGGCCGCGGCCGAAGTCCAGGCCGCCTTCGGGCATCACGTGCAGGTGGCCGACCTGGCGCACGGTATCGGTCTCGAGTGCGCGCACCGTCGCCGCCAGGTAGCCGCCCAGCAACAGCGTGGCCGTGGCGGCGACGCCGATGGCGCACAGCGTAAGCGCGCTGCGGCGGCGGTTGCGAAAGATGTTGCGCCAGGCCAGGGGCAGCAGATTCATGGCCGTCCTCCTTGCAGCGTGGCGGGTCGGCCGTCGTCGATGCGCCCGTCTACCAGCCGCACCAGCACGTCGGCTTCGTTGATCAGCGCCGGGTCGTGCGACGAGAACACGAAGGTCGCCCCGGTGCGCCGCTGCATGTCGCGCATCAATGCGATGATGGCGCGCCCGGTGGCGCGGTCGAGATTGGCCGTAGGCTCGTCGGCCAGCACCAGACGCGGCTCGTGCACCAGCGCGCGGGCGATGGCCACGCGCTGCTGCTGGCCGCCCGACAGTTCGGACGGCTGGCGCGCGCCCATGCCTTCCAGCCCGACGGCGGCCAGCATCGCGCGCGCCCGGTCGCGTGCCGCCCCGGCACCTGCGCCCGAGCGCGCTAGGGCCAGCGAAACGTTGTCCTGGGCGCTCAGCACCGGCACCAGGTTGAAGGACTGGAACACGAAACCCATCACGTGGCCGCGCCAGGCGGTGGCGTCGTCGTCCTTCAGCGGCGCCAGGTCCGTGCCGTCGATGCGCACCTCGCCCTCGTCGGGACAATCCAGACCGCCAATGAGGTTGAGCACTGTGCTCTTGCCGCTGCCCGAAGGCCCGCTGAGCACCGTAAACAGGCCGGGCTGGATGTCCAAGTCCAGGCCGTTGACGGCGGGAACGACGGTGCGTCCCAGCCAGTAGCGTTTATGCACGCCGCGCAATTGCACGCCGCAAGCGGTTCGGGTCATCGCCGTTATCCTTTTCGTCGTGTGGGGTTTCAGCGCAGCCGCACCGTGACGCGCTGTCCCGGCTCGGTCAGGTCGAAGGCGGCGTCGCGGAACTCCGGTGGACCGCCGTTGCCACGTGCATCCTGGCTAAAGCCATAGGGCTCCGACGGGATGTTGAAGCGCCCGCGGTCGAGCTGGCCATTGCGGTTCATGTCCTGGAAGGCGACCACGGCGTAACGACCGGGCGGCAAGTCCTTCAAGGTACCTTCGGTGGCAGTGGCAGGCACCTCCAGGCCCTTGAAGGCCGGGCCGGGAAAGCGCGCCGGATCGTTCTGTACGGCGATGCGTACCGGCCCACCATCGGCGCGCGCGCCGTCCAGTTGCACGGTCAGGTCGGCTGCGGCGCAGATGCCCGCGGCGACCGTTAGCGCGAGGGCCACGGAAAGCCGTGCGGCGGCAACACGCTGCAGTGCGAGACGGAATCGTTTCATGGAGATTTCCTCCAGTCCAAGACGCATCAGGCGCGCTCGCCGCTGGCAGGCATCACGGCCGGCGTGGCTGTACGGGCTGGGGCGGACGGCATGGCGCCGACATTCGGTAGGGCGGCGTCGAGCGGGAACTCGCCCGCGTGCGGATGCTGGTGCGCCGCCTCGGCTTGTACCGTGGAGCGTGCGGCCGGCGTCGCCAGTTCGGCGTGCGAATCGAATGGCGCCTCACCGCTGGTCGGCATCGTGGAGGGCGCTGGCGCCGGCAGGCCGGTGCAGCCGGTAACCAGCGTGGCTGCCAGCGCCAGGGCGATGAGGTGAATGCGCGAGATGGTCATAAGAAGCTCCTTTCGGTGCAGTGGTTGGGACACCTGCATTGCACCGCCGCGCGGAACTGGAAGCTTGTCAAGCAAGGGGCGAACGTGTACCGCTGTCTGTCATTCGCTCACCCGGACAAACTGCGATACAAAACGCCGGCCTCATGTGTCGGGCCGCTCCGTACACTGCCGGCCATGGAGCCGACCGACCACATCGCCATCGTCGACGATGACCGCGCCATCCGAGAACTGCTCGCCGAGCAGCTAGAGCGTCAGGGTTTTCGCGTCAGTGCAGCAGCATCCGCGCGCGAATTGCGCGCGTTGCTGGCCGACAAGGCGATCGACCTGATCGTGCTCGACGTGATGATGCCGGGCGAGGATGGCCTGGCGCTGCTGAAATGGCTGCGCGCGAGCGACTACGCCGCCACGCCGGTGCTGATGCTGACCGCGCTGGGCGACGACGTCGACCGCATCATCGGCCTGGAACTTGGCGCCGATGACTACATGGCCAAGCCCTTCACGCCGCGCGAGCTGGTGGCGCGCATTCGCGCGGTGCTGCGCCGCGCACGCATGCTGCCGCCAGGACAAGCCAGCCACCGGCGCGCGCGCTATGCTCAGTTCGGTGGCTGGCGGCTGGACTGCGTGGAGCGACTGCTCCAGCGTAGAGCCGATCGTGGCGATGGCGCTATCGCCGTGCCGTTGAATGGGGCCGAATTTGGTCTGCTGTTGTTCCTGCTCGACCACGCGCAGCAGATCGTCACGCGCGACCAGTTGCTGGTACATCTCGCCGGGCGTGACGCCGACGTGTTCGACCGCTCGATCGACCTGCGCGTGTCGCGCCTGCGCAGACGCCTGGGCGACGACGCCCGCGAGCCGCAGTACATCAAGACTATTCGCAACGAGGGTTACGTGCTCGCCAAGGCCGTGCATTGGAGCGATGAGGCGGAGTGCCTTGCATGAATCGACTGCGGCCGGATTCACTCAAAGCCCGCTTGCTGCTGATTCTGCTGGCGAGCATCGCTCTACTGCAGTTGCTGAGCTTCAGCGCTGTCGGCTGGTGGCGCGGCTACGAGGCGCGATACCTTGTCAACGCACAGGTTGCTAAGGACGTGCTGTGGCTGCATGAACGCATCACCGCCCTGCCGTCGCATGAGCGCGCCGCTGCTCTGCCAGCCCTGCGCCGCGCGACCTACCGTCCCTTGCTCGTTGATGTCCGCACGGCGGTGCCGACCGGGGGGGCTTCGATTTCTCCCGAGCTGTATGGGCTGAACCGTGCGGTGCTCGCCGCCGCCGCGGGCCGACTTGAGGTCGCTGTCGCGAACATGGCGGGGCAGCCGGCGTTGCGTCTGCCTCTGAACGGCAATCAAGTCCTGCTGATCGTTTTTGAGGACGGTTTGCCGAGCAGTCGCCCCAGCGCCTGGGCTGTCGTGACTTACGTACTGCTGGTAACGCTGCTGGTGGCTCTGGTGGCGATGTGGGCGGTGACGCAAGTGACCGAGCCTCTGACACGTCTGACCCGGGCCGGGCGTGAGCTGGCTCGTGACATTGCTAGCGCGCAGCCTCTCCCCGAGACTGGTTCGCGCGAAGTGCGCGCGCTGGCATCCGGCTTCAACGCCATGCAGCGGGCGGTGCAGGCGCAACTGCGCGAGCGCACCCACATCCTGGCAGCGATCTCGCACGATCTCAAAACGCCACTGACGCGTTTGAAGCTGCGCTTGACCGGCCTGCCCGAGTACGACGCGGGTCGCGCCCGCATGGAAGATGACCTCGACATGATGGACGGACTGATCAACGAGGGCCTCGAATATGCGCGGAGCGCCCAGTTGCGCGAGCCGCGCATGACGCTCGACCTGGCTGCGCTGCTGGAATCCCTGGTTGAGCAAGCCGCCGATCTGGGGCAGGACTGCCGCTTGGAGACCCCTGCGCATCCGGTGCGCGTGTGGGCAGCGCCGCGCGCGCTCGCGCGCGGCGTGCAGAATTTGCTGGACAACGCGCTGCGCTACGGTGGCAATGCTGAAGTCAGCCTCCATCAAGGCGACGAAGATGGCGTTGAGGTGCGCATTGCCGACCGAGGCCCCGGCCTTCCGCAGGCCGATCTGGAACGAGTGTTCGAGCCTTTTGTGCGCAGCGAAAATTCGCGCGGCCGAGATTCCGGCGGGACGGGGCTGGGTTTGGCGATCGCTCGCAATATTGTGGTCTCGCTCAATGGAAGAACGTGGCTCAGCTCCAGAGCGGGCGGGGGACTGATTGCCCACCTGTGGCTCCCGTGCACCCCATCAACGGGACATCAAGATCGGAGCCGCTGATCCCGCAGCACGTGATTCTGTCCGAAAGGATTCCTGACGGAGGCAATTCGGGGCCGATTGGATAGTTGCAGCGAACAAATACTTCTCTCCGTTGGCTCGCCCAAAGCGGTCGACCACCCCAAACCATCTCACGACCGCAGCCGCTGCAAAGCAGCCATTCGTTCCAGTTTCTGTGAAACTCGTTCAGGGCCGATTCGCGCCCTCGACTGACACGCAACGCTTCCCCATCGGGGCACACTGCCCCCATGACTACCTCTGACAGCCCGAGGAAGAAGCCCTTCTCCATGATCCGCGAGTTCCATCTCGCGGACTGGTTCACGCTGGCCAACGCGGTGTGCGGCGTGGGCGCGATGTTTGCCATCATCAGCTTCATCCAGACCGGTGAGGTCAAGCACGTGCACTACGCCTGCGCGCTGGTGCTGGCGGCGCTGGTGTTCGATGTGTTCGATGGCCGCGTGGCGCGTTGGCGCCAGAAATCGTCGCTGCTGGGGCGCGAGCTGGATTCACTGGCCGATGTGATCTCGTTCGGCGTGGCGCCGGCGCTGATCGCCTATGGCGTCGGCATGCAGGGGCTGTGGGACCGCGTGATCCTGGCCTTCTTCGTTGCCTGCGGCGTGTCGCGGCTGGCGCGCTTCAACGTCACGGCCGACGCGCTCTCGGCCGGCGGCGACAAGGTGAAGCACTTCGAGGGCACGCCGATCCCGACTTCGATGCTGCTGGTGGCGCTGCTGTGGGTGGCGGCCGCGATGGGTGACATCGGACCGAACCTGTGGGGCGGTGCTTGGCGCATCGGCGGCTTCAGGCTGCACCCGCTGGTGCTGCTGTACGCGCTGTCGGGCTCGTTGATGATCAGCCGCATCCGCATTCCCAAGCTCTGATGCATTGCGCTCGGCCGCGCGGTCTGGACGCGCGCCATCAGCGCAGCTCGAACGCCTCCGAATGCATGCGGCGGGGACGCTGCCCCATGGCCTTGAGCCCCGACGCGATCGCGTCGCGCAGGCCGGCCGGACCGCAATAGAACAGCTCCGATTCGCGCAGCGCAAAAGGCAGCAGGCCGGCGAGGCGCTGCGCCGTCAGCCGCCCATCCTCGGCGCTGGCCAGGATGTGCACGGTGAACTGCGGATGGCGCGCGGCGATGGCCGCCAGCCGGTCGGCGGCGAAGGCCTCGGCGCGCGTCGTCACGGCCCAGACCAGCACGATGCGCTGCCGATCGGCCTCGGTCAAGGCCTCGGCCCAAGCCAGGAAGGGCGTGATGCCGATGCCGCCGGCCAGCCAGACTTGGCGCGGCACGCGTTTGCGGAACACGAAGCGGCCGTAGGGCCCGTCGATGCGCAGGCGCTGGCCCGGCGCCAGGCGCTCGGGCAGGCGCCGGGTCCAGCCGCCCAGGGCCTTGACGCCGAAGCGCAGGCTGCCGTCGGTCGCCGGGGCGCTGGCGATGGTGAAGGGATGCGGCTCGGCCATGCCGGCGCCGGTGGCCGACACGAAGGCGAACTGCCCCGGTTGCCAGCGCATCGGACGGCGTTCGGGGCGCAGCGTCATCTCGGTCACGGTGCCGTGGCGCTCGATGCCTTCCAGCACGAAGTCGCGCGGGCGCAGCAGGGGCGCGACGAATTGCGTGTACACCCAGGCCGTCAGGCCGGCCACGCTGAGCGCGTTCAAGTATAGGCCCAGCGTGGGGTCGATGCCGGCGGGCTTGTCGATGGCGAGCTGGTGGAAGGCGGCGACGGCGAACAGCACACCGGTGAAACGGTGGCTGAAGCGCCAGATCGGCCAGGGCAACTCCAACCGGGTGAACGGAATCCGCTTGATCCAGCTGACCAGCAGCAGGCCGATGAAGCCGTTGAGTGCAATCTCGCCCAAGTCTTCCGCGAATTCGCCCGTCTGGGTCTCGCGCACGAAGCCTTCCAGGTCGGGCTCGATCATGTTGTGCCCGAGCATCAGTGCCAGCGCGCCGATGCCCAGCCATTTGTGCGCCAGGTACATGCGATCGAGGCCGCCGAACAGGTGTTCGGCCGGCCGCGGGCGCGCGGCCAGGATCAGCGCCAGGCTCATGGCGGCGATCGATGCCGCGCCCATGGCAATGCCGAGCGCGGTACTGGCACCATAGGGGGCGTAGGTCTGCAGGCCAAGCAGCGCGGCGGCCAGCACCGCCAGCGTGGCGAGCAGGGGGCCAGTCGGTTTCATGGAGCTTGGTCGTCCTTCATGCGCGGCAGTCTGGCCTGCCAACATGAGCCCCGTCTTAAGTGCGCCGGCGATGCGCGCCGGCGTTCCTGATGTGCAACAACGAACGGCGGCTGTCGCCGCCGTGGTGCTGATTGAATTTGCTGCCGATGCGGTCTCGTCCGGCGTCCTGCGGACGCCGATCGCCGGCGGCTATGACTTGCGGCCGAAGAACAGGCTGGCGACGGCCAGGATCAGGAACACGACGAACAGGATCTTGGCGATGCCGGCGGCGCCCGCGGCAATGCCGCCGAAGCCGAACACGGCGGCGACGATGGCGATGATGAAGAAGACGATGGCGTAGTGCAGCATGATGAATCCCTCTGGCGGTTGTTGAACTGGTTGCCGCGCCTGCGATGGCGCCTGGCTGCATTCATCATGCGTGCCGGCGCGCGCGCCGGACGTCAGGCAAACGCCGCCATCGCGTGCGCCGCCGCAGACGCTCGGCGTAGGAAGCTGCCGACGCGCATGCCTATGATGTGAAGCCCATGCCGGATTCCGACAGCACCTCATCGAGCTTGCCGAGCGACGACGATCTGAGCGCGCTGGCACCGTTCCGCCAGGGCGTGTTCACCATGCTGTGGAGCACCTGGCTGATCGCCAACCTGTGCATGTGGATGAACGACGTGGCGGCGGCCTGGCTGATGACCAAGCTGACGCCCAAGCCGATCTGGGTGGCGCTGGTGCAGACCGCGGCCACGCTGCCGGTGTTCCTGCTCGGCCTGCCCTCGGGCGCGCTGGCCGACATGCTGAACCGCAAGCACTTCCTGTTCTTCACCCAGGTCTGGGTGGCGGTGGTCGGCATGCTGCTGGCGGCGGCGGTGTTCCTGCAGGTGGTGACACCGCCGCTGCTGCTGATGCTGCTGTTCATGAACGGCGTCGGCCTGGCGCTGCGCTGGCCGGTGTTCTCGGCCATCGTGCCCGAGCTGGTGCCGCGCGCGCAGCTGCCGGCGGCGCTGGCGCTGAACGGCGTGTCGATGAACGCCTCGCGCATCCTGGGGCCGCTGGTGGCCGGCGCCATCATCGCCAGCCTGGGCAGCGCCTGGGTGTTCCTGTTGAACGCTGTGCTGTCGGTGGGCGCGGCGGTGGTCATCACGCGCTGGCAGCGCGAGCACAAGCCCGATCCGCTGGGGCGCGAAAGCCTGCGCGGCGCCATGCGCGTGGGCCTGCAGTACGTGGCGCAGTCCTATCACCTGAAGGGCGTGCTGCTGCGCATCGCGCTGTTCTTCTTCCACTCCACCGCGGTTATGGCGCTGCTGCCGCTGGTGGCGCTGGGCATGCGCGGCGGCGACGCCGGCACCTTCACCATCCTGCTGGCGGCCATGGGCGCCGGCGCGATCGCCTCGACCTTCGCGCTGCCGCGCCTGCGCCAGGCGTTTTCGCGCGACCAGGTGGTGATGGCGGGCGCGGCCACGCAGGCGCTGAGCATGGCGGTGATCGCGGTCACCGACAGCATCTGGCTCGGCGTCATCGCCATGCTGGTCGGCGGCTCGGCCTGGCTGACCACGGCCAACACGCTCAGCGTGTCGGCGCAGGTCAGCCTGCCGGACTGGGTGCGCGCGCGCGGCATGTCGATGTACCAGATGGCGATCATGGGCGCGGCCGCCACCGGCGCCGCTGTCTGGGGCCAGGTCGCCACCTGGAGCAGCGTGCCGGTGGCGCTGGGCCTGGGCGCGGCCAGCGCCATCGCGGCCATGGCGCTGGCGATCTGGCGCTGGCCCGACCGTGGCGTGATGGAGGACCCGACACCGGCCGGGCCGCTGCCGCGCCCGCGCGTCACCACGCCGCCGGAGACCGGGCACGTGCTGGTCACGATCGAATACCGGATCGACCCGGCCAATGCGCCGGCCTTTCGCGCGCTGATGGAGGAAAGTCGCCGCTCGCGCCTGCGCCAGGGCGCGGTGGCGTGGGAGCTGCTGTCGGACATCAACGACGCCGGGCGCTTCGTCGAGGTGATCGAGGACGTGTCCTGGACCGACCACCTGCGCCGCTTCGAGCGCACCAGCGCCGCCGACGTGGCGCTGCGCGAGCGCAAGCTGGGCTACCACATCGGCGAGGATCCGCCGGTGGTGCGGCGTGCGGTGCGCGAGAGCACGGTGCCGCGTTGAGGCGGCGACCGGGGCCCGACGGTCCAGGCCGAACGGCGCGGTGGCGCCGAAGCAGCGCGGGCTTGCACTGGGTCAAGTCGCCGCCCGGGCGCACGCAGGCAGAATGGCCGCCGTGCCGTTTCGTCAACTCCGTTCCACGCTGAGCCGCTGGGCTGTTGGCCTGGCGCTGCTGGCCGTGCTGGCGCAGGCGCTGGTGGCGCAGGCGAGCGCCGGCCACATGGCCGGCATGCTGTCGGCGCGCTGGCTGACGGGGCAGATCTGCACCGGCGCCGGCATGTTGACGTCGGCGCCGGACTTCGGCGATCCGGGGCCGAGCGACGAGTCCAGGCAGTTGCTGGCGCAATGCCAGCTGTGCGCGGTGGCGGTGCTGCCGCTGCTGGTGCCGCGACCGGCGCCCGAAGCGCTGCCGGTGCCCGTGGCGCAGCACCGGCGCCCGGCGCTGCTGGCCGGCACGCCGCTGCGCCCGGCGCCGCAGCA
Organism: uncultured Ottowia sp.; assembly: GCA_964534975.1. Lineage (GTDB taxonomy): Bacteria > Pseudomonadota > Gammaproteobacteria > Burkholderiales > Burkholderiaceae_C > Ottowia. The sequence goes on along the minus strand of CAZHSD010000046.1, from coordinate 3,452 downwards.
CCTGCTGCCGCCGGCGCAGGGTCCGCCGGCGCGCGCCTGACTTCCTGCTTGTTCTGCATCCACGGCTGAGCGGTCTGTTCGCGCGGTCGTTGGCGCCCGGCACCCGCGGCCAGCAGGCCGGCGGATGCCTGGGCGCCGTGCAGCTCTCCCCATTCCCGCCAGCCGGCCTGCGGGCGCGGCCTGGCGACCCGATTCGCTGAAGCTCATGAATACCAAACACCTTGCGCGTCGTCGCGCGCGTTCTCGAAAGCTCTTTCCCGCGCATGCCCTGATGGCGGTCGTGCCGCTGTGCGCGCTGGCCCAGCAGCCGGCCCCGGCCGCCGGCGAGGCCGTCGCCGGCAGCCTGGCGCCGGTCACCGTGACCGCCCCCGGCGCCGCCACCGAACCGATCGGCAGCCAGAGCCTGGGTGCCGACCTGCTGCGCGCGCAGCGCCCGCTCAGCCAGGAGGCGGCGCAGCTGCTGCGCGACTTTCCCGGCTTCGCGGCGCAGCCGGCGGGCGGCGTCTCCAGCCTGCCGGCGATCCGCGGCCTGGGCGACGACCGGCTGCGCATCGAGCTCAACGGCATGCCGCTGATCTCGTCCTGCGGCAACCACATGAACCCGCCGCTGTCCTACGTCGACCCGTCGCGCGTCGAGCGGGTGCGCGTGTTCGCCGGCGTGGTGCCGGTCAGCGTCGGCGGCGACAGCATCGGCGCCACGGTGCAGGTCGACGCCGCCGAGCCGGTGTTTGCCGACCCTGGCGCGCCCGCCGTGGTCGGTGGCGAGCTGGCGGTGTCGGGGCGCAGCAACGGCAATGCCGTCGCGGCGCAGGCCTCGGCCCATTACGCCACCGACGCTTTCAGCCTGCGCTACGACGGCGCGCTGGCGCAGTCGGACAACTACCGCGCCGGCGGCGACTTCAAGCCCGCCGGCCCCGCCGCCAGCGACAAGCCCGACCGCTGGCTGCGCGCCGACGAGGTCGGCTCCAGCGCCTACAAGACCCGCAACCACGCGCTCACCGGCGCCTGGCGCGGCGACGGCCAGCTGCTGCAGCTCGGGCTGGGGTTTCAGGACATTCCCTACCAGTACTACCCGAACCAGCGCATGGACATGACGCGCAACGACGCCTGGCACGCCAACCTGCGCTACGAGGGCCGCTTCAACTGGGGCCGGCTGGAAGCGCGCGCCTGGCACGAACACACCCGCCACGGCATGCAGTTCGGCGACGACAAGCAGTACTGGTATGGCCCCAAGGGCGACGTGCCCGGCATGCCGATGGACACGCGCGGCAAGACCAGCGGCCTGCGCGTGATGGGTGAGCTGCCGATCTCCGAACGCGACACCGTGCGCGTCGGCGCCGAGGCGCTGCGCTACCGCCTGGACGACTGGTGGCTGCCGTCCGGCGGCGGCATGGCGCCCAACACCTTCTGGAACATCCGCGATGGCAAGCGCGACCGGCTCGACGTGTTCGCCGAATGGCAGGCGCGCTGGAATCCGCAGTGGCTGACCCTGGTCGGCCTGCGCAGCGCCAACACCCGCACCGACTCCGGCCCGGTGCAGGGCTACAACGCCAGCTACGACGCCGACGCCAAGGCCTTCAATGCACGCGACCGCCGCCGTACCGACCACAACTGGGACCTGGCCGCCATGGCGCGCTTCACGCCCAACGCCAACGCCACCTACGAGTTCGGCGTCTCGCACAAGATGCGCTCGCCCAACCTCTACGAGCGCTACGCCTGGTCCACCGGCGGCATGGCGATGCGCATGGTCAACCTGACCGGCGACGGCAACGGCTACGTCGGCAACCCCGACCTCAAGCCCGAGCAGGCCACCACGCTCAGCGCCACCGCCGACTGGCACGACGCCAGCGGGGAAAAGTGGGGCATGCGCGTGACGCCGTACTACACCCACGTGCGCAACTACCTCGACGCGCTGCGCTGCGGCGGCGCCAGCGGCGCGATGGCGGTGTGCAACGACGCCAACCTGGCGGCGCGCGATGCCTTCGTCTACCTGCGCTTCGCCAACCAGACCGTGCGCCTGTACGGCATCGACCTGAACGGCTTTGCCGAGCTGGGGCGCAGCCCGCGCTGGGGCCAGCTCATGCTCAGCGGCGGCATCAACTACGTGCGCGGCAAGAACACCGACACCGGCGACAACCTGATCAACATGATGCCGCTCAACGCGCGCCTGGCGCTGACGCACCGCCTGGGCGGCTGGAGCGGCACCGCCGAGTGGGTCGGCGTGGCGGGCAAGACCAAGGTCTCGCGCGAGCGCAACGAGATGACGACCAGCGGCTACGGCCTGCTCAACCTGCGCGCCGGCTACGCCTGGAAGCAGGTGCGGCTGGACTTCGGCATCGACAATGTGTTCGACCGCTATTACGAGCTGCCACTCGGCGGCGCCTACCTGGGCCAGGGCCGCACCATGGCCGGTACCGCCGTGCCCTGGGGCGTGCGCGTGCCGGGCCGCGGGCGCTCGTTCAACGTCGCGCTGAGTGCGCGCTTCTGATGCTGCGCGATGACGGCGCTGACGCGCCATGACCTCGCCGCTGCGCGGCATGGATGACGAAATGATGGGCTCCAGTCATGGCGCGCCAGCGCCGTCATCGAAGCGCAGCGAGGTCATTCCATCATCCGCCCTCAGGCCGCCAGCGGCGCGCCGTCGACGAACACCTTCAGCTCGCCTTCGCCGAATGGCGTCCAGGTTTCATCGGAGGTCAGCGGCGTGGTGGCCACCACCGCCACGCGGTCCTGCGGCGTGGTGTGCTCGGCGAAGTTCACGCTCAGGTCATCGTCGGCCAGGCGCGCGCTGGTGAAGGGGTGCTGGCGCACCAGCCAGCACAGCCTGGTCGAGGCGTGCGCCCACAGCGCCTCGCCGTTGGACAGCAGCATGTTGAACGTGCCGTGGCGCGCCACCTGCGGCAGCAGTTCGCGCAGCGTGCGCGTCAGCTCGGCCACCGGCGGCACGCTGGCATGCGCCTTGGCGAGTTCCTGCATCAGCCAGCAGAAGGCCTGCTCGCTGTCGGTGCTGCCCACCGGCCGGAACTGGCCGTGCAGGCGCGGCGCGTAGTCCTTCAGGTCGCCGTTGTGCGCGAACACCCAGTGGCGGCCCCACAGCTCGCGCATGAACGGGTGGCAGTTCTCCAGCGCCACCTGGCCGACGGTGGCCTTGCGGATGTGCGAGATGACGTTCCGGCTCTTGATCGGGTAGCGCCGGATCAGTTCGGCGATCGGTGAGTTGAAGGCCGCGCTGGTGTCGATGAACAGGCGCGCGCCGCGCCCCTCGAAGAAGGCGATGCCCCAGCCGTCCGCGTGGTGGTCGGTGCGCCCGCCGCGCTGCGCGAAGCCGGCGAAGCTGAAGGTCACGTCGGTTGGCGTGTTGCAGTTCATCCCGAGCAGCTGGCACATGCATGCAAGTGTAGATACCGTCTTGCCCGTCAAGCGTTTTAAGCGAAATCTGGCTGATAAGGCTT
>CAZHSD010000045.1:0-16590 GCA_964534975.1 uncultured Ottowia sp. | reverse complement strand
CCCCGACAACGAAGCAGCGCTTTGGCTGTCGCCCGACTTGTATGACGCCGATCGCGCCATGTTCGCAAAGCTCGATAGGGCATTCGGACATGCCAACGCATATGGGCTGCTGGAGCAAGCGCGTCAGTTCGCTGTGCGAGCCCCGTTGACTCGAGACAAGACCTGCATCGTGCCGCGGTTGAGCTGGGCAGGAATAAGAACGCAGAAGTGAACGTCTTGGCTGCATTCGCGCTTCAGCCGTCATGCGAGATTCCCGCATTGCCAAGCGCGACCGCCGCACGCTCGACGAACAGCGCCGTGGCGGCGGCTGGGGTGAACGCTGGTCGGCTTCGCTCGATGAGCGGTGACACAATGGCCTGGCCGTCCGCACGTTTTCCGTGCGACGCACGGCACGACCTGCCACCTCCTTTCCTGCGCATGAGCGACATCATCGTCCCCGCCTTTCTGCCTCTGACCGAGCGCGCGCGCCTGGCGGGGGCGCGCCGGTTGACCACGCGCTGTGGCGATGGCCAGATGGTCTGGCGCGCCTGGGCGTCCGCTGCAGGGGTGGGCGCCGGCTTGCCGCCGCTGGTGCTGTTTCATGGCGGCTCGGGCAGCTGGACGCACTGGGTCAGGAACATCCTGCCGCTGGTGGACAGCGGGCGCGCCGTCTGGGCGCTCGACCTGCCCGGCTTCGGCGATTCCGATCCGCCGCCGGGTGGCAGCGACGCCGACGCCATGGTCGAGCCGCTGGCCGCCAGCCTGCGCCAGCTGTTCGGCGGCCAGGCGGTCGATCTGGTCGGCTTCTCCTTCGGCGGCATGACGGCCGGCCTGCTGCTGGCCGAGCATCCCGATCTGGCGCGCCGCCTGGTGCTGGTCGGTGCGCCGGCGATGGGCGTGGTGCCGGGGCGGCAGTTCGAGCTGCGCGCCTGGCGCCACCTGAAGACGCCGCAGGAGCAGGTCGAGATCCACCGCCACAACCTCGGCGTGCTGATGCTGCACGACCACGACCTGATCGATGGCCTGGCGCTGGAGGTGCACATCGCCAACGTGCAGCGCGACCGGCTGCCGCGCCGGCGCCTGGCGCACACCGACATCCTGGCGCGCCGCCTGCCGCGGGTGGCGGTGCCGGTGCACGCCATCTACGGCGCGCACGACGCCATCTACCGCCAGTACATCGATCAGCTTGAAGCCGCCTACGCTGCGGTGACGCCCGACTTCCGCGGCCTGCAGCTGATCGAGGGCGCGGGCCACTGGGTGCAGTTCGAGTCGCCGCAGGCGTTCGATGCCGCGCTGCAGCGCGCGCTGGCGTGATGCGCCGCGCAGCGCTGCGCCTTCAGACGGAGTAGAGTCGGTGACGCCGCGCCGGCGGCGAGGTCGTTCGTCATTTGTCATCGGCGAACCACCCCGATGCGGCGCGCCGCCAGGAGTCACCCATGCCCACCCCGATCAAGATCGATTTCGTTTCCGACATCGCCTGCCCCTGGTGCGCCGTGGGCCTGGCCTCGCTGCAGCAGGCGCTGAAGCGCAGCGCCGACGCGGTGCAGGCCACGCTGCACTTCCAGCCGTTCGAGCTGAATCCCGACATGCCGCCCGGCGGCGAGGACATCAACGAGCACCTGGCGCGCAAGTACGGCGGCACGCCGGCGCAGTTCGAGGCCAACCGCGCCGCCATCCGCGAGCGCGGCGCGGCGGTCGGCTTCGTCTTCAACCCGGCCGGTCGCGGGCGCATCTACAACACCTTCAACGCGCACCGGCTGCTGCACTGGGCCGGCTTGCAGGGCGAGGCGCAGCAACTGGCGCTCAAGCGCGCGCTGCTGGAGGCCTACCACGGCCGCGGCGAGGCAGTGGAACGTGACGAGGTGCTGCTGGCGGCGGTGGAAAGTGTCGGACTCGACGTCGAGCGCGCGCGCCAGATCCTGGCCGGCGACGAGTACGCGGCCGAGGTGCGCGCGGCCGAGGGCATGTGGCAGCAGGCCGGCATCCGCTCGGTGCCGGCGGTGGTGATCAACGAGCGTCACCTGATCTCCGGCGGCCAGCCGCCCGAGGTATTCGAGCAGGCCTTGCGGCAGATCGCGGCCCAGGCTTGATCTGGCGCAAGGATTCGGCGTTTCAGCTCGATCGGGGCTGAACTCCCGGCCAGCTGTGGCTTGCTGCTGCGATTGATGTAGCAGGCCCGGGCCGCTCTTAAGACCCCCTTCATGTGCGCTGGGAATGATTGCCTGGCCCGGCCCGTGGCATGCCGGGAGGGAGTCATCCGATGGCGTATCCGATCTTCTGGCGCGTGCTGCCGCTGCTGGCCCTGCCCTGGGTGGCCGCCACGGCAAGCGCGCAAGCGACCTCCGCCGCCGCGCAGCTCGAGCGCTGGCAGGCGGCCGCCGGTGCGCCGGCGCAGGCGGCGCGTGGCCGCACCCTGTTCGAGACCAAGGCCGGCAACCAGCTGAGCTGCACTTCCTGCCATGGCGCGCCGCCGACGCGCGGCGCGCGCCACGCCAGCACCGGCAAGCCGATCGACACGCTGGCGCCGGCGTTCAACCCGGAGCGCTTCACCGACCAGGCCAAGGTCGACAAGTGGTTTCGCCGCAACTGCAAGGACGTGTTCGCGCGCGAATGCAGCGCGGCCGAGAAGGCCGACCTGATGGCCTATCTGCTCAGCCTCAAGCCCTGAAGGAGACCCGCGTCATGAGAGTCCGTTGCCGCACCCTGCTGCCCGCGCTGTTCTGCGTGGCCGTGACCCTGCCCCTGAGCTCGCGCGCCGATGACGATGAGGCCCGCATGCCGGCGCAGGTGCCCAAGGCCTATGCGCAGGAATGCGCCGGCTGCCACATCGCTTATCCGCCCGGCCTGCTGCCGGCAGCGTCCTGGCGCCGCATGATGGGCGGCCTGGAGCAGCACTACGGCAGCGATGCCTCGCTCGATGCCGCCACCGTTGCCGAGCTGTCGGCCTGGCTGCAGGCCAATGCCGCCGGCGACCGGCGCCGGCGCGCCGAGGCGCCGCCGGAAGACCGCATCACGCGCACGCGCTGGTTCGTGCGCGAGCACGACGAGATCGCCCCCGCGGTCTACCGGCGCGCGTCGATCAAGAGCGCCGCCAACTGCATGGCCTGCCATCCGGGCGCCGAGCGCGGCGACTTCGACGAAGACCGGGTGCGCATTCCCCGCTGACTTCCACCCACCGGAGCCGACAACCCATGAGCACCGCAGAACATGTCCTGCCCGCAGACGCCGGCACGCCGGCGCTGCCGACCCGGCCCGGCACGCGCCGCGTGGTCGATGCGCCCACGCGCCTGATGCACTGGCTGCTGGCGCTGTCCTTTCTGGGCGCCTACCTCACCGCCGACGGCGAGCGCTGGCGGCTGGTGCACGTCACGCTGGGTTACACCATGGCCGCGCTGCTGGTGGCGCGCCTGCTGTGGGGCCTGGCGGGGCCGCGCCAGGCGCGCCTGGCCGGCCTGTGGCGCCGCGTGCAGGGTCTGCGGGGCTGGCTGAAATCGGCCGTGGCGCTGGACATCGACTGGCGCCAGGGTGCCAATCTGGGCCTGGCGCTGGGCATCGTGCTGCTGCTGGCGCTGATCGCGCCGCTCACGCTGAGCGGCTACGGCGTGTACCAGGAATGGACCGGCGACTGGCTGGCGGAGGTGCACGAATGGTTCGGCAACGCGATGTTGCTGCTGGTGCTGGCGCACATCGTCATCGTGCTCGCGGCGTCGCTGCTGCGCCGGCGCAACCTGATCATGCCGATGATCACCGGGCGCGCGCCCGGCTCGGGGCCGGATCTGGCCAGGCGCGGTTTTGGCGGCCTGGCGGCGCTGATGCTGGCCGGCGTGCTGGCGTTCTGGAGCTGGCAATGGCAGAGCGCGCCCAGCGCGGTGGCCGATGATGGCGGCTACGCCGCACAATCGCCACATGGTGACGATGAGGACTGAGTAGGCGACATGCGCATCCTGCTGGCGGAAGACGACGACCTGCTGGGCTCGGGCCTGCGCGCCGGATTGGCCCAGCACGGCTTCGCGGTTGATTGGGTGCGCGACGGCATGGCGGCCGAGCGCGAGTTGCTGGCCGGCCACTACGAGGCCGTGGTGCTGGACCTCGGGCTGCCGCGCCAGGACGGCATGGACGTGCTGCGCGCGGCCCGCTTGCGCGGCGACCGCACGCCGGTGCTGGTGCTGACGGCGCGCGACGCCGTGCCCTCGCGCATCGAGGGGCTGGACGCCGGGGCCGACGACTACCTGGTCAAGCCGATCGACCTGGGCGAGCTGGCGGCGCGCCTGCGCGCGCTGGTGCGGCGCGCCCACGGGGTGCCGCAGACCCTGCTCAGGCTGGGCCAGGTGGCGCTCGACCCGGCGGCGCGCCAGGTCTGGCGTGGCGACGAACTCATCGAGCTGTCGGTGCGCGAGTTCGATCTGCTGCACGTGTTCATGCTCAACGCCGACCGCGTGCTGTCGCGTGAGCAACTGGAGCAGCACCTGTACCAGTGGGGCACCGAGGTCAGCAGCAACGCGGTCGAGGTGCACATCTACAACCTGCGCCGCAAGCTGGGGGCCGAGCTGATCGAGACCATTCGCGGGGTCGGCTACGTCGCCAGGAAGGCATGAGCCGACCCGTGACGGCAGGCGCGGTTGGCGCCGGAACAAGATGAGCGCGCGCCGCCCGCTGTCGCTGAGCCAGCGCCTGACGCTGATGGTGCTGAGCTTCGTGCTGCTGGCCTGGGGCGCGACGGTGGTGGTGGCCTGGTACGTAACGCAGCACGAACTGAACGAACTGCTCGATGCCCACCTGGCGCAGACGGCGGCGCTGCTGGCCACCGGCGAGGTCGATGACGCGGACGACGACGATGCGCTGGTGCAGGCGCCAGTGCTGCTGCACAAGTACCAGTCGCGCGTGGCGTTCCAGATCTGGCACAAGGGCCGGCTGCGCGCGCGCTCGACCGACGCGCCCGAGCAGGCGCTGGCCGGCACCGACGAGCGCGGCCTGTCGAACCACCGCGTCGGCGGCACCGGCTGGCGCGTCTACACCACCGCGCGCATCGACGACGGCAGGGTCAAGGACGTGATCCACGTCGGCGAGCATCTGTCGGCGCGCCGCCACGTTCTGCTGGCCAGCCTGCGTGGCAGCCTGCTGCCGCTGCTGCTGGCGCTGCCGCTGCTGGCCGCGGGCATCGCGCTGGTGGTGCGGCGCGCCACGCGGCCGCTGCGCACGCTGAGCCACAGCGTGGCGGCGCGCCAGCCGCTGGCACTCGAGCCGCTGCCCGAGGACGGCGTATTGCCCGAAGTGCGCCCGCTGGTGCACGCGCTCAACGGCCTGTTCGAGCGCGTGCATGAGCAGATGGCGAGCGAGCGCCGCTTCACCGCCGACGCGGCGCACGAGTTGCGCACGCCGATCGCCGCCATCCGCATGCAGGCGCAGGTGGCGCAGGGCGCCAGCGACGACGCCGAGCGCCGCGCCGCGCTGGCCGCCACCATCGCCGGCTGCGACCGTGCGACGCGACTGGTCGAGCAGCTGCTGCAACTGGCGCGGCTGGAAGCCGATGCCGCCGACGCCGAGGAACGCGCGGGCGAGCGCAGCCAGGCCGATCTGGCGGCAGTTGCCGTGCAGCAGGTGCAGGAGCTGTACGGTCAGGCCAAGCCGCGCGGCCAGCGGATCGAACTGGAGCGCCCCGAGCAGGCGGTACCGGTGCCGATCAGCGCCACGCTGGCCGCGGTGCTGCTGCGCAACCTGCTCGACAACGCGCTGCGCTACAGCCCCGACGGCGCCAGCGTGCGCATTCGCGTCGAGGGGCCGGCGCCAGGCCGCGCCGCGCGGCTGAGCGTGGAAGACAGCGGCCCGGGCCTGGACGACGCGGCGATCGCGCGCCTGGGCGAGCGCTTCTTTCGCGTGCTGGGCAGCGGGCGCAGCGGCAGCGGCCTGGGCTGGTCGATCGTGCAGCGGCTGGCAAGGCTGCACGATCTGCGCCTGGACATCGACCGCAGTCCTGCGCTCGGCGGCCTGCGCGTTCAGGTGTGCTGGCCGGTGTCGTCGATGGCTTCATGACTGCGCCTGCGGCGCATGATCTCGGCTATCGCCATCGATGACGGCGCTGCGCGCCATGAGCTGCAGGGCGGGCACTTGTGTCCGCGTGGCGGCGATGGCCATGCGGGTGGGCATGACGCGAGGTTGGGATGAATGAAATGAATGCCAACGATCGGCGGTGAATCTGTCAATGCCGTGGCCTTGGGTTCGCCGCGCTCAACACCCAAGCCGCCTGACCGACCCATTCGTCATTTGTCATCGATGCCGCGCAGCGACGAGGTCATGGCGCGCAAGCGCCGTCATCTGGCGCCGTCATCTGGCGCCGTCGTCAGGCGCTGGCATCCTGCCGAAAGAACTCGCGCAGCGCGCGCGCCAGCTCGGGGAACTCCTCGGCGAAGCGTTCCGGCTGCACGAAGTGCGCCTCGCAGGCGACGGCGAAGAACTCGGCCGGCGCGCTGGCGCCGTAGGCGTCCAGCCAGGGCGGCGGCGCGCCGAAACGCTCGGCCATCACCAGCTGCTCGCGAAAGCGCTCGTACGCGGGCGCCCAGGTGTCGGCCCAGCGCCGCGCCGCCTCGCGTGCCGTCGTGGCGCCCATGAAGCCGCGCGGCAGCGGCGGCGCGCCGTCGGCGCCGCCGCCCTGCATGTCCATCTTGTGCACGAATTCGTGGATCACCACGCTGTAGCCGGCCTCGGCGTGCGCGCCGGCGCTCTGCACCGCCGGCCAGCTCAGCATCACCGGGCCGTGCTGCATGGCCTCGCCCGACAGCACCTCGCTGTAGTGGTGCAGCACGCCGGCCTCGTCCATCGTCTGCCGGCGCGCCACGGCAGCGTCCGGGTGCATCACGATGCCGACGAAGTCGTCGTACCAGCGCAGCGCGTCTTCTGGCGTCTCGGCCGGGCCCAGGTGCAGCAGCGGCAGGCAGGCCTGCGCCGCCACCGCGACCGCCATGGCGTCGCTGACCTCCAGGCCGTGCGCGCCGCTGAACTGCTTGCGGGCCAGGAAGTGCATCGCCAGCCGGCGCAGCCGCGCCCGGTCGTCAGCCGGCAGGCGCTGCAGGAAAGGGTAGTGCGCCAGCGTGGAGCGCCACAGCGCGTCGGGGATCGGCGCTGGCGCACCGGCAGCGCGGCGCATCCATTGCGTGAGGGCCTTCAGCACCACGGCCTCAAGCCGGATCGACCGGCAGGCGCGCCAGTCCGTTGGGGCCGAGGCGCAGCACCTGCGCACGCTGCTCGACGGCGTCGACGTGCCAGTCGCTCAGCACCACGTGCGTCAAGGGTCGGCCGGCCGCGTCGCTGCCCAGCGCATGGTCGCCGGGCCGGTGCGTGTGGCCGTGGATCAGGGTGGTGGCGCCGGCATCCCGCAGCCAGCGGCGCGCCAGCTCGGTGTCGATGTCGGCGTACACGCCTTGCGTGGCATGGTGCTGCTGGCTCTGCGCGCGCATCTGGCGTGCCAGCGCCTGGCGTTCGGCCAGCGGGCGGGCCAGGAAGTCGCGTTGCCAGGCATCGGCGCGCACCTGGCGGCGGTACTGCTGGTAGGCCACATCGGCCGTGCACAGCAGGTCGCCGTGCGTCAGCAGCCAGCGCTGGCCACCAAAGTCCAGCACCGTCGGGTCGGCCAGATCATGGACGCGATGGCGATCCAGAAACGCGCTGCCGACCAAGAAGTCGCGGTTGCCGCGCATGAAGAGCAGGTCGCGCGATCCGGCGCCGGCCTGCAGCTCGCGGCCGCAGTCGGCCTCGAAGCTGCCGGGCAGCGCGCTGTCGTCGCCGACCCAGGCCTCGAACAGATCGCCCAGGATGAACACCGCATCCGCCGGGGTGCCGCGCAGGTAGCGCGACCAGGTGGTGAAGGTGGCCGGCTGCTCGGCCTGCAGGTGCAGATCGGAAATGAAATCGACCGTGCGCCAGTGCGGCCGCGCGGGCAGCGCGGCGAACCGGGGCACGGTCGTCATGGCGGCTCGGGCGCGGTGCGCCGTCAGGCCAGGACCACCGCCTTCTCGATCACCACGTCCTCGCGCGGCACGTCGTCGTGGTAGCCGCTGCGCGTGGTCGGCACCGCCTTGATGGCATCGACCACGTCCTGGCCGGCAATCACCTTGCCGAACACGGCGTAGCCCCAGCCCTGCGCGGTGGGCGACTTGAAGTTGAGGAACTCGTTGTTGACGGTGTTGATGAAGAACTGCGCGGTGGCCGAATGCGGGTCGCTGGTGCGCGCCATGGCCACGGTGTAGGGCTCGTTCCTGAGCCCGTTGTCGGCTTCGTTGGTGATCGGCGCCTGGGTCGGCTTCTGCTTCATGCCGGGCTCGAAGCCGCCGCCCTGGATCATGAAGTTCTTGATCACGCGGTGGAACACCGTGTTGTCGTAGTGGCCGTTGTTCACGTAGTGCAGGAAGTTGGCGGCCGACTTGGGCGCCTTGTCCTGGTCCAGTTCCAGCGTGATGACGCCGTGGCCGGCGATGTGCAGTTCGACTTTGGGATTTGCCATGAGGTACTTTCGAAGAGATGTGGGAAGGCGGCCGTCAGGCCGACTCAAGGGGTGGTCATTGAAGTGTCGCCGACTCGATCACCACCATCTTCTGCGGCACGTCGGTCGGGAACGGGCCGCCCTTGCCGGTCGGCGTGTTGCGGATCTTCTCCACCGTGTCCATGCCGCTGACGACCTTGCCGAACACGGTGTAGCCGAACAGCTGCGGGTGGTGCTCCACGTTCTTGCGCGGAATGTCCTTGTGGACCTGGCCCTGGAACTCGAAGGTGACCGGGTCGCCCGGCGGGATGATGACCGGATCGAGCCGCGTGTTGTCGACCACGTTGATGAAGAACTGCGCGGTGGCCGAGTGCGGGTCGCCGGTGCGCGCCATGGCGATGGTGCCGGGCTCGTTCTTCAGGCCCTTGGCCAGCGCGTCGCGCCCCTCGTGCTTGATCGACGGACGCGTGGGCTTTTGCTTGTAGTCCTTGTCGTAGCCACCGCCCTGCACCATGAAGCTCTTGATCACGCGGTGGAAGATGGTGCCGTCGTAGTGCTTGTCCTTGACGTACTGCAGGAAGTTCTCGACCGTCTTCGGTGCCTTGTCGGGATAGACCTCGACCACGAATTCGCCCTCGCTGGTGACGAACTTCACGCGCGGGTCGGCGGCCAGTGCGGGCAGGGCGGTGCCCAGGGCGGCAGCGGCGGCGACGGTGGTCGCCAGGCGGTTCAGCGTTCTTCTTGAGATCGGCATGCGACAGGACTCCTGAGACTGAGAAGCGGAAAAATCATTGGTCCTTGGGTCGGCGCCACAAGTTCCCGCCCTCGGCGCCCGCGATCGGCATCAGTTGCCGGCCGGGGCTGGGACATCGAGCAGCTGGCGCAGCGACTCGATCCTGGGCGCCAGGCGCGGGTTGCCGGCATCGAGCTGGCGCGCCCGCTCGTAGGCGCGCGCGGCCTGGCGCAGGCGCACGTCGCCCAGGTTCTCCAGCGCCGTGGCGTAGTCGGGGTTGATGCGCAGTGCCGCCTGCAGGGCCTGCTCGGCCTGGTCGAGTTGCCCCCTGCCGGCGTGCAGCACGGCCAGGTTGTTCCACGGTTCGGCCAGTTCCGGGTAGTCGCGCGTCAACTGCAGCAGCAACGCCTCGGCCTCGGCCTCGCGCCGGGCAGCGCTCAGCAGGTTGGCCTTGATGAAGCGCATCTGCGGGTCGCGCGGATGGGCGGCGATGTAGCGGTCGGCGCGCGCCAGCGCCTCGCCGGCCTGGCCGCTGCGCTGCAGCGCCTGCACCTCGGCGTACTCGTCGGCCAGCGCCGGCGCGGCCAGGCACAAGACGCCGGCCAGCACGGCCGCGTGCAGGGCGCGAAAAGCAGGAGGGAAAGCCGTCAGGGGGGAGTTCATCGACTGTCGAGCCACTGGGGTAAGCACGAGCATGAAGGCATGCAACAGGCGTTTCCCGGACTCGGGCGGCGTCATATACTGAGGCTCATTGTAGCCAAGCAGGTTGTGCCGGGGGGCGCGCCGCAGCTGCAGTGTTTTGTAAGAACGACGGCAGGGCACATGCCGCTGCCAGCGGGCAAAATCGCCGGCCCCACGCAGCCGCGGCTGCCCGGATTCGACGCCATTTCCATGAGTTTGCGCATCTACAACACGCTCACGCGTGCCCTGGAGGATTTCTCGCCGATCGAGCCCGGCCACGTGCGCATGTACGTGTGCGGCATCACCGTCTACGACCTGTGCCACATCGGCCACGCGCGTTCGGCGGTGGCCTTCGACGTGGTGCAGCGCTGGCTGCGGGCCAGCGGCCTGCGGGTGAGCTTCGTGCGCAACATCACCGACATCGAGGACAAGATCATCCGCCGCGCGGTCGAGAACGGCGAGACCATCCGCCAGCTCACCGACCGCATGATCGCCGAGATGTACCGCGACTTCGACGCGCTCGGCATCGAGCGCCCGACGCACGACCCGCGCGCCACCGACTACGTGCCGCAGATGCTGGACATCGTGGGCAAGCTCAAGGACAAGGGCCTGGCCTACCGGGCCGAGAGCGGCGACATGAACTACGCCGTGCGCAAGTTCCCCGGCTACGGCAAGCTGTCCGGCAAGTCGCTGGACGAGTTGCAGGCCGGCGAGCGTGTGGCCGTCAATCAGGGCAAGGACGATCCGCTCGACTTCGTGCTGTGGAAATCCGCCAAGCCGAGCGAGCCTGACGGAGCGAAGTGGGACAGCCCGTTCGGCCTCGGCCGGCCCGGCTGGCACATCGAGTGCTCGGCCATGAGCTGCGCGCTGCTGGGCAACAGCTTCGACATCCACGGCGGCGGCGCCGACCTGATCTTTCCGCACCACGAGAACGAGATCGCCCAGAGCGAAGGCGCCGACGGCGTCCCGCTGGCGCGTTTCTGGATGCACAACGGCTTCGTCAACATCGACAACGAGAAGATGTCGAAGTCGCTCGGCAACTTCTTCACCATCCGCGAAGTGCTGGAGCAGTTCGACGCCGAGACGATCCGCTTCTTCATCGTGCGCAGCCACTACCGCAGCCCGCTGAACTACAGCGACGTGCACCTGCAGGATGCGCGTGCCGCGCTCAAGCGCCTGTACACGGCGCTCGATGCGGTGCCGCCGGCGGAGGTCGCAATCGACTGGTCGAACCCCCATGCCGCGCGCTTCAGGGCGGCGATGGACGATGACTTCGGCACGCCCGAGGCGGTGGCGGTGCTGTTCGATCTGGCGGGCGAGGTCAACCGCGGGCGCGACCCAGCTCAGGCCGGCTTGCTGAAAAGCCTGGGCGCCACGCTGGGCCTGCTGCAGGGCGATCCCAAGGCGTTCCTGCGCGCCGGCAGCAGCCTGGACGAGGCGGCGATCCAGGCCCGGATCGAGGCCCGCGCCGCGGCCAAGAAGGAAAAGGACTTTGCCGCCGCCGACCGCATCCGCGCCGAGTTGCTGGCCGCCGGCATCGTGCTGAAGGACTCGCCCACCGGCACCACCTGGGAGGCGGCGCAGTGAGCGCGACCGGTTGCCCGCGCGCATGGCAGGCGGCGGCATGGTAGCGCCGCGCAAGACCCGGCGCGCGGCGGCGGCGGCCGCGTGCATCACGCCCGACTACTGGGCCGAGGCCTGCGCGCACCTGGCCCGGCGCGACCGTGTGCTGAAGCGCCTGATCCCGCAATTCGGCGACGCCTGCCTGGAGTCGCGCGGCGATGCCTTCGTGACCCTGGCGCGTTCCATCGTCGGCCAGCAGATCTCGGTCAAGGCGGCGCAGATGGTGTGGAACCGCTTCGAGCTGTTGACGCGGCGGCTGACCCCGGCCAGCGTGCTGGGGCTCAAGGTCGAAGACATGCGCGCCGCCGGACTGTCGGCGCGCAAGACCGAATACCTGCTCGACCTGGCGCGGCATTTCGCCGACGGGCGCATCCAGGCCCCGCAATGGCAGGCCATGGACGACGAGGACATCATCGCCGAGCTGGTGGCGATTCGCGGCATCGGCCGCTGGACCGCCGAGATGTTCCTGATGTTCCACCTGCTGCGCCCCAACGTGCTGCCGCTCGACGACGTCGGCCTGATCAAGGGCATCAGCATCAACTATTTCTCCGGCGAGCCGGTCAGCCGCATCGAGGTGCGCGAGGTGGCCGAGGCCTGGGCGCCCTGGCGCAGCGTGGCGACCTGGTACATGTGGCGCTCGCTGGAGCCGCTGCCGGTGGCGTATTGAGCGATGACGAAATGACCTCGCTGGCGCTTCGATGACGCGCCGCCAGCGGCGCATGACTGGTGCCGGTCATGGCGCGGCAGCGCCGTCATCGATGCCGCAGGCGAGCTCATTCGGTCATCCGGCGCATCCGCTAACATCGCAAGGTGTTTCGACCCCAAGGAGCCCAAGTTGGCGAAACGAACATTTCTTGATTTCGAGCAGCCGCTGGCGGAGCTGGAGAACAAGATCGAGGAACTGCGCTACGTGCAGAACGAGAGCGCGGTCGACATCTCGGAGGAGATCGACCAGCTCGACAAGAAGAGCCTGCAGCTCACCAAGGACATCTACGCCAGCCTGACGCCGTGGCAGATCACCAAGATCGCGCGTCACCCGGAGCGTCCGTACACGCTGGACTACGTGCGCGACTGCTTCACCGACTTCGTCGAGATGCACGGCGATCGCCACTTCGCCGACGACCTGTCGATCGTCGGCGGCCTGGCGCGCTTCAACGGCAACGCCTGCATGGTGATCGGCCACCAGAAGGGCCGCGACACCAAGGAGCGCACCGCGCGCAACTTCGGCATGGTGCGGCCCGAGGGCTACCGCAAGGCGCTGCGGCTGATGAAGACGGCCGAGAAGTTCAGGCTGCCGGTGTTCACCTTCGTCGACACGCCGGGCGCGTTCCCGGGCATCGACGCCGAGGAGCGCGGGCAGTCCGAGGCGATCGGGCGCAACATCTACGAGATGGCGCAGCTCGAGGTGCCGATCATCAGCACCATCATCGGCGAGGGCGGCTCCGGCGGCGCGCTGGCGATCGCGGTGGCTGACCAGGTGCTGATGCTGCAGTACTCGATCTACTCGGTGATCAGCCCCGAGGGCTGCGCCTCGATTCTGTGGAAGACCAGCGACAAGGCGCAGGACGCGGCCGAGGCCCTGGGCATCACCGCACACCGCCTGAAGGCGCTGGGCATGATCGACAAGATCGTCAGCGAGCCGGTCGGCGGTGCGCACCGCGACCCGCGCCACATGGCGTCCCTGCTCAAGCGCGGGCTGGGCGACGCCTGGCGGCAGATCAGCGACCTGAAGCTGAAGGAACTGCTGGACCGCCGCCACGAGCGGCTGATGAGCTACGGGCGTTTCAACGACACCAAGGCGGCCTGAAGAGGTTGAGCGTTCGGCGTTGGGCGTTCAGCGTGAAACGCCGAAACCCAGTGTCGGTTGTCGAATCCGCTCAACGCTCAACGCTCAACGCTCAACGCTCAACGCTCAACGCTCAACGCTCAACCTCCCGCCACCGGCCGCACGCGCGACTCCACCTTGCCGCGCAGCGTGGCGTACAGCTCGGGCGGCAGGAACTTGAACGCCGCCTGCAGCAGCAGGTAGGCGATCAGGCCGTCGTCCAGCCAGCCAAGAACGGGGATGAAGTCCGACACCAGGTCGATCGGGCTGACCACGTACAGCATTGCCAGCACCACCGCCAGCTTGGCGGCCCGGGGCGTGCGCACGTCGCGCAGCACGGCCCAAGCCAGCAGCAGCTCCTTGCGGAACATCGTCAGGATGCGGCCCAGTTTCCACATGTGATGATCTCCATTCGGTGTTCAGGTCGCCATCATGGCGGCGCCAGTTCATAACGTGGGGGCCAGCGCACGGATGACAAGCGGCGTTCGTCCGGATGCGTGAACTTTGCACGCACTACCATGCGGCACATTGACGTTTTCCTGCTGCATGACGGCGGCTGCCAGCCCAAGGAAGCACCCTCTCCCGCCGGCGGGAGAGGGTGGCCCAGGAAAGCCGCGCTAGCCCCATGACCGATTCCGACCCGATGCCCGAGCCCATGCCAGCCGACGCCGCGCTGCTCGACCAGGCGATGGACGCGTTCGCCGCCCAGTCGCCGGCCCTGCCGCTGGCGGTGGCCTGCAGCGGCGGCGCCGACTCCACCGCCTTGCTGCTGGCCTGCGCCGAGCGCTGGCCGGGCCAGGTCGAGGCCTGGCACGTGCACCATGGCCTGCAGGCCGCCGCCGATGCGTTCGAGCGCCACTGCGCGCAACTCTGCGCGCGCCTGGGCGTGCCGCTGCGCGTGCGGCGGGTGGACGCGCGCCATGCCAAGGGCGAAAGCCCCGAGGACGCCGCGCGCCGCCACCGCTATGCCGCCTTCGACGTGCTGGCGCAGGAGCCCGCCGCGCCGGCGCGCATCCAGAGCGTGGTGATCGCCCAGCATGCCGACGACCAGGTCGAGACCCTGCTGCTGGCGCTGTCGCGCGGCGCCGGGCTGCCCGGCCTGGCGGCGATGCCGCAGCGCTGGCGGCGTGGCGACACCGCTTACTGGCGCCCGCTGCTTCGGGTGCCCGGCGGCGCCGTGCGCGCCTGGCTGCGCGCGCGCGGCGAGCACTGGATCGAGGACCCGAGCAACCTCAGCCGGCGCTACCTGCGCAACCGCATCCGCGCCCACGTGCTGCCGGCGCTGGAGGCGAGCTTCCCGCAGTTTCGCCGCACCTTTGCGCGCAGCGCCGCGCATGCGGCGCAGGCGCAGTCGATCCTGCAGGAAGTCGCGGCGGCCGACCTCGCCGCCTGCGGCGTGCCGCCGGCGATCGCGGCGCTGCGCGGCCTGTCCGCCGCGCGCCAGGCGAACCTGCTGCGCCACTGGCTGCAGAGCGTCCATGGCGCGACACCGAGCAGCGCGCAGCTGGCGGCGCTGCAGCAGCAACTGGCCGCCTGCCGCACGCGCGGACACCGCATCCGCCTGAAGGTCGGGCGCGGCTTGGTGCTGCGCGCGGGCGACGTGCTGATCTGGCAGGCACCGGCCGAAACCCGGGCCCCGAACGGCTAAAATGCGCGGTTCGCCGGCGCGCCGCCCCTGGTTCCCAGGCGGCGCCCGGCCGCACCGAAAAACAATGAGCATGCCATGGCATTGATCGTTCAGAAATACGGCGGCACCTCGATGGGCTCGCCCGAGCGCATCGCGCAGGTCGCCAAGCGCGTCGCCAAGTGGGCGCGCGCCGGCCACCGGATGGTGGTGGTGCCCAGCGCCATGAGCGGCGAGACCAACCGCCTGCTGGCGTTGGCCACGGAACTGGCGCCGGCCAGGCCGACGCAGGACTACTACCGCGAGCAGGACATGCTGGCCGCCACCGGCGAGCAGGCCTCGTCGGCGCTGCTGGCGATCGCGCTGCAGGCCGAGGGCATGCCGGCGATCAGCTACGCCGGCTGGCAGGTGCCGATCCGCACCAGCAACGCCTACACCAAGGCGCGCATCGACAGCATCGACGACGCCCGCGTGCGCGCCGACCTGGATGCCGGCAAGGTGGTCATCATCACGGGCTTTCAGGGCATCGACGCCGGCGGCAACATCACCACCCTGGGCCGCGGCGGCAGCGACACCTCGGCGGTGGCGGTGGCGGCGGCGCTGAAGGCCGACGAGGCCATGATCTTCACCGACGTCGACGGCGTCTACACCACCGACCCGCGCATCGTGCCCGAGGCGCGGCGGCAGAACACCATCAGCTTCGAGGAGATGCTGGAGATGGCCAGCCTCGGCAGCAAGGTGCTGCAGATCCGCTCGGTCGAGTTCGCCGGCAAGTACAAGGTGCCGATGCGCGTGCTGTCGAGCTTCACGCCCTGGGACATCGACATCGACGAAGAAGCCAAGTCCGGCACCCTGATCACTTTCGAGGAATACGAGCACATGGAACACGCCGTCGTCTCCGGCATCGCCTTCGCCCGCGATGAGGCCAAGATCTCCGTGATCGGCGTGCCCGACAAGCCCGGCATCGCCTACCAGATCCTGGGCGCGGTGGCCGACGCCAACGTCGAGGTCGACATGATCATCCAGAACGTCAGCAAGGACGGCAAGACCGACTTCTCGTTCACCGTCAACCGCGGCGACTACGCCAAGACCATCGACCTGCTGAAGGACAGGATCCTGCCCGCGCTGCAGGCGACCGACGTCATCGGCGACCCGAAGATCTGCAAGGTCAGCATCGTCGGCATCGGCATGCGCAGCCACGTCGGCGTGGCCGCCAAGATGTTCCGCGTGCTGAGCGAGGAGGGCATCAACATCATGATGATCTCCACCAGCGAGATCAAGACCTCGGTCGTGATCGACGAGAAATACCTGGAGCTGGCGGTGCGCGCACTGCACCGCGCGTTCGACCTGGACCAGCCCGCCGCCGCCTGAGGGGTGGCATAATGCGGGCCTTCGCGCTGGAGACGTGACCGAGTGGCCGAAGGTGCTCCCCTGCTAAGGGAGTATGGGGTGTAGAGCCTCATCGAGGGTTCGAATCCCTCCGTCTCCGCCAGTAGCAGTACAAGACAAACCCCGCAGCCGAAGGCGCGGGGTTTTTTGTTGTTGGGCTTTTTGCGGTCGGGCTCGGCGAACCGTCTGCCGCGCTCGGTCGCCGGCCCTAGAGCGTTTTCGATTCACTTGATGACGTACCCCGAAGCCCGGAAGTAGTTGGC
>CAZHSD010000044.1:0-16798 GCA_964534975.1 uncultured Ottowia sp. | reverse complement strand
TGAGCGTTGAGCGTTGAGCGTTGAGCGTTGAGCGTTGAGCGTTGAGCGGTTCGATGCGGCGTGCTGCCTTGGTTCTCGCGCTCGACGCTCAACGCCGAACGCTGAACCTCTTGTTCACGCTGAACGCTGAACCTCTCTTCAATGTGCCGAGGCGCCGACCTGCGCATCCGGCTTGACGCGGCGCAGCAGCGCCAGCATCTCAGCCTGGATGCGCTGCAGCGCCTCGGGCGTGTGGCCCTCGAAGCGCAGCACCAGCATCGGGGTGGTGTTGCTGGCACGGATCAGACCGAAGCCATCGGGCCAGTCGACGCGCAGCCCGTCGATGGTCGAGACCTGCGCCGGCGCCTTGAATGCATCCGCGGCCAGTGCCTGCAGTTCGGCCGCGATGCGATGCGGCTCACCCTCGGCGCAGGCCACGTTCAGCTCCGGCGTGCTGTGGCTGGTCGGCAGCGCATTCAGCACCGCGCTGGCGTCCGGCGAGCGGCTCAGGATCTCCAGCAGCCGGCAGCCGGCGTAGGTGCCGTCGTCGAAGCCGAACCAGCGCTCCTTGAAGAAGATGTGCCCGCTCATCTCGCCGCCCAGCGGCGAATCGATCTCCCTCATCTTCGCCTTGACCAGCGAATGGCCGGTCTTGAACATCATCGGCACGCCTCCCGCCTGCCGAATCGCCGGCCCCAGGCGCTGCGAGCATTTGACGTCGTAGACGATGGTGCCGCCCGGCGTGCGCGACAGCACGTCCTGCGCAAACAGGATCATCTGCCGATCCGGGAAGATGTTGTTGCCGTCCCTAGTGACGATGCCCAGCCGGTCGCCATCGCCATCGAAGGCCAGGCCGAGTTCGGCGTCGGTCTCGCGCAGCGCCCGGATGACGTCGCGCAGGTTGTCCGGCTTGCTCGGGTCGGGGTGGTGATTGGGAAAGCTGCCGTCAACCTCGCTGAACAACTCGATCACCTCGCAGCCGATGGCGCGAAAGATCGCTGGCGCCGAGGCCCCGGCCACGCCGTTGCCGCAGTCGACCACGATCTTCATTGGCCGCGCCAGGCGGATGTCGCCGACGATGCGCTCGCGGTACGCCGGCAGCACGTCGTGCGCGCGCAGCTTGCCGCCCGCGCGGCGCTGCCAGCTCTCCTGCTCGATCATGCGGCGCAGCGCCTGGATGTCATCGCCGTAGATCGCGCGACCGGCGAGCACCATCTTGAAGCCGTTGTCGTCGCGTGGGTTGTGGCTGCCCGTGACCTGGATGCCGCTGCTGCACAGGGTGTGCGCGGCAAAGTACAGCATCGGCGTGGTGGCCAGGCCGATGTCGATCACTTCGACCCCCGCCGCCACCAGCCCGCGCATCAGCGCCGCGCTCAAGGCCGGTCCCGACAGGCGGCCATCGCGGCCCACCGCCACCACGGTGTCGCCCAGCGCCATGGCCTGGGTGCCGAAGGCCAGGCCCAGCGCCTCGGCCACCTCTTCGTTGAGCGTGGTCGGCGTGGTGCCGCGGATGTCGTAGGCCTTGAAGATGCTGGATGTCACTTGCATGGCGCCGGATTGTAGGCAGGCACGCCCATGGCGCATGCATGCCGGCCGCGGAAGATCGGCCGATTCGCGCTTCCATGGCGCGGGCGGCGGCGCTCCGCTCGGCGATACTTGCGGGCATGTCCCTGGCCCGTCCCGCCGACGCGTCCACCGCCCCCGCGTCCACCGCCCCCGCGTCCTGGCAGGTCGGACTGGAGTTCACGCTGCTGGCGGCGATCTGGGGCTCGTCCTTCCTGTTCATGCAGCAGGCGGCGCGCGAGTTCGGCGCCGTCCCGACCGCCTTCGTGCGTGTCTGCGTGGCGGCGCTGTTCCTGCTGCCTTTGACACTGGCACGCGGCCAGTGGCCGCAGCTGCGCCGCCATGCCGGTCCGGTACTGTTCTGCGGCCTGATCAACTCTGGCCTGCCGTTCGCCCTGTTCAGCTTCGCGCTGCTGCACCTGCCGACCGGCCTGTCGTCGATCCTCAACGCCACGGTGCCACTGTTCGGTGCCCTGGTGGCCTGGGTGTGGCTGGGACACCAGCCCGGCGCGTCGCGCTCGATCGGGCTGGTGATCGGTTTCGTCGGCGTCGCCCTGCTGGCCTGGGACAAGATCGGCTTGCAGGCCGGCGCCTCGGCCGGCATGGCTGCCGCGGCCGTGCTGGCCTGCCTGCTCGCCACGCTCAGCTACGCCACCGCCGCCAGCTTCACGCACCGCTACCTGCGCGGCCTGCCGGCCCTGATGACCGCCACCGGCAGCCAGATCGGCGCCGCGCTGGGCCTGGCGCTGCCGGCGCTGCTGCTGTGGCCGGCCACCGCGCCCGGCAGCGGCGCCTGGATTGCCGTCGTCGCGCTGGGCGTGCTGTGCACCGGCGTCGCCTACATCATGTACTTCCGGCTGATCGAGCAGTTGGGCCCGGCGCGCTCGCTCACCGTCACCTTCGCCGTGCCGGTGTTCGCCATCCTCTACGGCGCCACGCTGCTGGGCGAGACCGTCACGCCCTGGATGCTGATGTGCGGCGCCATCGTGCTGTGCGGCACCATGCTCGCCACCGGCCTGGTCAGGCTGCTGCGCTCGGACTGAGGCGTTCGGTGCTCAGCATCCGCTCGACGTAGCGCGCGATCAGGTCGATCTCCAGGTTCACGCGCGAACCCGCCGCCAGCGCGTGCAGCGACGTGTTCTGCACCGTGTGCGGAATCAGGTTGATGCTGATCTCGCAGCCCGCGGCCGTGTCGCCGACGCTGTTGATGGTCAGGCTGACGCCATTGACCGCCACCGACCCCTTGTACGCCAGGTACTTGGCCAGTTCCTGCGGCGCCAGGATGCGCAACTCCCAGCTTTCACCCACTTGGGCGAAACGCGTCACTTCGCCAATGCCATCGACATGCCCCGACACCATGTGCCCGCCCAGCCGGTCGTTCGCGCGCAAGGCCTTTTCCAGGTTGACGGGACCGGTCCGGTCCAATCCGCAGGTGCGCGCCAGCGATTCGGCCGAGATGTCGACGGCAAAACGTGCCGCTGCCGCGTCGACGCACGTGGCCGTCATGCAGGCCCCGTTCAGGGCAATGCTGTCGCCCGGCGCGACGTCGTCCAGGTAGCCGGCCGGCGCCTCGATCAGCAACTGCTTGCCGTGCGCGCTGCTCGCGCCCAGATCGCGCGCCTCCACGATGCGGCCGACGGCGGTGACGATGCCTGTGAACATGAGCCCGATCCCTAAGAAGAAAAGCCTCGCGAATCAACCACTCGCGAGGCTTTCCAGCATTTCAGTGGCGCGGCTGGCAGGATTCGAACCCATGACTTTCTGCCCCTTGCAACATCGCCAGAAAGCTCGTTTGTAGCACAGGTTTGGGGCAGATTCACACCGCGACGGGAATGAAAACCTGCCCCACGACCCCGGTTGCCGCCAGCGCAAGCAAGCATCTGGAGCAGGTTGACTTGTTGTACAGGCTCCGCACGGCACATGGTTGACAACTGTTGATAAGTGCCGCAGGATTCACGGATGAGCACGAATACCATGAGTTTTGCCCTGCCGGACACGCTGCGCGAGTACGTTGATCAACGCGTGCGCTCTGGCCAGTACGGCAACACCAGCGAGTACCTGCGCGAGTTGATCCGCAAGGATCAGGACGAGCAGGCTGGAAAGCGCCTACAGGAATTGATCTGCGAAGGACTGGCGTCGGGTCCGGCCCGGGTTCTCACGCCTGATCGCGCCTCGGCGTTGAAGGCCAAGGCGCTGTCGGGCACGCAGTGAAGCCAGCCAGGCTCCGGCCGCAGGCCGAAAGTGACCTGATCGAAGCGGCGCGTTACTACGCTGGGCAGGGCGGCCGAAGCTTGGGAGAGCGGGCTTTTGACACCGCGCTTGATGCGTTGGGCACAGTCGAGCGGATGCCGGGCATGGGTTCGCCGCGCATCGGGCAATGGTGCGGGATTGCCGGTTTGCGCGCCTGGCGGGTCGGCGCATTTCCCCTGATCTGGCTGTATCTGGAACGCGACGATCATTTGGACGTGATCCGGCTGCTGGGCGAGCGTCAGGACTTCCCGATGCATCTGCTGGATGACCCGGCAGACGGCACGTCAACGTTGTGACCTTGCCCCCGCGTCATGCGGGCGCCTGCGTCCGCTACTTGGAGCCCGATTGGGTACCTACTTCCAACCATCATCCGTCGGAGGTCCGCTCCCGTGCTGAGAACTACGTCGCCACCGTGCTGGCGGCATCCCGTGGCGCCGCGCGAATGCCCGGCAGAAGGCCGCCTCGGTGCCATACCCGGCACGCTCGGCAATTCGAATGATCGGTTCTGCGGTCTGGGAAAGCTCGGTCGAAGCCAGGTACAGCTTCCATTCCCGCAGATAGCGCATCGGCGACATGCTGAGCACCTTCTGGAAGTGCTGGCACAGCACGGTCTTGGACACACCAATGGCCTCGGCCAAGCTGTGCTGTGTCCACGCAGTCTCTGGGGCACCGTGCAGCATCTTCAACGCCTTGAAGAGCACGGGATCGCCCAGTGCAGCAAGCCAGCCGCCACTGGTGCGCGCAGCCAGCAATTGCCGGCGCAGCATCTCGATAAAGACAATCTCGCTCAGCCGGGCCACGATGGTCATGCCGCCGGGCGAGGGATCATCGACTTCGCGAATCAGTCGCTGCACCGCAGGTAGCAGCCAGTCTGCGCTGTCGGCCGACGTCCGCGCCACCATCACCTCCGGCAATCCCGACAGCAGCGGCTGGAAATCCAGCACCCGGGCCTCGATGAAGCCGCACAGGATTCGGACGCGCGGACCCGGCGCGTGATAAGTGATCTTGGGGATGCGGTCCCACGGCGGCGGTGGTATGTCCTGGACGGGGCAAAGCAAGCGGCCGCTTTCCCCTGCGCTCAAGGTATGGGCATCACCGCGCGGAAAGACGACGACATCGCCGCTTTTCAGGCTGACCTGTCGGTCCCCCGCAGCCAGCGCCAAGCTGCCATCGATGACGATGTGCATGCTCATGGTACCGGCGGGCCGAAACAGCGCAGGTGATGCGTCCACTACCCACGCGCCATAAGGTTCGACGCAGAACTGCAGGCACTTCGACACCCGGATGTCCCGCAGCAGGCGTGACAACACGTCCGCACCCTCTACGTGCGACAAGACCGGTCCGGCCGTCGGATCGATCAAGACTTGCGGAAGCTCAGCCAAAGACATCCTCTCTTGCCGACGGAATACTGCGCTTTCCCAAGCCTTTTCGTCAAGGAGATAACGATGACTGACAAGCTCGTCATTCTGATGTCGCGAGGCATTGACTCCGAGATGTCCTCGGTGGCCTTCACGCTTGCCAACGGTGCCCAGACTGCGCAGATGCAGGTGTTCGTGTTCCTCACCAGTGCGGCGGTCGATCTGGTGCGCAAGCGTGGGCAGCAGATGACTCACGTGCCGCCTCTTGAGCCACTACACGCCCTGATGGATGCGTTCCTGTCCCGGGGCGGAAAGATATGGGCTTGCCCGCCCTGCGTGAGTTCGCGCGGCTACGAAGCGGGGGACTTCATCGATGGGGTCGAGATTAAGGGTGCCAGCGCCATGTTCGAACAGGTCAAGGCGGGTGCAGCGACGCTGTCGTTCTGACAGTGCCGATGGCAGCGCCGATACGACTATGCATGCCATGAGATGGCCGGCATCCATGTCTGCCGAACAGTTTCTCCGCCGGCTATTACGCGCCTGCGCGCGTAGATCGGCG
Organism: uncultured Ottowia sp.; assembly: GCA_964534975.1. GTDB lineage: Bacteria > Pseudomonadota > Gammaproteobacteria > Burkholderiales > Burkholderiaceae_C > Ottowia. The sequence continues at coordinate 11,089 of CAZHSD010000044.1, read as the reverse complement.
CTCGGGGCCTCCGGCGTCCTACTGATAATTCTCGGCCTCCTGCTGGTGAGTCTGCCCTCGTTTGCGGCGCAGTCCGTCTACACCGCCACTGGAACGCCGGTGGCCATCCCTGACAACGACAGCACCGGCGTCGGCGTGCCGATCGTCGTCAGCGGCTTTGCCGGTCCGATCACCGGCATCAGGGTCGCGGTCGATCTGCAGCACCTCCATGCCGGCGACGTCGCGCTGAGACTCACCTCGCCTTCCGGGACTCTCTTCTTCGACCTGGTCAATCGTGTCGGTCTCAGGCCTGGTGGCGTCGTGGGTTCCAACCTGAACTACGACGGCGTCTACACCTTCGTGGACGAAAAGTTCGATGCCGACAACCTGTGGGAGGCGGCCCCATCGTACGGAGACACCAATGCCGTGATTCCTTCAAGCGACTACTGGATGACCCGCAGCGGAGATAGTTACGTCTTCCCCGTGCTCTACGAACTCGGAAACCTGAGCGATGCCAGCATCAACGGCACCTGGACACTGACCGCTCGGGATTACCGCTACGGGACATACGGTACGCTGCGTGGCGTCCAGCTCACGCTGATCTCCGGGGAACGCTCGCATGCGCTGACAGTTGCCGTGAGCGGCAACGGGGTTGGCAGCGTTAGTGCGGGCACCACGCCAACACCCACCAGTGGAGGCATCGCCGACTGCACCAAATCGGGCGGTGCTGTCTGCTCCGCCGTGTATGCGGACGATGGCATGTCAGGGGCCAGCGTCACTCTCACCGCGAGTGCTGGCGGCGGCAGCCAGTTCACGGGCTGGGGCGGTGCCTGCAGCGGTGCGGCGATCACCTGTACCGTGACCATGGATCAGGCGCACAGCGTCACGGCCACGTTCGCGCTCATGACCTATACCGTTACCGGCATTGCCAATCCGGTCGCCGGCGGTGAAGTTAGCTGCGTACCAGCCAGCGTGACCCACGGCAGCCGCAGCACTTGCACTGCAAACGCCAAGCCCGGCTATGCCTTCAGCTCCTTTAGCGGCGACTGTACGGGCGACACCTGTGTCTTAAGCAATATCCAAGCTGACATGACTGTCACTGCGCGTTTCCTCAACACCGAAACAGGCTTCAACGGTACCACCGTACCTCCCGAAGGCGGCAGCGCCGGTCCAGCCAGCGCCAGTTTCACCGGGGGTGGCACTGCATGCAGCTTCGACATGGAGAGCACCGGTTTCATTGCTGCACCAGCCGCACCGCCTGCGGGCAAGGTTCTACCGCAAGGCATGTTCAAGTTCAAGCTGGTGGGCTGCGACGAAACCCCGGTGACCATGAGCGTGACTTGGCCCGAGCCCGTCACCGGTTACACCAAGTACGGCAAGGCAACCGCGAATGCCGAGTCCAGCTACTTCGCACCGACTGGCCTAGCCATCGATGGCAACACTGTCAGCTTCACTGTGCAGGACGGCCAGTTCGGTGATGACGACTGGACGGTAAACGGCGATATCGTGGATCCAAGTGGTCCGCTAGCCGACGTGCCCGTGTCGGTGGCGGTGGTCACGCCGGTGCCGACGCTGGGTGAGTGGGGGCTGATGCTGCTGGGGCTGCTGGCTGCCGGCCTGGGGATGCGACGCCTGCGACGCACGACCTAAATCTTCACCACCCCTGCAAAGCCCCTCCCGCGAGGGGCTTTGTTGTTTTCTCCTGCCGGTTTACGACAGTGGCATTGATTCGTTCGTGCAGCGAGCCAGCCCATGAGCGCTGCCGACACGCGTTCGCATCTCCAGAGAAGTTGAACGCCACTGCGCTCGCACCAACACTGTTGACCTAAGTCAATTCAGAAGGTCGCCTTTGTTCTGATCTGTGACGCGCTGGGAAGATACTTAGAAGATTATTTCCTCACGATAAACCGTGCCAACGTCAATCCGTCAGAGGGGAGCTGCATCGTGATCCGGAGTCCACTGCCCACCCGCCTGTGCCGCTGGCTCGGCGCCCTCACCCTGGCCGCCAGCGCGGCGCTGCCAGCCCTGGCCGCCATACCGGCGCAGGAGCGGCAAGCGCTGATCGACCTCTACAACAGCACCGACGGCGACGGCTGGATCAACAACCCCGGCTGGAAGACCGGGGGCAACTTCAGCGCTGCGGGCACCGAATGCAGTTGGTTCGGAATCACATGCGATGCGGGCGGGAACCATGTGACTGAGATCGTTCTTGTTGACAACAACCTGTCCGACACCCTTCCCAGCCTCAGCGGGCTCACGGCGTTATTCCATTTCAATGTCTCTCGCAATCAGTTGACCGGCTCCATCCCCAGCCTCGATGGGCTGACGGCCTTGGGGTATTTCAATGTCTCTTTCAATCAGCTGACCGGGGTCATCCCGAGCCTCAGCGGACTGACGTCGTTGACGGCGTTTACCGTCGACGAGAACAAGCTGACCGGCTCCATCCCCAGCCTCAGCGGGTTGACGGCCTTGACGGCATTCAATGCCTCGGTCAACCAGCTGACCGGCTCCATCCCCAGCCTCAGCGGGCTGACGGCGTTGAACTACTTCTACGTCAGCTACAACCAGCTGACCGGTTCCATTCCCAGCCTCAACGGGCTGACGGCGTTATCCAATTTCAATATCTCGAACAATCAGTTGACCGGCTCCATCCCCAGCCTCGATGGGCTGACGGCCTTGGAGTATTTCAATGTCTTTCACAATCAGCTGACCGGCTCCGTGCCGACGCCCCCAGCTTTTCTGCGGAGTGGGTGGCTTTGCCCCAACCACCTGACACACGTCGACAGCAACGACTGGGATGGGATCACGGGGACGAGCCCTTGGTACCGTGATTGCCCCACCGTCCCCACCTACACCATCACCTTCAATGCCGGTGCCGGTACGGTGACGCCGCCGGCCAGCGGCTACACCGGCGCCCCGGGTGATACGCACAGCTTCGGCATCACCGCGCCAGCAGGCCATGAGGTGGCACGGGTCAGCTCCACCTGCGGGATCGCCACCGGCCAGCCGGCCGCCCTCACGCCGGGGCCGCTCACCAGCTTCACCACGCTGCCGCTGATCGCCGACTGCCAGGTCGACGTGAGTTACAGCGTGCTGCCGGTCGACGGCGCCTGCGGCAGCGCCAACGGCGTGGCGGTGGGCAGCGCACCCACCACCAACCTGTGCAGTGCGGGCACCGAGACCAGCGTCAGCGGGACTGGCCCCTGGAGCTGGAGCTGTACCGGCGCAGGTGGTGGCACCGATGCCAGTTGCAGCGCCCCTCCCATCGTTCCCGTGACGCACTTCGAAGGCGCCAGCCCCACCGGCAGCGGCACCGTGACGGTGGGCCTCACTGGTGGCGGGCAGTTCTGCGGCTTCACCGGCACCCCGGCGCTGATCGCCGCCGCACCTGGCGCCACCCCGGTCACGCCAGCGGGCATCGCGTTCCCGCACGGCCTGTTCAGCTTCACCGCCAGCCACTGCACCCCGGGCAGCACCATCACGCTGACCATGAAGCTGCCGGCCGCCGTGCCCGACACGGCCAAGTACTGGAAGTGGGGCCCCACGAGCGACAACGCCACACCGCACTGGTACGAGATGCCGGCCACCATCAGCGGCGACACCGTCACTCTCAGCATCACCGACGGCGGCCAGGGCGACAGCGACCTGGATGCGGCCAACGGCAGCATCACCGACCCGGGTGGCGTGGGTGTGCCCGGGGAAGTGGTGCCACCGGCCACGCCGCCGGTCATTACCAGCGGCGCGCCACCGGCGGGCAGCGTGGGCCAGCCCTACAGCTTCATGGTGACTGCCACCGGCACCGCGCCGCTCACCTTTGGCGCGATAGGCCTGCCTGCGAGCCTGGTGATCGATGCCGCCACCGGCCTGATCTCGGGCACGCCGACCACGGCCGGCAGCCAGCAGGTGACCATCACGGTGAGCAACGCTGCCGGCAGCGTGACGCGGACGGTCACGCTGGCGGTGACGGCGGCGCCCGTGGCAGCGGTCACGCCCGTGCCGACGCTGGGCGAGTGGAGCCTGATGCTGCTCGGTCTGCTGGCAGGGGGGATGGGTATGCGACGCCTGCGGCGCACGGCCTGAATCCTCGCCACCCCTGCAAAGCCCCTCCCACGAGGGGCTTTTTCTTTCGTGTCGAGTTACCGAGCCCATCGTTTTTTGTGCCCCACACGTATGCGCGCGGCGAACCCATCTTGAGTTTGAGGCGGTAGGCGGCAACGATGCTGTCCAGTTAGGAGAAGCTGGACACGATGGCAACGGAGATGGTCAGAAGGCGCAGGTACTACAGCGCCGAATTGAAGGAGCAGATCCTGCTCGAATGCGCGCAGCCGAGCGCATCGGTCGCGAAGGTCGCCATGGCCCACGGCATCAACGCCAACATCGTGCACGGCTGGCGCAAGCTCGCGCGCGAGGCCAACATGCCGTTGTTGCCCCCACCGTCCTTCGTGCCGGTGACCGTGGCGGCTGCGGATCAGCCACCCGCCCCAGAGCGCCAGATCGAGTTGCAATTGCGCCGCGGCCCTTTGACGGTCGCGTTGAGTTGGCCGATGGCCGAAGCGGCTGATCTGGGCATTTGGCTGCGCGAGCTGCTGCGGTGATCCGCATCGAGGCCATCTGGCTGTCGGCCCAGCCCTTGGACATGCGCGCCGGCACCGACACCGCACTGGCCCGCGTGGTCCAGGTCTTCGGCGCAGCCCGACCCCACCACGCCTACCTGTTTGCCAACAAGCGGGCCAACCGCATGAAAGTGCTCGTGCACGACGGCATTGGTGTGTGGCTGGCAGCACGCCGCCTGAACAGCGGCAAGTTCGTCTGGCCACAGAACATCACTGGCACCCTGACCCTGCAGCGCGATCAGCTCGATGCTCTGGCCCTGGGCCTACCCTGGCAGCGAATCGGCGAAGCTGGCGTCATCACCGTGCTGTAGATCAATTGCGGCATCTCCCGATGGCGCTGTGCCCATCGGGCAGGCACTATCGGTGCCTGTGATCGATCTGTCCGACCTCGAAACGCTTGATGCCGAGCAACTGCGCCATGCGGTGCGGCAACTAGCGCAGCAGGTGCAGTTCAAACAAACCCTGATCGACAAGCTCACGCACGAGAACGCGCTTCTCAAGCGCCTGAAGTTTGCAGCCCAGTCCGAGCGTTACAGCCCCGAGCAGCGCAGCCTGCTGGAAGACGAGATCGAGGCCGACCTGGCGGCTGTGGCGCTGGAAATCGAACAACTGGGGCCCCAGCAAACCTCAGGCCAGAGGAGGCAACCCAAGCGCCAGCTCCTGCCAGCCAACCTGCCGCGGCGCGAGATTCGCCACGAGCCTGGGTCCACCACCTGCCGCTGCGGCTGCCGGATGAAGCGCATCGGCGAAGACGTGGCCGAGAAGCTGGACTACGAACCCGGTGTCTTCAGCGTCGAGCGTCACATCCGCGGCAAATGGGCCTGTAGCCAGTGCGAGACCCTCGTGCAGGCGCCCGTGGCGCCGCACGTCATCGACAAGGGCATTCCTACCGCCGGTCTGCTGGCGCAGGTGCTGGTGGCCAAGTATGCCGATCACCTTCCCCTGTACCGCCAGGAGGCTATCTTCGGGCGCGCCGGCTTAGCCATTCCCAGATCGACGCTGGCGCAGTGGGTGGGCACCTGCGGGGTGCGGTTGCAGCCGCTGGTCGAAGCCCTGAAGGCCGAGCTACTCACCCATCGGGTATTGCACGCTGACGAAACCCCCGTCGCCATGCTTAAACCCGGTTCTGGCAAGACGCACCGAGCGTACCTGTGGGCCTACGCGCCGGGGACGTTCGAAAGCATCAAGGCCGTGGTCTACGACTTCTGTGAGTCGAGATCAGGCGAGCATGCGCGTCAGTTCCTGGGCGATTGGCACGGCAGCCTAGTGTGCGACGACTTCAGCGGCTACAAGGCCTTGATGACGGCAGGTGTGACGGAAGCTGGCTGCCTGGCGCACGCGCGGCGCAAGTTCTTTGATCTGCACGCTGCTGGCAAGAGTCAGATTGCCGAAACAGCATTGACGCAGTTGGCAAAGGTCTATGACATCGAGCGGGAGATCAAGGATGCCACTGCCGATGAGCGCAGAGCAGTCCGCCAGCAAAGAACCAGGCCGATCATCGATGCATTGCACCAGTGGATGACTTTGCAGCGCCAGCAGGTGCCTGGCAACTCGGCCACCGCCAAGGCGCTGGACTACAGCTTGCGCAGATGGCAAGCGCTCAGCCGTTTCCTCGATGACGGGCAACTGCCCGTGGACAACAACTGGATTGAGAATCAGATAAGGCCGATTGCGATCGGCAGAAACAATTGGCTGTTTGCCGGCAGCCTGCGCGCGGGCCAGCGCGCCGCCGCCATCATGAGTCTGGTGCAGTCGGCGCGCATGAATGGGCATGACCCTTATGCCTACCTCAGGGACGTGCTGACACGCCTTCCAACGCACAAGGCCAACCGCATTCAGCAACTGCTGCCGCATCGGTGGCAGCCGGGACTATCCGCCTGATCGACCTCGACCCTCAGCGCCGCACGGCGTCAAGAGGGGTTCGCCATCTGCTTACCCCCACACGAAGAAAACGGACTTTGTACAGCGCGGGTGCCAGTAACTTAGCCGCCCCTCCCGTGGTGCCTCGGTTCAAAGGCCGGGGGGGGAGCCTGGCCGCCAACCCCTGCTCACTAATCCAGCATCACCACCCCGCATATGCGGGGGTTTTTTTCGCCTGCTGTTTGGGGCCGGGCCGATGGCGGGGCGCCCTCCTATCATGGAACGGTACGAGCGCGCCTGTAGGCGTCATCACGATCTACTGCTGGATCAGGACATCTTCCACCGGCGACTGGAACCACGACCTGCTACTGGAGCCCACGGGCGACTGACCCCCCTCTGAGACCGCCAGGACGGCCCCAGCCTGCGCGTTACGGCTACCGAGCGGCTACCAGAGCCGCGCCGACAACCGCAAAAGAGAAAGGGGCTACAACTTTCATAGCTGTAACCCCTTATGTAGATTGGCGCGGCTGGCAGGATTCGAACCCACGACCCCTTGGTTCGTAGCCAAGTACTCTATCCAACTGAGCTACAGCCGCGCGAAGCCGTGCATTGTAGCACCGGATTGTTGGTAGGCCGTGCAGGACTTGAACCTGCGACCAAGGGATTATGAGTTTGGCCCTCAAACGCTGTGCCTAGGCAAGCGTGGCGAAGTCGACCGTAACTTACAAGAACGAAAAGTATAAGAGCGACAGTAACTTAGCGAAGTTCGCTGAAACCGCTCAAAACTAAAGGCTGTACCGCTGGTGTACCGAAACCTCGGTGGCCGGGGACCTTTCCACTCAATCCACCGACTGCAAGATGTCGGACAGCGACCGCGCCACCAGGTAGCGCGCCGGGTTGTCGCCGACGGCCAGCGCCTTGAAGTGCGCCTTGCCGCACTCGATCTTGGCGCTCTCCTTGCTGCGCAGGTCGTCGGTGAACAGGCTGCTCTTGGTCTCGACAACGAAGTACAGGCGCCGGGTGCCGTCCTTGTTCACCAGCACGGCCCAGTCGGGGTTGTAGTTGCCCAGCGGGGTGGGCACCTTGAACCAGCCGGGCAGCTTGGCGTACAGCACCACGTCGTCGTCCTTCTCCAGGGCGTCGGCGAAGTCGCGCTCGGTGGCCGAGTCGTAGACCACGTGCTCGTAGATCGACCGCTTGGTGTCACGCAGCATGTTGGTCAGGTAGCCGGTCAGCTCCTCGGTCTCGAACAGCTCCTGGGCCCAGACGGCGTCGTCGCCCATGCGTTGGTAGCGGATGCCGTCCACCAGGGCCATGCGCTTGCAGCGGTTGATGATTTCGGCAGCCTGCTCGATGAACTGCTGCGGGTTGCGCTTGAAGTCGTCCAGGCGCTCGCACTCGGTCAGGATCTTGACCAGGGTGCGCCGTGTCAGCTGCGTGCGGTCCTGCAGGTCGGTCAGCAGGTCGGGCAGCTCGATGTCGGCCTCGTCCAGCGTCACGGTGTAGGCGCCTTCCTTCTCGCGCGCCTCCACGCCGGCCTTGCCGATGCCGATCTCCGCCTTGCGCCACTGCAGCCGGGCTCGCGCGATGTGCAGGTCACGGGTCAACGCGGCCGTGCAGTCGCGGATGAGCTTGTCGTTGTCGAACTGCACCCGGTACGTGGTCTTGTGCTTGATGCGGTCCCACAGCGCCTTGAAGTCCTCGCTCAGCGTCACCGCCTTACCGTCGGCACCCTTGCGCAGCGGCACGGTCTCGCGGTCATCGCGGTTCTTCACCTCCACGCGGCCGGTCACCTTGCGCAGCAGCTCGGCCACCTGGCCCCGGTAGGGCTCGAAGGCCTCGGGCAAGGCCAGCTTGCCGTCCTTCAGGGCGACCTTCAGCGAGTCCTGCACCTTGCCCTTGGCGTCGATGTGTCCGGCAGCGCGCAGGTGGTCCCACAGGGCCTTGGACTGGTCCGCGCCCAGCGGGGCCACCTTGCCGTCGGTTGTGGTGATGGCGATGGTGGCGAACTGGTGCTGCTCGACGATGCCGAAGCGGATGCCCGTGTCGGCCTCGATCTCCTTCTGCAACTGGTCGGCGAACTCCTGGTACGACTCGGTGGCGATCACCGTCAGCCGGTTCACGTCGTGCCCGTAGACGCGTTGCCCATCCTGGTTGACGCACAGGCGCAGGCCTCGGCCCAGGGTCTGGCGGCGCTCGCGCTCGCTGCCCATCTCGCGCAGGGCGCAGATCTGGAAGACGTTGGGGTTGTCCCAGCCTTCCTTCAGGGCCGAGTGGGAGAAGATGAACTTCAGCGGCGTGCTGAAGGTCAGCAGCTTCTCCTTCTCCTTCATGATGAGGTTGTAGCCGCGCTCGGCGTCGGCGCGGCTGGTCTCGTTCTTCAGGCCGCCTTCCTTGTCCAGCTCGGGGTCGGCCCAGCGGCCCTTCTTGTCGATGGAGAAGTAGCCGTCGTGCACGGCGGCGGCTTCCTGGGCCAGATCCACCTCGCCGAACAGGCTCTGGAAGGCCGGCAGCTTGGCCGCGCGCCGATACTCTTCCTCGAAGATGCGGGCGTAGTCCCCCTTCACCGGGTTGCCGTCCTTGTCGTACTGGCGGTAGCGGGCCACTGACTCGATGAAGAACAGCGACAGCACCTTGATGCCCTTGGGCCGCAGCAGCTTCTCCTTCTCCAGGTGCTCCTTGATGGTCCGCCGGATCATCTCGCGCTGCACGGCCAGGGCGTCGACCTCGCCGTGGGCCTGCCCCAGGGCCAGGTAGACCTCGCCGCCGGGGTAGCGCAGCTCCATGAACTCTTCGCCCTTGGCGGTGTTGATCTCACCGACACGGAAGTCGGCGTACACCGCCCGCTTGGCCAGCTGCTCCAGGTCGTCGCCGTCGTTGACGGTCAGCACCTGCGGCTTGGCGCCGGTTGCCGTCTGAACGTGGAGTTCCACCTTGGCCGAGATGCCCTTCTTGTTGCTCACCTCCAGCAGCCGCACGTAGGGCTTGTTGAAGGCGTCCTCGATGGTGGCCGCTGCCACCTCAATCTGCTTGACCAGCTTGCGCTCGTAGGCATCCACGGCATCCAGGCGGTACACCATGTGGTGCTTGTTGGCGTGGGTGGCCGAGTAGCGCAGGGTGCACAGCGGGTTCATCGCATCCAGCGCGGCCTTGCCGGCGCCGCTGAGGCCGCCGTCCACGCTCTGCGGCTCGTCCACGATGACGATGGGGCGCGTGGCGCGGATGAGGTCGATGGGCTTCTCGCCGCCAGTCTTCTCGCTGTCCTTGTAGAGGTTGTTCACCTCCTTCTTGTTGATGGCGCCCACCGTCACCACCATGATCTGGATGGTGGCGCTGGTGGCGAAGTTGCGCACCTGGCCCAGCTTGCTGGAGTCGTACAGGAAGAAGTCCACCGGCACGCCGGCATACATGCTCTTGAAGTGCTCCTCGGTGATTTGCAGCGACTTGTAGACGCCTTCCTTGATGGCCACCGACGGCACCACGATGACGAACTTGGTGAAGCCGTAGCGCTTGTTCAGCTCGAAGATCGTGCGCAGGTAGACGTAGGTCTTGCCGGTGCCGGTCTCCATCTCGACTGTGAAGTCGCCGGACGCCAGCGTGCTCGACGGCGCCAGGCCGTTGCGCAGCTGCACGCTGCGCAGGTTGTCCAGCAGCTGGTCATCCACCAGGGTCAGGCGGTTGCCCAGGCCCTTGTCGGTGTCGGCCACGCCCAGCGTCAGCTGCTGGTCGGGCAGCTTCATGGTGACGGTGAACTCGGTGCGGCAGATCTCCTGGCCTCGGAACAGGTCGCAGACCGACTCGATGGCCTGGAGCTGGTAGTCCAGGTTGGGCTCGAAGTGAAGCTTCATCGCATCGGCCTCACAGACTGCGCACGTTGGAGATGCCGTTCTGCTCCAGGATCGCGGCCATGTTGGTTTTGGCTACGTCGTCGGCGAAGGCGCTGTCGCGGAACACGCACGTGCTGTCACCGGCCGGCGCCAGCTCCTTGTGCCAGGCAATGATGCCCTGGGCGAGGGGCTCGACATCGCCTGCCTGAATCTGTGGATCCAGGCAGGCGATGAGCACGCCCCCAGCAACGCTCCGGAGCTGCTTGCCCGCGGTGGTTCGGGCCTGCGTTGGCACGCAAAGGTCGAGACCGAGCTTCAGCAAAAGCTCGGCCAGAACGTCGTCGTCCGTGCGGTCGGGCAGCAGATGGTCGATATGGGAGATCAGAGTCTCCGCCATTCCGCTTGAAGCCGGGTTCCATGCCCGGATGTTCGAGGAATCGAGGCGATAGCTTCTGAAGCCTACGTCTTGTGCAGAGCCGGCCAGCTTCTTTGAGACGCGCTTGACCCGCTCCCGAGCAACGTGGGCGATCGTCGGAAATGCCCCTCCAGTGATCGGCTCAGGAAGCTGCACAAGAAGGAATCGCCGACTGCCGCCGTCGCTTGCATTCTGCTCAAGCACGGCATGTCCTGTCGTTCCGCTCCCTGCGAAGAAGTCCAGGACAATTTGTTGCTCGTTCGGATCTGTAGCTAGCTGCAAGATTCGTCTGATCAAGCGCGTTGGCTTCGGCGTATCAAAAGGAAGGCCTTCGGGAAACAGTGAACCGCCCCGGATTTTGAGGAGGCTCCTTCGATTGAGAATGGAGCCAAGAT
>CAZHSD010000043.1:0-18392 GCA_964534975.1 uncultured Ottowia sp. | reverse complement strand
GAAAGCCGGGCGCCCGCCCCCGCGAGGCGCGGCACGACTCCCCGGGTCGGGCAGCGCCTCGTGCCCGTCGGCACGGTCGGGCCGCGGCGGCCTGGCGTTTTTGACCCGCCGGCGCTGCCGCTGACCCGGCAGTTCGTCGGCACAGGCGAGGCGCGATGTGCGCAGCATGCCGGGCACCGCTGGTAGGATCGCCGAACGTGCTGTCCCTGAAGATACCGATGCCCCGTGTTCGCGTCTGCGCCGCCGTTGCCATGAGCGCCGTCATGGCCTGGCTGAGCGCGCCGCTCACCGCCTGGGCGCAGTCCGCGGAAGCCAGCTCCCGCATCACGCAGGTCAAGCTCTACCCTGGCAGCGCCACCGTGGAGCGCGCCCTGCGCCTCGCGCCCGGCGCACGTCAGGCCCAGTTCACCTGCCTGCCCGCGGGCCTGGATGCCGGTAGCTTGCAGGTCGGCGGCGACGCCGGCGTGCGCATCGGCGAACTGGCGGTGCGCCAGCAGGCGCGGGAACTGCTGGGCGAGGCCTGCGCGAGTCCGCTCGACGATCGCATTCGCGCGCTGGAGGATCAGATCGCCATGCTGCAGGCCGAAAGCGCCGGCATCGGCTACGCGACCGGCTATTTCAAGAGCTTCGAGCACGCCACCAACGGCGCCGACTCGCGCGGCAGTGCGGCAGCACAGATCGGTACCACGGCACAGGCACTGCGCCAGGGCGCGCAACAGGCGCTGATGCGACAGCACCAGATCAAGCGCCAGCAGGAGACGCTGGAAGACGAACTCAAGCCGCTGCTGGCCGAGCGCGATCGCGCGGGGGCCAAGGAGGCGCGCGTCAGCACCGTGCAGGTCAGCCTGTCGGCACCGCAGGGCGGCGAACTGCGCCTGAGCTACCAGGTGCGCGGCCCCAGCTGGCAACCCAGCTACCGCGCCACCCTGGACAGCGCGAGCCGGCAGGTGCGGCTGGAGCGGCAGGCCCAGGTGGCACAGGCCACGGGCGAGGACTGGAGCGGCGTGCAGCTCACGCTCTCGACCGGCCAGCCGGGCGCCGCCACCCAGGGGCCTCTGCCTCGGCCGTGGCGTGTCGGCATTCAGCCGCCCGCAGCGCCGCCGGCGCCCGCGGCGATGAAGGCGCCGGCGCCCATGATGGCGGATACCTCGATGGCGCGCGTGGCGGAGACCACCGATGACGAGCCCAGCTTCGATGTCAGCGTTTTCGACAAGGGCTTCGCCACCGAGTTCGTGGTGCCGCAGCGCATCAGCGTACCGTCCGGCGCACAGCGCGTCACGCTGTCGCTCGATCAGCATGCGCTGGATACCGTGCTGCGCGTGCGCACCACGCCGGCGCAGGATGCCAGCGCCTACTTGGTCGCCGACGTCACGCCGCCGTCCGGGGTGTGGCCGGCTGGCCCGGTCAAGCTCTACCGCGACGGCGCCTATGTCGGCGGCGGGCGCTTCGATGCGGCGCAACTGGGCCACAGCGGCCTGGCCTTCGGGCGCGACGAACTGGTCAACGTGCGCATCGAGCAACCGAGCCAGACCGAGGGCAGCGGCGGCTTCATCGCCAGCCGCCACCAGCGCCGCGTGAGCCGCCTGTTCACGGTGGAGAACCGCCATCGCGACGCCATCACGCTGCAGGTGCTCGACGCGGCGCCGGTGTCCGAGCACGAGGATGTGCGGGTCGAGTCACGCTACCAGCCGACGCCCGTGACCCAGGCGTGGAACGAGCAGCCCGGCAGCGTGCTGTGGGAGCAGTCGCTCGCCGCCGGCGCCAGCCAGCGCTTCAGCGCCGAACACCTGATCAGCTGGCCCAAGGACACGCAGCTGCGCGAGCGGCCATGAGCGTGGCACAGGCGATGCCGTCACCTCCGCGGGCGCCGACTCGGAGGTCCGTCACTTGACGCTCGCCGACACGCCGCGCGACGATGTGAGCGACGTCGAGGCGCGCGCCATCGAGTCACCGCGCCCGCCAGGCACCCGCCCGTCCGCGTCTGCGCAACCCACGCCCCTGGAGCCGACATCGCGCGGCGATGGGCCGCCGCCGGCGGGTGCCGTGCGGCCGAGCGCCCGTTTCATGCGCAGCCACCCGGCGCACTGGGTGGCGCTTGGCTTCGGCGCCGGCCTGTCGCCCGTCGCACCCGGCACGGTAGGCACGCTGTGGGCCTGGCTGGCCTGGGTCGTGCTGGGTCTGTGGCTCAACCCCGCCCAGCTTGGCGGGTTGCTGGCGCTGGCGCTGCCGATTTCCTGGTGGGCCTGCACGGTGACGGCGCAGCACCTGCGCCTGGCTGACCCGAGCGCCATCGTCGCCGACGAGATCGTCGCCTTCTGGATCATCCTGTGGCTGCTGCTACCCGCCAGCCTGTGGGCGCAGTTCGTCGCCTTCGCCCTGTTTCGCTTCTTTGATGCCGTCAAGCCCGGCCCAATCGGCTGGGCCGACCGCCTGTTGCACGGCGCGCGCGGCTGCAAGGGCGGCTTCGGCATCCTGCTGGACGACCTGGTGGCGGCGTTCTGCGCGCTGCTGATCATCGCGCTGTGGCATGCCGGCAACTGAGATCCGGGACATCCTCGCGCCGCTCGCCGACGCGCTGCGCGCGCGCGGCTGGATGCTGGCCAGCGCCGAGAGCTGCACCGGCGGCCTGATCGCCGCCGCCTGCACCGAGCTGGCCGGTTCCAGCGACTGGTTCGAACGCGGCTTCGTGACCTACAGCAATACCGCCAAGACCGAGCTGCTGGGCGTGCCGGCCGAGCTCATCGACGCGCATGGCGCGGTCAGCGAGCCGGTGGCGCGGGCCATGGCCGAAGCTGCGCTGGCCCGCTCGCGCGCCCAGCTCAGCGTCGCCGTCACCGGCATCGCCGGCCCCACCGGTGGCAGCGTTGACAAGCCGGTGGGCACGGTGTGGTTCGGCTGGTGCGTCGCAGGCGCCACGCACGCGGAGCGGCAAGTGTTCGACGGCGACCGCGCCGCGGTGCGGGCGCAGACGGTTCGATGGGCCTTGCAGCGCCTGTTGCGGCTGACGCTGGCAGCGCCCGCCTGAACAACGGTTTGAGGCGCAGACAAGCCCTGCGCTTCCCTGCCAGTGCGCCGCCGGTGCGGCAGCGGCGCACTGGAATCACAGCATCAAGCCGATCACTTCAGCGTGATCAGCCGCCAGTCGAGCCGGTTGTCGGCGCGGTGCACCACGTCGACGCCCTGCTTCATGGCCCAGGGGATCACCTGGTTGTGCAGCGGCAGGTGCGAGACGTCCTGGTGCTCCAGGAGCAGAGCGCGCTCGATCAGCTCGTTGCGGTTCTTCTGGTCGGTTTCGACCTTGATGCGCTCGATGAGCGCGTCCATCTGCGGGTTGGAGTAGCGGCCGACGTTGTAGTTGCCGTCGCCGCCGGCGCCCACGCTGCGCACCAGCGACTGCAGGCTGTAGAGCGCGTCGAAGGTGGGCACGCCCCAGCCCAGCATGTAGATGCTGGCCTCGTGGCGCTGGATCATCGGGAAGTAGGTCACCAGCGGCAGCGTGCGCAGCTTGGCCTTGACGCCGACCTTGGCCCACATCGCGGCCACCGCCTGGCAGATGCGCTCGTCGGCGATGTAGCGGTTGTTGGGGCAGGCGAAGTCGACCTCGAAGCCGTCCTGGTAGCCGGCCTCCTGCAGCAGCTTCTGCGCCGCCGCGGCGTCGTACGGATAGCGCTGATCGGCGCGCTTGGTCCAGCCGTTGACCTGCGGCGCGATCAGCGTGCCGGTGTTCTGGCTCAGGCCGCGCATCACCACCTTGTGGATCGACGCCATGTCGATCGCCTGGTACAGCGCCTGGCGCACGCGCTGGTCCTTGAGCGGGTTCTTGCCCTTGACGTTGGAGCCCGGCAGTTCGTCACGGTGCTGGTCCATGCCGAAGAAGATGGTGCGGTTCTCGGGGCCGGTCACCACCTTCAGCGCCTGGTTGTTCTGCACCCGCTGCAGGTCCTGTGGCGTCGGGTCCAGCACCAGATCCACCTCGCCCGACAGCAGCGCCGCCATGCGCGTGGCCTCGGACTTGATCGGGGTGTAGACGATCTCGGTCACGTTGCCCGGCTTGGCCTTGGCGGCGTGGCCCCACCAGTTGGGGTTGTCGACCATCACCAGCCGCTGGTCGGGCTGCCACTCCTTGACCATGAAGGGGCCGGTGCCCATCGCGTTGCGGTGGGCGTAGCTTTCTTCCTTGGTCTTGATGTCCTTGGGGTCGAGCGAGTTGTTCTTCTCGGCCCAGGCGCGGCTCATGATGCGCAGCTCGGTGAGCTGGTTCAGCAGCACCGGGTTGGGTGTCTTGGTGAACACGTCGACGGTGTCACCGCTGGCCACCACCTTGTCGATGCCTTGGGTGTAGACGTTGTAGTTCGAGGTCTTGGCCATGGCGCGCTCGATCGAGTACTTGACGTCCTCGGCGGTCAGCGCGCTGCCGTCGCTGAACTTCACGCCCTGGCGCAGGGTGAACTGCACTTGGGTCGGGCTGACCTGCTTCCATGCCGTCGCCAGCATGGGCTCGAGCTTGAAGGTCTTGCTGTTGTAGTACACCAGCGACTCGTAGATGGCCGCGTGCACCCCGTTGCCGAGCGCGTTGTTCTGCGAGTGGATGTCCAGCGTCGGAATGTCGCTGGCACTGGCCCACTTGAAGGTCTTGGCCTGCAGCGGCAGCGCGCAGCAGGCGGCCAGCACGGCCAGCGCGAGGGGGCGAAAGTTCATGGGCTTGTCCCTTGTGAAGTTACAAAATTGGGCAGTATGTGAGAACGCGGCGCGGCGCCACAGAGGGAAGTCCCTGAGCCGCCGCGCGGCCCGCGCCCGGCGGCGGCGAACGTGAACAGCTTCACGGGCGGCCGACGCCCGCCGGGTGAAAACCCCTACCGACCGGCGTTTGCGCGGAACCCATAATTCTTTGGTTTCACAGCAGCCAGGACGCGGCAGGTCGCATGGGTTCGGACATCATTTTGGAGACGCGCGGGCTCGTCAAGGAGTTCAAGGGCTTCGTCGCCGTCAACGGCGTCGACCTCAAGGTGCGACGCGGCACCATCCACGCGCTGATCGGCCCCAACGGCGCCGGCAAGACCACCTGCTTCAACCTGCTGACCAAGTTCCTGGAGCCGACGCGCGGCCAGATCCTGTTCGACGGCCAGGACATCACGCGCGAGAAGCCGGCCGACATCGCGCGCCGCGGCATCGTGCGCTCGTTCCAGATCTCCTCGACCTTCCCAAACATGAGCGTGCTGGAGAACGTGCGCGTGGCGCTGCAGCAGCAGCTGGGCACGGCGTTCAGTTTCTGGAAATCCGAGCGCACGCTCACGCAGCTCAACGCCCGCTGCATGGAACTGCTGGACCATGTCGGCCTGGCCGACTTCGCCCACGTGACGGCGATGGATCTGCCCTACGGCCGCAAGCGCGCACTGGAGATCGCCACCACGCTGGCGATGGACCCCAAGCTGATGCTGCTGGACGAGCCGACCCAGGGCATGGGCCATGAGGACGTCGAGATGGTCACCGACCTGATCAAGAAGGTGGCCGCCAACCGCACCATCCTGATGGTCGAGCACAACATGGGCGTGGTCGGCAAGATCGCCGACATCATCACCGTGCTGCAGTTCGGCGAGGTCATCGCCGAGGGCCCGTACGAGGAAGTCTCGCGCGATCCGCAGGTGCTGGAAGCCTACATGGGCAGCACCGACGAAGAACTGCAGGGCGTCCATTGAACACGCTTGCGCTGCCGCGGCCGCGGATTCACGCGCCGTGCGTCTCCTGAAGAATCACTGACGCCATGAACACCGCATCCACCCCCGCCATCCGCCTCAAGGACGTGCATTCCTGGTATGGCGAATCGCACATCATGCACGGCGTCAACCTCGAGGTCATGCCGGGCGAGGTCGTCACCCTGCTGGGCCGCAACGGCGCCGGCCGCACCACCACGCTGCGCGCCATCATGGGCCTGGTCGGCAAGCGCACCGGTTCGATCCAGGTGCAGGGCAAGGAAACCGTCAACCTGGCACCGCACCACATCGCGCGCCTGGGTGTCGGCTACTGCCCCGAAGAGCGCGGCATCATGACCTCGCTGACCTGCCAGGAGAACCTGCTGCTGCCGCCCGAGGTGGCGGCGGGCGGCATGGGCGTGGACGAGATCTACGCCATGTTTCCCAACCTGCAGACGCGTCGCAACAGTCCCGGCGGACGCCTGTCGGGCGGCGAGCAGCAGATGCTTGCGGTGGCGCGCATCCTGCGCACCGGCGCCAAGATCCTGCTGCTGGACGAGATCTCGGAAGGGCTGGCCCCGGTCATCGTGCAGGCGCTGGCGCGCATGATCCGCGAACTGCGCGCACGCGGCTTCACGGTGCTGATGGTGGAGCAGAACTTCCGCTTTGCCGCGCCCCTGGCCGACCGCTTCTACATCATGGAGCGTGGCCTGATCGTGCGCGAACTCAGCGCCGCCGAATTGCACGACAACTCGGACATGCTGCGCGAGTACCTCGGCGTCTAGATTTTCTTGTGGCTGTAACCTAACCGAAGGAGAGTTCCCTATGAAACGCAAACTGCTGAGCAGCCTGATCGCGGGCATCGGCCTGGTCGGCGCCGGCGTCGCGCAGGCGCAGATCTCGGACAACGTGGTCCGCATCGGCGTGATGAACGACATGTCGGGCCTGTATGCCGACATCGGCGGCCCGGGGTCCGTCACGGCCGCCAAGCTGGCGGTGGAGGACTTCCAGAAGACCTCCAAGGCGGGCCTGAAGGTCGAAGTGGTTTCCGCCGACCACCAGAACAAGCCCGACGTCGGCTCCAGCATCGCCCGCAAGTGGTACGACACCGACGGCGTCGACATGATCTCGGACGTGCCGACCTCGTCGGTGGCGCTGGCGATCAACCAGGTCACCAAGGAAAAGGGCAAGGCCTTCGTCAACACCGGCGCCGCCAGCTCCGACCTGACCGGCAAGGACTGCTCGCCCAACACCGTGCACTGGCTGTACGACACCTGGATGCTGGCCAACGGCACCGGCAGCGCGGTGGTGAAGGCTGGCGGCGACAGCTGGTTCTTCCTGACCGCCGACTACGCCTTCGGCCACGCGCTCGAGCGCGACACCTCGGCGGTGGTGAAGGCCTCCGGCGGCAAGGTGCTGGGCGACGTCAAGGTGCCGCTGAACACGCAGGACTTCTCGTCCTTCCTGCTGCAGGCACAGTCGTCCAAGGCCAAGGTCATCGGCTTGGCCAACGCCGGCGGCGACACCATCAACTCGATCAAGCAGGCGGCCGAGTTCGGCATCGTCAAGGGCGGCCAGAAGCTGGCCGGCCTGCTGGTGTTCCTGCCCGACGTGCATGGCCTGGGCCTGAATGCCGCGCAGGGCCTGCAGATCACCGAGTCCTGGTACTGGGACCTGAACGACTCCAGCCGCGCCTGGGCCAAGCGCTTCGCCGCGCAGCACGGCGGCAAGTACCCCTCGTCCGACCACGCCGGCGTCTATGCCAGCGTGCTGCACTACCTGAAGGCAGTGGAAGCGGCCGGCACCGACGACGGCACCAAGGTGGTGGCCAAGATGAAGGAGCTGCCCACCGATGACCCGCTGTTCGGCAAGGGCGAGGTGCGCGCGGATGGTCGCAAGATCCACCCGGTGTACCTGTTTGAAGTCAAGGCACCGAGCGAGTCCAAGGGTCCGTACGACTACTACAAGGTGGTGCAGACGATCCCGGCCGACAAGGCGTTCCGCCCGATGGACCAGGGCAACTGCCCGCTGGTGGCCAAGAAATAGGCCGGTCCGGCCGTTCGGTTCACAGAACATGACTTGAAGGAGAGGTCTCGATGAAACACACACTGCTTTGCACTCTGCTGGCCGGGCTCGGCCTGGCCGGTGCCGGCCTGGCGCAGGCACAAATCTCGGGCGACGTCGTCAAGGTCGGCGTGCTCAGCGACATGTCCGGTCCCTACGCCGATCTGTCGGGCCCGGGTTCGGTGGTCGCCGCCAGGATGGCGGTCGAGGATTACGCCAAGGCCACGGGTTCCAAGCTGAAGGTCGAGATCGTCTCCGCCGACCACCAGAACAAGCCGGACGTCGGCGCCAGCGTGGTGCGCAAGTGGATCGACTCCGAAGGCGTCGACATGATCCTCGACGTACCGACGTCGTCGGTGGCCCTGGCGGTCAACGAGATCGTCAAGGACAAGAACAAGATCATGGTCAACTCCACCGGCGGCACATCGGACCTGACCGGCAAGGCCTGCACGCCCAACACCGTGCACTGGACCTATGACACCTGGATGCTGGCGCACGGCACCGGCAGCGCGGTGGTCAAGAGCGGTGGCGACAGCTGGTTCTTCCTGACCGCCGACTACGCCTTCGGCCACGCGCTCGAGCGCGACACCTCGGCGGTGGTGAAGGCCTCCGGCGGCAAGGTGCTGGGCGACGTCAAGGTGCCGCTGAACACGCAGGACTTCTCGTCCTTCCTGCTGCAGGCACAGTCGTCCAAGGCCAAGGTCATCGGCTTGGCCAACGCCGGCGGCGACACCATCAACTCGATCAAGCAGGCGGCCGAGTTCGGCATCGTCAAGGGCGGCCAGAAGATGGCCGGCCTGCTGGTGTTCATCAGCGACATCCACGGCCTGGGCCTGCAGACGGCGCAGGGCCTGCAGCTGACGGAAACCTTCTACTGGGATCTCAACGATTCCACGCGCGCCTGGTCCAAGCGCTTCGGCGCGCTGCACGGCGGCAAGATGCCGACCATGGTGCAGGCAGGCGTCTACGCCGGGCTGCTGCACTACCTGAAGGCGGTCGAAGCGCTCAAGGAAGACAGCGATGGCGCCAAGGTGGTGGCCAAGATGAAGGAGCTGCCGACCGACGATCCGCTGTTCGGCAAGGGCGTGATCCGCGCCGATGGCCGCAAGATCCACCCGGCCTACCTGTTCGAGGTCAAGACGCCCAGCGAGTCGAAGGCGCCCTGGGACTACTACAAGCTGGTGCAGACCATCCCGGCCGATCAGGCGTTCCGCCCGCTCGACCAGGGCAACTGCCCGCTGGTGGCCAAGAAGTAAGCAGCACGGCGACAGCAAGCGACGGCAAGGCAAAGACTTAGCATGGAAATCTTCGGTATCCCGATCCAGGCCATGATGGGGCAGTTGCTCATCGGCCTCATCAATGGCTCGTTCTACGCCCTGCTGTCGCTCGGGCTGGCCGTGATCTTCGGCCTGCTCAACATCATCAACTTCGCCCACGGCGCCCAGTACATGCTGGGCGCCTTCGGCGCCTACCTGCTGCTCAACAAGCTGGGGCTGGGCTACTGGTGGTCGCTGCTGATCGTGCCGATCATCGTCGGCGCCACCGGCCTGTTCATCGAGCGCACCATGCTGGTGCGCCTGTACAAGCTGGATCACCTGTACGGCTTGCTGCTGACCTTCGGCCTGGCGCTGATCATCGAGGGCGTGTTCCGCAACGAGTTCGGCGCCACCGGCCTGCCCTACTCGATGCCCTCGCAACTGCAGGGTGGCACCAACCTGGGCTTCATGTTCCTGCCGATCTACCGCGGCTGGGTGATCATCGCCTCGCTGGTGATCTGCCTGACCACCTGGTTCGTGATCGAGCGCACCAAGCTAGGCGGCTACCTGCGCGCCGCCACCGAGAATCCGCAGCTGGTGCAGGCCTTCGGCATCAACGTGCCGCGCATGATCACCCTGACCTACGGCTTCGGCGTCGGCCTGGCCGCGCTGGCCGGCGTGATGGCGGCGCCGATCTACCAGGTCAGCCCGGGCATGGGCGCCAACCTGATCATCGTGGTGTTCGCCGTCGTCGTGATCGGCGGCATGGGCTCGATCATGGGCGCCATCGTCACCGGCTTCGGCCTCGGCCTGATCGAGGGCCTGACCAAGGTGTTCTACCCCGAGGCCTCCACCACCGTCATCTTCGTCATCATGACCATCGTGCTGCTGATCCGTCCGGCAGGCCTGTTCGGGACCCAGAAGTAAGCCATGGCCACCACCGCATCGACTCCCGTTCCGGCCACCGCGCCGACACCCGTGGCCAGCGCCAGCGACCCGGCGCGCACGCACCAGATCGTGTTCATCCTGATGGCGGCGTTCTTCGCGCTGGCGCCGCTGATGGGCATCTATCCGGTGTTCATGATGAAGGTGATGTGCTTCGCGCTGTTCGCCTGCGCCTTCAACCTGCTGCTGGGCTTCGGCGGCCTGCTGTCCTTCGGCCACGCCATGTTCCTGGGCGGCGCCGGCTACGCCGCCGCGCATTCGGCCAAGGTGTGGGGCCTGACGCCCGAACTCGCGATCGCCTTCGCCACCCTGTGCGCCACGGCGCTCGGCTGGGTGACCGGCAAGCTGGCCATCCGACGCCAGGGCATCTATTTCGCCATGATCACGCTGGCATTGGCGCAGATGGTGTTTTTCTTCAGCCTGCAGGCGCCCTTCACCGGCGGCGAGGACGGCATCCAGGCGGTGCCGCGCGGGCACCTGTTCGGTTTGATCGATCTGTCCAACACGACCGCCATGTACACCTTCGTGCTGGCGATCTTCCTGGGCGGCTTCCTGCTGATCTACCGCATCATCCATTCGCCCTTCGGCCAGGTGCTGAAGGCGATCCGCGAGAACGAGCCGCGCGCTGTGTCTCTAGGCTACGACGCCGACAAGTTCAAGCTCTACGCCTACATCCTGTCGGGCGCGCTGTCGGGGCTGGCGGGTGCCACCAAGGCGATCGTGTTCCAGCTGGCGTCGCTGACCGACGTCTACTGGGGCATGTCGGGCGAGGTGGTGCTGATGACCCTGCTGGGCGGCATGGGCACCATCTTCGGCCCGGTGGTCGGCGCCGCCGTGATCGTCACCATGCAGAACTACCTGGCGCAGCTGGGCGCCTGGGTCACCGTGGTGCAGGGCGTGATCTTCGTCATCTGCGTGCTGCTGTTCCGGCGCGGCATCGTCGGCGAAATCGGCGCGGCGCTGAAGAAGTCGCTCTGACGCGCGCGTCGGGCAGCAGGAAGCGGACCCTCGGGTCCGTTTTTTGTTTCCCCGATCGCCAGCCAAAGACTGGAGATCCTTCAGCGCATAGGCGCAGACAGCATCGAGGTTGGCAGCGAGGAAGAAACCATTGTTTCCTCTGCGGATGCTCTGCGTCCTCCGCGCCGCTGCGGTAAGGAGCGCAGCTTCAGCATTCCTGACGGGCGATCCGTCTGATTCACTCGACCACCGTGCGCGACTGCTCGCGCAGGTACTGCTGCAGGTAGTGAAACGAGCCGATCGCCTTGCCGGTGCTGCCGCTGCCCTTCCAGCCGCCGAAGGGCTGGTAGCCCGGCCAGGCGCCAGTGGTCGCGCCCTGCGGGCGGTTGGCGTAGGTGACACCGGCCTCGATGTGCTCATGGAAGTGCGGCACCTCGTCGGCCGCACCGTAGAAGCCCGCCGTCAGGCCATAGTCGCTGGCGTTGGCGCGCGCGATGCCCTCGTCGACCGAATCAACCTCGCCCACCAGCACCACCGGCAGGAAGTGCTCATCCACCCAGGCAGCATCCTCGAGCGGCGCGCGCGCCACCGTGGGCGCGACGAAGAAGCCGTGCGCCAGCTCGCCTTCGGTCAGCCACTCGCCGCCGGTGTCGATGCGGCCGGCCTGGCGCAGGTGCTCCGCCAGGCGCGCATAGCGCTGGTAGGCCGCGCGGTCGATCACCGGCCCCATCCAGTTGGCCTGCTGTGTCGGGTCGCCAACGGCGATCTCGCGCGTCAGTTGCACCAGGCGCTCGCGCAGCGCCTCGGCCAGCGGCCGCTCGACATACACGCGCGAGCAGGCCGAGCACTTCTGTCCCGACAGCCCGAAGGCCGAGCGCAGAATGCCCAGCGCCGCGCGCTCGAGGTCGGCGTGGCGGCTGACGATGGTGGCGTTCTTGCCGCCCATCTCGGTGATGCAGGGCTTCGGATAGCGCCCCTGCGCGTTCTGGCGCAGGATCTGCATGCCGACCGCGTGCGAGCCGGTGAAGGTGATGCCGGCCACCTGCGGGTGCTGCACCAGCGCGCGGCCGGTGTCGTCGCCGCCGGTGACGAAGTTGATCACGCCCGGCGGCAGGCCGGCATCGCGCAGGCATTCCAGCAGCAGCCAGCCCGACAGCGAGGTCTCCGGCGAGCACTTGAAGACCGCCGTGTTGCCGGCGACCAATGCCGGCCCGAGCGGACCGCCCGCCAGCGCGAACGGGAAATTGAACGGCGCGATCACCGCCCACACGCCGTAGGGCCGCAGCACGGTGCGGTTGTGGCTGCGGAAATTCGGCAGCGGGTCGTCCGGCAGCGCCCGCTCGAAGCCCTCGTTGGCCTCCATCTGGTCGCAATACCAGTCGATCAGGTCGGCCGTTTCCTGCACTTCGCCGATCGACTCCATGCGGTTCTTGCCGACCTCCAGTGCCACCACCGCGCTGATCGCGTACACGCGCTCCTCGATCAGGCGCGCGGCGCGGCGCAACAGGGCCACGCGCTCGCGCCACGGCGTCGCAGCCCAGCCCGGCCAGGCCGCGCGCGCCGCCCGCACGGCGCGGTCGACGTCCTCGGCGCCGCCCTCGGCGAAGCGGCCGATCAGCCAGCCCTGGTGGATCGGCGAGCGCTGCTCGATGAAGTGGCTGCCCGCCACCGATTGCCCGCCGATCCACTGCGGCCAGTCGCGTCCCATGGCGTCGCGCCTGAAGGCCGCGAGCGCCGCATCGAACTGCGCGTGCAGTTCGGGCGGCGGGTTGAACATGGTGGAGTAGGTGAGCTTGAAGGGCGCGGTGCTGGCGGACATGAACGGCTCCTGAATCGCGAGTCAGGCAAGTCTAGCCGGCCGATGTCGGGCTGGTTCCGACCGCCCCAGCAGCGCCGCGGATGTCGTCCGGCCAGCGGCGCGCGACGGTCACGCCCCAGGGCGCCAGCCGCCGCGCCAGGCCGAGCACCCGGGCATCCTTGCTGAGCAGGCCGGCACGCAGGTGCACCGCCAGATCGATGAACATCTGGTCGTCCGGATCGCGGCAGCGCACCGGCGCAGCTCGCGGCGCGTCGACGGCGAGCACGCGGTCATCGAAGGCGGCCAATACGGCACCGGCGTGCAGCCTCGCCGCCGCGAGGTGCGGCGCGATCTGCGGATAGTCCAGCACCCGCGCCAGTTCATCGCGCATGGCCGGGGTGGCGAACCAGCGCAAGCGCCCAGCCCTCAGCGCCGCGTGCAACGCCACCACCTCGGCATCCTGGAACACCAGCAGATCGAGCACGCAATTGGTGTCGATGACGATCGGCGCAGCGCCCGACCATGCGCTCGCGGCGGTGGCTGCCCGCATCCGCACCCGCGCCTGCGTTCAGGCCCGCGGCGCTGGCGCATCAGACGCCGGCGGCGGATCACTCTGGCGCGCCGTCAGGTCGAAGCGAAACAGGCGGCACTCGATCGGCCCGTTCCACAGCGGCACGCGGCGCGACTCCTTCAGCCGCAGGCGGCTGGGCAGCTTGAGGTCGGGCGTCAGCAGCCAGGCGGTCCAGCCGCCGTAATGGCTTTTCCAGTGCGCGGCCAGGCGGGCAAAGAATTCGTCGCCGGCGTCGGGCGCGGCGGCATCGGTGGCACCGCCGCGCTGGCGCGCCAGCGCGCCGGCCTGGAACGCCTCGCGGCCGCGCGCCTTGCCGCCGGCCACACCGGCGGCGGCGATGCGCTCGCCGTACGGCGGGTTCATCAGCAGCACGCCCGGCCGCGCGCTCGGCGGCAGGCGTTGCAGCGCGTCGCCGCCGCGCAGTTGCACGGCATGCGCGACACCGGCGCGCGCGGCGTTGCGCTGGGCAAAGTCGACCATGCGGTGGGCGACATCGCTGCCGAACACCTGCACCGCAGGACTTGCGGCCGCGTCCGGCGTGCTCACCGAACGCCGCGTCACGGCCTCATCCTTCAGCGCGCGCCATGCCGCGGGCTCGAACGGTCGCAGGCGCTCGAAGGCAAAGCGCCGCTGCCCGCCGGGCGGCAGGCCAAGCCGCAACTGCGCTGCCTCGATGACGATGGTGCCGCTGCCGCAGCAGGGGTCATACAGCGGCAGATCGGCCACCTGCCGCTCGGCCGGGCGCCACCAGCCGCTGGCGGCCAGCATGGCGGCGGCCAGCGTCTCCTTCAGCGGCGCGTCGCCCTTGTCCTGGCGCCAGCCGCGCTTGAACAAGGGCTCGCCGCTGGTGTCGATGTAGAGCGTGGCGTGCGTCGCCGTCAGGTGCGCCTGCACGCGCACCTCGGGCCGCTGCGTGTCGATGCTGGGCCGCACGCCGCCGGCCTGCGCCCGGAAGCGATCGGCCACCCCGTCCTTGATGCGCAGGGTGGCGAAATTCAGGCTCTTGAGCGGGCTGGCCTGCGCCGTCAGATCGACGCGAAACGTCTGGCGCGGGTCGAACCAGTCCTCCCAGGCCAGACCCGCCGCCAGTTCGTACAAGTCCTGTTCGTGGCGGTACGGCGCCTGCGCCAGTTCGATCAGCACGCGCTGCGCCAGCCGGCTCCACAGATTGAGGCGCATGGCCGTGGCCCAGTCGCCGCGCACCCGCACGCCGCCGCGCACGCTGAGCAGGTCCTGGCCGACCAGACCGGTGAGGCCATGCACCTCGTCGGCCAGGAATTCCTCCACGCCGGCGGCGCAGGGCAGGAAAAGATGCAGTCGGTTCATCACGGGACGCGCGGACGGCGCCCGGCGATTGTCTCAGGCCGACGGCAGACGCGGCGACATCATGCCGACGGGCGACCACGCCAGCGCCGCACGAAGCCCCCACCGGTGACCGCCAGCAGCGCCAGCAGGGTCGCCAGCATCCAGGGATGATCCACCGGCACCGGCGTCACCGTCGCGCCGCTGGCCGATGGGTTGCTGACCGTGGCCGCGCACGGCGCCACCGGATCGCTCGACACGCAGCTCCCGCCTGGCGGCGGCGTGGCGGTTGCGGTGTTGACCACCGTGGGCGGCGGTTCGGCGCTGACCCGGCCCGTCAGGATGAAGCTCAGGCTGGAGCCGGCCGGGAAATCCGCGATCAGCTGGTCGAGCACGCCGCTGCCCGATGCGGCCGGGCACACCGCGCCACCGTTGGCGCTGCAAGTCCATTCCAGGGCCTCGATGCCGTCCGGCACCGGATCGACCACGCGTGTGCCGTCTGCCGCGATGCTGCCGACGTTGCTCAGCACCACCGTATAGGTGACGCTGCCGCCCGGGGTCAGCGCGGCGGTGCCCGCGCTGGAGGTCTTGCGGATCGCCACCTGCATGGCCGACGGGTTGCTCACCGTCGCCACGCAAGGCTCGACGCGCCCCGTCTGCTCGCAAACACCGCCGGGAGGCGGCGCCAGGGTAGCCCGGTTGGTCACCGTCGCTGGCGGCGTGGTCGACACCTGGGCGCTGATCTCATAAGTCAGCGACGACTGTGCCGGAAAGCTGGCGATGGTCTGCTCGACGGCGCCGCTGCCGCTGGCCGCCGGACACACGGCGCCGCCCGCCGCGCTGCAGGTCCAGCTCTGGCTGGCGATGCCAGCCGGCACCGGGTCGCTGATCGCCGCGCCGTCGGCCGCCGCCGGCCCCGGGTTGCTGGCCACCACCGTGTACGTCACGCTGCCGCCCGGGGTCAATGCGGCGGTGCCGGCGCTGCTGCGCTTGCTGACATTGACCCGTGACAGCGTGGACGTCGCGCTGTCGACGCAGGGCGGCGCGGTGTAGTCGGGCAGGCACGACGAATTGCCGGGCGGCACAGCGCTCGCCGTGTTGGTGAGCGTGGCCGAACTTGGCGTGCTGCTCAGCACGCCGCTGATGGCGTAGG
The DNA here is from genome assembly GCA_964534975.1 of uncultured Ottowia sp. Lineage (GTDB taxonomy): Bacteria > Pseudomonadota > Gammaproteobacteria > Burkholderiales > Burkholderiaceae_C > Ottowia. The sequence goes on along the minus strand of CAZHSD010000043.1, from coordinate 2,656 downwards.
TCAGCGAGGAGCCGACCGGGAACGTCGCCACGGTCTCGTGGATCGGCTCACCGCCGGCGCTGCCGCTGCCGCTGGCCGCGCGCGGGCACATCGCACCGCCGCTGGCGCTGCAGGTCCAGGCATAGGTCGCGATGTCCGCCGGCGGCGTGTCGCTGATGACGGTGCCGTCGGCGGGCACCACGCCCCCGTTGGTCACCACCACGGCGTAGCGCACCGGCCCCCCCGCGACGGTGCCGCCGCTCACCAGCGTCTTGCTCAGGCCGACGATCGGGCCGATGACGCCGTAGTTGACCGACGACATGTTGTTGCCCGGGTACGGATCCACCAGGCCGCTGGCCAGGTCCAGCGCCGTTTCGGTGACGTTGCGGTAGGAGCCCGGCAGCGTCACGCTGCCGGTGACCACGCAGCGCACCACCGCACCCAGATCGATACGAGGTATGGTGGCCGAAAACACATGGTCGGCGCCGGTGATGTTGGCCAGGCTGACCAACGGCGGCGTGGCGGTGCCGCGCTCGGTGGAGCAGGTCACCGATTGCGGCATGAAGTTCGGGCCTAGCCTGTCCATGACGCTGACATTGGTCAGCGACGGTGGCGCGTTGTACGGGTTGGCCGTCGTGAGCGCGGTGCTGTTGACGTAGTCCAGCGTGAACGTGACGGTCTCGCCCGGCTTCGGGTCGACCGGGCTGACGGTCTTGTTGGTGGAGATGTCGGCGCAGCGCGGCAGGTGGGGCAGGATGTCGGCGGCCTCCGTCACGACCTCCTTGTAGGTATCGCCTTCGTAAGCGGAGCCTTCGGGCGCCGCCATCACCGTCACCCCCAGCTCGTTCCTCACCTGGCCGGCGATGTTGACGCACCGCACCTCGGGGCTGACGCGGTAGCGCGTGCTCAGCCTGATCGTCATTTTCTGGCCGGGCATGACCTTGACCGCATCCCAGTTGCCCTTCTGGAACTCGGTGCTGTAGTCCTGCACCACATGCGGATAGCTGGATACGCCCTCCAGGCAGGTGCTGCCGGTGCCGGTGAATTCACAACTGTCGATCTGGATCTGCTGCTGCACCGTTCCCGCCGGGTAGAAGGTCGGGCTGACCGCCGTGTCGCCGGCCACGGACTTGACCACGTCCCACAGCCCGAACGGCGTCGCCGCCGCCGGCGTCGCCGACGTATCCTTGTTGTCGATCACGATGGCGAAATGCACCGAGTCGCCGTCCGCGGTCACCTGATAAGGAGCGGCGGAAGACTTCACGTTGTCCTGGGCATCCTTGACCGAGTCGAGTGTCTTGGTCAGATCCCAGCCAAGCCCGATGGCGGTACATTCACCAGCCGGCGCCAGCGGCAGGTTGAGCGTGACGCCGGCGGTGTCGGCGCCTTCGGCGGAGCTGCTGTTGGGCTGCCACTGCGGCGTGATGTAGCTGCTGCCCTGGTTGATCAGCCAGTTGGTGTCGTCATGGATCACCGCTGCACCGCAACGCGGCGGCTGGAACTTTCGCGTATAGGTGATGGTGACGCTCGAGCCCGCCTTCAGCACGAAGCCCGCGAGGTCGATGGCCACCGGGTTGAGGTCGGTGCCGTCGGTCGAATCAGTGGCAGTCACCACCGGGCAGCCGGTGCCGCTGCTGCCGACGCAGCCCACCAGTGTCGTCGTCGATGACGCAGGCAGGGCCTGCGGCGACCAGTCGCCCTCCCAGTCCTCCCAGGTGTCGCCCATCGCGCCCACGGGCAGGTCCAGGTCCGACTGGTTCTCGTAGGTCAGCTGGTAGGTGATGTCGGTGTCGTACGCGCCGGTCCATTGGTTCCCGGGACCCCGTGTCGCCCCCGCGATGATGGTCTTGTCGACCTTCAGCTTGACCATCGAGGTGGTGGTGGCGGTGTTGCCCCAGCTCTGGTTGGTCTCGTCGTGGGTCTCGGTATCCGCAGTCCCCGGATCGATGCGCCCGCCCAGGGTGTAGCTGTTGGTCGACAACGGCGTGGCCTGCACGGTGACGGTGCAGAAGCCGTTCGACGGCAGCACCGGCACCGACGCTGTGATCGACTCCGATCCGGTGCTGAGCCCGCCTGGCACGCCGACGAAGTCGGCCGGTGCCGGACATGCCGCCCCTCCGCTGGCGACGACACCAGCGATGCTGATGTCATACAGGTTGGCGGGCAGTGGCAGCGCCAGTTGCGCGTTGACGGCGGTGGTCGCCGGCGACTGCGCATTGCCCACGGTGACGGTATAGGTGAACGGCGTCAGCGTGGTGGTGGTCGGCACCGTTGCCGCGATCGTCAGGTCCACCTCCGCCGCCCACGCGGCGCCCGGGCCGGCAAGCGCCAGTGTCAGCAGGCCGGCGCGCCAGGATGCGCGCGTCCGGCGCGAGATGTCAGCGCCCGAGAAACGGAAGCGGTTCGCCGGCGCTTCCATGGCGTGCACGGCTTTCACGGTAAACATGTGGATTCCCTCCTCCTGATTCAATGTTGACTCTTTTACTACATTAATTTTCTCCTCCCGTGACAGTCCGATCGCGTTGGAGTAATGGGGCGAAAGCCTGTCAATTTCTTCACACGCCAGGCGACGGTGAGTGGCGACGCGGGCAGCGCCGAGGCCAGCTGCAGCCCGGCAAAATTAAGGTTCATCACGGATTTCCGGGAAACGCTGCCTTGATTTTGAGGAAGAAGTAAT
>CAZHSD010000042.1:0-19277 GCA_964534975.1 uncultured Ottowia sp. | reverse complement strand
TCCGCCAACCATGGAATCCCCGTCATTGCGCTTGACAGCAAAGACGGTTGCTCAGTGCACCACGCGCAACTGGCCGCGCACCTCGCCCGACGGATAGGGCGCGGTGAACACGTTGACGTACCAGCGCCCGTCGAGCAGATCCACCGCCTGCTGCGGCGTCAGCGTGGCGCGCCCTTCGTAGGTCGGCCCGAACGGCCCCGGCCAGACCATGGTGACCGGGCCGGTCTGGCCGTAGTCGGCCGGGCCGTGGAACTGCACGCCGGTGATCGCGCCCGACAGGCCCGACCAGCTGGTCTTCCAGCGCAGCAGACGGGTGCTGGTGTCGTACAGCGCATCCAGCTGGCCGCTGCCGTTGCTGCGCGTGGGCGGCATCACGCTGCCGCCATCCAGGCGCGTGGTCAGGGTCACCAGATGGCTCTGCGGACTGGCCGCCGGATCCACCGGGGTCTGCAGCGGTGGCGTCGGCACCGGTGCCGTGCTGCCGATCGGCGGCAAGGGCTGGGGCACGGTTTGCGGCGGGGGCACGGGTTGCGGCGTGGCGATGGGCGGCAGCGGCGCCGGCACCGTGGCGGGCGCCTGCGGCGCACGCACCGGCGGCGGGTCGTAGCGCGGCCCCAGGTCCACGGTCGAGCAGCCTGCGGCGAGCACGCCAAGCGCCAGCACGGCAGATATGGCACGCGGGGAAACTGGAACGGGACGGGACATGGGCTGACTCCTTGGCACAGGTCGCTGGCGAGTGGGCATGGAACGAAAGCTAACGGCCGGATCGACGATAAATTGTAGGCAAACGCGATCGGCCACGGCCAAGAGAAATCCCGCACCCGCCCGCCGCACCGGCAGCCGCATCTGCGCCAAGGGTGTCGTGCGGCATGACCGCGCCAGCCCGAAACGGCCAACAAGCGACCGTGCCGGCGGCAAGCCGAGCGCAGCGGTGGTCCCGAAGCCCGGTTGGCGCCGGAAAACCTGGGCCTACAGCAGTTCCGCCGTCTGCACCGTGACCACCACGGTCTGCTGCTGGCCGCTGCGCTCGCGGCTGCGCAGCCACCAGACGGCACCCTTTTTCACCGAGCACTCGCTGCCTTCCATGCCCAGCAGGCGCGCCACGGTCTCGCCCAGCGTCGGCTGATGACCGACGATCAGCACCGGCGTCTTGGCCGCCGGCCAGCCGGCCAGCTGCAGCAGCTGCTCGGGACTGGCGCCGGGGCGCAGTTCGTCGTGCAGCTTGTACTTGCGTCCCAGCGCCAGCACGGTCTGCTCGGTGCGGATCGCCGGGCTGCACAGGATGCGCGTGCCCTCGGGCAGTTGGCGGTCCAGCCAGGCGGCCATGCGCGCCGCCTGCTTGTCGCCGCGGCGGGTCAGCGGGCGATCCAGGTCGTTCATCAGCCCTTCGGGCTCTTGCGCCTCGGCGTGGCGCCACAGGATCAGGTCCATCACTTCATTCCTCCGGTTCGATTCGTCCACCATAGCGATTCATCAGGGCCGCCTGCGCACCGGGACCCGGGCGCTGGCCCGGGCCGACCACGCTGGTGTAGCTGCCGTCCGATTGCATCAGCCAGGCATCACGCGCGTCATGCAGATAGGCCAGCAGGCATTCGTCGATGATGCGCTGGCGCAGCAGCGCGTCGGTCACCTGCCAGGCGGTCTCGACGCGGCGCAGCATGTTGCGGTTCATCCAGTCGGCCGACGACAGCCACAGCTGCTCGTCCTCGCCGGCGCGGAAATAAAACACCCGCGAGTGCTCCAGGAAGCGCCCGATGATGCTGCGCACGCGGATGTTGCCGGTCAGGCCCGCCGGCAGCATGCAGGCGCCGCGCACGATCAGGTCGATGGTCGCGCCCGCCTCGCCGGCGCGCAGCAGCGCCAGGATCAGCGCCTCGTCGGTGAGCGCGTTCATCTTGGCGACGATGCGCCCGCCGCGGCCATGGCGCGCGGCCAGCGCGACCGCGTTGATCCTGGCCAGCATCTGCCGGTGCAGCGTGAACGGCGCCAGCAGCATGCGCTGCATGCGCGGCAGGCGGCTGTGGCTGGCCAGGTGCACGAACAGCTGGTCCATGTCCGAGGTCAGGCGCGCGTCGGCCGTCAGGTAGCCAAGGTCGGTGTACAGCGCCGCCGTGCGCGGGTTGTAGTTGCCGGTCGACAGGTGGCCGTAGCGGCGCAGCCGGCGGCCTTCGCGCCGCGTCACCAGCAGCATCTTGGCGTGCGTCTTGAAGCCGACCACGCCGTACACCACCTGGGCGCCGGCGTGCTCCAGCCGCTCGGCCCAGTTGATGTTGGCTTCCTCGTCGAAGCGCGCCATCAACTCGACCACCACGATGACTTCCTTGCCGCGCCGCTGCGCCTCGATCAGCAGGTCCATCATGCGGCTGTCGTTGCCGGTGCGGTAGATGGTCTGCTTGATCGCCAGCACCTGCGGGTCGTGCACCGCCTGGCGCAGGAAGTCGATCACGCCGTCGAAGCTCTCGAACGGCAGGTGGATCAGCACATCGCCCTGCTGGAGGCGATCGAACACCGAGGCACCGCGCACCAGCTGGCGCGGGTAGCTGGCGTGGTAGGGCGGAAACAGCAGATCGGGCCGCGCGGCCAGATCGATCAGCTGCTGCAGCCGCACCAGGTTGACCGGCCCCTGGACGCGGAACAGCGCCTCGGGCGGCAGCTTGAACTGGCGCAGCAGGAACTCGGCCAGCGCCTCCGAGCAGGCCGACGACACCTCGACCCGCACCGCCTCGCCATAGTGGCGCTGATGCAGTTCCTGGCGCAGCGCGGTGCGCAGGTTCTTGACTTCGTCCTCGTCGACCCAGACGTCGGAATGCCGCGTGACGCGAAAGTGCGAGAAATCGCCCACCTCGCGGCCCGGGAACAGGTCGGGCAGGTGCGCGCGGACCACGCTGGAGAGCATCACGAACAGGGTCTCGCCGCCCGACACGCGTTCGGGCAGGCGCAGCACGCGCGGCAGCGCGCGCGGCACCTTGACGATGGCGATCTCGTTGCGGCGCCCGAACGCGTCCTTGCCCTTGAGCTGGACGATGAAGTTGAGCGACTTGTTGGCCACCAGCGGGAACGGGTGCGCCGGGTCCAGCGCCACCGGCACCAGCAGCGGCCTGACCTCGCGCAGGAAATGCTCGCGCACCCAGCGCCGCTGCGCCTCGTTGCGCTCCAGGTGCGAGACGATGCGCATGCCCTGCCCGGCCAGCGCCGGCAGCAGCACCTGGTTGAAGATGTCGTACTGGCGCTCGACCAGCTGGCGCGCCGCCGCCATCAGCCGGCGCATGCCGCCGCCGGCGTCGGCGCCGTCGCGCCAGGTGCTCATGTGCAGTTCGGCGCGCACCTCGAAGAACTCATCCAGGTTGGACGACACGATGCACAGGTAGCGCAGGCGCTCGAGCAGCGGCACCTCGGGCTTTTCGGCCCAGTGCAGCACGCGGTCGTTGAAGGCCAGGATGCTGGCATCGCGGTCCAGCAGAGGGTAGCGGGCGAGAAGATCCGGCGCATCAATCCGACGGGCGGGCATGGCGACACTGCAAAAAGTGGAGCATGCCGCAGCTTAACTCAGCCGATCACGCCCTGCGGCTGGGGCTGGCCTCGCACCGGCACCAGGTGGCCGCGGAACATGCGCGCCGCCGCGTCCCAGCTGAAGCGCTGCGCGTGCGCGCGCGCCGCCTGGCGCGGAATCGCCAGCGCACGCTGCACCGCGTACTGCAGGTCGGCATGCATCACGCCGCCCACGGCCTGGCCCGGCGCGGCGGCCAGCACCTCGGTCGGGCCATCGACCGGGTAGGCGGCGACCGGCGTGCCGGTGGCCATGGCTTCCAGCATCACCAGGCCGAAGGTGTCGGCCCGGCTCGGGAACACGAACACGTCGGCGGCGGCGTAGACGCGCGCCAGCTCATCGCGCGGCAGCACGCCCAGCCAGCGCACCCGCGGGAAGCGCGCGCGCAGCTTGCCTTGCACCGGGCCCACGCCGCACACCACCTTGGTGCCCGGCAGGTCCAGCTCGAGAAAGGCCTGGATGTTCTTCTCGTACGACACCCTGCCGACGAACAGCTGCACCGGCCGCGCCAGCCGGCCCAGCGGCGCGTACTCGCCGGGCCTGGGCGCAAAGCCGAACAGCTGCGTGTCGACGCCGTGGGTCCAGTCGCGCAGCTGGCGGAAGCCGCGCTGCGCCAGCATCTGCGCCACGCCCTGCGTCGGCACCAGCACGCCGGCCGACGGCCGATGGAAGTGGCGGAACACGGCATAGCCCCAGGACACCGGCAGCTTGACCGCGGCGTGCAGGATCTCCGGAAACTTGGTGTGGAAGGCGGTGGTGAAGGCGATTGCGCGCCGCAGGCAATGGCGCCGCGCCGCCCAGCCCAGCGGACCCTCGGTGGCGATGTGGATCGCATCCGGCTGCGCCTCGTCGAGCAGGCGCGCAAGCTGTCGGCCGGGACGCAGCGCCAGGTCGATGCCGGCATAGCCGGGGCACGGCCGGGTACGGAACTGCCCCGGCTCGATCACCAGCACCTCGTCGCCGCCCGCGCGCAGCGCCTGCACCAGTTCGACCAGCGTGGTCACCACCCCGTTGACCTGCGGCTGCCAGGCGTCGGTGACCAACGCCAGCTTCATGCGTGCTCTTCGGCTCTGGCGCGGACAAGGCGCTCGGGTCGCATCGAGTCCTGCCAGAAGATCAGCTCCAGGCGGCCGTCGTGGTGCTCGACCAGCGCGCTGCGGCTTTCCACCCAGTCGCCGTCGTTGCAGTACAGCATGCCGTCGATGGGGCGCATCTCGGCGTGGTGGATGTGGCCGCAGATCACGCCGTCGTGCCCGAGGCGGCGCGCCTCGGCGGCCACCGCGCGCTCGAAGTCGCCCACGTAGCTGACCGCCTTCTTGACCCGGTGCTTGAGATAGGCCGACAGCGACCAGTACGGCTGCCCCAGGCGCGCGCGCAGGCTGTTGAAGTGGCGGTTGAGCTTGAGCACCATGCCGTAGGCGTGGTCGCCCACGTAGGCCAGCCACTTGGCGCACTGGATCACGCCGTCGAAGTAGTCGCCGTGCGTGATCCACAGCCGCTTGCCGTCGGCGGTGACGTGCACGGCGTCCTCCTGCACCTCGATGCCGCCGAAGTTGTGGCCGATGAAGGCGCGCGCGAACTCGTCGTGGTTGCCGGGCACGAAGATCACCTTGCAGCCCTTGCGCGCGCGGCGCAGCAGCTTCTGCACCACGTCGTTGTGCGCCTGCGGCCAGTACCAGCGCCGGCGCAACTGCCAGCCGTCGATGATGTCGCCGATCAGGTACAGCGACTCGCTGTCGTGATGGCGCAGGAAGTCGAGCAGCGCCTCGGCCTGGCAGCCCGGCGTGCCGAGGTGGATGTCGGAGATGAAAACGGCGCGGAACCGGGGTCGGTCGCGCGCCATGTCGGGCTGGTCGGCATCGGTGCCGTTGTCATCCGGCACCATCTGCGACCACGGCATGCCGGGCGCGCCGACGCGCGCCACCGGGTGGCCCAGCGCACCACGGCGGCCGTGCCACAGGCGCTGGCGCACCGTCATCAGCACGGCGCCGAAGCGCAGGTACTGCAGGCGCGGCTTGGCGGAATTCATCACGCGCCCAGGAAGTGCTTGCGGTAGCGCGGGTGCAGGTCGGCGATGCGCATCATCATCGGCAGGTCGGCGCTGTTGAAATCCGGATCCCAGGCCGGCGCGCCCAGCACCTTGGTGCCCAGGCGCAGATAGCCCTTGATCAGCGCCGGCGGCTCGACCTCGAGCCGGTCGTTCAGGTTGTCCAGCGGCAGCGCCAGGCGCGGGCGCACCTGGAACTCGATCGGCGCCAAGTGCTTCTCGCGCACCTGGCGCCAGATGCTGGCGGCCACGTCGCCGCCCCACACCCCGCCCTGCATCATCGGGATGCTGGCGCAGCCGATCATGGTGTCGAGCTGGTTGCGCACCATGAACTCGCCCAGCGCCGTCCACAGCGCCATGATCACGCCGCCGTGGCGGTGCTCGGCGTGCACGCAGCTGCGGCCCAGCTCCACCATGCGGTTGCGCAGGCCGCGCAGGCGCGTCAGGTCGAACTCGGTGTCGCTGTAGGTGCTGCCCACGCGCCTGGCCTGCACCGGCGTCAGCACGCGATAGGTGCCGATCACCTCGTGCGTGGCCTCGTCGCGCACCAGCAGGTGCTCGCAGTAGTCGTCGAACAGGTCGATGTCGTAGCCTGGCTGCGGCGTGTTCAGGCGCGCGCCCATCTCGCCGGCGAAAATCTGGTAGCGCAGGCGCTGCGCCGCCCTCACTTCATCCTGGTGGCGCGCCCAGGCCACTTCGATGCCGCCCCCGGCGCTTTTTGCAGCCGGCCCCGCAAGCGCGCAGTCGCCGCGCGGATGAAGCGACCCCCGTGGAAGATGCGCGGGCGATGCCGGCGAAAACGCAAACGTGGGCGTGGGCAGTTCTTTCACGGCGGAGGCTCCTTTTCCTCGTTCTCGTGAGCCTCATGTTCATGTCCGTGTGTGACTCGCGCATGGCAATCAGATGAAAAATTGGTGACGCCTCCCGATCCGTGCAGCCGTTTCTTCCTTGGCACTTGCCACGCTTCAATTATTCAATGACAATTGAACCATGGAGCAGGATGAAGCCATCAAGGTGTTCGAATCGCTGGCCTCCGGCGTGCGGCTGGACGTTTATCGCCTGCTGATGCGCCAGGGTCCGGACGGCCTGGTCGCCGGCGAGATTTCCGCCGCGCTGGAGGTGCCGCCCACCAACCTGTCCTTCCACCTCAAGGCGCTGACCCAGGCCGGCCTGCTGACGGTCACCGCGGAAGGCCGCTACCAGCGCTACCGCGCGCACCTGCCCCTGATGCGGGAGTTGATCGACTACCTGACGGCCGAATGCTGCCAGGGCCACCCCGAGGACTGCGCCGATCTGCGCACCGCCAGCGCCTGCACGACGCTTGCCTGAGCGGGCACGATCCCGGACGTATTCCTCGAACCAGATACGGTTGCAGCCCAACCCCGCCAGGTGCTGGCCACCCATTCACCCGTTCCAACCACATCGTTTTGATCTTCGCTGAATTCTTGAAATAACAGACGAGACACCGCGCCCCTCCTCAACCTCGCCCAAGCACACAAGCCATGCCCGACCCCATCCTAAACGTGCTTTTCGTCTGCACCGGCAACTCAGCGCGCAGCGTCCTGGCCGAATCGATCCTCAACCACCACGCCATCGGTCAGGGGCGCTTTCGCGCCTACAGCGCCGGCAGTCATCCTGCCGGCCGGGTACAACCGCTGGCGCTGGAACTGCTCCAGCAGTACCACTACCCCACCGACGGCCTGCGCAGCAAGAACTGGGACGAGTTCAGCGGCCCCGATGCGCCGCGGCTCGACTTCGTCTTCACCGTATGCGACAAGGCCGCCGGCGAAGCCTGCCCTTACTGGCCCGGCCAGCCGATGACGGCGCACTGGGGCGTGCAAGACCCGGCCTCGGTCGAGGGCAGCGAGGAAGAAAGACGCCGCGCCTACGCCAATGCCTTCATGCTGCTGAAAAGCCGCATCGCCATGTTCGCCGCGCTGCCGATCGACAAGCTGGACCGCCTGTCGCTGAAGCAGAAGCTGGACGAGATCGGCACCGCACACCCCGTCCGGCAGCAGCCAGCCTGACATCCAGCCATCAGGAAACACCATGGGCCTCTTCGAACGCTTCCTGACCCTGTGGGTCGCCCTCGGCATCGCCGCCGGCGTGGCGCTGGGCGTGGTGATGCCCGGGCTGTTCCAGGCCATTGCCGGCATCGAGATCGCGCACGTCAACCTGGTCGTCGCGCTGCTGATCTGGGTGATGATTTACCCGATGATGATCCAGATCGACTGGTCATCGATCAAGGACGTGGGCCGCAAGCCGCGCGGCCTTGTGCTGACGCTGGTCATCAACTGGCTGATCAAGCCCTTCACCATGGCGGCGCTGGGCGTGCTGTTCTTCAAGCACCTCTTCGCACCCTGGGTCGATCCGCAGTCGGCCAGCGAATACATCGCCGGCATGATCCTGCTGGGCGTGGCGCCCTGCACCGCCATGGTGTTCGTCTGGAGCCAACTGGTGAAGGGCGACGCCAACTACACGCTGGTGCAGGTGTCGGTCAACGACATCATCATGATCTTCGCCTTCGCGCCGATCGCCGCCTTCCTGCTCGGCGTGACGGACGTGACGGTGCCGTGGCAGACGCTGCTGCTGTCTACCGTGCTGTACGTGGTGCTGCCGCTGGTCGCTGGCGTGCTGACGCGCCAGGCGCTGGCCCAACGATCGCCCACGGCAGTGGGCGATTTCACGGCTCGGCTCAAGCCGTGGTCGATGGCCGGGTTGATCGCCACCGTGGTGCTGCTGTTCGGCTTCCAGGCGCAGACCATCATCGACCAGCCGCTGGTGATCGCCATGATCGCCGTGCCGCTGCTGCTGCAGACCTACGGCATCTTCGCCGTCGGACTGGTCGGGGTACGGCTACTCAGGCTGCCGCACGACGTCGCCGGGCCGGCCTGCCTGATCGGCACCTCCAACTTCTTCGAGCTGGCGGTGGCCGTCGCCATCTCGCTGTTCGGCCTCAACTCCGGCGCCGCGCTGGCCACGGTGGTGGGCGTGCTGGTTGAGGTGCCGGTGATGCTGTCGCTGGTGGCGCTGGTCAACCGCACGCGGCACTGGTTCGATGGACCCAAGAAGCCGTTGATCGCCGTCCACGGCGCAGACTCGACACACCCCATGCGCACTTGAGCCGCATGCAGGCTCGCGCTGCAGCCGCCCACCCCGGTCGCTCAACAGCGCGGGCACCCCCACCACATGGCGCGGCTCGGCCCGGCGCGCCTGTTCGCGCGAGCCGCACTGCGAACCGATTACAGTGAGCGACTCCAAGGTCCCGACAAACCGTGCCGTGACAGCCGTTTGCTGGTTCTCGCTCGCTCCTCACCCAAGCACGCCGCGCGCCAGCGCAGCGGCGCTCCAGGCCTCGCTCGAAAGAACCGCCAACCACTGGTTGCTGCGCTATCAGCTGACCGGCGACACGGCACGCCTGCGGGTGCCGGGGCCAGCAGCCGATGCCGCCTTCAGCGACGGCCTGTGGCGACACACCTGTTTCGAGGCCTTCGTCGGTTGCGAAGGCGATGCGGCCTACCGCGAGTTCAATTTTTCACCCTCCGGCCATTGGGCCGCATACCGCTTCAGCGCCGAACGCGTACCTGCCGAGAAGGCGCCGCCGCTGCCCACGCCACTCATCGCCTGCGACCGGCAGGCCCATGCGCTGACGCTGCAGGCCCGGGTGCCCGTTGGTGCGCTGCCAGCGCCCGGCGCGGCGGGCTACCTGATCGGTCTGTCTGCAATCATCGAGGACGCAGATGGCCAACTGAGCTACTGGGCGCTGCACCATCCCGCCGCGCGGCCCGACTTCCACCACCGCGACGGCTGGACGGCGCGCGTGCCGGCCCTTGCCGCGCGTTCCGCCTGACGCTCATCTCCTGCGGTCATGCCGCCTGCGTGCCCGCCGGCGCGTCGACCGGCTTGCGCGCCACGATGAAGGCGCGCACGTCCTTGCCGCGCGTGCCGTGGCGCTCGCTGGCCAGCACCTGCAGCCCGGCACGCTCCATCGCCGCGCGCAGGCGCGGCTCGTCCAGAAACTGCATGTGCGGCGCCCTGCCCACCGTGCGCAACAAGGGGAACAGCAGCGACAGCCCGCCCACCACCAGCGGATTCAGCTCGGCGATGCACGGCGTCTTGGAAATCAGCAAGCCGCCGGGCCGCAGTGTCCGCACCACCATCGCCAGCACCTGGTCCAGGTCGGCGCTCAGGTGCAGCAGGTTGAAGGCCAGCACGCGGTCGTAGCGCGCCGCCTCGAAGCCCTGGCCATCGACGTCCGCCGACGCGAATTCCAGCTGCGGCACCGGCTGCGCCCGCCAGCGCTGGCGAGCGATGGCAAGCATGTCGGGCGAGAAATCGGTGGCCAGCAGGCGCGCGGTGTGCGGCGCCAGGCGCAGCGCCGTGCTGCCGGTGCCGCAGCCGAGTTCCAGCACCTCGTGCTCGGACGCAAGCAGGCCAATCACGCGCTGCATGCTGCGCTCGTAACCCGCCGGGTCGCGCATGGTAGCGGCGGCGTAGCGGCGGGCAATCCAGTTCCAGAAGCGCGCCTTGCGCGCCAGGGCGGCGGCATTGGCACCAGGGGCAGCGAGCATAACAAGGCGTCCATTCAGGCCGGCAATGCGGCGACGCCGGCATGGTAGCCCGGCCCGCCCGCACGGCGCGCCCGGGCCAGGCCCGGCACCCACGCTGCGCGTGCCGCGCGCTGACGCACAATCCGGCGCAAGGCCAAAGTGGCCCGCCGGCGTCAACTGGCAGAACACCTATCACCCCCATGCAATTCGGCCTCGAACGCTTTCTCCAGGATCCCGCCCTGCGCGCGCCGCTGCAGGGCCGGCGCGTCGCCCTGCTGGCGCACCCAGCCTCGGTCACGCGCGAGCTGACGCATGCAATCGACGCCCTCGCCGCCCTGCCCGACATCAAGCTGACGGCGGCCTTCGGCCCCCAGCACGGTCTGCGCGGCGACAAGCAGGACAACATGGTCGAGTCGCCCGACTTCACCGACCCACGGCTCGGCATCCCGGTGTTCAGCCTGTACGGCGAAGTGCGCCGCCCCACCGCTGCCATGCTGGCGCCCTGGGACCTGCTGCTGATCGACCTGCAGGACCTGGGCTGCCGCATCTACACCTTCATCACCACGCTGCGCTACGTGCTTGAAGCCGCGGCGGCACATGGCAAGGCGGTGTGGGTGCTGGACCGCCCCAACCCCGCCGGCCGGCCGGTGGAAGGCCTTGCGCTGCGAGATGGCTGGGAAAGCTTCGTCGGCGCCGGCCCGATGCCGATGCGCCACGGCATGACCATGGGCGAGCTGGGGCACTGGTTCATCGACTGGCTGAAGCTGGATCTGGAATACCGCGTGATCAGCATGCAGGGCTGGCAGCCCGAGGCCGCGCCCGGCTTCGGCTGGCCCATGAGCGCGGACGACTGGCGCAGCTGGGTCAACCCCAGCCCCAACGCGCCCAACCTGTCGATGGCGCGCGCCTATGCCGGCACCGTGATGCTGGAAGGCACGACTTTGAGCGAAGGCCGCGGCACCACGCGCCCGCTGGAGCTGTTTGGCGCGCCCGACATCGACACGCGCCGCCTGCTGGCCGACATGCGCACGCTCAGCAACGACTGGCTGGCCGGCTGCGCGCTGCGCGAATGCTGGTTCGAGCCGACCTTCCACAAGCACGTGGGCCAGCTGTGCGCCGGCGTGCAGATCCACGTCGAGGACCCGGCCCACTACCAGCACGCCGCGTTCCGGCCCTGGCGCCTGCAGGCGCTGGCCTTCAAGGCACTGCGCCGGCAGGCGCCCGACTACCCGCTGTGGCGCGACTTCCCCTACGAATACGAACTCGGCAAGCTGCCCATCGACGTCATCAACGGCAGCCCGCTGCTGCGCGAATGGGTGGATGATGCGCAAGCGACGCCGGCCGATCTGGATGCGCTGGCGCAGGCCGACGAGGCGGCGTGGCTGGCCGCGCGCCGGCGCCATCTGTTGTATTGACCCGCAGCGCGGGCATCCATGCCCACCCCACGAGCCGAACCAGGAGACCCACATGAGCACCGCAACCATCTACCACAACCCCAGGTGCAGCACCTCGCGCAACACGCTGGCGCTGCTGCGCGAACGCGGCATCGAGCCGGTGGTGATCGAATACCTGAAGACGCCGCCCAGCCGCGAGGAACTCAAGCGCATCGCCAAAGGCACCGGCGAGCCGCTGCGCGCGCTGCTGCGCGCCAAGCAGCCCGAGTACCTGGAGCAGGGCCTGGACAACCCGGCCCTGAGCGACGATCAGCTGCTCGACGCCATGCTCGCCACGCCGGTGCTGATCAACCGCCCGATCGTGGTCACCGACCAGGGCGCGCGGCTGGCTCGTCCGATCGAGAAGCTGCTTGAAATCCTGCCTTGATCGCGGCCGGATCAAGCGCCGCCGAAAACAGCCGGCACCGAAGACCCATGCCAGCCCCCGCGCCTGACGCCGCCGCGCCCCCGAACGCCCCGCGCTCGCGCGCCGACCTGTTCTGGTCCTTCAGCTGGCTGGCGATGCAAGGCTTCGGCGGCGTGGTGGCCGTGGTGCAGCGCGAGCTGGTCGAGAACAAGCGCTGGCTGACGCGCGAGCAGTTCATCGACGACTGGGCGGTGGCGCAGATCATGCCCGGACCCAACGTGGTCAACCTGTCCCTGATGGTCGGTGATCGCCACTTCGGCCTGTCGGGCGCGCTGGCGGCGCTGGCCGGCATGCTGACGTTTCCGCTCATCGTGCTGCTGGCGCTGGCCACGCTGTTCGCCAGCCTGGCCGACCAGGCGCTGGCCCAGCGGGCGCTGCGCGGCATGGGCGCGGTGGCGGCCGGGCTGGTGCTGGCCACCGGCATCAAGCTGATCGGCGCGCTGCGCGGCAACGTGATGGGATGGCTGGCCTGCACGCTGCTGGCGCTGGCCAGCTTCGCCGCCATCGTGCTGCTGCGCTGGCCGCTCGCGTGGGTGCTGCTGGGCGTCGGCGGCCCGGGCTGCCTGTGGGCCTGGTGGCGGCTCGGCGCGGCGCCGCCGACCGCGGGCAGCGCCGATCCCGCCGCGCGCCGCGCCGCCCTGACCGACGCCGACTCCGGCCACACGCCACGGCCATGAGCATCCACCTGACCGCCGCCGACTGGCTGGCGCTGTTCGGCCATTTCCTGTCCCTGTCGCTGCTGGCCGTGGGCGGCGCCATGGCCACAGCGCCCGACATGCACCGCATCCTGGTCGGCGCGCGCGGCTGGCTGAGCGATGCGCAGTTCAATTCCGCCATCGCGCTGGCGCAGGCGGCGCCGGGGCCGAACCTGCTGTTCGTCGGCCTGATGGGCTGGCACGTGGGCCTGAACAGCGGCGGCGGCGCGGCCGGCGGCAGCCGCGCCCACCTGCTGGCGCTGCTGGGCGTGCTGCTGGCCATGCTCGGCTTCCTGATTCCGTCCGGCCTGCTGACCTACAGCGCCACGCGCTGGATGCACAAAAACCGCCAGTTGCGCGCCGTGCGCGCTTTCAAGGCCGGCCTGGCCCCGGTCATCGTGGCGCTGCTGCTGGCCACCGGCTGGCTGCTCACGGCCGCGTACGACCAGCCCGAGCGCAACTGGCCGCTGTGGCTGCTGGTGGCCGCTTCGGCCCTGATCGTCTGGCGCACCCGGCTGCACCTGCTGTGGCTGATCGGTGCCGGCGCGGTGCTCGGCATGCTGGGCCTGGTTTGACTACAGATCCTGCAGCAGCGGCGGCAGGATCTGCACCGACGTGCCCGCCAGCAGCACGTGCGCCACGTCGTCGAGCTCGCTGGCGCGCGGGTTGACGATCACCACCTTGGCGCCGGCCGCGCGCGCCTGGTGCGCCAGGCCGGCCGCCGGGTAGACCGCGCCCGCCGTGCCCACCACCAGCATCAGCTCGCAGCGCATGGCGGCCTGCTCGGCGGCGGCCATCGCGTCCGCCGGCAGCATCTCGCCGAACCACACCACCGCCGGACGCGCCAGGTTGCCGCACTGGGCGCAGCGCGGCGGCTTGCCCGGCTCGGCCTGCCCGACGTGGCAGGCGTCCTGCGCGCGGCGCGCCAGTTCGCAGCGATCCAGCCACCGGTCCTCGAAGATGTTGCCGTGCAGCGCCAGCACGCCGGTGCTGCCGGCCTTCTGGTGCAGGCCATCAACGTTCTGCGTGATCAGCGTCAGCCGGCCCGGATGGCGACGCTGGAAGTCGGCCACCACCCGATGGCCGGCATTGGGCTGGATGTCGCGCAGGTTCTCGCGCCGCTCGGCATACCAGTCCCAGACGCGCTCGGGATCGCGGCGAAAGGCGTCCTCGGTGGCCAGGTCCTCGGGGCGAAAGCGCGCCCACATGCCGGTCTGCGCATCGCGAAACGTGGGCACGCCGGACTCGGCGCTGACGCCGGCGCCGGTCAGCATGGCGATGTGGCGCGCCGGGCGCAGCCACGCGCGCACCTGCTCGATCAATTCGACGGGGAAGGCATCCATGGGCGCAGCTTAGCAAGCCGCTGCCGGCCATTACAAGCCCTGCTCAACCATGCGCACCAGACGCTCGCCGAGTGCCCGGCGCTCGGCACGCGAGGCCTTGCGCAACGGCCCGTCGATGATCAGCAAGGCCATGCCATGCACCGCCGACCAGGCCAGGTATTCGGCGCCGGGGCGGCGCGCCGCCGGCAGCACGCCGGCCTGCACCATGGCGTCCAGCGCCGCGCCCAGCAGCTCGAATGGGTTCAGGCCCATGGCGCCGGTGCGCACCGGATCGGCTGGCACCTGCACGTCGTGCGGGCCGGCGGCGAAGGCGGTGCGAAACAGCCCGGTTTCGGATTGCGCGAAGCCGAGGTAGCCGGCCCCCACCGCGCGCAGCAGCGCGCCGGCGCGCACGGCCGGATCGGCGATGCGCGCGGCCTTGGCCCATTCGCGCTCGATCGCCCGCGCCAGCGCGCCCAACGCCGCCGCGCGCACTGCCTCGAACAGCGCCTGCCGGTTGGCGAAATGCCGATACGCGGCGTTCGGCACCACGCCGGCACGCCGCGTGGCCTCGCGCAGCACGATGGCGTCGGGCCCGCCTTCGCGCGCCAGCTCCAAGCCGGCATCCAGCAGCGCGCGGCGCAAGTCGCCGTGGCGGTAGGTGCCGCGGGGTTCGGCTGATGGGGCAGATGCGCTCATCCCGTTACATATCCAATGTAGACAGCGTCCATTTTAAGGCGTAGGCTTTGTGTACGTTGTCCACATGAGGTGATCCGCATGCAACCCGATGCTTACATCGACGGCTTCCTGCTGGCCGTTCCCACCGCCGGTCGGCAGGCCTACCGGCAGCACGCGCTCGAGACGGCAGCGGTTTTCCGCAAGCACGGCGCGCTCGAGATCGTCGAATGCTGGGGCGACGACGTGCCCGAAGGCAAGCTGACGTCGATGCCGATGGCGGTCAAGTGCAAGGACGGCGAGACCGTCGTGTTTTCATGGATCGTGTGGCCGTCGAAAGCCGTGCGCGACCGCGGCCTGAAGGCCGTGATGGACGATCCGGATCTGCCCCGCGAGATGCCCTTCGATGGCCAGCGGATGGTCTTCGGCGGCTTTCGCCCGCTGGTGCACGCGTGAGCGCCCCAGGCCCATGACCACGCCCGCCGACCCATCGCGCCGTCACCAGGAGCGTCCCATGCCGCAACTCGTCCCCCGCATCCAGCCCTGTCTCTGGTTCGACCACCAGGCCGAGCAGGCCGCCGCCTTCTACGTCTCGGTGTTTCCCGACTCGCGCCTGGGCCCGATCGCGCGCTACACCGAGGCCGGGCGCAAACACCACGGCAAGCAACCGGGCAGCGTGATGACGGTGTCGTTCGAACTGCTCGGCCAGCCGATGCTGGCGCTCAACGGCGGTCCACTGTTCAGTTTCAGCGAGGCGCTGTCGCTGATGGTGCTGTGCCAGACGCAGGACGAGATCGACCACTACTGGAACGCCTTGTCACAGGGCGGTGATCCGACGGCGCAACAATGCGGCTGGCTCAAGGACCGCTATGGACTCTCGTGGCAGATCGTGCCGACCATTTGTCAGGAAATCGAGACCTGCACCGACCGCGCGGCGGTGGAACGTTACATGGCGGCGCTGATGACCATGGGCAAGCTCGACATCCGCCGGCTGCGCGAGGCGTTCGAAGGCCGCTGATGAGCACCGCCGCTCCCTTCCTCATGTTCCAGGGCGACGCGCAGGCCGCCATCGACCTGTACACGGCCACCCTGCCCGGCACCTGTGTGCTGGACATCAGGCGCCACCCCAGCCCGACCTCGAACGGCGGCACCGTGATGCTGGCGCGCGTGGCGATCAGCGGCCGCGAGTTCCTGTTCAGCGACATCCCGCCCGTGCATGCGTTCACGTTCACGCCGGCCAGTTCGATCTTCGTCGAATGCGACTCCGACCAGGAGCTCGAGCGCCTGTTCGCCGCCCTGGCCGCGGGCGGCGGCGTGCTGATGCCGCTGGGCGATTACGGCTTCAGCCGCCGCTTCGGCTGGCTGAACGATCGCTTCGGCGTGTCCTGGCAACTCAACCTGGCGCACTGATTTTCCTGCTTCCACCACCCGGAGACCCCGCATGCAATTCGTCCCCTACCTCAACTTCAACGGCAACTGCGCCGAAGCCTTTGCCTTCTATCGAGACCTGTTCAAGGGCAGCATCGTGCACCAGAGCAGCTACGGCGAGATGCCCGACGGCCCGCCCATTCCGCCCGAAGGGCGCGAGCACATCATGCACGTGCACCTGCAGGTGGGCGAGCAGGCGCTGATGGGCTCGGACGCCCTGCCCGGCGCCAGCGACGTCTGCGCCGGCGGCTACGCCAGGCCGCAAGGCCTGTGGGTGTCGATCGGCGTCGACGGCGTGGACGAAGGCCAGCGCGTGTTCGACGCGCTGGCGCAAGGCGGCCAGGTGGCGATGCCGTTCGGCAAGACCTTCTGGTCGCCCGGCTTCGGCATGGTGACCGACCGCTTCGGCACGCCGTGGATGGTGAGCGCGCCGCACCAGCCAGCCTGACCCGAAGCCCGCCATGCAAATCCGCATCGAAACCACGGTCAAGGCGCCGATCGAGCGCGTCTGGGCGGCCTGGAGCGACCCACGCGCCATCGAGCAGTGGAACGCCGCCTCGCCCGACTGGCACACGCCGCACGCCAGCGTTGATCTGCGCGAAGGCGGCAGCTTCTGCGCGCGCATGCAAGCGCGGGACGGCAGCGCCGGCTTCGACTTCGAGGGCAGCTACACGCGCATCGAGCCGCAGCGCCTGATCGAGTACGTGATGAGCGACGGCCGCCAGGTGCGCGTCGAGTTCATTGCCGTCGGCGAGGCCGTCACCGTGCGCGAGACCTTCGATGTCGAGGACCAGCACAGCGCCGAGCAACAGCGCCAGGGCTGGCAGGCCATCCTGGACAACTTCGCGCGGCACGTCGAAGGCCGCGCCTGACCACATTTCCCTCACCCACCCCCAAGGAGCATCCGATGAAACCCAATCCCGTCGTCTGGTTCGAGATCTACGTGCAGGACATGCCGCGCGCGCAAGCCTTCTACGAGGCCGTCTTCCAGTGCCAGCTGGCACCGCTGGGCGCGCCGTCGAGCGATACCCACGGCATGCAGATGCTGAGCTTTCCCGGCGACATGACGACCATGGGCGCCAGCGGCACGCTGTGCCGGATGGATGGCGTGCCCTCGGGCGGCGGCGGCACGCTGGTGTACTTCGCCTGCGATGACTGCGCCGTCGAGCAGGGCCGCGTCGAGCAGGCCGGCGGCCAGGTGTTCCGCCCCAAGTTCTCGATCGGCGAGTACGGCTTCGCCGCCCTGGTGACCGACACCGAGGGCAACATGATCGGTCTGCACTCGATGCGCTGAACCGGAAGCAGCCTGCGCGCTGGTCGACCGGCGCGCAACGCCGATTTTCTGCAGACAACCCGCACTCGTGCGGCATCGCACAAGGATGCGTTGCGCCAATGGTGCGCATGCGCCGACAAATTGCGCAAGGGTTTGCCGACAATTCAGCTGTCGTCGTCCATCACCCCATCCGCGCCATGAATCTCACCGAATCCCTGCTGCACGCGCTCAAAGACCATGGCGCGCCCCACATCTTCGGCATCCCGGGCGACTTCGCCCTGCCCTTCTTCAGGATCATCGAGGACTCGGGCATCCTGCCGCTCTACACCCTGTCGCACGAGCCCGGCGTGGGCTTCGCCGCCGACGCCGCCGCGCGCATCGGCGGCACGCTGGGCGTGGCCGCTGTCACCTACGGCGCCGGCGCGCTGAACATGGTCAACGCCGTCGCCTCGGCCTACGCCGAGAAGTCGCCGCTGGTGGTGCTCTCGGGCGGGCCCGGCCTGCACGAGTCCAGTTCGGGCCTGCTGCTGCACCACCAGGCCAAGCGGCTCGACTCGCAGCAGCGCATCTATGAGGAGATCACCTGCGCGCAGACGCGGCTGGACGACGCCGAGCGCGCGCCGCAGGAGATCGCCCGCGTTATCGCCGCCTGCCTGGCGCATTCGCGCCCGGTCTACATCGAACTGCCGCGCGACATGGTAGCCGCGCCCTGCGCGCCGGTGCCGCCGCTGCCGCAGGTGCAGGTCGATGCCGACGCGCTGGCCGCCTGCGCCGCCGAGGTGCTGGCGCGCCTGCGCGCCGCCCGCAGCCCGGTGCTGGTGGTTGACGTGGAAGTGCGCCGCTACGGCCTGGAAGCCAGGGTGGCCGAGCTGGCGCACCGCCTGGGCCTGCCGGTGGCCACCTGCATCATGGGGCGCGGCCTGCTGGCCGACGCCGACACGCATCTGATGGGCACCTACATGGGCGTCGCCGGCGAGCCCGAACTGACCCGCATGGTGGAAGAATCCGACGGCCTGTTCCTGCTCGGCGCGATCCTGTCGGACACCAACTTCGCCGTCTCCGAGAAAAAGATCGACCTGCGCCACGCCATCATCGCCTGCGACGGCGAGGTGCGGCTGGGCCACCACGTCTATCCGCACATCCCGCTGGCCAGCCTGGTCGAGGCGCTGCTGGCGCAAACCGACGCCCGCACCGTGGCCGCGCCGCCGCACCCGCAGCCGGCGCCCTACGCGCGCGGCATGCTCGCCGACGACGCGCCGATCAGCCCGACCGACATCGCCATGGCCGTCAACGACCTGATGGACGCGCACGGCAGGATGCCGATCGCCAGCGACATGGGCGACTGCATGTTCACCGCCATGGACATCGACCACACCGCCTTCACCGCCCCCGGCTACTACGCCACCATGGGCTTCGGCGTGCCGGCCGGGCTGGGCCTGCAGGCGGCCACCGGCCAGCGCCCGCTGGTGCTGGTCGGCGACGGCGCCTTCCAGATGACCGGCTGGGAGCTGGGCAACTGCCGCCGCTACGGCTGGGACCCGATCGTGCTGTTGTTCAACAACGCCAGCTGGGAGATGCTGCGCACCTTCCAGCCCGAATCCCGCTTCAACGCGCTGGATGAATGGGGCTTTGCCGACATGGCGGCCGGCCTCGGGGGCGAAGGCGTGCGCGTGCATACCCGCGCCGAGCTGAAAGCCGCGCTCGATCGCGCGCATGCCAGCCGCGGACGCTTTCAGCTGATCGAGATCATGATCCCGCAGGGCGTGCTGTCGCAGACGCTGCAGCGCTTCGTCGCCGGGGTCAAGCGCCTGACCACCACCGATTCGTAGATACCGTCTTGCCCGTCAAGCGTTTTAAGCGAAATCTGGCTGATAAGGCTT
>CAZHSD010000041.1:0-23342 GCA_964534975.1 uncultured Ottowia sp. | reverse complement strand
AGATTTGGATCGGCATCACCTCCATAGGTGGGTCAAATTTCGGTCGGCGTCAAC
This sequence comes from uncultured Ottowia sp., assembly GCA_964534975.1. Lineage (GTDB taxonomy): Bacteria > Pseudomonadota > Gammaproteobacteria > Burkholderiales > Burkholderiaceae_C > Ottowia. Next base: position 23,288 of record CAZHSD010000041.1, on the reverse strand, counting down.
AAGCGATCAGCGCGAACTGTCCATGCAGCGTCTGTGCGTAGAACAGCCTGCGAAGGCTATTGGGGTCTGCGATGCGTGCGCTGCCGCGCTGTTCCGCCGACTTGATGATCCAGTTGTAATACCGTTCGCGATGCTTCTCGAATATGACGGCCAGCCTGTCGCTCGGACCAGAGTAGTAACCGAATACAAAGCCTGGACGGTAAAGCGGTCGGCCGTGTTCGTCTTCCGTCATGAAGCGCTTCCGGGGAAGCTCAACGTACTCGCCAGCACCGAGCGACCGAGCTGAAAATCGGGGAAACTGGTCGCGTTCCGCGTGAATCTCTACGTCGTGCTCCCGGCACTGATAACGGATCTGATAGCTGAAGGGCGCCTCGACATCAAGGTCAAGATTTCTGAAGATGAGCGACAGCGCTTCAATCAGGTTCGACTTGCCCGCTCCGTTCTCACCAACCAAGACGGTGTAGGGCGACTTCTCGTCGAAGTCGACTTGCAGATTGCGTAAGTTCTTGAACTCCCCGATCGTGACCTTGTCAAGTCGCATCGCCGATCTCCTCCAGCATGGCGTTCTCGGTATCTCCGCCTATTTGTCTGATGGTGTGGTTGATTTCGGAGCGAAGGGCCAGATAGAACAGTTCCACTTGCTCAGGCTCATCCCGGTCAAAGCCGGCGAGCGCAAAGAGCTCAGGCAGAGCAAGCGGGCGCCCGGCCTTCTTCAGGACCTCTCCAAGTTTTGGTGTACGGCCGACCGAAGGAGGTGAGCCAGCAGACTTTCTCTTCATTGCGCCTCCTTTTGAGGCCTTTTCTTGTTTGGTCATAGACGAGGCCGCCACGGCTTCCTTGGGCTCGCCAAGCCTGGCGAGCAACTCGTGCGCCGACTCATCGTTAGGGTCCTGCTCGACCAGTTCTCCCGCCACAGCGGCGGCGAGCAACTCCCGCTCCATCTCAGGCAGGCGATCCATCGATGAACGCACAGCCGTCATTTGGGCACTCACGGCATCCATGCGCTGTCGGGCTTCCTTGACAATGGTTTTCTGCTCCTCCAGCGGAGGCACGGGAAATGGCATCGACCGAAAGCGCTCCAATCCCAAATTGGCGATGTTCGTAGAGCCTCTGGCCAGGCTTCGGAACTTTCCGGAGTGCAGGTAATGGAGGAAGACCAAAAGCGCGAACTCAGGATCTACTGCTGCACCCGCACGAAATCGAATCAGGTGGTTCTGAAAGCAAGCACCAGAAACCTGGTCGCGGAACATTGCGGGGCGACCAACGAGTTCGAGGCTTTGGCCTTCATTCAGAAGGATGTCGCCGTACTCAAGCATGTAACTCTTGTACTCGTCGGGCGAGAAGTTCATTTCGTAAACTTCAGTCGTGTCAATCCGATCTTCCAGCACATTGGCCACCCGCAGGTAAGGTCGCAGATGCTCGCCTCGATGATGCTGGGGCGAACGCTGCCTCCCTAAACGAGCGGTGCCTGCTTCATCAACCCGCACCGATCTCCAGCCCGAAGGGAGAGGCGGCGAGCCACCTTCCGATTGCACTCCGTCACCAAGGTCGAACAGCGAGTCCTGCGGACTGGTCGTTCTCGGGGTGAGGTTTTTCCGCGTCTTCGCGACTTCTTCAGCGCTCTCTGCGCCGCCCCGCGGCGAGACAACCAACTCTCCATGGACTGCCGCAGCCAATATCTCTTTCCGCTGAGCTTCCAGGTGATCCAACGCGCTTCGCAGATGCGACTCTGCATCGCGAATCTCGCCAAGCCTGCCTTCAACGGCTTTCGCGATACGCGTCTGCTCCTTCAACGGTGGGAGCGGGAATGCCATTCCCGCAAACCGACTCGCGCCAAGATGTTGGATTCCTACACCTCTCGCTAAACGTGCAAAGGCGCCAGATGCCACGTAGTACCTGAAAACCGTCAGTGCATAGTCAGGCGTTACTGCGTGGGGCCGGAATCGAATGATTGTGTTCTGATAGCAGCACTCAGCGAGTTCTCCTCGCCAAAGTGCTGCTCGTCCGACTTGGCTTGAACTGCCCGATGCTTCTGTCAACAAGACGTCGCCAAGCCGCAGTCCGAAGATGACTCGCTCCGATGGAGTGAAATCCATCGTCAGAACATCGGTCAGATCAATGCCGGCAGGCTTGATGTTCGCTGCGCGCAAATATTTCGTGGGATGTTCGCCTGTGTGCTTGTCTGGAGACCGCTGCCGCCCGAGCCGGACAGCACCAACCCGATCCACTCGGGCCATCGTCCAGCCTGGCGGAAGCTCTGCCTTGTTCGCACTCATGAGGTCTTTCCGTTCTTGTCTTCGGCGCCCCTGCTGGGACTGCCTGTGTGAGCTTGGGCACCGCCGACTGATGCAGAAACACCTTCGCCGGCACGCAGCATCTCGTAGCTTTCGATGGAAAGCACCACGACGACGGTCCGGCCATGCTTCTCGATGGCGACAGGCTCGGCTCGCGCCATGTCGATCAACTTGCCGAATGAATTTTTCGCATCGCGAGCCGACATGGACTGCATCGCGGCACCCCTAGTAGAAAGGAGCTATTTTAGCTACTTTTGGCGTGATGCAAAGACCTATGAGCTGCCCGCCGATGTCAGCAAATGTCCCAAGCTGACAAAGGAAGTCCAATGGAAGGCGAGGAAGGGCCTCATTCACAGAGAGAGCAACATTCGTTGTGTCCGCATCCTCCGCTCTCGGATTTAGGTGACGAACATATACGCTCCTCTACGCCCCAGTGAGTTTTCGCGATAGCCAATAAAAGCCACCATTACTTCATGCGGCAACGCCCTTGCAACGCCGAACACTCACGGAGTGCGCGATGGAGAAGAGCCAGTCACCGTTCATCGGCCGAGATAACGGCACCAAGGAGTCCATGCGCACCGAATCCCTCCCCCTGCCCGGCTCGATCGCCTACGGCGATCTCCCCCAGTTCCCGAAGCACGGCGTGCTGCCATTTCGGCGCACCATCCGCCGTCATGAGTTGCGTCAGATCGTCCCCTTGGCCGAAACGACGATCTACGAAATGGAGCGTCGCGGCGAGTTCCCTCGGCGTTTCAATCTGACGCCGCGCTGCGTGGTGTGGGACCTGGCCGAGGTGGAGGCCTGGATCGAGGAGCGCAAGCAAGCCCCTCGCATCAGCGCCGCCAAGCCGGATGTCCACCTGCGAAAAACCCGCCCTGTTCGGGCGGGTTCCGGTCAGGAATGAGGCCGGCGACGGCCTCATCCAACGAGAGCTTCCAGCTCGTCGGAAGCTGAGCGCGATAACCGCCGCCCCTCCTTGGCCACGTTGACCTGCAAGGCAACGCACGCCACCTCCAGAACGTCCATGGCGAGCGAGTAGCTACCCTTTGCCTGCAGCCAGGCCAGCACATCCGCCAAGTGCCAGATCGACGCGCTGCCCTCATGCACCGGCGCTGGGAAGCTGCCCGGATGAGCGAGCATCAGCTTGCGCATGTTCTGCCGCGACACGCCCACGATGTCGGCCACGTCGGTCAGCCCAACTAGATCAGGCGCGACCTCGATCAGCCTGGCCGATGGCACGGCGCTCCGCACGTCGGCCAACGCGCTGCGCACAGCCGCGTCCGCACTGTCCGCCTCTCGGGTGAACTCCAGCGCGAGCCGCCCCGGCTGCCCGATGCCGACCAGGGCATCGTCGCACCCGGCCTCGCCCAGACGCTCGACCAGCGCATCCGGGTCACGGTCATCGTCGGCGAGTTGGTATTTCAGGGTGAAGGTGTATTCCATCGTGCTACTCCTCGGCATCGTCGGTTGCCTCCTGCTGCTTGCGGTGCGTCGTGCAGTTGTCCACGACTCGCCGCAAGGCGCGCGCATGGTTGCCAGGGTTCTTCGGCGTACTCCACACGCTGGTGATACAGAACTCGCCGCAGCGACACTCCGCATCGTTGTACGGACAGTAAATCCGCCCCCAAGCGTGGCTGCCGCCGACTTCCACGCGCCAGCCCTGTCCTTCGGCATGCCTGAGTGCTTCCTCGACTTCTTTCTTCGGATGAGAGGACCGGGCCATCAACAGTCTCCAGTATGGGAATAATTGCCAAGGTTGTCAAGTGACAACCTTGGCCCTGATTCAGGCCATCGCACTCAACACCGGCACGACCACGTTGTCCGGCATCAGCTTCGGCACGTAGGTCTGCCCGTCGATCCAGGCATCGACCATGTTGGCCCACTCCTGCAGCATGTGGCGCCGCTGCTCGGCGTACTCGGCCTTGTTGTAGATCGAGCGCGAGGAACGCCCGTCCTCGTGCGCGAGGCACTTCTCGATCCAGTCACGGTTGAAGCCGATTTCGTTCAACAGCGTCGAGCCGGTACGGCGCAGATCGTGGACGGTGAAGGGCTCCAACGGCAAGCCCGCCGCCTTCGCTCGCTCTGCAACGATCTGCGTGACCCGGTTCAAGGTCGCGTTCGACATGCAGCGCTCGGCGTCGTAGCGCGATGGCAGCACGAACTTGGAGCCTGCCGCGCAGGTGTGCAGCGCCACGAAGATGTCCAGCGCCTGGCGCGACAGATAGACCACGTGCGGGTTGCGCCCCTTCATGCGCTGCTTCGGGATCGTCCAGGTCGCATTCTCGAAATCGACCTCATCCCAGGTGGCTTGAATCAGCTCGCTCTTGCGCACCAGCGTCAACAGGATCATGCGCAGCGCCAGCCGGATGGTCGGATAGGTCGCCACCGACTCCATCTGCCGCGCCATCAGCCGGATCTCCAGCGGCGACAAGGCGCGATCCTTCGGCACGAAGGTCGCGATCGATGCGGCGCCCACATCCTCGGCTGGGTTGTCCACCTTCTCGCCGTGCAGGATGGCGAAGGCATAGACCTGCTTCACGATGTCCCGGACGTGTACCGCCGTGGCGGGCGCCCCGCGCGCCTTCACTTTGTTGCAGAGGGCGCGCAGGTCATCGGCGGTGATTTCGTTGAGCTGCCGATTCTGGAAGGCCGGCAGGATGTCCCGATCGACGATGCTCTTGCGCATCGCCTTGGTGCTGTCGGCCATCCGTGCTCCGGCCAGCCACTTCTCGGTCACGTCGCCAAAGGTCTTGGCGGCGGTCAGGCGGCGCTTCTCGCGCTGCTTCTCCAGCGCGGGGGACTTGCCCTGGGCGACGGCCTTCTTGGCGTCGATCAGCTTTTCGCGGGCCATCGCCAGCGATATGCCCGCCGGCCCGTAGCGGCCAATGGTCAGGGTCTCACGGCGCCCGTTGAGACGGTAATCGTAGCGGAAGGTGACGGTACCGGTGGGTGATACCGTCACGTACATCCCGTCCCGGTCAGAAGCCTTATAAGTCAACGACTTAGGCTTGAAATTGCGCAGTGCGGTGTCGGTAAGCATCGAGGTTTTCCTCCTGTTGGTGACGGGCTTTTACCGTCAGGGGTCAGGAGACCTGCTGATGCCCGGAAAGCCGCATGAAATCAGCTTTCCAGAGGAGACTTTTACCGTCAAAGACCGGTTTGGTCTCAATAGTGAACGGGAGGGTCTTAATCCGGCCTCCGGTTCTTACCGCCACTTTTACCGCCAACCTGTTCCGCTGGCCGGCGATAGCCACCGATAGCTGCCGAGACGTATTTCCTTTTAAATCAATACGTTACGGCAGTTTTTCGATAACTGACGATAGTCCCCGAAGGACGTCAATTCACTCCCACTCGATCGTCGCCGGCGGCTTGGACGACACGTCGTAGGTCACGCGGTTGATGCCGCGCACCTCGTTGATGATGCGGCTGGAGACGCGCTTGAGCAGGCCGTAGGGCAGCTCGGCCCAGTCGGCGGTCATGAAGTCGGTGGTCTGCACGGCGCGCAGGGCGACGACGTAGTCGTAGGTGCGGCCGTCGCCCATCACGCCCACGCTCTTGACCGGCAGGAACACGGTGAAGGCCTGGCTGACCAGGTCGTACCAGCTCTTCTGCGAATGCGGCTCGATGGTCGAGCGCAGTTCCTCGATGAAGATGGCGTCGGCGCGGCGCAGCAGATCAGCGTATTCCTTCTTCACCTCGCCCAGGATGCGCACCCCCAGCCCCGGGCCGGGGAAGGGATGACGGTACACCATCTCGTGCGGCAGGCCCAGCGCCAAGCCCAGCTCGCGCACCTCGTCCTTGAACAGATCGCGCAGCGGCTCCAGCAGTTTCAGGCCCAGCTGCTCGGGCAGGCCGCCGACGTTGTGGTGGCTCTTGATCAGCACCGCCTTCTTGGCCTTGCCCCCGCCCGATTCGATGACGTCGGGATAGATCGTGCCCTGCGCCAGCCACTTGGCACCGCTCTTGCTGGCGCCCGACGCGGTCAGCTTGGCGGCCTCGGCCTTGAACACCTCGACGAACAGGCGGCCGATGATCTTGCGCTTTTGCTCGGGCTCGGCCACGCCGGCCAGCTCGTTCAGGAACAGCTCGCTGGCGTCGACACGCACCACCTTGGCGTGCAGCTTGCCGGCGAACATGTCCATCACCATGTCGGCTTCATGCAGCCGCAGCAGGCCATGATCGACGAACACGCAGGTCAGCTGCTCGCCGATGGCGCGGTGGATCAGCGCCGCCGCCACCGACGAATCGACGCCGCCCGACAGGCCCAGGATCACTTCCTCGACGCCGACCTGGGCGCGGATGGCGGCCACCGCCTCCTCGATGTGGCCCTGCATCACCCAGTCGGGGCGAGCGCCGCAGATGCCGAGCACGAAGCGCTCCAGCAGCGCCCGGCCCTGCACCGTGTGCGTGACCTCGGGGTGGAACTGCAGGCCGTAGAAGTGGCGCTGCTCATCGGCCATGCCGGCGATCGGGCAGCTCGGCGTGCTGGCCATCAGCTTGAAGCCGGGCGGCAGCTCACTCACCTTGTCGCCATGGCTCATCCACACCTTGAGCATGCCGTGGCCCTCGGGCGTGGTGAAGTCGGCAATGTTCTTCAGCAGCGCCGTGTGGCCACGCGCACGCACCTCGGCATAGCCGAACTCGCGCTGGTGGCCGCTCTCCACCTGGCCGCCCAGCTGCAGCGCCATGGTCTGCATGCCGTAGCAGATGCCCAGCACCGGCACGCCGAGTTCGAACACCACCTGCGGCGCCCGGTCGGTACTTTGTTCGTAGGCGCTGGCATGGCTGCCCGAGAGGATCACGCCCTTCAGCCGGCCATCGGCCGCATGCTCGCGCACCCAGTCGTCAGTGACGTCGCAGGGGTGCACCTCGCAGTAGACATGCGCCTCGCGCACCCGGCGCGCGATGAGCTGCGTGACCTGCGAGCCGAAATCGAGAATCAGGATCTTGTCGTGTGCCATGCTGTGGAGACCATGAAAACGAAAAAGGCGTGGGCACGTGGCGCCACGCCAGGGTCGATTTTAATCGTCGGGTGCGCGAACTCGCGCCCGACGCCGCCCGGTCAACCCAGGCGGCCGAGCAGCAGGTATTCCAGCAACGCCTTCTGCACATGCATGCGGTTCTCTGCCTCGTCCCAGACCACCGACTGCGGGCCGTCGATCACCTCGGCGGTGACCTCCTCGCCGCGGTGCGCCGGCAGGCAATGCATGAACAGCGCATCGGGCTTGGCCGCGGCCATCATTTCGGCGTCGACGCACCACTCGGCAAAAGCCTGGCGGCGCGCCTCGTTCTCGGCCTCGTAGCCCATCGAAGTCCAGACGTCGGTGGTGACCAGGTCGGCACCGGCGCAGGCCGCGCGCGGGTCGGCAAAGCTTTGCCAGCCCTGACCGCCCGCCGCGCCGTTCAGCGCCGCCAGTTGCGTGTCGACCTCGTAGCCGTGCGGCGTGCTCACGCGCAGCTCGAAGCCCAGCAGCGCCGCCGCCTGCGCCCAGGTGTTGGCCATGTTGTTGCCGTCGCCGATCCAGGCCACGGTCTTGCCGGTCAGGAAAGCCAGGTTCGGCTTTCCCTGCGAATCCATGCCGCGGTGCTCCATCCAGGTGAAGATGTCGGCCAGGATCTGGCACGGGTGGTACTCGTTGGTCAGGCCGTTGATGACCGGCACGCGCGAGTACTCGGCGAAGCGCGCGATGCGCGCCTGCTCGAAGGTGCGGATCATCACGATGTCGGTCATGCGGCTGATCACGCGCGCGGTGTCTTCGATCGGCTCGCTGCGCCCGAGCTGGCTGTCACCGCTGGTCAGGTGCACCACCGAGCCGCCCATCTGGTACATGCCGGCCTCGAAGCTCACGCGCGTGCGCGTGCTGGCCTTCTCGAAGATCATCGCCAGCGTGCGGTCGTGCAGCGTGTGGTGCTTCTCGTAGGCCTTGAACTTGCGCTTGATCAGCGCCGCGCGCTCGAACAGGTAGGCGTACTCGTCGGCGGTGAAGTCGTCAAACTGCAGGTAGTGCTTGATCGGCGCATTCATGCTCGGCTCACTCGGCCAGGAAGGCTTCGATCAGCGGCACCAGGATGGCGACCAGCTCGTCGGCCTCGGCCGTCGTCAGAATCAGCGGCGGCACCAGGCGCACCACGCTGTCGGCAGTAACCGAGATCAGCAGGCCGGCGTCCGCCGCGCGCTGCACCAGCACGCCGCAGGGCCTGGCCAGGTCGATGCCGAGCATCAGGCCCTGGCCGCGGATCTCCTTCACGCCCGGGTTGCCGGCCAGGGCCTTTTCCAGCGCGCCCTTCAGGTGCGCGCCGACGGCGGCGGCGTTGTCCAGCAGGCCCTCCTCCTCCATGATGCGAATGGTCTCGACGCCGGCGCGCATGGCCAGCGGGTTGCCGCCGAAGGTGGTGCCGTGGTTGCCGGGCTGGAAGATGTGGGCCGCCTTCGGGCCGGCGACCACGGCGCCGATCGGCACGCCCGAGCCCAGGCCCTTGGCCAACGGCATCACGTCGGGCACGATGCCGGCCCACTGGTGCGCGAACCACTTGCCGGTGCGGCCCATGCCGCACTGCACCTCGTCGATCATCATCAGCCAGTCGCGCTCGTCGCACAGCTGACGCACCTGGCGCAGGTACTCCACCCGCATCGGGTTGACGCCGCCCTCGCCCTGGATGGTCTCGAAGAACACCGCCACCACGTTCGGGTTGCCCTCGGTCGCTGATCGGAGCGCCTCGATGTCGTTCAGCGGCACGCGGATGAAGCCCTCCACCAGCGGCCCGAAACCCTGCTGAATCTTGGGGTTGCCGGTGGCGCTCAGCGTCGCGATGCTGCGGCCGTGGAAGGCCTTTTCGTAGACCACGATCTGCGGCCGCTCGATGCCCTTGTCGTGGCCGAACTTGCGCGCCAGCTTCAGCGCCGCCTCGTTGGCCTCCAGCCCGGTGCAGCAGAAGAACACGTTGCTCATGCCGGCCAGCTCGGTCAGCTTGGCCGCCAGCTTCTCGGCGTTGGGCACGTGGTAGTAGTTCGAGCAGTGGATCAGCCGGGCCACCTGGTCCTGCAGCGCCGGCACCAGCTTGGGGTGGTTGTGGCCCAGCGTGTTGACCGCGATGCCGCCCAGGCCGTCGAGGTAGCTCTTGCCGTTGACGTCCCACACGCGGCAGCCCTGGCCGCGCTCCATCGCGATCGGCAGGCGGGCGTACGTATTCATCGTGTGCGGCGACGCGGCTTCGATGTGGGCGGTCACAGTGGGCTCCTTGTCACAAGACCAAACAAGAATCGGGCCAACGTGGCCCGTTGAGCGCACATTCTAGGCGCTGCCCACGACGCGCTGGTTGCGTTGTTCGCATGGCAGTCATGCGCGTGCACATCGATTCAAGTCTTATATAAGATATAATTTTGCGCTGCCTGATGCATGCGGCACAGGGCGTGCAATGTCGAGGAGTTTGCGTAGACGATGGCAGCGGCCACATCTTCCAGTGACCAGGTCTTCATCCGCGGCATCACGCGCGACGGGCGCACCTTCCGCCCCAGCGACTGGGCCGAGCGCCTGGCCGGCGTGATAGCGCAGTTCCGCCCCGGCGGCGCGGCCGGCCCCGGCAGCCACATTCGCTATTCGCCCTGGTGCATCCCGACCACCCTGGATGGCGCCAAGTGCGTGGTCGTCAACCGCGCCCTGCGCGAGCATGAACCCATGGCCTGGGACTTCGTGATGAACTTCGCCAAGGACAACGAGTTGCAGGTCATCGAGGCGTGTCTGCTGCCCGACGGGCGCCAATGAAAAAACCGCCCGAAGGCGGTTTTCTCGTTTCTGCCGACAGCGCACCCTGAACAAACGGCGCAAGAGCTTCCTTTTGACGGGCCTCTTGCGGGCGGGTTTGCCCGATCAGACGATCAGGCGGCGGCCTGGGCCTGGGCCAGCGCCTTGACCTTGGCCGACAGACGGCTCTTGTCGCGGGCGGCCTTGTTCTTGTGGAAGATGCCCTTGTCGGCGACCGTGTCGACCACCGACTGCATCAGGGCGAAGGCCCTCTGCGCCTTTTCCTTGTCCCCGGCGAGCACCGCCTTTTCGACGTTCTTCACCGAGGTGCGGTATTTCGAGCGCAGCGAGGTGTTCGCGGCGTTCAGCTTGATGTTCTGGCGTGCGCGTTTGCGCCCCGACGCCAGGCGCGGGTTCTTTTTCTTCGGCTTTCCAGCGGCCATTGAAGTATTCCTTTGAAGTTTGTGGATGATGTCGGCAGAACCGCGCATTATAGGCCGGTGCGGCCGATTCGGCCAGCTCCCGGCCAGCTCCCGGCCAGCTCCCGGCCAGCTCCCGGCCAGCTCCCGGCCGGGTTCCGGCGACACGGCGCGGTCCCGCAGCCTCTTACACTTCAGCCTTTTCCCCGGTTCGAGCGAACGCCGTGGAGCGGCCCGGTCCGGCCACTGGCGTCACCCCCGCAAGGGGGAAGTTGCGCAGCGTCCCCAGGGGAGCGCGTTTCATGAGCCTGTTCAAAGCCGCCTCCACCGTTTCCCTGCTGACCCTGGCCTCGCGCATCACGGGGCTGGTGCGCGACCTGCTGATGGCCTCGGCCTTCGGCGTCAGCGGGCTGACCGATGCCTTCAACGTGGCGTTCCGCATTCCCAACCTGCTGCGCCGGCTGTTCGGCGAGGGCGCCTTCAGCCAGGCCTTCGTGCCGGTGCTGGCTTCCAGCAAGGCGCGCGACGGCGAGGAGGTGACGCGCCGACTGATCGACGCGGTGGCCACCGCACTCGCCTGGGCGCTGGTGCTGACCTGCGTCGTCGGCGTGCTGGCGGCGCCGGTCCTGGTGTACGCGCTGGCCAGCGGGCTGGATGCGAAGACCTTCGACGCCGCGGTGCTGATGACGCGCTGGATGTTCCCCTACATCGGCTTCATGTCGCTGGTGGCGCTGTCGGCGGGCATCCTCAACACCTGGAAGCACTTCGCCGTGCCGGCCGCCACGCCGGTGCTGCTGAACGTGGCCATGATCCTGGCCGCCTGGCAGGGCGCGCCCTGGTTCGAGCGGCTCGGCATCGAGTCGATCTACGTCATGGCGCTGGGCGTGATGGTGGGCGGCGTGCTGCAGCTCGGCGTGCAGGTGCCGGCGCTGGCGCGCCTGGGGCTGCTGCCGCGCATCGGCCTGGGTTGGCGGCGCGTGCGCGATGCCTGGCGCGATGCCGGCGTGCGCCAGGTGCTGTCGTTGATGCTGCCGGCGCTGCTGGGCGTGGGCGTGGCGCAGTTGTCGCTCTTGATCAACACCCAGATCGCCTCCTACCTGGCCGAGGGCAGCGTGACCTGGGTCTGGTATGCCGACCGGCTGATGGAGTTCCCGACCGCGCTGCTGGGCGTGGCGCTGGGCGTGGTGCTGACGCCGCAACTGGCAGCCGCGCGCGCCGGCGGCGACGAGGCGCGCTATTCGCAGATGCTGGACTGGGGCCTGCGCCTGGTGCTGCTGCTGGCGCTGCCCTGCGCCGCGGCGCTGCTGACCTTTGCCACGCCGCTGATCGCCACCCTGTTCCACCACGGCCGCTTCTCGGGCGACGACGTCGAGCGCTCGGCGCTGGCGCTGGCGCTGTACGGCATCGGCCTGCTGGGCCTGGTGGCGGTGAAGGTGCTTGCACCGGGCTACTACGCCAGCCTGGACATCCGCACCCCGGTCAAGATCGCGATCGTGGTGCTGGTCATCACGCAGCTGTTCAACGCCATCTTCGTGCCATTTCTGCAACACGCGGCGCTGACGCTGTCGATCGGCCTGGGCGGCCTGATCAACGCCCTGTGGCTGCTGCGCGGTCTGATCCGGCGCGGCAGCTACCGGCCGCACGCCGGCTGGGGCGTGTTCGGCGCGCAGGTGCTGGGCGCCACGTTGCTGATGAGCGCCTTCCTGGTGTGGGGTGCGCGCAGCTTCGACTGGATCGGCACCGCCGCGCTGCCGCGCGCCGGCCTGCTGGCGGCGCTGGTGGCGGGTGCAGCGGCGATCTATTTTGCGGCGCTGCTGGCCGCGGGCCTGAACCTGCGTCAACTTCTGCGGCGCTGAAGCGTGTCGTGGCATTGACGCCGGCCGCCAGCCGGCCTACAAACCCGGTCATGAAGCTGGATCTGTCGGCACCGACACCGCTGGCGTACTTCGCGTCGCTGGTGCACAGCGACGAACAGCTGCCGCTGTTCGAGGCCGCGGTCAGCCTGGCGCAGGACGAGTACCCGATGCTCGACGTGCAGCAAGTGCTCAACGAGGTGGACCGGATGGCCGCACGCCTGCAGCGCCGCGTGATCCGCGGCGCCGGCATCATGAACCGGCTGCTGACCCTCAACCAGCTGTTCTTCAACGACCTGGGCTTTGGCGGCAACATCAACGACTACTACAGCCCCGACAACAGCTACCTGCACAAGGTGCTGGCCACGCGCCGCGGCATCCCGATCTCGCTGGCGGTGCTGTGGCTGGAATTGGCGCGAGGGCTGGACCTGGACGCCGAGGGCGTCAGCTTTCCGGGCCACTTCCTGGTGCAGGTCAGGCTCGGTCATGGCCGGGTGGTGGTCGACCCGTTCACCGGCGCCTCGCTCAGCCGCGAGGAGCTGCTGGAACGCATCGAGGCCTTCCACCCGCGCTTCACGCTGCCGCTGGACAGCGCCGCGCCGCTGACGCTGTACCTGCAGGCAGCCAGCTCGCGCGAGATCCTGGCACGCATGCTGCGCAACCTGCAGGAGATCCACCGCACGCAACACGACTGGGCACGTTTCGTCGCCGTGCAGGATCGGCTGGTGACGCTGCTGCCGCGCGCCTGGGAGGAGTACCGCGATCGCGGCCTGGCGCTGGCCGAACTCGGCCAGCGCGAGCGCGCCCGCGCCGACCTGCAGCTGTACCTGCGCGAAGCCACCGAGGCCGTCGACCGCGCGCTCATGGCCGATCGCCTGGCGGAGCTGGAAGGCGCCGCCTGAGTACCGTCGATCACCGACGGGCTTGATGACGGATGACCGCGCCTCGCGGCGCATGACCTCGGCTTTGCCATCGATGACGGCGCTGGCGCGCCATGACCTCATTCATGCGCCCGCAGGGCGTGTCATCGATGGCCGCAGGCCGAGGTCATGGCGCGCAGCGCCGGTCATCCGTCATCAAGCCCCAGCTCCGACCAGCGCCGCCACCTGCTCGGCCAGCGCCAGGCAACTGGTCAGGCCCGGCGACTCGATGCCGAACAGGTTGATCAAGCCGGTCACGCCATGCTCGCGCGCGCCCTGGAGGACGAAGTCGACCGCCGGCTCGCCCGGTCCGCTGATCTTGGGGCGGATGCCGGCGTAGCCGGCCTGCAGCGCGCCGTCGGGCAGACCCGGCCAGTACTTGCGCACCTCGGCACGGAAGGCATCGGCACGCGCCGGATCCACCCGAAGATCGTCCGCCGACGGCACCCATTCGACATCCGGGCCAAACCTGGCCTGGCCACCCAGATCGAGCGTCAGATGCACGCCCAGGCCGCCGGGCTCGGGCACCGGGTAAATCAGATGCCTGAACGGCGCGCGGCCGCTCAGCGTGAAGTAGCTGCCCTTGGCGAAATAAGCACCTGGCACATGGCGCGCATCCAGGCCCTGCGTGCGCGCCGCCAGCCAGGGCGCCCGCAGGCCGGCGGCGTTGACCACCAGACGCGCCAGCAGCGTCGTGCCGTCGGCGGTGACGAGCTCGATGCCGGCCGGCGAGCCCTCGCGCACCCGCAGTGCCTGAACCTCGGCGTGCGTGGCCAGCGTGCCACCGGCGTGCTCCAGATCGCCCAGCAGCGACAGCATCAGGCCATGGCTGTCGACGATGCCCGTCGATGGCGACAGCAGCGCCGCCTGGCAGGCCAGCTGCGGCTCCAGCGCCAGCGCCTGCTCGCGCGTCAGCCATTGCAGGTCGGACACCCCATTGGCCCGCGCATGCACCTGGATGGCATGCAGCTCGTCGAGCTGGCGCGCGCTGGTGGCCACGATCAGCTTGCCGCAACGCCGGTGACCGATGCCGCGCTCGGCGCAATAGTCGTACAGCAATTGCCTGCCGCGCACGCACAGCCGGCCTTTAAGCGAGCCCGGCGGGTAGTGGATGCCGGCATGGATCACCTCGCTGTTGCGCGCGCTGGTCTGCGTGCCGAAGGTCTCGGCCGCCTCCAGCACCAGCACCTCGCGCCCGGACAGAGCCAGCGCGCGCGCCGCCGCCAGGCCGACCACGCCGGCGCCGATGACGAGCGCGTCGACCCGCTCCAGCCCCACGGGTCAGCCCTTCACCGGCGGGCGGGACGTGGCGCGGCCATCCATCGTTAGCCGCATGCCGCCTTCAGCGCGGCACACGCAACACCATCGGCCGCGGCGAGAAGCCATGGTTGAGCGGCCCGATGCCATGCCCGGTCTGCACCTCGGCGCCCTCCGTGATGGCGTCGAGCACGTAGCTGTGCGCCGCCTCGGCCGCCAGGCGCAGCGGCAGGTCCTGCGCCAGGAACGCCGCCAGCGCCGACGACAGGGTGCAGCCCGCGCCATGCAGATTGCGTGTCTCCACCCGCACCGCCCGCATCACCTGCGGCTCCTGGCCGCGTTCCAGCAGCAGGTCGTGGACCTCGTTGCCCGGCAAGTGCCCGCCTTTCAGCAGCACCGCGTGCGCCCCCAGCTGCAGCAGGGCCTGGGCGGCGCCGAGCATGTCGCTCACGCTCTGCACCGGACGGCCCAGCAGCAGCGCCGCCTCATCCAGGTTGGGCGTGATTAGGGCGACGCGCGGAAACAGCTCGGTCACCAGCGCCTGCACCGCATCCGGCTCGATCAGCCGCGCGCCGGTGGCCGACACCATCACCGGGTCCAGCACCACGTGCGGCAGCGCGTGGCGGTCGATTGCCTGCGCCACCGCGTGCACGACCTCGATCGAATGCAGCATGCCGATCTTGACCGCGTGCACGCCGATCTCGCTGACCACGGCGTCGATCTGCGCGCTGAGGAACTGCGCCGGCGCGGCGTGGATGGCGCGCACGCCCTCTGTGTTCTGCGCCGTCAGCGCGGTGATCGCGCTCATGCCGTAGCAGCCGAGCGCGGCAAAGGTCTTGAGATCGGCCTGGATGCCGGCACCGCCGCCCGAGTCCGAGCCGGCGATGGTCAGCAGGCGGATGTACTCTTGTGTCCGATTGGCGCTTTTCATGATCGACCCCCGTGAACAACATCGAGCGCAGGACGGCCGCGCTCACCACGCCAGGCTACTGTGCCACATCGAGCGCGGGATGCGGCAGCGCCGGCAGCGCCAAGGGCGCCGCCGCACGGCCGGCCTGCAGGGCCGCCTGCCACGCGGGCACGGTTTGCGCCGGGTTCTCGCCCAGGCCGCGCACCACGCAGACACCACTGGCACCGCTTTGCGCAGCCTGCGTCAGCTGCGCCGGCTCCAGGATGCCGCCGATCGCCACCACCGGCGCGCCGGCCATGCGCACCCACCACGCCAGGTTGTCCAGCCCCTGCGGCCGCCAGGGCATGGCCTTGGTCAGCGTCGGCCACACCGGCCCGCAGGCGATGTACCAGGGCGCCAGCGCCCGCGCGCGGCACAGCTCCCACAGGCTGTGGCTGCTGACGCCGAGCTTCAGGCCGCTGGCCACCAGTTCGTCGCGGCCCGCATCGCCCAGCGCCAGCAGGTCCTCCTGGCCCAGGTGCAGCGCCAGGCCGCGCGTGTCGCCCGCCGCCTGCGTCTTCAACAGCTGCGTCGCCAGCCGCCAGTGGTCGTTGACCACCAGCGTGGCGCCGGCCGCGCGGCACGCCGCCAGCGACTGCGCGATCGCATCGCCCAGCTGCGCGTGCCAGGCGGCATCGGGCGCGCCAGGCGTCTTGATGCGCAACTGCACGGTGCGCACCCCGGCTGCCACGACCTGGCGCACGCGCTCGGCACTGTCGACGATGGCGTAGAGATCGATGCCCAGCGCGGTGCCTTGCCCGGTCCGGTGGGTGCCGGCGACATCCCAGGCGCGCCGGCAAGCGGACGCATCCCAACCATCGCCCCAGGACAGCAACGGCAGCAACTCGGGCGAAGTACCGAATCCCCCGCTCGCTGCCACCGGCCCGGCGCCCTGCCCCGCCGCATGGCCATGGTGCAACGCATGCGCCGTGGCCATCTTGGCCAGCACCAGCGCATCCGCCGGCACGAAGCCCAGCGCCAGCGCGCTGGCAGCGCTGCTGGCGAAGGTGCAGCCGGTGCCGTGGTTGCGCCGCGTGTCGATGCGCGGCAGCCCCAGCCAGCCGCTGGCGTGGGCGGTGTCGATCCAGTCGAGCGACCAGCCCGCGCGTGCGGCGCTGTCGCCGCCGGTGATGGCAATCGCCTGCGCGCCGAGGGTGCGCAGGGCGCTGCCCAGGAGAGGACTCGAACCTGCGTCGATATCGATCGCCCCGCCCCTCACCCCAGCCCTCTCCCCAAGGGGGCGAGAGAGTGAAAACCGCGTGTCCATGTCCGCGGCGGCATCCGCCCCGGCGGAGTTGCCCCCTCTCCCCGCTGGGGAGAGGGCTGGGGTGAGGGGCCGCGGCGCATCTCCCATCCCAGGCGCATCACCCTCCCACGACCCATCCACCAGCCGCCGCGCCTCCGCCTCATTCGGCGTCACCAGCGTCGCCCGCGGCAGCAGCAACTCGCGATACGCACGCAGCACCGCGTCGTCGGCAAAGGCGGCGCCGGTGCTCGCACCCAGTACCGGATCGACCACCAGCGCCAGTCTGGGATTGCGCTGCCGCAAGCGATCGACCCAGCGCGCCACCACGGCCACGTTGTCGGCGCTGCCGAGCAGCCCGGTCTTGATGGCGGCGGGCGGCAGATCATCGGCCAGCGCGCTCAGTTGCGCATCGAGCAGATCGGGCGCGACCGCTGCCACCCGCGTCACCCCGACCGAGCTTTGCGCCGTGATCGCCGCCACCACCGGGCACAGATGCACGCCAAAGGCCGCTGCGGCGCGCTGGTCGGCGGCCAGCCCCGCACCGCCGCCGCTGTCGTTGCCGGCGATGCTCCAGACGATCGGTTTCACCCCATCGCCGGGAACTGCCGGCGCTTGCTGCACGGGGACCACCTCAGCCGCCGATCAGGAACGGATCGCCCGTCACCGGCGTCGTGGCCACCGCAAAATCCTGCTTGGCCATCACGCCCGCCTTGTAGGCCGTGCGCCCCGCTTCGATCGCCTGTCGGAACGCCGCCGCCATGCGCACCGGATCGCTGGCCTGGCTGACGGCGGAGTTCAGCAGCACCGCGTCGATGCCCATCTCCAGCGCCTGCGCCGCGTGGCTGGGCGCGCCGATGCCGGCATCGACGATCAGCACCACGTCCGGCAGGCGCTCGCGCAGCAGGCGCAGCGCGAACGGGTTGATCAGCCCCTGCCCCGAGCCGATCGGCGCGCCCCAGGGCATCAGCAGCGGGCAACCGGCGTCGAGCAGGCGCTTGCAGGTCACCAGGTCGTCGGTGCAGTATGGAAACACGGTGAAGCCGTCCTTGGCCAGCTGGCGTGCCGCCGCGACCAGTTCGATCGGATCGGGCTGCAGCGTGTACTCGTCGCCGATCACCTCCAGCTTGACCCAGGGCGTGTCGTACAGCTCGCGCGCCATGTGGGCCAGCTGGATCGCCTCGCGCGCGGTGGTGCAGCCGGCGGTGTTGGGCAGCAGGCGCGCGCCATGCTCCTTCATCGCCGTGCGGATGATCTCGATGAAGCTGTTGTCACCGGCAGCGGCCAACTGGCGTTTCAGGCCGACGGTGATGATCTGCGCGCCCGACGCCGTGATGGCGTCGGCCAGCACCCGAGGCGAGGGGTAACCGGCGGTGCCGAGGAGGAAGCGGCTGGTGAGTTCGGCGTCGGCGACACGCCAGGAGTCGCTCTTGGGTGTCATGAAATCAGAGGGTTTCATCACAGGATCTATGAAAAAGACAAATCAACCACGGCCCGCCGTGGGCTTGGCCAGCAGCGCGGCTCATGCCTGGGGCTGCCGGGCGTCCTGGCATTTGGCACGCGATTCGGCATGGCCGAAAAGCGACAGTTGGCATGCATACATCGAAAAAATGCCACGGGCCAAGACACGTGATGCGTATAGTTTATTTTTCCTGGCGAAGCTCAGATCGGAAGGCGTCCAATGACCGTTTCTCGGGATCACTCATTCAGAAAAACCAGCTTTCTTCGAAGCTTCGCGGGCCTTGGCGGCCTGCTCTTTCTCCTGTCGGGCTGTCAACTTGACAATCCGGTGGTCACCATGAGCTGCACCCAAGCCACCCTGGCAGCGGATCGGGCAGTGGCCACGGTGGACGACACCGGCCACGATGAGCAACTCATCTTCTTCGACATCACCGACGGGCTGGGCCAGCGTCTCCATCGATCGGAACTCACCCAATCAGTGGGCGTGGAGGTCGAGGTCGAGCCGCATTCTTTCGAGTTCCTGGCAAGGCCACAAGCCAATCCACTCACTCTCACCATCTCCTCACCGGCCGGCGGCGATCTGGCCAACGACACCGTCTGGTATCGATTCACCGGCACCTGCGATGAGCCACCGCCGCCAGCAGCCACCCCCATCCCGACCCTGTCGTCAGGGTCGTTGCTGGCGCTGAGCGGCTTGATTCCACTGATCGCGGCGCGACGACGCACCCGGAAACGCAAGGATTGAGGCTCGTCCATCTTCTCGCATTGCGCACGAGTCAGGGCAGTGCTTGATCACCCGCCCACGATCGGCTGAAACAGCAGCACCAGATCACCGTCCGCCAGCCGCCGCGCGCTGCGCTGCCCACGCGCGACGAACTCGCCGTTGACCGCCGTGCTGACGGCCTGCTCGGCATGGCCCAGGGCCGCGACCAGCTGCGCCAGCGTGGTGCCGGCGGCCAGCGGATGCGGCTTGCCGTCGAGCTGGATCGTGATCTGCGTGGCGGTGCTCATGTTCATGCGGCCTTCGCCTGCGGCACCAGGCCATCGCACCAGCCGGTCTGCCGCAGCGCCTGATCGACCAGCGCCGGCGCCAGCAGCCAGCCGTGGCGGAACAGGCCGTTGATGCGCAGCAGGCGACCGCTGTGCTCGACCAGCGGATTGTTGTCGGGCAGCGCCGGGCGCAGGTTGACGTCCATCTTCAGGATGCGCGCCTCGGCCAGCGCCGGCAGCACGCTGTGCGCGGCGGCCATCAGCTCGGTGGCGGTGCGCAGGCTGACCGGCGAGCGGTCCTCGCTCTCGATCTCGCTGGCACCCACCAGCACGTCGCGCTCGCTGCGCGGCACGATGTAGACGCGGTGGCGCGGGTGCAGCAGGCGCACCGAGCGCGTCAGGCCGTGGCCGGGGCAGTCGAGCCAGATCACCTCGCCGCGCACGCCGCGCACCGGCAGCTCGGGCCTGGCACCGACGCCGCGCACGTCGATCACGGCGTCGAACGCCAGCGTGCGGCCGTCGCCCAGGCGCAGCGTGCCGCCGGCATCGCCCGCCGCCACGGCCAGCACGGTCTGGCCCCAGTGCCAGTCCACACCCACCGCACCCGCGTGCAGCGCCAGCATGACCGCGACCGTGTCGATGAAACCCTCGCCCGGCAGCAGCCAGGCCTGCGCCGGACCCTGGATGGCCGGCTCCAGTTCGCGCAGCGCCGCGGCGTCGATCGGCTGCACGCCGTCGGGCGGGCTCAGGCGCCGCCATTCGGGTGTGGCCATCCCCGCGCGCAGGCGGTCCAGCCCGCGCTGTGCCGTGCCCAGGTCGGCGCGGTGCGCCAGCAGCAGACTGCCGCGCACCGTCACGTTGGGCCGGCCCGGCAAGGCCGCCGCGATGCGCGGCCACAGGGCCAGCGACGGCCAGCCCAGCGCCGCCACGGCGGGCTCGGCGTTGTCCAACTCCGACAGCGGGCTCAGCATGCCGGCGGCAGTGAAGCCCGCCGCCGTGGGCACGTAGGGCTCGCTCGCCTGGCTGCGCGGCACCGGCTGCTCGCTGGCGGCCGGATCGAACACCGACACCCGATGCCCTGCCTGCGACAGGCGCCAGGCCAGCAAGCGGCCCAGCAGGCCGGCACCGGCGATGCCGATGGAACGTGGAACACTCATCGCACGACCCCAATCTCAAGAAACCCTGCAGTGTCGATCTACACCACCGCCGGCGGGCTGATGAAGCTCAAACCTTCGCGATCGGGACGTAGAACTCGCCACCCCCGGCAGCGAATTCCTTCGACTTTTCGTCCATCCCGGCCTGCAGCGCCTCGGTCTCGCTCAGGCCCCTGGCGGCAGCGTATTCGCGCACGTCCTGCGTGATCTTCATCGAGCAGAACTTCGGCCCGCACATGCTGCAGAAGTGCGCCGTCTTGCTGGAGTCCTTGGGCAGCGTCTCGTCGTGGAAGTCGCGCGCGGTGTCGGGATCGAGCCCGAGGTTGAACTGGTCCTCCCAGCGGAACTCGAAGCGCGCCTTGCTGATCGCGTCGTCGCGTGCGCGCGCCGACGGATGGCCCTTGGCGACGTCGGCCGCATGCGCCGCGATCTTGTAGGCGATGATGCCCTGCTTGACGTCGTCGCGGTCGGGCAGGCCCAGGTGCTCCTTGGGCGTCACGTAGCACAGCATGGCGGTGCCCATCCAGCCGATCATGGCGGCGCCGATGGCGCTGGCGATGTGGTCGTAGCCCGGCGCGATGTCGATGGTCAGCGGGCCCAGGGTGTAGAACGGCGCCTCGTGGCAGTGCTTGAGCTGCTCGGTCATGTTCTCCTGGATCATGTGCATGGGCACGTGGCCGGGGCCTTCGATCATGGTCTGCACGTCGTGCTTCCAGGCCACCTGCGTCAGTTCGCCCAGCGTGCGCAGCTCGGCGAATTGCGCCTCGTCATTGGCGTCGGCCGCGCAGCCGGGACGCAGGCCGTCACCCAGGCTAAGGCTCACGTCGTACGCCTTCATGATCTCGCAGATCTCCTCGAAGTGCGTGTAGATGAAGCTTTCCTTGTGGTGCGCGATGCACCACTTGGCCATGATCGAGCCACCGCGGCTGACGATGCCCGTGACCCGATCGGCCGTCAGGTGGATGAACGGCAGCCGCACCCCGGCGTGGATGGTGAAATAGTCCACACCCTGCTCGGCCTGCTCGATCAGCGTGTCGCGGAAGATGTCCCAGGTCAGGTCTTCGGCGATGCCGCCCACCTTCTCCAGCGCCTGGTAAATCGGCACCGTGCCGATCGGCACCGGCGAGTTGCGGACGATCCAGTCGCGCGTGGTGTGGATGTTCTTGCCGGTGGACAGGTCCATCACCGTGTCGGCGCCCCAGCGGATCGACCACACCAGCTTCTCGACCTCTTCCTCGATGCTGCTGGTCACCGCCGAGTTGCCGATGTTGGCGTTGATCTTGACGCGGAAGTTGCGGCCGATGATCATCGGCTCGATCTCCGGGTGGTTGATGTTGGCCGGGATGATGGCGCGGCCGCGCGCCACCTCGTCGCGCACGAACTCGGGCGTGATGCGCTCGGGAATCTGCGCGCCCATCGGGTTGCCGCGCCGGCGTGCCTCGCGCTTCGCATTGCCCAGGTGTTCGGCCACGCATTCAGTGCGGCCGTTCTCGCGCAGGGCGATGTACTCCATCTCCGGCGTGACGATGCCGCGTCGGGCGTAGTGCATCTGCGTAACGTTGGCGCCCGACCTGGCGCGGCGCGGCTGACGCTGCAGCGCGGCGGCCTCGCGCCGCAACTGCTCGATGCGCTCGCCGTCGCGCCCCTCATGCTTGCCACCGTCATCGAGGATGTGCGCCAGACGGCCTTCGTAGAGTTCGGTGTCACCGCGCTCGTCGATCCAGCCGGCGCGCACCGGCGCCAGCCCACGCCGCACGTCGATCAGCACCGACGGGTCGGTGTAGGGGCCGGAAGTGTCGTAGAACGACACCTCGCCGCCGTTGGTCAGCCTGACGTCGCGCACCGGCACGCGCAGGTCGGCGCGGCTGCCGGCGATCGCGCCCTTGGTGGAAGCGGGCAACGGCTCGCGCGTGAGGGCAAGCAACTGGGCAATCTTGTCGGGGGCGTTCATCGGCGTGTCTCCTGGGTGTGCCTGAAAAAGGACTCCGGGGCCGCCTTGGTGACTTGGCACCTTCAGGGGTGCTTCGCCGTGGACCTGCTCTTCCTTACGCCGGTACTAACCGGATCAAGTTGACGGGTTCGGCACTGAAAGCCATCTCAGCTCGCTCTTGGCGGGCACCCCGGAGTGTGGCGCCCATGATAGCGTGAAAGATGCGCGGCAGGAAACCGGCCCGAATGACCATGTTCAGACCTCGAGGACGCGCGATTGATCCGCTTGCGCCGACTGCAGGCGCCCCGTTTTCCATCGCCGCGCCCCAGGGCCATCGCCGGCCGCGAGAACAACCAGCCAGGTCACTGACCGGTTCGCGAAGCTGTCAAGAGGATCGAATTCCAAGCTATAATGCGCGGCTTGTTCCCCGATAGCTCAGTCGGTAGAGCGCCGGACTGTTAATCCGTAGGTCCCTGGTTCGAGCCCAGGTCGGGGAGCCACAAACTTTCACTACGAACCGCCCCGCCCTCGTGCATCCGCACGATGCACTCGGGGCGATAGTTCACCAGCACTTCGCCTTTTGTGACTTGGATGGATTCCACGAAAGCGCCGACGAACTCCCGCAGCTTGCGGACATCCTGACACCCCAGCACCACCTGGCGCAGCGTCTCGCACGCCACGGCGGGAGCGATTTCCGGCATGTCACCTGGCGCGATCGGCTCATCCTCCAGGTCGATCAGCGCGGCCTCGATCTTCTTGATGCGATCGTTCAGCGCGCGCAGCCTCAGCGTCAGGTCGCCGAGGTTGGGCGCGTCCTTGCCGTGCAGCTCCAGCACCGCGAACAGGTTGGATCGCGCGGACTCCGCCTGGCGCAGCTCGGCGACAAGGCCCTGACGCCGGCCGCTGCGATCCTTCACCCACTCCAGGCGCTGCGCCTTGGCCTGCTCGATCACGCCGGCCAAGGTCGGCCGCACATTTTTTCAAGGAAAAGCCCGTCAGCAACGGGCATCCTGACGACTTTATCGTCCCTGATTTATTCAAATGCGAGCGCCGACGGGGCGCTGTACTGAGCCGGT
>CAZHSD010000040.1:0-23402 GCA_964534975.1 uncultured Ottowia sp. | reverse complement strand
TCGACGAAGCGCACGATGCGGTGCGCGTAGGCGGCCATCTCGGGCTCGTGCGTGACCATCAGCACGGTGATGCCCTGCTCGCCGTTCAGGCGCGCGATCAGTTCCATGATCTCGTGGCTGCGCTGGCTGTCGAGGTTGCCGGTGGGTTCGTCGGCCAGCAGCACCGCCGGCTCGGTGACGATGGCGCGCGCGATCGCCACGCGCTGCTGCTGCCCGCCCGACAGCTCGGCCGGCGTATGGTGCTCCCAGCCCTTCAGGCCGACTGCATCCAGCGCGCCGGCGGCGGCGGCGCGGCGGCGCGCGGCGGACTCGCCGCGGTAAAGCAGCGGCAGCTCGACGTTCTCCTGCGCGCTGGTGCGCGCCAGCAGGTTGAAGCCCTGGAACACGAAACCGAAGTAGCGCCGCCGCAGGCGCGCGCGCTCGTCGCGCGACAGCGCCTCCACGTGCACGCCCCGGAACAGGTACTGGCCGCCGGTCGGGCGGTCCAGGCAGCCGAGCACGTTCATGGCGGTGGACTTGCCCGACCCGCTGGGACCCATGATGGCGACGAACTCGCCTTGCGCGATGTCCAGCTCGACGTCCTTGAGCGCCAGGAAGGCGGTGGCGCCCTCGCCATAGCGCTTCATGATGCCGCGCAGGCGGATCAAGGGCTGGTCCTGGCTCATGCTCGCGGCCTGTTCAATTAGCGGCTTCGGCGCGCTGGTCGGTGATCACCGGCAGGCCTTCCCTGAGCTCCGGGCCGCTCACCTCGGTGCGGCGGCCGTCGGAGATGCCGGTCAGTACGCTGACGGCCACCGGGCGCTGGTCCTGCAGCACCCAGATCTGGCGCTGCTGCGGGTCGGCGGCGCTGGCACGCGCGCCGGCATCCGCAGGGCGGCGCGGGGGGCGCGGCGGCCGCATCATCATGCTCGACATCAGCCCGCCGCCGCCCGAGGCCGCCGGCTGCGGCGCCTGCGCGCTGGCGGGCGAGAAACGCAGCGCCGTGTTGGGCACCAGCAGCACGCCCTGGCGTTCGGTGGCGGTGATGGTGGCGGTGGCCGTCATGCCGGGGCGCAGGCTGAGGTCGGCGTTGTCCACGCTCAGGGTGGTGGTGTAGGTGACGACGTTGTTGGTGGTGGTCGAGCCGTAGGCCACGCGATCCACCCGCGCCGGGTAGTGGCGCGACGGGTAGGCGCTGACGGTGAAGCTGGCCGACTGGCCCTGCTGCACCGAGCCGACGTCGGCCTCGTCCACGCTGGCGTCGA
This sequence comes from uncultured Ottowia sp., assembly GCA_964534975.1. GTDB lineage: Bacteria > Pseudomonadota > Gammaproteobacteria > Burkholderiales > Burkholderiaceae_C > Ottowia. The sequence goes on along the minus strand of CAZHSD010000040.1, from coordinate 22,158 downwards.
GGATCAGCTGCGTCAGGTCCTCGCCCAGCGTGAACAGCGTGACGGCCTGCAAGGACGCGGCCACCGCGTTGCCGGGATCCACCGTGCGCGCCAGCACCACGCCGTCGATGGGCGAGCGGATCGACGACTTGGACAGGTTGGTCTCGTCGGTCGACAGCGTGGCGCGTGTCTGCGTGACCACGGCGCGGGCGTTGTCGACGTTGGCGTTGGCGCGGGCCAGCGCGGCGCGGGCGCTGTCCAGCTCGGCGGCCGAGGGCACGCGGCCGCCTGACAGGCGCGCCACTTCCTCGAAGCGGCCCAGCGTGGCGCGCGCCTCGCGCACCGTCGCCTGGTGCTGCGTCAGCGCGGCCTGCGCGGCGGTGAGGGCGGCGCGCGAGCGGTTGACGGTGTCCTGGAACTTGGCGCGGTCCAGCTCCAGCAGCACCTGGCCTTTCCTCACCTGGTCGTTCACGTCCACCAGCACGCGGCTGACGGTGCCCGACAGCTCGCTGCCGATGGCCACCGAGCGCGTCGGCTTGAGCGTGCCGTTGGCCGTCACTGTCAGCGTGATGTCGCCGCGCTCCAGCGGCACCGTGACGTAGACCGGCGCCGCGCGCGCCGCCTGGCGCCCGTTCCACCACCACAGGCCGGCGCCGGCGGCCAGCAGCAGCGCCAGGCCGATCCACAGCGCGGGGCGGCGCCACCAGCGGGGCGGGCGGTCGTCGCCCAGCAGCTGGTCGATGCTGGTGCCGGCGGCGGCCGTGGTGCTTGGGGCGGAGGCGGATTTGGTCATGGCGATGCTTGGCGCGCGCTGCGGGCGGGCGCCGTGTCGAGTGTGTCGGGGGCGCTGGCCGTGGGCGTCCAGCCGCCCCCCAGCGCCTTGTACAGGCGCACATGGTCGCCGGCCAGGCTGGCGCGCACCGCGGCCTGGGCGTCCTGCGCCGACAGCAGGGTGCGCTGCGCTTCCAGCACGGCGCGGAAGTCGATCAGCCCGGCCTGGTACTGCTGGCGCGCCAGCTGGTCGGCGTTGCGCGCGGCGCCGGCGGCCGCCTGCAGGCTGCCGACGCGGGCGCGGTCGCCCTGCAGCGCGACCAGCGCGTCTTCCACGTCCTGCAAGGCCCCCAGCACGCTGGCGCGGTGGCTGGCGCGCGCCTGCTCCAGCGCGGCCTGCTGCGCCTGCAGCCGGCCGGCGATGGCGCCGCCGTCGAAGATCGGCTGCGTCAGGCCCGCCAGCAGCGAGCCGACCACGCTGGCGCTGTTCGGCAACGACGCCAGCGTGAGGGCCTGCAGCCCGATCGAACCCGACAGCCGCAGCGACGGGTAGCGCGCCGCGTCGGCCTGCGCCACGCGCGCCCAGGCCGCCAGCAGCTGAGCCTCGGCCTGGCGCACGTCGGGGCGCTGGCGCAGCGTGTCGGCCGGGAAGGCCATCACCAGGTCGTCCGGCGGCAGCGGCACCGGCGCGGCGCCGGGCAGGCCGAGTTCGCCTGGCGCGCGGCCCGTCAGCACCGCCAGCCGATGGCGCGCCTGCGCCAGCGCGGTCTGCAGCAGCGGCAACTGGGCGCGCGTCTGCGCGGCGGCGGCGCTGGCCTGCTCCACGTCCAGCGCCGATACCAGCCCGGCCTGGAGGCGCCAGCGCGCGATCTGCAGCGTGTCGTCCTGCGCCGCCAGGTTGCCCTGCGCCAGCGCCAGGCGCGCCTGCTGATGGCGCAGGTCGATGTAGGCCAGCGCCACCTCGGCCGCCAGCGACACCTGCACCTGGCCCAGGCTCATCTGCGCGGCGCGCGCGTCCATCTGCGCCGCGTCCACGCCGGCGCGCGTGCCGCCGAACAGGTCGGGTTCCCAACTCGCGTCCAGGCCCAGGCCGAAGCTGTTGCGGCTGCCCTGTGCGTCGCTGTGGTGGCGCTGGGCCGAGCCCGATCCGCCGAGCGTCGGCGCCAGCCCGGCGGCGGCCACGTCCACCAGGGCGCGCGACTGGCGCAGCGCCGCGATGGCCGATTGCACGCTCGGACTGGCCTGCATCGCCTGCTCGACCAGAGCGCTCAGCTCGGCGTCGCCGAAGCGCTGCCACCAGCCGGCCAGCTCGGTGGGCGATTGCGCCTGCTCGGCACCACCCTCGGCCCAGCGCGCGGGCACCGCCACGGCGGCCTGTGCGTCGTCAGCGGGCAGGCGGCTGGCGCAGCCGGCCAGCACGATGCTCAGGCCCAGCAGCAGCGCCGCTGCCGCCGTGCGCGGGTGCGCTGCGGCGGTGCGGCGGCGGGGCGGGCGGTGCTGGCCTCTCATGATGCCGTGAGTCTGTGTGCGCCGCGTGCTGGCTTGACGAAGCGTAGGTAAACGCCGCGTAAACCCAGCTCAGGTTTGCAAGTCAGACCGGTCGCAGGCGCTGTCCGGAAAGCGCTGGTAGCTATCAAAACTGAAGCATCACTGAAATGCCACCTCGGCGAAGCTGCGCAGCTTGCGGCTGTGCAGCCGGTCCAGCCCGTTCTCGCGCAGGCGCTCGATGGCGCGGATGCCGATCAGCAGGTGCTGGCTGACGCGCTCGCGGTAGAACTGGTTGGCCATGCCGGGCAGCTTGATCTCGCCGTGCAGCGGCTTGTCGCTGACGCACAGCAGGGTGCCGTAGGGCACGCGGAAGCGAAAGCCGTTGGCGGCGATGGTCGCGCTTTCCATGTCCAGCGCCACCGCACGCGACTGCGAGAAGCGCCGCTGCGGCGCGCCAGCGCCCAGCAGCTCCCAGTTGCGGTTGTCGGTGGTGGCCACGGTGCCGGTGCGCATCACGCGCTTGAGCTCGACGCCGGCCAGCTGGGTGACGTCGGCCACCGCGCCCTCCAGCGCCACCTGCACCTCGGCCAGCGCCGGCACCGGGATCCACAGCGGCAGGTCCTCGTCCAGCACGTGGTCCTCGCGCACGTAGCCATGCGCCAGCACGTAGTCGCCCAGCTGCTGGCTGCTGCGCAGGCCGGCGCAGTGGCCGACCATGATCCATGCGTGCGGGCGCAGCACGGCGATGTGGTCGGTGATGGTCTTGGCGTTGGCCGGGCCGACGCCGATGTTGACGAAGCTGATGCCGCTGCGATCCTGGCGCATCAGGTGGTAGGCCGGCATCTGCGGCAGGCGCGGCGGCGGCACGCCCTTGTCGTCGCCGGCTTGCGACGGCAGTCCGGCGCGGCGCGTGATGACATTGCCCGGCTGCACGAAGCCGCTGTAGGCGCTGTCCGGATTCTGCATCTCCATCTGCCCGAGCGCGATGAACTCGTCGATGTAGAACTGGTAGTTGGTGAACAGGATGAAGTTCTGGAAGTGCTCGGGCGAACTGCCGGTGTAGTGGCGCAGCCGATGCAGCGAATAGTCGACGCGCGGCGCGGTGAACAGCGCCAGCGGGTAGGGCTCGCCCGGCAGCACTTGGTGCGTGCCGTTGGCGATGCTGTCGTCCATCGCCGTCAGGTCGGGCAGGTCGAACACCTCGGACAGGCGCTGGCGCTGGCGTGGCGTCAGGTTGCCTTCGAAATGCTCGTCGTCGGCCAGGCTGAAGGGCAGTGGGATCGGGCGGCTGCTGGTGCCGACCTCCAGCGTGACGGTGTGGTTGGCCAGCAGCAGGCGGAACTGCTCCAGGTAGTAGTCGGCGAACAGGTCGGGCCGCGTCAGCGTGGCCTCGTAATGCCCGGCGCGTGCGACGAAGCCGTAGGCCAGGCGCGTGTCGGGGTGGCGGCTGTTGGTGGTCGCCAGGCGCACGAAGGGATAGCAGGCGCGCACCCGCGTGGCGTGGTCGTCGGGCCCCTCGGCGTCCAGCACGTAGGCCTGCAGTCCCTGGCGCAGATGGGCCAGGCTGGCCTGGTAGATGCGCTGCGCCAGCGCCAGTGCGGCGGCGGGCTCGGTGAACGGCGTCGGCGGGACGAAGGTCGGCTGCGAGATCATGGGCTATTGTCTCCCGCGCGCATGACGGCGCCGGCGGGCATGTTCGCGGCCATGCGGGTCAGCGCGCGGCGGCGGCGATCGACAGCGCCGCCGCGATCGCCAGCGCGTGCAGGTTGGCCGCCGCAATGGTCAGCGCGATCGCCGGCCGCAGCCGCTCGGGCTGCCGTGCATGACGCCAGAACCGCCACGCGGCGGCGATCGACAGCGGCAGCGACAGCAAGCCCCACAGCGCGCTGGTCGGCGGAATCAGCAGCCAGACGCTGAGCGCCAGCCAGCCGTGCGCCAGCAGCGCCAGCCAGGCGTACAGCGCGGCGGCGCCGCGTGCGCCCAGGCGCACCGCCAGCGTGCGCTTGCCGACCTGCGCGTCGGCGTCGGCGTCGGGCACGCCGTTGATCAGCAGCACGCAGGCCACCAGCAGCGCCAGGCTGAAGCCCAGCGAGGCCGGGATCACCAAGACCTCGCCCCGCTGCACGTAGTCGGCGCCAATCACCACCAGCCACCAGGCCGCCGCCACCGCCAGCTCGCCGAGCCCGCGCGACATCAGCTTCAGCGGCGGCGCCGAATAGGCCCAGGCGATCAGCAGCCCGGCGGCGCCGATCACGAGCAGCCCGCCGCCGCTGCGCGCCGCCAGCAGCACGCCGGCGGGGATCAGCAGCCCCAGCAGCAGCGCCGCCCAGCGGCCGGTCTCGGCCTCGCTCACCTCACCTTGCTGGATCAGTCGCGAGCCGCCGGTGAACGGGTGCAGGCCATGCCGGTTGGCGGCGTCGGCGCCGTTGCGGGCGTCGTGGTAGTCGTTCAGCACGTTGGCGCCGGCGTGCGCGGCGCCGGCCAGCAGCACCGTGGCCAGCGCCGCCGGCAGGTCCAGCCCGCAGCCGCAGGCCGCTGCCGACGCGATGCCCAGCAAGCAGGCCGAGAGCGTCACCAGCAGGAAGCCCGGGCGCACCATGCGCCAGTGCAGGGCGAGCTGCCGGCGCCAGCCGGCTGGGGACAGCGAGGAGGTGGGCATGGGCGCGATTGTCGCCGTGGCCGCGGTCCCCGCCGGCCGCCGCCGCGGGGGTCTGCGGCGGGCCGGCCCGGGGCCATGCACGGCTATCATGAGGGGCGCCGTTCGCTATGGGTTCCATAGCTGCCGGCGCGAATGTCCCAAGCGCCGATCCCGGTTCTCGATGTCTCTCGATCACGACCCGTCATTGCCCAGCGAACAGCGCGTCGTGCTGCGCCGGCGCGTGCTGATGCTGGTGTGGCGCGCCGTTGCGCTGGTGGCGCTGGGTCTGGGTTTGGTCGGCATCGCGCTGCCGGTGATGCCGACGGTGCCGTTTCTGGTGGTCTCGGCCTGGGCCGCCAGCAAGGGCTGGCCGACCTTCGAGCTCTGGCTGCTCAACCACCGCCTGTTCGGTCCACCGGTGCGGCAGTGGCGCGAGCGCGGCGCCGTGCCGCGACGCGCCAAATGGGTCAGCAGCCTGATGATGCTCACCAGCGCCGTCGGCATGCAGTTCTTTCCGACCATCCCGCTGTGGGTGCGCATCGGGGTGCCGGCGGTCATGCTGGCCACGGCCATCTGGCTGTGGCAACGGCCGGATGCGTGATTTGCCCGCTGCCGCTGCGCGACTTGCACCGGCGGGGGCAGCGGTGTCCATGGACGGGCTGCTCAGCGGCCATCGCTTGACCTGCATCGTGATGTGCCGCATGAATGACTGCCATGCCTGAGCTCGGCCCGCGCACGGCTGCGAAAAATCCCCGTGCCTTGCGCGGGCTGCTGCCGTTCCTGCGCCCGTACCGCGCCCGCATCGCGCTGGCGCTGCTGTTCCTGGTCGGTGCGGCGGCGGCCACGCTGGTGCTGCCGGTGGCGCTGAAGTCGCTGATCGATGGTGGCCTGGTGGGCGGTGGCGCCGCGTCGGGCGAGCGGCTGCTGGCGCTGCGCGGGCATTTCCTGCTGCTGTTTGGTGTCGGCGTGGCGATGGGCGTGCTGTCGGCGCTGCGCTTCTACATGGTCAGCTGGCTGGGCGAGCGCATCAGCGCCGACCTGCGCAACGCCGTGTATGCGCACGTGGTGCGGCAAAGCCCCGAGTTCTTCGAGACCACCCAGACCGGCGAGGTGCTGAGCCGCCTGACCACCGACACCACGCTGGTGCAGACCGTGGTCGGTTCTTCGTTCAGCCTCGGCCTGCGCAACACGGTGATGGGCCTGGGCGCGCTGGCGATGCTGGTGGTGACCAACCCGCGCGTGATGGGCGCGGTGCTGGGCATTCTGATGCTGGTGGTGCTGCCGACCCTGGTGATCGGCCGCCGCGTGCGCCGCCTCTCGCGCGCCAGCCAGGACCGCGTGGCCGATTCCAGCGCCATCGCCGCCGAGGTGCTGAACGCGATTCCGGTGGTGCAGAGCTACGCTCAGCAGGGGCGCGAGTCGGCGCGCTTTGCCGGCGCCACCGAGCGCGCGTTCGAGACCGCGCGGCGCCGCACCGCGGTGCGCTCGGTGATGGTGGCCTTCATCGTCAGCGCCACCTTCGGCGCGCTGCTGTGGGGCCTGTACCAGGGCACGCAGGCGGTGCTGCGCGGCGACATCACGGCCGGGCACCTGGGGCAGACCGTGGTCTACGTGATCGTGCTGGCCGGCTCGGTCGCGGTGCTGTCCGAGGTGTACGGCGAACTGCTGCGCGCCGCCGGCGCCACTGAACGCCTGATGGAGCTGCTGCACGCGCGCTCGCCGGTGGCCGAGCCGGCGCGACCGCGTGATCTGCCGGCGGTGATCGGTGGCTCAGCCGTGCGCCTCGAGCAGGTCGGCTTTCATTACCCCTCGCGGCCGACGCAGCCGGCGCTGCAGGACTTCTCGCTTGGCGTCGAGCCCGGTGAGACGGTGGCGCTGGTCGGGCCCAGCGGCGCCGGCAAGAGCACGGTGCTGCAACTGCTGCTGCGCTTCTACGACGCCCAGTCGGGTCGCATCCTGGTCGACGGCGTGCCGGTGACCGAGCTGTCGTTCGACGCGCTGCGCCAGCGCATCGGGCTGGTGCCGCAGGACAGCACGGTGTTCTCAGCCAGCGCATTCGACAACATCCGCTACGGTCGTCCTGAAGCGACCGAGGACGAAGTGCAGGCGGCCGCTCGCGCGGCGTTCGCGCATGACTTCATCATGGCGCTGCCCGAGGGCTACGCTACCCACCTGGGCGAGCGCGGCGTGCGCCTGTCGGGCGGTCAGCGCCAGCGCATCAGCATCGCCCGCGCGCTGCTGAAGAACCCGCCCTTGCTGTTGCTCGACGAAGCCACCAGCGCGCTGGACGCCGAGAGCGAACGCATGGTGCAGGCGGCGCTGGAAGCGGCGATGCAGGGCCGCACCACACTGGTGATCGCGCACCGGCTGGCGACGGTGCTGCGCGCCGATCGCATCGTGGTGATGGACCACGGCCGTGTGGTGGACGTGGGTAAGCACGCCGAGCTGGTGGCGCGCGGTGGCTTGTATGCGCGCTTGGCGGCGATGCAGTTTGATCTGGAAAACGCGCGCGACGGCGCCGTTGCCTGACTCGCTTGAGGGGGCATGCGAAATACCCAGGCCGAGCGCAGCAATGGCCCGTGTGGGTTTTCAGATCCCCTCTGGCCGTGCCGAGAAGCGCAGGGCATGGGGCGGGCGCGGCAGCGTAGCATGCCGCGCTTCGTGCTCTGACTCGCTGCGGCTGTTTGAGCGGAGCGGCAGAGCCGCGCAGCGAGTTCCGCAGCGCCGCCCCAAGCCTGAGCATCGCAGGTTGCCCGTAGCGAAGCGGAGGGACGCGGCCAGCGGGGTCGCCTTTTTCTTTGCCTACTTTCTTTTTTGGCGAAACAAAAAGAAAGTAGGTGCGCCGCCGGGCGCACATCCCGGCCAGCCGCCTCACATGCTCCGCCGGTACTGGCCTCCGACCTCGAACAGCGCGTTCGTGATCTGGCCCAGCGAGCACACGCGCACCGCGTCCATCAGTACCTCGAACACATTGGCGTTGTCGATCACGGCCTGCTGCAGGCGCTGCAGCATGGCGGGCGCCTCGGCGGCATGGCGCTGGTGGAAGTCGTTCAGGCGCCTGAGCTGCGACTGCTTCTCGTCCTCGGTGGATCGGGCCAGTTCGATCGATTCGGGCACCGGGTCGCCATGCGGGTTGCGGAAGGTGTTGACGCCGATGATCGGGTACTCGCCGGTGTGCTTGAGCTGCTCGTAGTGCATGCTCTCTTCCTGGATCTTGCCGCGCTGGTAGCCGGTCTCCATCGCGCCCAGCACGCCGCCACGGTCGGCGATCTTCTCGAATTCGCTCAGCACCGCTTCCTCCACCAGCTCGGTCAGTTCCTCGATGACGAAGGCGCCCTGGTTGGGGTTCTCGTTCTTGGCCAGGCCCCACTCGCGGTTGATGATGAGCTGGATCGCCATCGCGCGGCGCACGCTCTCCTCGGTCGGCGTGGTGATGGCCTCGTCGTAGGCGTTGGTGTGCAGGCTGTTGCAGTTGTCGTAGATGGCGATCAGCGCCTGCAGCGTGGTGCGGATGTCGTTGAAGGCGATCTCCTGCGCGTGCAGGCTGCGGCCCGAGGTCTGGATGTGGTACTTCAGCTTCTGGCTGCGTTCGTTGGCGCCGTACTTCTCCTTCATCGCCACCGCCCAGATGCGGCGCGCCACGCGGCCCATCACGGTGTATTCCGGGTCCATGCCGTTGCTGAAGAAGAAGCTCAGGTTGGGCGCGAAGTCGTCGATGTGCATGCCGCGCGCCAGGTAGGCCTCGACGAAGGTGAAGCCGTTGCTGAGCGTGAAGGCGAGCTGGCTGATCGGGTTGGCGCCCGCCTCGGCGATGTGGTAGCCGCTGATGGACACGCTGTAGAAGTTGCGCACGTTGTGGTGCACGAAGTACTGGGCGATGTCGCCCATCACCTTCAGGCTGAACTCGGTCGAGAAGATGCAGGTGTTCTGGCCCTGGTCCTCCTTCAGGATGTCGGCCTGCACCGTGCCGCGCACGTTGGCCAGCGCCCATTCGCGGATCTTCTCGGCCTCGGTGTCGGTCGGCTCGCGGCCGTTGTCGGCCTTGAATTTCTCCAGCTGCTGATCGATGGCGGCGTTCATGAACATGGCCAGGATCGACGGCGCCGGGCCGTTGATGGTCATGCTGACACTGGTGCTTGGGTTGCACAGGTCGAAGCCCGAATACAGCACCTTCAGGTCGTCCAGCGTGGCGATGCTGACGCCCGAGTTGCCGACCTTGCCGTAGATGTCGGGGCGCGGGTCGGGGTTGCTGCCGTACAGCGTGACCGAGTCGAAGGCCGTCGACAGGCGCTTGGCCGGCATGCCCTCGCTGACCAGCTTGAAGCGGCGGTTGGTGCGGAAGGCGTCGCCCTCGCCGGCGAACATGCGCGTCGGATCCTCGCCCTCGCGCTTGAAGGCGAAGGTGCCGGCGGTGTAGGGGTAGCTGCCGGGCACGTTGTCCAGCATCAGCCACTTGACGATCTCGCCGTGGTCCTCGAACTGCGGCAGCACCACCTTGCGGATCGAGGTGCCACTCAGGGATTTGGTGGTGAGCGCAGTGCGGATCTCCTTGTCGCGGATCTTCACCACGTACTCGTCGCCAGCGTAAGCCTGCTGCATCGCCGGCCACTGCTCGATCAGCTTGGCGGCGTCGCGGTCGAGCTTCTCGGCGCGTTTGTCGGCCAGTGCCAGCACGGTGGCGCGGGCGCCGTGGTCGCCGGTTTTCTGCGGGTCGTCGGCCTCGAGCATGCGCGCCGTCTCGCGCAACTGCTGCACTTCGCGCACCAGCTTCGCCTGCTGGCGCACGCGCGCCTTGTAGCCGCGCACGGTGTCGGCGATCTCGGCGAGATACCGCGTGCGCGCCGGCGGCACCACCGGCGTCTGGTTGGTGCTGTGGCGCACGTTCACCAGCGACAGGCGGCCTTCCTTGAGCGGCAGGCCGAACTCGCCCAGGCGCTGTTTGAGCGCCTGGTACAGCGCCGTCACGCCGTCGTCGTTGAAGCGTGCCGCCATGGTGCCGAACACCGGCATCGCGTCGGGCGCGGTCTGGAAGGCCTCGCGGTTGCGCTGGACCTGCTTGGACACGTCGCGCAGCGCATCCAGCGCGCCCTTGCGGTCGAACTTGTTGATGGCGACGAACTCGGCGAAGTCCAGCATGTCGATCTTCTCGAGCTGGCTGGCGGCGCCGTACTCGGGCGTCATCACGTACATCGGCACGTCGACCAGCGGCACGATGGCGGCGTCGCCCTGGCCGATGCCTGAGGTCTCGACGATCACCAGATCGAATTCGGCGGCTTTGCAGGCGGCGATGACGTCGGGCAGCGCGGCGCTGATTTCGCCGCCGGAGTCGCGCGTGGCCAGGCTGCGCATGAAGACGCGTGCTTCGCCGTTCCAGGGCCCGATGGCGTTCATGCGGATGCGGTCGCCCAGCAGCGCGCCGCCCGACTTGCGCCGGCTCGGGTCGATCGAGATCAGCGCCACGCGCAAGGCATCGTCCTGGTCCAGCCGCAGGCGCCGGATCAGCTCGTCGGTCAGGCTCGACTTGCCGGCGCCGCCGGTGCCGGTGATGCCGAGCACCGGAGTCTTCCTGCTCGCCGCCGCCGCTTGCACCGCCTTGACCAGCTTGGCGTCGGCCTGGCCGTTTTCCAGTGCGGTGATCAGCTGCGCCAGCGCGCGCCAGGCGGCGTCGGTCTGGCCCTGGATGGCCTCGATCTTCTTCGGCGCATGGCCCGACAAATCCTTGTCGCAGCGCATCACCATCTCGCCGATCATGCCGGCCAGGCCCATGCGCTGGCCATCCTCGGGGCTGTAGATGCGGCCGACGCCGTAGCCCTGCAGTTCGCGGATCTCGGCCGGCACGATCACGCCGCCGCCGCCGCCGAACACCTGGATGTGCTCGCCGCCCCGGCTGCGCAGCAGGTCGACCATGTACTTGAAGTACTCGACGTGGCCGCCCTGGTAGCTGCTGATGGCGATGCCCTGCACGTCCTCCTGCAGCGCGGCGGTGACCACCTCGTCGACGCTGCGGTTGTGGCCCAGGTGGATCACCTCGGCGCCCATGCCCTGCAGGATGCGTCGCATGATGTTGATGGCGGCGTCGTGGCCATCGAACAGCGAGGCGGCGGTGACGAAGCGCACCTTGTGGGTGGGGCGGTAGTCGGCCAGGGCCTTGAACTCGGCGGACAGGTCGGTCATGGTTTGGGTTCCGTGTGGTGTGCGGTGGGATGGGTGCGTGCGCTCATTGAACGACCAGGCCCTTGAGCTGCGGATCCTCGGCGGGATAGCGCAGCCCGAGCGATTCCAGCCGGTCGCGCACCAGGGTGGCGATCATCAGGTTGCGGTGCGTCTTGCTGTCGGCCGGCACCACGGTCCAGGGTGCCCATTCGGTCGAGGTGGCGCGCAGCAGGCGCTCGTAGGCCTGCTGGTAGTCCTTCCACTGCTTGCGCACCTCCAGGTCGCCCAGGCTGAACTTCCAGTGTTTGCATGGGTCGTCGATGCGCTCCTGCAGGCGCTGGCGCTGCTCGTCCTCGCTGATGTGCAGCATGAACTTCATGATCACGGTGCCGGTTTCGCTCAGCAGGCGCTCGAAGTCGTTGATGTGGGCGTAGCGCTGCTCGGTGGTCTTCCTGTCGATCCAGCCATTGACCACCGGCACCAGCACGTCCTCGTAGTGGCTGCGGTTGTGGACCATGAATTCGCCCGCGGCTGGCACCTGCTGGTGGATGCGCCACAGGTAGTCGTGGCTGCGCTCCAGCGTGCTGGGCGCCTTCCAGCCGTGCGTGCGCACGCCCAGCGGGCTGGTTTCCTTGAACACGGCGCGGATGGTGCCGTCCTTGCCGGCGGTGTCGGTGCCCTGCAGCAGCACCAGCAGCTTGAAGCGCTTGTCGGCCCAGAAGACATCCTGCAGCGCGTCGATCTCGCGCGCCAGCTCGGTCACGCGGGTCTTGTCGCCGTTCTTGTCGCCGTTGCCGTAGGGCTTGGCGGCCGGATCGCAGTCCTTCAGCGCGAAACCCTTGCCGCCGACCGGTACCTGCCAGCGCTGCAACTCTGCAGAAGCCTTGCCGCCGTTCTTCTTCGCCATGCACCTGTCTCCGGTCTTGATTGACGTTTACGTAAACGTCACATTATCGTACCTGCCATCAAAAAAGGCCAGCTGCGCGTGGCGGCTGGCCTGATGCAGGCACCCGTTGCGCGAGCCCTATTTGTACAGCAGTTCGGGCAGCCAGAGGCCGATCTGCGGGAACATGTACAGCATCACGATGGCCAGGATCTGGATTCCCATGAACGGCATCATGCCCAGGAAGATCTGGTTCAGCGTCACGTGCGGTGGCGCCACCCCCTTCAGGTAGAAGGCCGACATGGCCACCGGCGGGCTCAGGAAGGCGGTCTGCAGGTTCAGCGCCACCAGCAGGCCGAAGAACAGCGGGTTGACGTTGAAGTGGTCCAGCAGCGGGATGAAGATCGGCATGAAGATGACGATGATCTCGGTCCACTCCAGCGGCCAGCCGAGCAGGAAGATGATGATCTGGGTCATGATCAGGAACTGCGTCGTCGTCAGGTCCATGCCGAGCACCCAGCGCTCGACCAGCTCCTGCCCGCCCAGCAGCGCGAAGGCGGCCGAGAAGATGGCCGAGCCGACGAACAGCCAGCACACCATGGCCGAGGTCTTGGCGCACAGGTAGACGCTGTCCTTGACCTCGGTCTGCAGCCCCGACTGGCGGTAGGCCAGCACGGTCCAGAGGCCCACCGTGGCCACCGCCAGCCAGCCGACGGCCCTTGGCACCGGCGTGGCGATGCCGCCGCTCTTCCAGCCCAGGAACCAGCCGATGGCGACGAAAGCCGGCAGCCACAGCAGGGTCCACAGCAAGGCCCTGCCGCGCACCCCTTCGCCATGGCGTTTGTTGACCAGCGCGTAGACGCAGGCCAGCACGTAGCCGCCGAAGGAGCCGACCGCCGCTGCCTCGGTGGGCGTGGCCAGGCCGAACACGATCGAGCCCAGCACCGCCAGGATCAGCATCATTAGCGGGAAGAAGCTGGTCAGCAGCATCTTGAAGACTTCCAGCCGCGCCATGCTGAGCAGGGCGTAGTAGGCCAGCAGCGCCAGCGCGCAGACGCCGATGACGATCCAGAAGGTCGACGACGGCTGGCCGCGTTCGGCCACCTCGGCGCCGTCGGCGGTGGCGGCTGCGGCCGGTTCGGCCAGGCCCGGCGGCTCGGCCAGGCCATCACCACCGGTGGCCGCGCCGGCTTCGGCGCCCGGCGGCTCGTCCAGGCCGGCTTCATCCGCACCGCCCGGCGGTTCGGCCAGATCGCCGGCGCCGGACGGCTCGGCCAGGCCGCCGCTGCCCGGGGGCTCCGCCAGCCCACCGGCACCCGGTGGCTCGGCCAGGCCCGAACCGCTGCTGCTCGAGAAGCCGCCGCCCAGTTGCTCGAGTTCGATCGGCACCTCGGCCACCGTCCTCACCGCCGTCGCCTGGCCATAGGCCCACAGCACGCCCAGCAGCACCAGGATGGCCGGCAGCAGCACCACGATGAGCTGCTTGAGCAGGTAGCCCGAACTGGCCTCGGCCGTGCCGCCGCCCTTGAGCGCCCGGGTCAGCACCGGCAGCGCGCGCCGCTCGTTGGCCACGCCCAGGCTGGCCAGCGGGCCGGGCAGGATGACCTGGCGCTCCTCGGCGCTCAGCGGCGGCGCCCATTTGGGCTTGAGCTTGGCCAGCAGGATGACGTAGAGCACGTACATGCCCGCCAGCATGATGCCGGGGAAGAAGGCGCCGGCGTAGAGCTGCACCACCGACACGCCGGCGGTGGCGCCGTACACGATCAGCAGCACCGAGGGCGGGATCAGGATGCCCAGGCAGCCGCCGGCGGTGATGGCGCCGGCCGACACCGGCACGCTGTAGCCGGCGCGCAGCATGGCCGGCAGCGCCAGCAGGCCCATCAGCGTCACCACCGCGCCGACGATGCCGGTAGCGGTGGCGAACACCGCGCAGGTCACCAGCGTGGCCACCGCCAGCGAGCCGGGCACGCGCGCCATCGCCAGGTGCAGGCTTTTGAACAGCTTCTCGATCAGGTTGGCGCGCTCGACCAGGTAGCCCATGAAGACGAACAGCGGCACCGCGATCAGCACGTCGTTGCCCATCACGCTGAAGGCTTTCTGCACCATCAGGTCGAGCGTGCGGTTGATGTCCAGGTCGTAGGCCAGCCAGGTGAACAGCATGCCCATGCCCATCAGCGTGAAGGCGGTGGGAAAGCCCAGCATGATCGCCACCACCACCAGCGACAGCATCAGCAGGCCGATGTGGCCCTGCGTGATCTCATCGACGCTCAGCAGCATGATCGCGGCCGCGGCCACGACCAGTCCCATCAGCGAGAAGCCGAACCAGAGTGCGCGGTTGACTTTCATACGTGCGGCCCCTTCCCCGGCAGCAGCGAGTCAAGCACCATGACCTCGGGGTCTTCCTTCACGTGCACCATCTCGCGCAGTTTGTCGATGTCCACTTCCTCCACGTCCTCGTCGCGCGCCGGCCACTGGCCGGTGCGCAGGCAGATCACGCAGCGGATGATCTCGACGATGCCCTGCAGCAGCAGGGTGACGCCAACGAAGGGGATCACGAACTTGAACGGGTACAGCGGCAGCGGATCGGCGTTGAAAGTCTGCTCGCGCATCGCCAGTGAATCCTGGAAGTAGTGCCAGCCGGCGTAGGTCAGCGCGATGATGCCGGGCAGGAAGAACACGATGTACAGGATCAGGTCGATGCTGGCCTGCGTGCGCGGCTTGAAGAAGCCGTACAGCACGTCGCCGCGCACGTGGCCGTTCTTGGCCAGCGTGTAGGCGCCGGCGGTCATGAACAAGGTGCCGTAGAGCATGATCTGCACGTCGAACATCCAGCTGTGCGGCTTGTTCAGGATGTAGCGCGAGAACACTTCCCAGCTGATCATCAGGGTCAGGCCGACGATCGCCCAGGCAAACAGCTTGCCGATCCAGGTGGAGAGCCGATCAACGGCGAGTAACAGGTCTTGCATTCACAGGCCTCCGGGCAGCGACACGGGGTGCGGCTGCCATGGCTGGTGGCGATTCATGGGCGCTTGCTTGGTGGTGGCCGCGGCGGCCGGCCACACGACAAAGGCGCCTTCGCAGGCGCCTCCGGGTGGCAGGGCGGACGAGGGTGCTGCTGCGTCCGCTGCCGGCATTAGCTCTTCTTGCCGAAGAAGTGGTTGTAGGCCATCTTCATGTCGACTGTGTAGTCGTTCTGCCACTGGCCGGCGCGCTCGGCGAAGGCCTTCTGTGAGTCCAGCACCTTCTTGAAGGACGGGTTCTCGGCCGCCTTCTTGGCGATGGTCTTGTCCCACGAGGCCAGCTGCTGGCGCAGGATGGCGTCGGGCGTCTTGTAGAACTTGACGCCGGCCTTCTTCAGCTCGATGTAGTCCTGCGAGTTGCGGTCGATCGCCTTCCAGCTCATGTCGGCGCTGGCGGCCTGCACCGCGTAGTCGATGATCGAGCGCAGGTCCTGCGGCAGCGCCTTGTACTTCGGACCGTTGAACAGGATCTCGAACTGCTCGCTGCTCTGGTGGAAGCTCTGCAGCATGCAGTTCTTGGCGACGTCGGCGAAGCCCAGCACGCGGTCGGAGGAGGCGTTGTTGAACTCGGCCGCGTCGATCAGGCCGCGGTCGAGTGCCGGCACGATCTCGCCGCCCGGCAGCGGGTTGACCGCCACGCCCATGTCGGTGAACACGTCCACCGCCAGGCCGACGGTGCGGAACTTCAGGCCCTTCATGTCGGCGGCCTTGGCCACCGGCTTCTTGAACCAGCCCAGCGGCTGGGTCGGCATCGGGCCGTACAGGTAGCTCACCACGTCCATGTTGAGCGACTTGTAGATCTCCTCCAGCAGCGCCTTGCCGCCGCCGTACTCGTGCCAGGCCAGCAGCATGTTGGGGTCCATGCCGTAGGAGGGGCCCGAGCCCCACAGCGCCAGCGCCGAGTTCTTGCCGTAGTGGTAGGCCACCACGCCGTGGCCGCCGTCGAGCGTGCCCTTGTTCACCGCCTCCAGCAGCTGGAACGCCGGCACCACGGCGCCGGCCGGCAGCACCTCGATCTTCAGGCGGTTGCCCGCCATGTCGTTGACCTTCTTGGCGAAGTCCTGCGCGTATTCGTGGAAGATGTCCTTGGCTGGCCAGGTGCTCTGGAAGCGCAGCGAGGTGGTCTGCGCGGTCGCCACCATCGGCGCCGACAGGGCGCCGGCGGCGACGGCGGCGCCCTTGATCAGGTTGCGGCGGCGGGGTGAAGCGGGACTCTGGGCCATGGTCGGATCTCCTGCGGGTTGCAAAACAACGAGTATCTTGTTCGACCAGAGCCGTGATCGGAAAGAGGGTTTTTACCAGTTCGCTCGCCGCGCTGTCGCCAAGGCGTCAGCACGCAACAGGTGGTGGCGCCCCGGATGTCGATCCGGATTCGGGCCCGTGCACCCGGTGCCGCCGACGAATAAACTGCGCCCATGAACCCGACCCAGCTTTTCGATCCGGCCTCCTGCACCTACACCTACATCGTGTACGACGAGCACTCGCGCGAGGCGATCATCATCGACCCGGTCGATGAACAGCTGCAGCGCGACCTCGCCGCGCTGCAGCGCCTGGGTGTGACCCTGAAGTGGGCCGTGGAGACCCACGCGCACGCCGACCACATCACCAGCGCCGGGCGGCTGGCCGAGCTGACGGGCGCCCACACCGCCGCGCCGGCCGGCTGCGAGGTCGGCACCGCCACGGTGCAACTGGGCGATGGCGATACGCTCGACTTCGGCCGCGAGCAACTGCGCGTGCTGCACACGCCCGGCCACACGGCGGGCAGCGCCAGCTTCTTCTGGCAGCGCGCGCCGCACATGCATCAGGATCCGCCGAGCGAGGCCACTCAGGCGCCGCTGGGCCACCAGATGCGGCCCGACCAGCGCCACGACGACCGCCACGTGTTCACCGGCGACGCCCTGCTGATCCAGGGCTGCGGGCGCACCGACTTCCAGTCCGGCGACGCCGGCCAGCTCTACGACAGCATCACGCAGAAGCTGTTCACCCTGCCCGACACCACCATCGTCTGGCCGGCGCACGACTACCACGGCCACACGCAGTCGACCATCGGGGTCGAGAAGGCAACCAACCCGCGGCTGGCGGGCAAGTCGCGCGAGGAGTTCATCGCGCTGATGGACGCGCTGCACCTGCCGCCGCCGCGCCGCATCGACGAGGCGGTGCCGGCCAACCGGCGCTCCGGGCTGCGCCAGGACGCTGGCGCGCCGCCGGACGCCGCGGGCGATGGCGATGTGCGGGCAGCCGCCGGCTACGCCGGCGAGCTGCCGCCGCAGACCGCCCACGAATGGATGCAGGGCGGTGACGCGCTGCTGGTCGACGTGCGCACCGACGCCGAGCGTGAATGGGTCGGCTTCGTTCCCGGCGCCAAGGCCGTGGCCTGGAAGCAGTGGCCGGGCATGACGCCCAACCCCGATTTCGATGCGCAGATCCGCGCGCTGGCGCAGGACGGCAAGCCGCTGATGCTGCTGTGCCGCAGCGGCGTGCGCTCGCAGGCCGCCGCCAGGCGCGCCACCGAACTGGGCGCCACGGCGTACAACGTCATCGGCGGCTTCGAGGGCGAGCCCGACAACCGGGCGCAGCGCGGCCACAAGAACGGCTGGCGCCACGCCGGGTTGCCGTGGCGGCAGAATTGACCGACTCGTCTTGAGGCGCTGATGCGCCTTCTTCCCGAGGGGAGTCTTGCGGCGGCGGATTGCGCCCTAAGGCGCAAGGCTCGGCCGCACTGCCAGCCAGTCGCCGATGATCTGCTCATAGGCGGCTGCCAGCCGCAGCACGCCGGCATCGTCGTGCGGCTTGCCGATCAGCTGCATGCCCATCGGCAGGCCGGCGTCGTTGAAGCCGACCGGCACGCTGATGCAGGGCAGGCCGGCAAAGCTGGCGTAGATCACCACCTCCATCCAGCGGTGATAGCTGTCCATGGCGTGGCCGGCGATGACCGTCGGCCAGCGCTCGGTGGCGTCGAAGGGCCAGATCTGCGCGCTTGGCAGCGCCAGCACGTCGTGACGCTGGAAGGCCTTCAGCATCTGCTGATGGAAGCTGGTGCGCGTGACGCTGGCGGCCAGGAACTGGTTCGCCGTGCAGCCCTCGGCCTGCTCGTACTCCCACACCGCCTCGGGCTTGATGCGGGCGCGGTTCGCATGCTGCAGGAAGAACGGCGCCAGGCGCGAGGCCACCAGCACGCGGCGCCAGATCAGCCAGGCGTCCCAGACGCGCTCGGGCGGCATGCCCAGCCGGGCCGGTTCGACCGCGCAGCCCAGGCTCTGCAGGCGCCGCAGGCCGCGTTCGCAGGCGTCCAGGATGCCCGGTGCCATGGGCAGGTAGCCGTCCAGGTCGCCCAGCCAGCCGATGCGCTGTCCGCGCGCGTCGAAGGGCTCGGCCAACGTGAGCGTGGCGGGGGCCTCGCGGATCGACAGCGGCGTGTCGGCGCACCAGCCGGCCTGCGTCTGCAGCAGGCGCGTCACGTCGCGCACGCTGCGGCCCATCGGCCCCTCGGTGACCAGCTGGTTGACCCACACGTCCAGTGCCGGCCACAGCGGCACCCGGCCTTGCGAGGGCCGGAAGCCGAAGCAGTTGGCCCAGGCGGCCGGGTTGCGCAGACTGCCCATGAAGTCCGAGCCGTCGGCCACCGGCAGCAGGCGCAGTGCCAGCGCCACGGTACCGCCGCCGCTGGAGCCGCCCGCCGACCGTGCTGGATCGTAGGCATTGCGCGTGGTGCCGAAGACGTCGTTGAAGGTGTGCGAGCCGAGGCCGAACTCGGGCACGTTGCTCTTGCCGATGACGATGCAGCCGGCCGCCTTCATGCGCGCCGTCATCAGCCCGTCCTCGGGTGCGATGAAGTCCCGCATCAGCGGCGAACCCAGCGTGGTGGGCAGGCCGGCGGCGTTGGCCAGGTCCTTGATGGCCTGCGGCATGCCGTGCATCCAGCCGCGTGAGCTGCCGCGTGCCAGCTCGGCGTCACGGGCGTCGGCTTCGGCCAGCAGCTCGTCGTCTGGTCGCAGCGAGACCAATGCGTTGTACTTGGGGTTGAGACGCTGGATGCGCGCCAGGTAGGCCTGCATCACCTCGCGGCAGGAAAAGCGGCGCGCATGGATGGCCTCCGAGAGCGCGCTCGCGTCCAGCGCCGTGATGTCGTCAGGATCGGTGTCGTTCATGCGCCGCACTCTACGCGGCGCCGCATCGGCGCCGCAAATGACAAAGGCACCCGAAGGTGCCTTTTCTGGTGGCCGGCCATGCGAGCGTGCCGCGGCCGGGGTTTCCCGGCCACTGGCGCCGGCGCCTCAGCGGGGAGCGCCGCACCAGCGGCTCAGGGGTGCCGTTTACAGCGCCGGGATGCGCAGCTTCTGGCCCGGATAGATCTTGTCCGGATGAGTCAGCATCGGCTTGTTGGCCTCGAAGATGACCGGGTACTTGTTGGCGTCGCCGTAGTATTTCTTGGCGATCGCGCTCAGCGTGTCACCGCGGACCACGTCGTGGTACTGCGAGGCGGTGCCGGCCGGGTACTGCAGGTTGTTGTCGACGTCGCTCACGCTGGCCACGTTGCCGGCCGCCAGACCGGCCTTCTCGGCGGCTTCCTGGCTGGGGGCGGAGCCGCTCAGCGTCACCTTGCCGCTGGCGCCGTCAAAGCTCACGCTCAGGTCGGACAGGCCCAGGTTCTGCTTCTCGATGTAGGTCTTGATGGCGTCGCCGGCTTTCTGGTTCAACTCGGCCACGTTGGGCGCGCTGGAGGTCGCTGCCTCCTGGACTTCCTTGCCGCCGAACAGCTTCTCGCCGGCTTCCTTGATGAAACTGAACAATCCCATGTGCTTTCTCCTTGGCTATGGTGGACGGGAAGCGCACACTGTAGCGCGCTTGCATGACCCGGTGATGTCGATCGGCCTGTCTTGCGTGTAGGAAAAGCGCTTATATTGCGACTCCATGACTTTTTTGGCACTTGACGTCGGCAATACGCGGCTGAAGTGGACGCTGTACGACCGGGCGGTGGCGGGTGCGCGCATGCTGGCGCAGGGTGCCGAGTTCCTGGAGCAGATCGACCGCCTGGCCGAGGGCGTGTGGTCGCAGTTGCCCGAGCCCAGCCGCATGCTGGGTTGCATCGTGGCCAGCCAGGCCGTCAAGCACCGGGTGCAGGAGCAGATGGAGTTGTGGTCGGTGGAGCCGCGCTGGGTGGTGGCCTCGGAGGCCGAGGGCGGCATCGTCAACGGCTACGACTTCCCGGCGCGCCTGGGCGCCGACCGCTGGGTCGCCATGATCGGCGCGCGCCACCTGGTGCTGCGGCGCGGCCCGGCGCGACCGATCATCCTGGTGATGGTGGGCACGGCGGTGACGGTGGAGGCGATCGACCAGCACGGGCGCTTCCTCGGCGGCCTGATCCTGCCTGGGCACGGCATCATGCTGCGCGCGCTGGAGTCGGGCACCGCCGGTCTGCACGTGCCGACCGGCGACGTGGTGGAATTTCCGACCAACACCAGCGATGCGCTGACCAGCGGCGGCACCTTCGCCATCGCCGGCGCCTGCGAGCGCATGTACCAGAACCTGTTCCGCCACTGCGACATGCAGCCGCTGTGCCTGATGACCGGCGGCGCCGGCTGGAAGATGCTGCCGGCCATGACGCGACCCTACGAGCTGGTCGAGAGCCTGATCTTCGACGGCCTGCTGACCATCGCCGAGGAGCGCGAGCGGCTGAACGGCCCCGCCTGATGCGGCGGTGCCAGGCGGCTGCCGTTCCTGCGCACGCGGCTTGTCGCCGCGCGCCCGTCAGTGCGGCGCGGGCAGGCCGGCGTCCGACCGCAGTCCATCCACCGCCTGGAACATGGCCTGCCGTGCCTGGCTGACGATCTGGCCTTTCCAGGCGTCGGTGTCGGTGTAGAAGGCGCGCAGCGTGCGGGCCTGGATCCGCGCCGCCAGTTCGGGTGCTGCCATCGGGTGCAGCGCCAGCCAGTGGTCGCCGCGCAAGGCGTCGAGCACCTCGGTGACGGGCTGGGTGCCGTACTCCAGCGCAATGCCGGTGTACTCGGCCTGCGGCGCGGCGTCGCCGATGGCGGTCCACATCAGGCCGGTGAGCAGGGCGCTGGTGGACGAGCCGTCGTAGATCGAGGTGACCCCGTCGCCCCACCAGCGGCGCGCGCGCGCCACCGCCGCCGCGTCGTCGCGCCCGGCCCAGATGCGCTCGCCGACCCCGCTGGGGCCCAGGCCGGTGTGCAGGTCGATCCAGGCGATCCGGCGTCGCCGTGCTGCCTGCTGGTCGAGCACGGCACGCAGCGTGCGATTGCTCCAGGTCGGCGCCTGGCCGCCGTAGAACAGGCCATCGGCAAACTCGTACTGGCCGCCCGAGATGGCGGCCTGCCAGGCCGGCAGGCCCTCGCGCTCGATGTGGGCTTGCACGGCGGCCTGGTTGGCGGCGTCGGGCGGCCAGGCCTCGGGCAGCAGCAGCGAATGCACGCGCCGATAGCCTTCATTGACCGGCAGCGGCCGCGAGAAGTCCTGGAAGTTGCGGTTCAGGTCGACGTTTTCCTGCGTCACGCGGCGCAGGTGCGAAAAGCCGTAGGGGTTGAGCGCGTGGATGTACAGCACCGCCACGCCGGCACCGCGCGCCCTGGCACGCCATTCGGCATCGTGCAGCGCGAACACCTGCACGCCGCTGCCGCAGAAGCCCTCGACACCGTGGCAAGCGCTGCTGAGGATCAGCAGGCGCTCGCTGCTGGCGTCGCCGTCGAGCGCGGTGTCCATCGCCAGCGTCTCGCCCGCGCGGCCCGGCAGCGGGTGAGTATGCGATTCGATGCGGGCGCCCGCCGTGGCCGCAGCCTCGAGGAACTTGACGCGCGCCTGAGCGTAGCTGGTGGAGAAAGCGTTGGTGATGGGAATCATGGCTCGTATGGGAAATGAGCGCGCCGGACGGCGCATGAGCTCGGCTGCGCCATTGATGACGGCGCTGCGCGCCGTGACTGGACTCGATCCATCATTTCGTCATTGAAGCCGCGCCGGCGGCGAAGTCATTCTGTCATCCGTCATCGATCCGCCGGCGGCTGGTGCGCCAGCCACTGCTCGGCCAGCCGCACCCAGTAGGTGGCGCCGAGCGGGATCAGCTCGTCGTTGAAGTCGTAGTGCGGGTTGTGCAGCGTGCACGGCCCGGCGTCGTGGCCGCCGCCCTCGTAGCGGCCGCGGTGCGCGCCGTCGCCGTTGGCGATGAAGCAGTAGGCGCCGGGCTTTTCCAGCAGCATGTACGAGAAGTCCTC
>CAZHSD010000039.1:0-23414 GCA_964534975.1 uncultured Ottowia sp. | reverse complement strand
ATCCGCGAGGGTGGGCGCACGGTGGGCGCGGGCGTGGTGGCCAAGATCATCGAGTGATCTAGGGTTTGCCAACGAACAGGTCTAGGGGTATAGCTCAACTGGCAGAGCGTCGGTCTCCAAAACCGAAGGTTGGGGGTTCGATTCCCTCTGCCCCTGCCACCGGAAAGTGGTCAGGGACCTGTATCAAAAGCCCGCCAAATCCTTGGCGGGCTTGTGTGTCTAGGGATTTTGCGTTTGAGGCCGGCTGGCTTCGCGCGATGTGAAGTGAGATTTGCCCAACATGGCAAGCACCGTTGAAACCGTGAGCTCCGGCGCCGACAGGCTGCGCTTGGCCGTGGTCGGCCTGCTGGTGATCGGCGCCCTGGCGGCGTTCTACCTGCTGGCGGCCCAGGGGCCGCTCGTGCAGTGGGGCGGCCTGGTGGCCGGTCTGGTGCTGGCGACCGTCGTGTTCTTCACCGCGGAAGCGGGCAAGCGGCTGATCGCCTTTGGCCGCGACGCCGGGCGCGAGGTCAGGAAAGTGGTCTGGCCGGCGCGCAAGACCACCTTGCAGGTGACCGGCTTCGTGTTCGCGTTCACGGTGGCGATGGCGCTGTTTTTGTGGTTGTCGGACAAGGCGCTGGAGTACGTCTTCTACGACCTGATCCTGGGTTGGAGGGGCCGATGAACGACGTCGTGAGCCAGGTGCTGGGCGAGCCTTCCGGCAACCCCGACCTGAAGTGGTATGTGGTGCACGCCTACTCCGGCATGGAAAAGGCGGTCGAGCGCAACATCCAGGAACGCATCAACCGCGCCGGCATGCAGTCGAAGTTCGGCCGCATCCTGGTGCCGACCGAGGAAGTGGTCGAGATCAAGAACGGCGTCAAGCGGACCACCGAGCGCAAGTTCTTCCCGGGCTACGTGCTGATCGAAATGATCATGGACGACGACACCTGGCATCTGGTCAAGCACACCAACAAGGTGACCGGCTTCGTCGGCGGCGTGCGCAACCGTCCGGCGCCGATCTCGGAAGACGAGGTCAGGAAGATCGTCAACCAGATGCAGGAAGGCTCGGAGAAGCCGCGCCACAAGGTCGAGTTCGAAGTCGGCGAGTACGTGCGTGTCAAGGACGGCCCGTTCACCGACTTCAACGGCACCATCGAGGAAGTCAACTACGAAAAAAGCAAGGTGCGCGTATCGGTCACGATCTTTGGCCGAGCGACACCGGTGGAACTCGAATTCGGTCAGGTCGAGAAGGCCTGACCTCATCCGGTTGGCGGCGCTTCCCGACTCGGTGCCGCCAGCCTTCTTGCAAGAGTCGTTACCCCGGGGAGTCTGGGTTCGCCTGAACTGCAGACGCACGCACCCGCAAGGAGCAAAGCATGGCGAAGAAAATCGTCGGCTTCATCAAGCTGCAAGTGCCAGCTGGTAAAGCCAACCCGTCGCCGCCGATCGGCCCGGCACTGGGCCAGCGCGGTCTGAACATCATGGAGTTCTGCAAGGCGTTCAACGCGCAGACGCAGGGCGTCGAGCCCGGTCTGCCGCTGCCGGTGGTGATCACCGCGTTCGCCGACAAGAGCTTCACCTTCGTGATCAAGACGCCGCCGGCGAACGTGCTGATCAAGAAGGCGATCAAGCTCGACAAGGGTTCGGCCAAGCCGGCCACCGACAAGGTCGGCAAGATCACCCGCGCCCAGCTGGAAGAGATCGCCAAGACCAAGATGCCGGACATGACCGCCGCCGACCTGGACGCCGCCGTGCGCACCATCGCCGGCTCGGCGCGTTCCATGGGCGTCACTGTGGAGGGCGTGTGAGATGGCCAGGTTGACGAAGAAAACCAAGGCCCAGCAGGGCCAGATCGAGAGCACCAAGCTGTATCCGCTGGGCGAGGCGCTGGAACTGGTCAAGCAGTTCGCCACCGCCAAGTTCGATGAATCCATCGACGTCGCGGTGCAACTGGGCGTCGATGCCAGGAAGTCGGACCAGGTGGTGCGTGGCGCCGTGGTGCTGCCCAACGGCACCGGCAAGACCAAGCGCGTGGCCGTGTTCGCGCAAGGCGCCAAGGCCGACGAAGCCAGGGAAGCCGGCGCCGACGTGGTCGGCATGGAGGACCTGGCCGAGCAGGTCAAGGCCGGCAACATGCCGTTCGATGTCGTGATCGCCGCGCCGGATGCGATGCGTGTGGTCGGCACGCTGGGCCAGATCCTGGGCCCGCGCGGCCTGATGCCCAACCCCAAGGTCGGCACCGTGACGCCCGACGTCGCCACGGCGGTGAAGAACGCCAAGGCCGGCCAGGTGCAGTTCCGTGTCGACAAGGCCGGCATCATCCACGGCACCATCGGCCGCCGCTCGTTCGACAACGACAAGCTGCAGGGCAACCTGGCGGCGCTGATCGAGGCGCTGACCAAGGCCAAGCCGGCCGCCAGCAAGGGCCTGTACCTGCGCAAGGTGGCGGTGTCGAGCACCATGGGGGTGGGCGTTCGCGTCGACACCCAGACCATTGGTGGCTGATTGAAATGGAATTCGGGCGCGCATTGAGAGGTGTGCGCTCGGTGTGGTGGGCTGCGGCAGGCCGCAGGCCATCCAAGACCGCTGGCGCAGGGCCTCGAGTCCTGCTTAATCGGCTCCTGACATCAGGAGCGGCCAGCGCAGATGGCGAACCCGCTGAACAGGTTTTTCTGTGAAGCCTTGAACAGGTGTTCGCTGCAAGCTGAGCGCGTCGAATGGACACCGATCCGGACGACGCATTTTGAAGGAGTCAACCTTGAGTCTCAATCGCAGTGAGAAAGAAGCGGTCATCAAAGAAGTGACCGACCTCGCCGCCAAAGCTCAAACGCTGGTGATGGCGGAGTACCGCGGCGTCACGGTGGCTGACATGACCAAACTGCGCACCGAAGCGCGCAGCAGCGGCGTGGCCCTGAGTGTGTTGAAGAACACGCTGGCCCGCCGTGCTGTCGCCGGCAGCAGTTTCGACGTGGTGGCCGACCAGATGACCGGTCCGCTCATCTATGGCTTCTCCGAGGATGCCGTGGCTGCCGCGAAGGTGGTGGCCGATTTCGCGAAGACCAACGACAAGCTGGTCATTCGCGGCGGTGTCTACGGGGGCAAGGCCCTGGATGCGAACGGCGTGAAGGAGCTGGCCAGCATTCCCAGCAAAGAAGTGCTGCTGGCCCAGCTGTGCGGCTTGCTGATGTCGCCGATCTCCCGCACCGCCGTGGTGCTGGGTGCGCTGGCGGCGAAAAAAGGCGAAGGCGAAGCTGCCGCGGCCTGAGGGCTTCGCGGACGGCATTGAACAACCCCATAACTGTTTTAGGTGAATCAAATGGCATTCGATAAAGACGCATTTCTGACCGCGCTCGACGGCATGACCGTGATGGAGCTCAACGACCTGGTGAAAGCCATCGAGGAGAAGTTCGGCGTGAGCGCCGCCGCCATGGCGGCGCCGGCCGCCGGCGCTGGTGGTGGCGCCGCCGCCGCCGCCGAGGAGAAGACCGAGTTCGACGTGGTGCTGACCGAAGTCGGCGCCAACAAGGTGTCCGTCATCAAGGCGGTGCGCGAGATCACCGGCCTGGGCCTGAAGGAAGCCAAGGATCTGGTCGACGGCGCGCCCAAGCCCGTCAAGGAAGGCATCGCCAAGGCGGACGCCGAGGCGGCGCAGAAGAAGCTGGAAGAGGCCGGCGCCAAGGTCGAACTCAAGTAATTCGGTTCGAGGCGACTGCGCGGGGCCATTTTGCTGCTGCGATGCTCGCCGTGCTCCAGTACGGCTGCGCTTCTCCCGGCAAACTGACTCCCGCTCGCTGCGCCTCGATTCCGAATTACTCAGGCTGGTGGCGAACCCGCCTTTCGCGCTTTCAGAGCGCACCTGGAAAGCTTCGATCCGGAGGCTTTCCAAGTGTCTTCTGATCCCCGACTGCAGAGGACCACTTGGTTCGGGCCGCGTGCAAGGCGCGGCCGTCCGCCATTGGCTGGTAGTGGCCAGCCACCAAGCTTTGCTCAGGCCGCGCGCCTGAAGCCGCCCAAGTCGCCAGATGTCCAGGACCGTCCAAGTCTTAAGCCCGGAGATTTCATGGCCTATACCTTCACCGAACGCAAGCGCATCCGCAAGAGCTTTGGCACCCGCGACGCGGTGCTCGAAGTGCCCTACCTGCTGCAAATGCAGAAGGACGCCTACACCGCCTTCCTACAAGCCGACACCCCGCCCAAGAAGCGCACCCACGAAGGCCTGCAGGCCGCGTTCGAATCCGCCTTCCCGATCGTTTCGCACAACGGCTTCGTCGAGATGAAGTTCGTCGAGTACAACCTGGCCAAGCCCGCCTTCGACGTGCGCGAATGCCAGACGCGCGGCCTGACCTATTCCTCGGCCGTGCGCGCGCGCGTGCAGCTGATCATCTACGACCGCGAGTCGTCGACGCCGCAATCCAAGGTGGTCAAGGAGGTCAAGGAGCAGGAGGTCTACATGGGCGAGGTGCCGCTGATGACCGACAAGGGCTCGTTCATCGTCAACGGCACCGAGCGCGTGATCGTCTCGCAACTGCACCGCTCGCCCGGCGTGTTCTTCGAGCACGACAAGGGCAAGACCCACAGCTCGGGCAAGCTGCTGTTCTCGGCGCGCATCATTCCGTACCGCGGCTCCTGGCTGGACTTCGAGTTCGACCCCAAGGACATCCTGTTCTTCCGCGTCGACCGCCGCCGCAAGATGCCGGTCACCATCCTGCTCAAGGCCATCGGCCTCAACCCCGAGCAGATCCTGGCGCACTTCTTCGTCAACGACAACTTCCGCCTGATGGATTCGGGCGCGCAGATGGAGTTCGTGGCCGACCGCCTGCGCGGCGAGGTGGCGCGCTTCGACATCACCGACAAGTCTGGCAAGGTCATCGTCGCCAAGGACAAGCGCGTGACGGCGCGCCACACGCGCGAGCTGGAGCAGTCCGGCACCACCCACATCAGCGTGCCGGAGGACTTCCTGCTCGGTCGCGTGGTGGCGCGCAACGTGGTCGATGCCGACACCGGCGAGATCCTGGCCAAGGCCAACGACGAGCTGACCGAAGCGCTGCTGAAGAAACTGCGCGAGTCCGGCGTGCAGGAGCTGCAGTGCCTGTTCACCAACGAACTCGACCAGGGCGCCTACATCTCGCAGACGCTGCGCATGGACGAGACCACCGACGAGTTCGCCGCCCGCGTCGCCATCTATCGCATGATGCGCCCCGGCGAGCCGCCGACCGAGGACGCGGTGCAGGCCCTGTTCCAGCGCCTGTTCTACAACCCCGACACCTACGACCTGTCGCGCGTCGGTCGCATGAAGTTCAACGCCAAGATGGGCCGCGAGGAATCGACCGGCCCGATGGTGCTGACCAACGAGGACATCCTCGACGTGGTCAAGATCCTGGTCGAGCTGCGCAACGGCCGCGGCGAGGTCGACGACATCGACCACCTGGGCAACCGGCGCGTGCGCTGCGTCGGCGAGCTGGCCGAGAACCAGTACCGCACCGGCCTGGCGCGCATCGAGAAGGCGGTCAAGGAGCGCCTCGGCCAGGCCGAGCAGGACCCGCTGATGCCGCACGACCTGATCAACTCCAAGCCGATCTCGGCCGCGCTGAAGGAGTTCTTCGGTGCCTCGCAGCTGAGCCAGTTCATGGACCAGACCAACCCGCTGGCCGAGATCACGCACAAGCGCCGCGTCTCGGCGCTGGGCCCGGGCGGCCTGACGCGCGAGCGCGCCGGCTTCGAGGTGCGCGACGTGCACGTCACGCACTACGGCCGCGTGTGCCCGATCGAGACCCCGGAAGGCCCGAACATCGGCCTGATCAACTCGCTGGCGCTGTACGCGCGCCTGAACGAGTACGGCTTCATCGAGACGCCGTACCGCCGCGTGGTCGACGGCAAGCTGACCAACGAGATCGACTACCTGTCGGCGATCGAGGAAGGCAAGTACGTGATCGCCCAGGCCAACGCCGGACTGGATGAGCACGACCGCCTGGTCGGTGACCTGGTGTCGGCGCGCGAAGCCGGCGAATCGGTGCTGGTGAGCGCCGAGCGCATCCAGTACATGGACGTGTCGCCGGCGCAGATCGTGTCGGTGGCGGCCTCGCTGGTGCCCTTCCTGGAGCACGACGACGCCAACCGCGCGCTGATGGGCGCCAACATGTCGCGCCAGGCGGTGCCGGTGCTGCGCCCGGAAAAGCCGCTGGTCGGCACCGGCATCGAGCGCGTGGCCGCGATCGACTCCGGCACCGTGGTGACGGCGCGCCGCGGCGGCGTGGTCGACTACGTGGATTCCACCCGCATCGTGATCCGCGTCAACGACGACGAGGCGGTGGCCGGTGAAGTGGGCGTGGACATCTACAACCTGATCATGTATCAGCGTTCCAACCAGAACACCAACATCCACCAGCGCCCGATCGTCAAGAAGGGCGACAAGCTGGCCAAGGGCGACGTGATCGCCGACGGCGCCTCGACCGACCTGGGCGAGATCGCCATCGGCCAGAACATGCTGATCGCCTTCATGCCCTGGAACGGCTACAACTTCGAGGACTCGATCCTGATCAGCGAGAAGGTGGTGGCCGACGACCGCTACACCAGCATCCACATCGAGGAGCTGGTGGTGATGGCGCGCGACACCAAGCTGGGCGCCGAGGAGATCACGCGCGACATCCCCAACCTGGCCGAGCAGCAGCTCAACCGCCTGGACGACTCCGGCATCATCTACGTCGGCGCCGAAGTCATGCCCGGCGACACGCTGGTCGGCAAGGTCACGCCCAAGGGCGAGACCACGCTGACGCCGGAGGAGAAACTGCTGCGCGCCATCTTCGGCGAGAAGGCGTCCGACGTGAAGGACACGTCCCTCCGCGTCGACCAGGGCTCGCAGGGCACGGTGATCGACGTGCAGGTGTTCACGCGCGAGGGCATCCAGCGCGACAAGCGCGCGCAGCAGATCATCGACGACGAGCTCAAGCGCTACCGGCTCGACCTGAACGACCAGCTGCGCATCGTCGAGGCCGACGCCTTCGACCGCATCGAGAAGCTGCTGGTCGGCAAGGTGGCCAACGGCGGCCCCAACCGCATCGCCAAGGGCACCAAGATCGACAAGGCCTATCTGGCCTCGGTCGACAAGTACCACTGGTACGACATCCGCCCGGCCGACGACGACGTGGCGGCGCAGCTGGAGAGCATCAAGGCCTCGATCGAGCAGCAGCGCCACAGCTTCGACCTGGCGTTCGAGGAAAAGCGCAAGAAGCTGACCCAGGGCGACGAACTGCCGGCCGGCGTGCTGAAGATGGTCAAGGTCTACCTGGCCGTCAAGCGCCGCCTGCAGCCGGGCGACAAGATGGCCGGCCGCCACGGCAACAAGGGCGTGGTGTCGAAGATCGTGCCGGTCGAGGACATGCCCTACATGGCCGACGGCACGCCGGTCGACGTGGTGCTGAATCCGCTCGGCGTGCCCTCGCGCATGAACGTGGGCCAGGTGCTGGAAGTGCACCTGGGCTGGGCCGGTAAGGGCATCGGCGCGCGCATCAACGAGATGCTGCAGTCCGAACAGCGCGTCGCCAAGCTGCGCAAGTACCTGGACGAGCTCTACAACAGCTCCGGCCGCAAGGAGGAGCTGGCCAAGCTGAGCGACGCCGAGCTGCTGGAGATGGCCGGCAACCTCACCGGCGGCATGCCGTTCGCGACGCCGGTGTTCGACGGCGCCGAGGAGCAGGAGATCGGCGCCATGCTGGCACTGGCCTATCCGGACGACATTGCCCAGGCCAAGGGCCTGACGCCCACGCGCACCCAGGCGCACCTGTACGACGGCCGAACCGGCAACGCCTTCGAGCGCCCGACCACCATCGGCTACATGCACTTCCTGAAGCTGCACCACCTGGTGGACGACAAGATGCACGCGCGCTCGACCGGCCCGTACTCGCTGGTCACGCAGCAGCCGCTGGGCGGCAAGGCGCAGTTCGGCGGCCAGCGCTTCGGCGAGATGGAGGTGTGGGCGCTGGAAGCCTACGGCGCTTCCTACACGCTGCAGGAAATGCTCACCGTCAAGTCCGACGACGTGCAGGGCCGCACCAAGGTGTACGAGAGCATCGTCAAGGGCGAGCACTCGATCGACGCCGGCATGCCCGAGTCGTTCAACGTGCTGGTCAAGGAAATCCGCTCGCTCGGTCTCGACATCGAGCTGGAGCGCTCTTAATTCATTGATAGGGAAAGAGTCACATGAAATCGCTGCTCGACCTGTTCAAGCAATTCACGCCGGATGAGCATTTCGATGCCATCCGCATCGGCCTGGCCTCGCCCGAGAAGATCCGTTCGTGGTCCTTCGGCGAGGTCAAGAAGCCCGAGACCATCAACTACCGCACCTTCAAGCCCGAGCGCGACGGCCTGTTCTGCGCCAAGATCTTCGGCCCGATCAAGGACTACGAGTGCCTGTGCGGCAAGTACAAGCGCCTCAAGCACCGCGGCGTGATCTGCGAGAAGTGCGGCGTCGAGGTCACCCAGACCAAGGTGCGGCGCGAACGCATGGGCCACATCGACCTGGCCGCGCCCTGCGCCCACATCTGGTTCCTGAAGTCGCTGCCCTCGCGCCTGGGCATGGTGCTCGACATGACGCTGCGCGACATCGAGCGCGTGCTGTACTTCGAGGCCTACGTCGTCACCGACCCTGGCATGACGCCGCTGAAGAAGTTCTCGATCATGAGCGAGGACGAGTACGACAAGCAGCGCGCCGAATACGGCGACGAGTTCGTCGCCCGCATGGGCGCCGAGGGCATCAAGGAGCTGCTGGAGAACATCGACCTCGAGGCCGAGATCGAGAAACTGCGCGGCGACCTGACCGGCTCCGAGGTCAAGATCAAGAAGAACGCCAAGCGCCTGAAGGTGCTGGAGGCGTTCAAGAAGTCGGGCATCAAGCCCGAGTGGATGGTGCTGCAGGTGCTGCCGGTGCTGCCGCCCGACCTGCGCCCGCTGGTGCCGCTGGACGGCGGCCGCTTCGCCACCTCCGACCTGAACGACCTGTATCGCCGCGTCATCAACCGCAACAGCCGCCTGCGCCGCCTGCTGGAGCTGAAGGCGCCCGAGATCATCGCGCGCAACGAAAAGCGCATGCTGCAGGAAGCCGTCGACAGCCTGCTCGACAACGGCCGCCGCGGCAAGGCCATGACCGGCGCCAACAAGCGGGCGCTGAAGTCGCTGGCCGACATGATCAAGGGCAAGGGTGGCCGCTTCCGCCAGAACCTGCTGGGCAAGCGCGTCGACTACTCGGGCCGCTCGGTGATCACCGTGGGCCCGACGCTCAAGCTGCACCAGTGCGGCCTGCCCAAGCTGATGGCGCTGGAACTGTTCAAGCCCTTCATCTTCGCCCGCCTGGAGGCCATGGGCATCGCCACCACCATCAAGGCGGCGAAGAAGGAAGTGGAAGCCGGCACGCCGGTGGTGTGGGACATCCTGGAAGAGGTCATCACCGAGCACCCGGTGCTGCTCAACCGCGCGCCGACGCTGCACCGCTTAGGGATTCAGGCGTTCGAGCCGATCCTGATCGAGGGCAAGGCGATCCAGCTGCACCCGCTGGTGTGCGCCGCCTTCAACGCCGACTTCGACGGCGACCAGATGGCCGTGCACGTGCCGCTCTCGGTGGAGGCGCAGATGGAAGCGCGCACGCTGATGCTGGCCTCCAACAACGTGCTGTTTCCGGCCTCGGGCGAGCCCTCCATCGTGCCCTCGCAGGACGTGGTGCTGGGCCTGTACTACACCACGCGCGAGCGCATCAACGGCGTGGGCGAGGGCATGGTGTTCGCCGACGTCGGCGAGGTGCAGCGCGCGCTGGCCGCCGGCGCGGTCGAGCTGACGGCCAGGATCAGCGTGCGCCTGACCGAATGGACCAAGGACAAGGCCAGCGGCGAGCTGCTGCCGTCCACCGAGCTGGTGGAGACCACCGTCGGCCGCGCGCTGCTGTCGGACATCCTGCCCAGGGGCCTGCCGTTCGCGCTGATGAACAAGGCGCTGAAGAAAAAGGAAATCTCGCGCCTGATCAACGCCTCGTTCCGCAAGTGCGGCCTGAAGGAAACCGTGGTGTTCGCCGACAAGCTGCTGCAAAACGGCTTCCGCCTGGCGACGCAGGCCGGCATCTCGATCGCCATCGAGGACA
The DNA here is from genome assembly GCA_964534975.1 of uncultured Ottowia sp. GTDB lineage: Bacteria > Pseudomonadota > Gammaproteobacteria > Burkholderiales > Burkholderiaceae_C > Ottowia. Next base: position 13,309 of record CAZHSD010000039.1, on the reverse strand, counting down.
TGCTGGTGCCGCGCGAGAAGGTCGAGATCATCGAGCGCGCCGAGCGCGAGGTGAAGGAGATCGAGCAGCAGTACGTCTCGGGCCTGGTCACCGCCGGCGAGCGCTACAACAAGGTGGTCGACATCTGGGGCAAGGCCGGCGACGAGGTGTCCAAGGTCATGATGGCCCAGCTGGCCAAGCAGAAGACCGAGGACCGCCACGGCAAGGAGGTCGAGCAGGAGTCGTTCAACTCGATCTACATGATGGCCGACTCGGGCGCGCGCGGCTCGGCGGCGCAGATCCGCCAGCTCGCGGGGATGCGCGGCCTGATGGCCAAGCCGGACGGCTCGATCATCGAAACGCCGATCACGGCCAACTTCCGTGAAGGCCTGAACGTGCTGCAGTACTTCATTTCCACCCACGGCGCCCGCAAGGGCCTCGCCGACACCGCGCTGAAGACCGCCGACTCGGGCTACCTGACGCGCCGCCTGGTCGACGTGACGCAGGACCTGGTGGTCACCGAAGAGGACTGCGGCACCAGCAACGGCGCGCAGATGCGCGCCATCGTCGAGGGCGGCGAGGTGATCGAGTCGCTGCGCGAGCGCATCCTGGGCCGCACCGCGGCCGAGGACCTGATCGATCCCGAAACCCAGCAGGTGGTGGTGGGCGCCGGCCAGATGCTGGACGAGGAAGCCATCGACGAGCTGGAGCAGGTCGGCATCGACGAGGTGCGCGTGCGCACCGCGCTGACCTGCGAGACGCGCTTCGGCTTGTGCGCCAAGTGCTACGGCCGCGACCTGGGCCGTGGCGGTCTGGTGAACATGGGCGAAGCGGTGGGCGTGATCGCCGCGCAGTCGATCGGCGAGCCGGGTACGCAGCTGACCATGCGCACCTTCCACATCGGCGGCGCGGCTTCGCGCGCGGCGGTGGCCTCCAGCGTCGAGGCCAAGGCCAATGGCGTGATCAGCTTCAACCCCACCATGCGCTACGTGACCAACAGCAAGGGGCAGCTGGTCGTCATTTCGCGCTCGGGCGAGATCACCGTGCACGACGAGCACGGCCGCGAGCGCGAGCGCCACAAGGTGCCGTACGGCGCCATGCTGACGGTGAAGGCCGACCAGCAGATCAAGGCCGGCAGCGTGCTGGCCAACTGGGATCCGCTGACGCGGCCGATCATCACCGAGTACGCCGGCACGGTGAAGTTCGAGAACGTCGAGGAAGGCCTGACGGTGGCCAAGCAGGTCGACGAGGTCACCGGCCTGTCGACGCTGGTGGTGATCGACCCCAAGCGGCGCGGCTCGGCCAAGATCGTGCGCCCGCAGGTCAAGCTGATCGACGCCGGCGGCAACGAGGTCAAGATCCCCGGCACCGACCACTCGGTGACCATCGGCTTCCAGGTCGGCGCGCTGATCCAGGTGCGCGACGGCCAGGACGTCGGTCCCGGCGAGGTGCTGGCGCGCATTCCGGTCGAAGGCCAGAAGACGCGCGACATCACCGGCGGCCTGCCGCGCGTGGCCGAGCTGTTCGAGGCCCGCACGCCCAAGGACAAGGGCACGCTGGCCGAGCAGACCGGCACCGTGTCGTTCGGCAAGGAGACCAAGGGCAAGATCCGCCTGCAGATCACCGACCCGGACGGCAAGGTGTGGGAAGAGCTGATCCCCAAGGAGAAGAACATCCTGGTGCACGAAGGCCAGGTGGTCAACAAGGGCGAGCACATCGTCGACGGCCCGGCCGACCCGCAGGACATCCTGCGCCTGCTGGGCATCGAGGAGCTGTCGCGCTACATCGTCGACGAGGTGCAGGACGTCTACCGCCTGCAGGGCGTGAAGATCAACGACAAGCACATCGAGGTGATCGTGCGCCAGATGCTGCGCCGCGTGGTGGTGGAGAACCCGGGCGATTCGGGCTACATCGCCGGCGAGCAGGTCGAGCGCAGCGAGATGCTGGACACCAACGACGCGCTGCGCGCCGAGGACAAGCTGCCGGCCACCTACACCAACCTGCTGCTGGGCATCACCAAGGCGTCGCTGTCGACCGACAGCTTCATCTCGGCCGCCTCGTTCCAGGAGACCACCCGGGTGCTGACCGAGGCCGCCATCATGGGCAAGCGCGACGAGCTGCGCGGGCTGAAGGAGAACGTCATCGTCGGTCGCCTGATCCCGGCCGGCACCGGTCTGGCCTACCACCAGGCGCGCAAGGCCAAGGATCAGATGGACGACGCCGAGCGCCGCGCCATCGCCGAGGCCGAAGCGGCCGAACTGGAGGAACTCGCGGCCGGCGAGGGCAGCGAGCCGGCCAGCGCGGACGAGGGCACGACCGCGGCCGAGTAAGTCGCCCGCGCGGCCTTCCCACTGCGCCCTGCCGTCGGCTACGCTCGCGGCAGGGCTTTTTCTTGTTCGGTCCATGCTCGGTTCCTGGCTCTGGTTCTCGCTGCTGCTGGCGCTGCTGCTGTTCTGGGTGGTCGGCGCCTACAACCGCCTGGTGCGCCTGCGTGCCGGCGTCACGCGCGCGTTCGCGGGACTCGATGAGCAATTGGTGCGGCAACTGGTGCTGATCCAGGGCAGCCTGCCGGAAGCCATGCGCGACGCCCAGCTCGACGCTGCGCAGGCGGCCGCTGCCGTGGACGCCGCCAGTGCTGCCTGGCAGCGCCTGCAGGCGGCCGGCGAGCAGTTTTCGGTGGCCCTGGCGACGGCGCGTGCCGATCCGCTGGATGCGCCGGCGATCGCCGCCCTGGTGCTGGCGCACGAGGCCTTGCGCACCGCCTGGAACGGCGCGCTGGCCGATGCCGTGCCGGCGGGCGCCGTGCCCTCGGCCGAGCGGCTGCAGCAGCGCTGGATGCGCCAGCTGCACCAGGCGCTGCCCTTGCGCAGCGCGTTCAACGAGGCGGTGCAGGCCTACAACCAGGCGATCCGGCAGTTTCCCGCCGCCCTGCTGGCGCGGGCATGCGACTTTCGCAGCGCCGGATCGATCGCGCGCCTGGCGGAGGGGCACTAGTGCCCTCGCAGGCTGCGGCACCACCCCTGTGGCAGCAACTGCAGCAGGTCGCGCGGCTGGTCGGCGGCGTTCTGGCTGGGCGCTCACTCACCGCGCAGCTGCAGAGCGTCGATCCGACGCTGCGCGCCGGTGTGCAGGCGCTGGCGTTTCATGCGCTGCGCTGGCTTGGACTGGTGCGGGCGCTGCGGCGCCAGCTGGCGCCGCGCACGCCGCCGCCGGCCACCGAGGCCCTGCTGTGCACGGCGCTGACGCTGCTGGCGCCCGATGGCGCGCTGCCCTATCCCGCCTTCACGCTGGTGGACCAAGCGGTGGAAGCGGCCAAGCGCGATCGCGCGCTGCGGGCGCAGGCGGCCTTCATCAACGGCTGCCTGCGCCGCTTCCTGCGCGATCGGGCGGCCCTGCTGCAGGCGCTGGGCGCTGACCCTGTCGCACGCTGGAACCATCCGCGCTGGTGGATCGAGCGCCTGAAGCGCGACCACCCGCAGCACTGGCAGACCATCCTCGCCGCCGCGCAGCAGCCGGCGCCGATGGTGCTGCGGGTCAACCTGCAGCGCAATTCGGTGGCCGAGTTCTGCCAGCGCCTGCGGCACGCGGGCATGGCCGCGCAGCCGCTCGGCGCCGCCGCGGTGCTGCTGCGCCAGCCGGTGGCGGTGACGGCGATTCCCGGTTTTCTCGATGGCCGCGCCTCGGTGCAGTCGGCCGCTGCGCAGCGCGCCGCGCCGCTGCTGCTGTCGACCATCGACGACGCGGCGCCGCGCGTGCTGGACGCCTGCGCCGCGCCCGGCGGCAAGACCGCGCACCTGCTGGAGCTGCGCCCCGCAGCGCGGGTGACGGCGCTGGAGATCGATGCCGAGCGCAGCCGCCGCATCGAGGGCAACCTAGCGCGCCTGGGGCTGGCGGCGCAGGTCCTGGTGGCCGACGCGGCCGAGCCCGCCAGCTGGTGGCGCGGCGAGCGCTACGACGCCATCGTGCTCGACGCGCCCTGCACCGCGTCCGGCATCGTCAGCCGCCATCCGGACGTGCGCTGGCTGCGCCACGAGAGCGACGTCGCGCAGCTGGCGGCGCAGCAGGATCGTCTGCTGCGCACGCTGTGGCCGCTGCTGCGGCCGGGCGGGGTGCTGCTGTACTGCACCTGCTCGGTGTTCCGCGCGGAGGGCGCCGAGCGCGTGGCGGCGTTTGTTGAACACCACAGTGATGCGTCGATCCTGCCCTCGCCGGGGCATTTGTTGCCCGGTGTCGCCGATGCACCGGCCGGGCTTGGCGACAATGCAGACCGTGACGATGGCTTTTACTACGCATTGCTGGCCAGGCGTGCGGTCTAGGGTTGGCTGGCTGGCCTGGCTGCTGGCGGCGCTGATGTGCCTGGCCTGGCGGCCGGCGGGCGCCGTCGACAGTGTGCAACTGAGCGAGCTGCAGGTCGAGCGGACCGAGGACGGGTTGTTTCTGTCGGCGCAATTGCGCTTCGATCTGCCCGAGGCGGTCGAGGACGCCTTGCGCAAGGGCATTCCGGTGCATTTCGTGATCGAGGCCGACGTCCTGCGCGAACGCTGGTACTGGTCCGACCAGCGGCTGGTGGCGGCGCGGCGCTACCTGCGCGTGGTCCACCAGCCGCTCACGCGCCGCTGGCGCCTGAACGTGTCGTCGGAGCCGATTGCCAGCAGCGGGCTGGGCGTCAGCCTGTCACAGCACTACGACTCGCTGCCCGAGCTGATGGCGGCGGTCGGGCGCGTGGCGCGCTGGCGCATCGCCGATGCCAACGTGCTGGAGGACGGCGGCCAGCAGTTCCTGCGCTTCGAGTTCCGGCTCGACCAGGCGCAGCTGCCGCGCACCTTCCGCATCGGCGCGGTGGGCTTGGCCGACTGGACGCTGGCGGTGGAGCGGCGCATCGAACTGACATCGGAGCCATCGCGGTGAGCCTGGCCGCCGAGCAGGCCGACCCCGGGCATGAGCGGCGCCGCCGGCGGCGCCGTTGGGCGCTGGTGGGGGCCGTGGCGTTGCTGGTCGGTATCGGGCTGATCCTGCTGTTCCTGCTGGCGCAGGCGACCAACAACCGGCTGCTCTACGAGCGCTACTACGCGCGCCTGTTCCTGGTCAACGTGGTGGTGGCCGCGCTGCTGGCGCTGGTCATCCTGTGGGGCATCTACCGGCTGGCGCTGCGGCTCAAGCGCGGCAAGTTCGGCAGCCGCCTGCTGATCAAGCTGGCGGCCATCTTCGCGCTGGTCGGGGTGCTGCCGGGGCTGCTGATCTACGTGGTGTCGTATCAGTTCGTCTCGCGCTCGATCGAGTCGTGGTTCGACGTCAAGGTCGAGGGTGCGCTGGATTCCGGCGTGACGCTGGCGCGCACCTCGCTGGAGACGCAGGCGCGCGACTTCGGCAACCAGTTGCGCATGGCCGCGGCCGGCCTGGAGGAGGTGCCCGACGCGCTGGCGGCGCTGCCGGTCGAGCGCCTGCGCAGTCAGCTGGGCGCGACCGACGCCAGCCTGTGGTCGGCTTCCGGTCGCCTGATCGCCAGCGCCGGCCAGTCGCGCTTCGAGATCGCGCCCGAGCGGCCGTCGGCGCAGCTGCTGCGCTCGCTGCGCGCGCAGGGCGTGGCGACGCAGATCGAGGGCGTGGACGAGGACAGCGGAGCGGCCGCACCGGAAGTCACCCCACCGCGCATCCGTGCGCTGGTGCCGATCCAGCCGCGCTCGATCGGCCTGACCGGCGAGCAGCGCCTGCTGCAGGCCGTGCAGCCGCTGCCGACGGCGCTGGTGTCGCACGCGCTGGCGGTGCAGCGGGCCAACCGCGAATACCAGGAGCGCGCGCTGGGCCGCGACGGGCTGCGCCGCATGTACATCGGCACCTTGACGCTGGCGCTGTTCCTGTCGGTGTTCGGCGCCGTGCTGCTGGCGGCGGTGCTGGGCAAGCAACTGGCCACGCCGCTGCTGATGCTGGCCGACGGCATGCGCCAGGTGGCGGCGGGCGACCTGCGGCCGAAAGTGGTGCTGCCCGGCCGTGACGAACTGGTCGGGCTGACGCGCTCGTTTGCCGACATGACGCAGCAGCTGGCCGACGCGCGCGCCAGCGTGCAGCTCAGCATGCGCGAGGTCGAGTCGGCGCGTGCCGGCCTGCAGACCATCCTCGACAACCTGACCGCGGGCGTCATCGTGCTCGACCGTGCCGGCGTCATCCAGTCGTCCAACCCCGGTGCCACGCGCATCCTGCGCGCGCCGATGGCGGCCAGCCAGGGTCGCTCGCTGGCCACGCTGCCCGGCCTGCAGGCGTTTGCCGACGAAGTGCAGGCGCAGTTCGTCGCCTTCGAAGGCGAGCGCAGCGAGCATGGCCTGGACCACTGGCAAAAGTCCTTCGAGCTCTACGGTCACGCAGTCGGCGGCATGAACACCGACGCGGTGTCGCTGGTGGCGCGTGGCGCGGCGCTGCCCGGCGGCTTGCGCCTGCTGGTGTTCGACGACATCTCCGAGATCGTTTCCGCCCAGCGCGCGCAGGCCTGGGGCGAGGTGGCCCGTCGCCTGGCGCACGAGATCAAGAACCCGCTGACGCCGATCCAGCTCTCGGCCGAACGCATGGAGCGCCGGCTGGCCGACAAGCTGCAGCCCGACGACCGCGCGCTGCTCGGCAAGTCGGTGCGCACCATCGTCGACCAGGTCGACGCCATGAAGCGCCTGGTCAACGAGTTCCGCGACTACGCGCGGCTGCCCGCGGCTGAACTCAAGCCGCTGGAGCTGGACGCCCTGGTCACCGAGGTGCTGCATCTGTATGGCGGTGGCGCCAGCGACGGCGGCCACGACACGCACGCCGCCGTGCGGCTGGAGAGCGAAGGTCCGTTGCCGCCGATCCTGGGTGATGCGCAGCAGTTGCGACAGGTCATCCACAACCTGGTGCAGAACGCGCTCGACGCTTCCGAGGACATGCCGTCACCGCCCGCCGGCAACGACGCCGCCGTGGTGATCCGCACCCAATGGCTGGAGCCGGTGCAGCGCGTGCGGTTGAGCGTGATCGACCACGGCCACGGCTTTCCGGAGGCGATCCTCAAGCGCGCGTTCGAGCCCTACGTCACCACCAAGTCCAAGGGCACCGGCCTGGGCCTGGCGATGGTGAAGAAAATCGCCGAAGAGCATGGTGCCCGCGTCGACGTCTCCAATCGCATCGTCGACGGCAAAATTGCCGGCGCGCAAGTGTCGTTATCATTCGAAGCGGCGCGGCGCAGCGCGTGAGCGCGCCGGCAACGAATCAAGCAGAGAGGAAGAACGCTTCTTTTATGGCCAACATTCTGGTGGTGGACGATGAACACGGCATTCGGGATCTGCTGTCGGAGATCCTGAACGACGAAGGTCATACCGTCGAACTCGCCGAGAACGCGGCCCAGGCCAGGGCCGCACGCCAGCAGGCTCGCCCCGATCTGGTGTTGCTCGACATCTGGATGCCCGACACCGACGGCGTGACGCTGCTCAAGGAGTGGCGCGGCACCGGCCTGCTGACCATGCCGGTGATCATGATGAGCGGGCACGCGACCATCGATACCGCCGTCGAGGCCACGCGCATCGGCGCGCAGTCCTTTCTTGAAAAACCCATCACGCTGCAGAAGTTGCTCAAGGCCGTCGACCAGGCCCTGCAGCGTGACCACGGCGCATCGGCTGCGGCGGCGCAAGGCGCAGAGGCGCATACGGCAACGGCCGGGGGTGCCGAACTCACCGTCGAGGCCGTCATGACCGGCGGCCAGGCCATGCCGGCGGCGCTGGAACTGGGCCCGCAGGGCCTGCAGACCTTCGAACTCGACAAGCCGCTGCGCGACGCCCGCGATGCATTCGAGAAGGCCTACTTCGAATTCCACCTGGCCAAGGAGGGCGGCTCGATGACCCGCGTGGCCGAGAAGACCGGCCTGGAGCGCACGCATCTGTACCGCAAGCTCAAGCAGCTCGGCGTCGACCTGGCGCGCGGCCGCCGCGGCGGCACCAATGGCTGATCAGGCCCGCGGGCATGTTAGAATTTTTCCCTTGTTGGCCCGGTAGCTCAGTTGGTAGAGCAGCGGATTGAAAATCCGCGTGTCGGCAGTTCGATTCTGTCCCAGGCCACCAGTCACAGCCCGCATGGGCAACAAGAAAGCCCGCTATCGAAAGGTAGCGGGCTTTTTTTGTGTCAAGCTGCTGACTTGGCTTGGGCGCCCACCAAAGGGAGGTCGCGGTAGGTCGCTCTCAGTCGCGCTTGCAGTCGAGTCAAAGTACTAGCTCGACCCTGAGGGGGCTTCAAACAACTGATTAGTCTCCTACAGCATCCAGCATACGACTTCGGTTGTCACTCGAGCGACACTTTGAAAAGTCTCAAGGCTGCAAACCAACAACAATTATGGTAGCCAAGTAATATTCGAGAATATCATGAAAGAGAATTTTTCCAGCGGTTCCAAAATTATCCCGTTTAACCTAAAGCCCGTTCACGTAGGCATAATTCTCATCATTTTGGTTAATATTCGCTTATTTATTCCTTCCATTTCTGTAAACTGGGATGGTAAGGATGAAATGTGGATGTATTTTCGTTTCATTGGGTCTGCGCTTCGCGATGGCAATTTTCCAGACTTTTTTCCAAATATTGTCTCCGGTTACCCGTTGGGTGCCAATGTTCAGGCGGGTGTTTACAACATTTTCTACCTCGCTGCAGCTCTTGCCTTCCCAACTACTCCGTATTCTGTAAATTCGATCTTCTTAATAACTCACGGGCTGATTTTTCTGGCTGCATATCGAATCGGTGAAACTTATGGTTTTGATGCCAAAACGTCACTTTATATAGGATTGGCGACCATTGCATCCGGTTTTTTGATTGGGCATGCATCGCATATGTCCTACGCGGCTGCTGGGCTAGGCCTAATGTCCTGCTTCTTGGGGGTTCGCATCGCGTTAGGGGGCGAGTGGAGGCTCCCAATGGTTTTGGTCAGTATCGGTGTCTATCACGCCTTGACGGCAGGATACCCGGCGATAACCAGCTTTGGCGGGCAATTGCTCTTGCTTTACTGGGTTTTTCAGTGGATAAACAACCCGACGGAGCGAAACTCGCTATATGCAGTTGTGCTGGGGGCATTGATCGGACTTGCTATCAGCTTGCCGGCTACTGCCCACCTGCTTCATCAGTCTGAAAACTGGAGTCGTGGTGAAGGAGTTGATTTGGCTTCGTTAGCGGCTGGCTCCCTGCCATTAACTAGCCTTGTCAATTTTATTCTGCCGGTTTTGCCTTCCAGTTTTCTCGCGAAATTGGCGACCGCACCGCCTGACATCACTATGATTCGGTTTCACTTGCTCATTATGAGTGTTGCCGGAGTATTTGTTGCACTCTTGCAATTGAAGAGTCAGCCAAAAAGACGAATGCTGGCCCCTTGGCTTCTAATAGTGTTCTTTGTCACTTGGTTGGCCTTGGGCGCTAATGTGTTTCCAGCACTAAGAATATGGCTAGCGGAGCATCTATTCATTTATCGTCTCGGGAGATTCCCTTCGGGTGAGCATCGCGGTGTCGCACTTTTCGTGCTCGTGCTCATATCGGCTGTAGGGGTCTCGCATCTACTCAGAAAGTATCCTTGGTTTGAAAAAAAATTCCTTATATTGATAATTGTTGACTTCCTATTGATCATGATGGTCAATCAAAAGATGCGAGTGGGTAGAATTGATGGAAATTTTGGAATGCCTGTGCCCGTATTCAAGACAATTTTTGTAGTAGAGGATCAGGATTTAATCGATGAGCCGAGGATTTGTTCTCAAGATAATATCGCCGATCCCAAACAGTTGGTTGACGTCATTGAAACTCAGCGAGATTTGCTGGCTCCGGCTCGATTCTACTGGAGAGGCTATACAAACCTAATAGATTATCGATACGAGCGGGACTTTACAGGGGTTCGTGACGTTCTGTGCGGCCCCTCGCGTTTGTATAATTGGCTCACAAGGGAGCCACAGGCCTATCGGTTGGAGCTGTATTCTCCGGGTGATATTCGGATTGTAATCGGCGAGAGCGAATCAATACAGGGCTCGATGCAATTGGTGTGGGCTGATTATAATGACGGATATTGGGGGCTAAAAATTAATGGTGTCGAACAGGATTTTTCTTCTGGTCCAGCAGCGCTGCGATACTTCGTGGCAAAACCTGGGGATCGGGTGCAGATGATCTATAGAGGTCCATTATCTAGATTATTTAGAGAGTGATTCTATGAGCGATAATAAATATCGATGGTGTGATGGTGAGGCTCTCTGTGAGATCCTTTGATTATGAAGATGAATAGACCGTCTGATGAGTCGCTCACGCTTGTGATTGTTGTGCCGGTGTTCAACGAGGCATTAGTAATAGGTGAGACTTTACCGAGTATTCTGGCACAGGTTCGGGCGGGTATACAGGTGCATACCCCCGAGGCCCGAGTAATTTTGTTGGCTATTGATGATGGTTCGATTGATGCTACGCGAAATGTGCTGAACAGATTGGCTAATGACGCAGAGAATATTTTTCATGCTAGCTTCACGCGCAATTTTGGGAAAGAGGCGGCTATTCATGCAGGTATTAGTTTGGCATTAAATCGATACAAGGGTGATGCACTGGTGGTGATGGATAGCGATTTGCAGCATCCGCCGCAATTGGTTGGTACCATGTGGCGTCTTTGGCTTGAGGGGCATCCGGTAGTGGAAGCTGTAAAGCGGAGTCGTGGTGACGAAAGTAGCTTACGACGTGTCGCAGCGAGTCTGTTTTACGATACCTTTAGTCGTGCAACCGGGCTCGCCTTGTCTCAAGATACGGACTTTAAACTCCTTGATAGAACTGTTGCACAGGCAGTCGTTCAGATGACAGAGCGTGCACGTTTTTTTCGAGGTATTGTGCGTTGGCTTGGTTTTGAAAGCACGCGCGTTGAATTTGATGTCGCGCCACGATTTGGGGGGGCATCGGCCTGGAGTTATGTCGCGCTCGCACGCTATGCTTGGCGGAACGTCACGTTATTCTCGTCAGCGCCCATGCGAATAGTAACTATTCTCGGATTGCTCGGTTTTTTTGTGGGTGCCGTGCTTGGTGTCAAAGCGTTATTCGATAAATTTACTGGCCATTCTCTTGATGGATTTAGTACGGTAATTTTATTAGTTATTATATTCGGCAGCTTGATACTTCTCAGTTTGGGTGTTATTGGTAGCTATATTGCGCAGATTTATGATGAGGTCAAGCAACGACCTTACTACGTTTTGCGCCCGGATGACGCTTCGCATAAATACTGGGGGCAATGATATGGGGGCGCAATCTTCTTCAGTTATGGTGTGGTTGGTCGCGGCAGTGGCTGTCATTTGCAATGCAGGCGCGCAGGTCCTTATGAAGCACTCTAGTACAGCAAGCCGAACATCCCGAACCATGAATTATTTTGGATTTGATGTATTTGAGCTCATGGCAGCGATGGGGCTTTATGGCTTAAGTTTTTTTATTACTGCGTGGGTCTATGCTCGAATGCCGCTATCTGTAGCGTCACCAGTAATGGCGGGTGCGATTTTCTTGCTAATAGCTATTTTATCTGTTTTCTTATTTTCTGAGGCCGTTACAATCTTGCGATTGGGTGGAATGATGCTAATTGTAATGGGCGTTCTTCTGCTGGTTCGTAATGCTTAGATCGGGTGAATCGATTCGTCAGCCGATAGTCTATTTTGAAGACTATAATCCCAACGCCATCAGTTATTTGTTGTGATGCTCACTTAAACATGGCTTGGCCTTTGGCGTCATCCATGCACCACTGAGAGGCATCTAAAAGAGAGCGGATTTCCAGTAGTGTATATATGGTGCACTGAGTAATCATCTTGTATATTACGTTGTATCGCGTAATGTTGTAAGTAATAATTTTATTATTCTTATCTTATATTTTGTAGTGTTAAGATTATTTTAGGTTATTTTTTTATTCATTGATTGAAGCGAGTCTATCCGGAGGATTGTTAAATAGTATATTTATCAGATCAATTTTATTAGTTAATATCCCCCCCCCCTTTTTTTTTTAACCCCCCGCCCCGGAGCGATCCTCGGCGGCTTTTTTGTGCCCACGAGAAAGGAGCCTCCATTCGACCCCAGCGATCACGTCCCTTGAGTCGCCGTTCCGGCAAGCGCAAGCATCCTTGGCTTGATACCTACTGGCAGCATCTCCGTGAAGTCAACCGCGTGGAATCCGACCGCAGCCAACGCATTGTTTCCGGTATCGAGATCGACCACATGCTGCGCAAATACCGAATGGGTGCAGAGGCTTTCACCGTTCGCGGCCGGGTCAAGCTCGTCGGTTACTTCATCCTCGATCTGTTCAAAGCCATGGTGTTCATGGTCTTCATGCGTCTGGTGATGGTGCTTTGCATCCTCGCCGGCTGGGCTTTGGTCGCCCTGTTCATCTGGTTCCTGATCTTCTACTGATCGTTCATCGATCTGTCGCTGCCCGCCCTGGATTCGTCCTCGGCGGTTTTTTTTTGTTTCTGTGTTCCGAAAGGAGAGCGAATGCACATCTTGCGCCATGCATCCGAAGTGCTGGCATTCAAGCATCGGCAGTCATCCATCGTGGGCTTGCTGCGTGATCGGCTTCAAGAGCTGACAGCCGATGAAGCCATGGAAGACGTGGTGTTCTTCATCGTCCTGGAATCCGGCGATGACTTGCCGGCGATCGAAGCGGCCATGGGTTCACCCTGGCTGACTTCGTCCGGTCATCCCTTGTGGGAAGTGATTGAAGACCATCCCGACTGCTACGAGTTGGTGTTCGTCCTGGACGACTCGGGTTACGGGGCCATCGTCATCGCCCCCCACGGGGACGCCGACCCGGCGGTGCTGCACCTCTGCGGGCGGCACGCCTATGCCCCCTGAATCCGCAACATCCGCAACGCCGCAACGTTCCCGGACCCCGACCCACCGCCCCCGCTCCACGCCGCCCATCGAGGCGGCATTTTTTTGACCGAAAGGAGCTGTTCCATGGATGAAGTCGTTGTCGATCTGGTTCGGCGTTTCAACCCGAACTTGCGAGAGCTGTTCGAGGAGAGGGCCGCCGTCCGGGAGTTCGAGGGCGGTCTGTCTCGGGAGCTGGCCGAAGCACTGGCCGTTCTCGATGTGATCCGAATGCACCCGGAGGAAGCCTGCATCTGCCTGCGGAGATCGGGCCATCTTATTTGAAGCAATCCCGCTTCGTTTCCCTGAAAGGAGAACCCATGACCAAGACCAAGGCCGAGGCCAAGAAGGCCATTCCTGAAGAACCTGCTGAGTTGCATGAAGAAGCATCCCCCGATCCGATCGAGGAAGTCGCTTCCGGTGAATGCCCATCTGTCCGCGCCGATTCAAATTTGACCCACCGTGCCGATTCAAATCTGACCCGGGA
>CAZHSD010000038.1:0-24302 GCA_964534975.1 uncultured Ottowia sp. | reverse complement strand
GCCAGGCCGCCGCGGCCCGACCGTGCCGACGGGCACGAGGCGCTGCCCGACCCGTTGAGTCGTGCCGCGCCTCGCAGGGGCGGGCGCCCGGCTTTCTGAAGCTCAGCGCGCTGGGCTGCGTGCGCGTGCGGCCTGATGGGCGGCGAACTCGGCCGGGCTGATGCGGCCGTCCCGGTCGGTGTCGATGTCGGCGAACTCACCGGCATCCAGGTTGCGCATCTGCCGGCCTTCCCGCAGGCGGGCGGTGATGCGGCCGCTGCGCGCGGCGTGGAATTCGGGCTCGGTGATGTTGCCGTCGGCGTTCAGATCGAAGTCGGCGAACGCCGGCTGGTTCAAGCCCGGTCCCATTCCAGCGCCCGGGCCGGCGCCCGCACCGCGTCCCATGCCCGCGCCCGCGCCCATGCCGGCACCGCGCCCGCCTTGACCGGCGCCCGGTTGTGCGGCGTGGGCGGCGTCGAACTCCTCGCGCGTCAACTGGCCGTCGCCGTCACGGTCGATCTCCTTGAAGCTGAGCGAGCTGGCGGCGCGGCGCATTGGTCGGCCCGCCTGTGCGGCAGCGCTGCGGCGGGTGCCGCGCACGGCGTCGAACTCCGCCTCGCTGATGGTGCCGTTGCCGTCGGCGTCGAAGGTGGCGAACGAGGCCGGCCCAAAGTTCTGCGCCCCTGGTGCGCCCATGCGCGGCTGCGCGTTGGCTGACAGGCAGGCGGCGGCGGTGAGGGCAAAGAGGCTCAGGCGGATCGTTTTCATCACGGGCTCCTTTCGTGTCGCCGCTGCCGCCCCGCGGCGCAGGGAGGGGGCGACTGGTTTCGTCAACGCTTTGATCACTGAGACCAATGCTGCACCGTGAAGCTGATGCGACGATTAAGCAGCGTCAACACTGTGCAAAGGTCCGGTAAATTGCCCGTTGGAATCGTGCATGAACAGGGCTCATGGTGGCTTTGGACAAGTGAAGTATGCTATGAAATAAATAGCTTTCACCGTGTGGTGAAAACGCTGCGCCGGCTCAGCCCGCAGCGGCACCCCGGGCTTGCTGCGCAGCGAGCAGCTGCTCGTCGGCCTGCTGCGCATGCTGGGCGGCCGGGCGCTGACCGTGCAACTGGGCGAAGCGGGTGAATTCCGCACGCGGCTCGAGCAGCTTGAACTGCAGGTACCAGCCGATGTAGGCCGCCACCAGCAGGTCGGCGGCCGTGAAGTGCTGGCCGGCCAGGTGCTCGCGGTCTTTCACGGCACCTTCCAGCGTGTCGAGCAGGTCGGCCTCGCTGCCGAAGCCCGCCATCTTCGGGTCGGGCAGCGGCGCCCCGGTGGCCTTGGTCACCATCAGCTGCTCCAGCGGCGCCATGAAGGCGATCCAGCGGTAGTACGGCCCGCGCTCGGGGCTGCCCACCGGCGGGGCGAGCCGCTTCTCAGGCACTAGGTCGGACAGGTACAGGCAGATGGCGGCGTTCTCGGTCACCACCGTGTCGCCGTGCCGGATGGCCGGCACCTTGCCCATCGGGTTGATGGCGCGGTAGGCGGGCGCCTTCATGGTGGTGTCGTATTCCAACACCTCTGTCTGGTACGGCAGACCGGTTTCCTCCAGCATCCAGCGCGCCACACGGCCGCGCGACATGGGGTGGGTGTAGAAGGTGAGCGAGGCGGTCATGGGGGTCTCCTTGAGGTTCAATCGGCGGTGTTCCAGGCCATGGCTTCGATCCTGTGGCCGTCCAGGTCGCGCACGAAGCAGCCGTAATACTCGTCACCGTAGTGTGGGCGCGGGCCGGGCGGGCCGTCGCACCGGGCACCGTGGGCCAGCGCGGCCTGGTGGAAGGCATCCACCTGGGCATTGCTCTCGGCCAGGAAGGCGATGTGCACGCCGTTGGCGGTCTGCGCCGGCTGGCCGTCGTGCGGGCGCTGGATCCAGAACTCGGGGAAGGCGCGGCCATAGGCCATGGCTTGGTGCTCGCTCAAGTCGAGCACGCGGCGGATGCCGAGCGTGGCCAGCACGGCGTCGTAAAAGGCCACGGCTTCGTCGAAGCGGTTGGTGCCCAGTGAGACGTGGGACAGGGCGGAGGGGGGGGCAGTCATGGCTTGCTCCTTGGATCACGGGGCATCCATGGTGGCACGGGGTGATGACAGTTTGTGTCAGCAATGGTGTTGCAGGCTCAAACGTGCTCACTGGCCAGAAACGGCTGGAGCGCCGCCGCCAGCACGTCGGTGGCGGTGCGGTGCGCATCGTGCCCGGCCCATGGGATGTTGAGCAGGCTGGCGTTCGGCAGCGCGTCGCGCAAGGCCGCTGCCTCGCCCAGCGAGAACAGTTCATCCTGATCGCCGCGTGCGATGAGCGTGGGCACGACGACGCGCTGTACGTTTTCGCCCGGGTAGCCGCTGGGGCCCGGATCGGTCCAGCAGGCGACGGCGGCGGCCAACAGGGTGTCGGCGTCGGGCGCAGGGTTGAGGCGCTGGTAATCGGCCACGGCGTCGGCGTCAATCTCGCGCCAGAGCGCGGGCGTCATGCTGCGCAGCATCTCCAGTGCCGCGTCATCGCGCGCAGCCGCCATTGCGCGCCCAGCGTGGCCAGCCGCGTGATGCGCTCGGGCGCAGCGGCAGCCAGCCGATAGGCCACGATGCCGCCATCGCTGAAGCCAAACATGGCGCAGCGGGCGACACCCAGCGCATCCAGCACCGCCCGCACATCGGCCTCGTGACGGGCGTAGGTCAGCGGTGGGTTGCCCAATGCGGAGCGGCCGTGTCCGCGCAGATCGACCCCGACAAGACGCAAGCGCCCGGCCAGCCGTGCGGCGATGGGGTTCAACTCGGTCAGGCTGCCCAGGCCGCCGTGCAGCATCAGCAGCACCGGGGCATCGGCGGGGCCAAAGGTTTCACAATACAGCTGTGCGCCGTCCAGCGTCAGCGCCGCGCCGCGGGTATGGTTGAACTGGTTCATATCGCTCCTCCCCAAGCTCGCGTGCATCGTCGGAGACGCTGCTGTCAGTTTCCGTCAGCGGTGGGCCCGGCTATGTTGCCGGGTAGCGCAGTTGCGCACGCCAGCGCTTGATCAGCGCGTGGCGCCGCTGCGGGTAGCGGGCGCCGCTGCGGGTAGCGGGCGCCGCTGTCGGCCAGGTCGACCACCCGGTCGGCGCGGAAGTGGCGGAAATCGCCGCGCAGCTCGCACCACGCCGCGATCAGGCGTGCGTGGTCGAAGAAGGCCATGGCGAAGGGCCAGATGCGGCGCCGGGTGCCGGCGCCGTGCTCGTCGCGGTAGTGCATGTCCAGCACGTGTTCGTCGCGGATGGCGCGGCGCAGCACCGGCAGCCAGGGGGCGGGCGGCGGCGTGTCGCCACGCGCCGGCACGAACAGGCCGCTGGTTTCCACCGCCAGCCGCAACTCGGTGGGCAGCAGGCTGCCGATGCGGTTCATCACGCCTTGCGCGGCGTGCGCCAGTTCGGGATCGGCCGCGTGGCCGGCCACCCAGCGCGCGCCCAGCAGCAGCGCTTCCAGCTCGTCGGCGCTGAACATCAAAGGTGGCAGCGTGAAACCCGGGCGCAGCAGGTAGCCTACGCCGGGGTCGCCGTCGATCTGCGCCCCCTGTTCGCGCAGCGTGGCGACGTCGCGGTACAGGGTGCGCATGCTGACGTCCAGCGTCTGCGCCAGCGCGGCACCGGTCAGCGGGTGCCGGTGCGCGCGCAGGCATTCCAGCAACTGCAGCAGGCGGGCGGTACGGCTGGGCATGGCGTTCAGGTGAGGTGGTCGAAGGCGTGTGGCCACGGGGAGGCGTGGCCGCGTGCGTCGATCAGGCGCAGGCCGGGCTCGGTCTAGACGCGGCCGGTGCGGGTGACCGGGGCGGCCGCGGTCCGCACGGCGGCACGGGCAGCGGATGGGGTGGTGAAGGCAAGTTCGTGGTCGTCGCCTCCGGTGAGAATGACGGGCGGTAGGTGGTCCCGGGCGTGGCGCGTGGCACCGCCGGGGCTCAGCGCAGGCGAGCGGCCGCCGCTGCGATCACGGCCAGCTTGTCCTCGGCCAGGTGGTTACAGCAGATCGGGTTGTCGGCAAAGGTGGCGAAGCCGCAGTCGGGGTGTAGCAGCAGGCGATCCTTGCCGAACAGGTCGATCGCCTGCCGGATGCGGTGCTCCACCTCGTCCACGGCTTCGGCCTGCTGCAGCTTCTGGTTGACCACCCCGACGCCGATGCGCGCGTCCTGCGGCAGGCGCTGCAGCACGGCCATCTCGCCGGCGCGGGGCGTCGCCATCTCCAGCAGGTAGGCGCCCACGCGCACGCCGGCCAGGGTGTCGATCAGCGGCTCGTAGCTGCCGGTCAGCGCCACGCTTTCGTCGGTGGTCCAGTTGCCGCGGCACACGTGCAGGGCGGTGCGCTGGCGCGGGAAACCGTCCAGCACGGCGTTCAGCAGGTCGCGCGCAAAGGCCAGCTCCTCGGCCGGCGGCCGCGATTCGGACAGCGCGCCGCACATGAAGGAGCGTTTGTTCTTGGCGCCGCTGAACACCACTTCGGACAGCACCGGCTCGTCGAGCTGGACCATCGCCACGCCGCTTTTCATCAGGTCGGCCAGCTCCTCGTGCAGCACGCGGACGATGTCCTGCGCGATGTGCTCGCGGCTGTCGTAGGCGCGGTCGGAGATGCACTCCATCCACATCGTGCGCGTCAGCAGGTAGGGTCCGGGCAGGGCCACCTTGACCGGCTTGGCGGTGACGCTGCGGGCGAAATCGACCTCGTGCGCGACCAGCGGCCGCGAGCGCTTGAGCGGGCCGAACACGGCGGGATGGCGCACGTCGTGGGCCGGGATGTCGAGCGCGCGCAGTTCGGCCTCGAATTCCTCCGGGTGGTCGACCAGCGGCAGCAGGTCGGTCAGCGGAATGAGCTGGCAGTTGTCCAGCCGGCTGGCGACGAAGCTGGCGTAGCTGTCGCGGCGCTGCTCGCCGTCGGTCACCATGTCGATACTGGCGCGCTCCTGCGCGGCGATCGCCAGGCGCACGGCGTCGTCGGCGGTCTGGTGGAATTCGCGCGTGGACAGGCGGCCTTCCACGTGGGCGTGCATGGCGTCGATCATCCAGCGCGGACGCGGCCACGAGCCCATGCAGGTGACGGCCATGGCCGGAACCACCGGCGGCTCGATCATGGTGCGCTGTTGCAGGCGCTCGGTCGGCCCTTCGTCGGCCCGACTCGGCGCGGCGCTCGCCCGGGCCGACGCCTCGCGCTCGCTCAGCGAGCCTTTGCTGACCAGGAAGGCGCGCTGCTTGCCGTCCTTGGTCCAGGAGACGAATTCGTTGCCGGTCAGCCGGCACCAGGCGGGCAGATCTTCCTCGACCGAGCTTTCGGTGGAGCGGATTTCGAGCAGGCCGCCGCGCGGCAGCGGGTCGATGTGCTTGCGAATCAGCAACAGCAGGCCGTTGCCGCAGTCGAGGTCGCCGCCGTCGAACGATGTGTCGGGCGGCTGAGGGTGTTGGGAGTTCGGTTCCATGAGCGGGCTGACAAAGACAGAGGGCTGGCAAACGGCACGGCCGGCGCCCGGCACCCGCGGGTACCGGGTGCCGGCCGTGCACGGTGACGGAGCGTCAGTAGCAGATCGACGGCGCACCGTCGCTCATGAACTCGACCAGCTTGGCGCCGCCGACCACCTTGGCGCCGGCGATCAGCTTGTCCTCGTCCAGCGCGCGCTTCTTGAAGCAGGGCGAGCACACGTAGATGGTGCCGCCGGCCTCGGCGAAGGAGGCCATCAGATCCTTCAGCGGCGCAAAGCCTTCTTCGTGGATGTCATCGGCGTAGCCTTGCTGCGCCAGGCGCGTGCCCTCGATGGACAGGAACACCACCGTCTCCTTGTCGGAGGCGACGGCGGCATTGGCAACGACGAAGCCGACGGTGGCCTTGTCGGTGTCGTTCTTGGCACAGCTGATCGAGACAACGAATTTTCCGGGCATGGGATGTCCTTTGCTATCAGAAGATGGAAACGGGGGGATTGCGCGCGGCGCGAGCCGGAGCTCAGGCCCAGTCGTCGCGCGACCGTACCCAGAAGCTGCACGTGGCCGGGTCTTGACCCAGCAGGGGGTTGCGCGTCAGGCGGCACCAGGCGGGAATGTCCGCGTCGGCACCGGCATCGCGTGCGACCACGCGCAGAACACGACCTGGCATGCGCTTGAGGCGCGAGCGAAGCTCGATCACCAGTTCACCGCAGCCCATGTCGCCGGCGTCCCAGACATCGTCCGCCGGCGGCATGTGTTCCTCGTTGCTTGTTGGCACGGGGGAAGGATACCCCAGCCGGCGGACGCTGCCGGCGCGGCGCGCGGTTCAGGCGAAATGGTCGAAGGCGCGGGCGGCCAGCGGCGTGGCCTGACCATTGGCGTCGATCAGGCGCAGTCCGGGTTCGGCCTCGATGCGGCCGATGCGGGTCACCGGCGTCGCCGCGCGCTCGGCGGCGGCCTGCACGGCGGCGCGCGTGGTGGGTGGCGCGGTGAAGGCGAGTTCGTAATCGTCGCCACCGGTCAGGACAAAGGGCAGCCAGTGTTTCGCGTCAGTCTGGCCGTTGCCACCTGCCAGCACGGCGTGGGCAGCCATCAGAGAAGACGCGGTTTCGGCCTCGATGCAGGCGCCGACCCCGCTGGCCTTCAGGATGTGGCCGACATCGCCGGCCAGTCCGTCGCTGACGTCGATCGCGCTGCGGGCGA
The DNA here is from genome assembly GCA_964534975.1 of uncultured Ottowia sp. Classification (GTDB taxonomy): domain Bacteria; phylum Pseudomonadota; class Gammaproteobacteria; order Burkholderiales; family Burkholderiaceae_C; genus Ottowia. Next base: position 17,649 of record CAZHSD010000038.1, on the reverse strand, counting down.
TGCCGCGCAGCGCCACGCCCAGCGCGACGCGTGGCGTGGGGCGCTGCAGCCGCTGTTGGGCACCCGCCAGTGCGTCGGCCGGCAGCTCGACTTCGCTGCGCAGCGCGGCCAGGGCCAGGCGGGCATCGCCCAGGGTGCCGCTGACCCAGAGATCGTCGCCAGCCCGCGCGCCGTCGCGGCGCAGCGCCTGGCCGGCCGGCACCTGGCCGAACACGGTGACGCACAGGTTGAGCGGTCCGGCGGTGGTGTCGCCGCCGACCAGCGGGCAGCGGTGCGCGTCGGCCAGCGCGAACAGGCCCTGGGCGAGGGCGCCCAGCCAGGCTTCGTCGCGTGCGCGTTCGGGCGGCAGCGCCAGCGCCAGCGTGAAGGCCAGCGGCTCGGCACCCATGGCGGCCAGGTCGCTCAGGTTGACGGCCAGCGCCTTGTGGCCCAGTGCGGCGGGATCGACGTCGGGCAGGAAGTGGCGGCCCTCGACCAACATGTCGCAGCTGACGGCCAGCTGCATGCCAGGGGCGGGTTGCAGCAGCGCGCAGTCGTCGCCGACGCCCAGCGCCACGGCGCCGGTCGGCGGCGTCGCGGCGCGCTTGAAGAAGCGCTCGATCAGCTCGAACTCGCCCATGCGGCGCTGCGCTCGGGCGTCAGCGGCCACTGAACACGTTGGCGCGCTCGCGCACGCGTGCCACGCTGCTGGCCAGCCGCCGCACGCGACCGGCACGGCGCATCGCGGCCTTGAGGAAGGCCATCATCAGCGGGCCGCTGTCGAGCACCGGCTCTTCCGCGTGGGGGACATTGGGGTGGAATTCCGGGTGCCATTGGACGCCCATCACGAATGGGTAGCCGGTGTGACGGATGCCTTCCGGCACGCGGTCGATCGGGCTGCGCGCCTCCAGCACCAGGCCCTGACCGAGTTCGTCCACGCACTGATGGTGGATGCTGGTGACGCGGCGTGGCTCGTAGCCGTAGATGTCCGACAGCAGCGAGCCGGGCATGAAGTGCACCTCGTGCACCAGGCTGTCGTAGCGCTCGGTGTCGTTGTGCAGGATGGCGCCCGGCCATTGGGTCGGGATGTCCTGGATCAGCGTGCCGCCGAAGTAAACGTTCAGCAGCTGGCAGCCGCGGCAAATGCCCAGCACCGGCTTGTCGGCCTGGATGAAGCTGCGCAGCAATTCCAGTTCGTACTCGTCTCGCAGCGGGTCGTACTCGGCCTTCTCCTGCCAGGGCTGGGCGCCGTAGGTGGTGGGGCTGATGTCGATGCCGCCCTGCAGTACCAGGCCGTCGAGGTTGTCTACCAGGTCGTGAAACGGCGGGCGCTTGCGCGGCTTGGTGGGGCTGCGCTGGTCGATGAACGGGATCATCAGCGCCAGCACGCCGTGCGCCATGATCCAGTTCGCCATGCCGCTTTCCAGGAACTGCAGCCGCTTGGTCGGCAAGCCCAGGCCGGCGGGTGGGTTGTGCAACAAGCGGGCGGAAATGCCGATGCGCAAGGTCATAAAAGCTGCTCGGGCGCTGGAAGTGGGTCGTGGTGCAATTAACGCACCATTGTGCCGCGCCGGCTGACTTGCGCCGTCGGCGCCGCGCAATGACCTCGCGGGTGCATGACGATGCCGGCCGCGCCGCCATGACGAAGCCCCGGGCACAGCGTCCGTGGTCATTTGTCATTGAAGTCGCGCAGCGGCGAAATCATCGAGCGTCAGCGAGGTCATCGCGCGGCACGGCGCGGGTCATCCGCCCCGAAAGCGCCGGCTGGCCAACCGGATCACCTCGCCGAGCAGCCCCTCGCGCGCCTGCTGCTGGCGCAGCCAGCGGGCGTCGTTGCGATTGTCGCGCACCACCTGGCGCAGCGCCGCCAGCGCCCCCGCGGCCTGGCACTGCTCAGCAAACGGCAGCAGCCGGTCCATGGTCAGCAGCAGGTGTTCGCGCAGCGGCAGGTGCTGGCCGCTGGGCGGATCGACGTAGACCGCGTCGAGGCCGAAGCGGCAGGCCTGAAAGCGGTTGTAGCTGTAGACCAGGTAGTCGTCCTCGCAGGGCGTGAACGGGCGCTCCTGCTGGAACCAAGCCGCCAGGCTCTGCACCAGCCCGGCCAGCGCGGCGGCGCGCTCCACCGTCAGCGGGGTGTCGAACACGCGCACCTCGATGGTGCCGTACTCGGGCTTGGGCCGGATGTCCCAGTAGAAGTCCTTCATCGACTGGACCACGCCGGTGGCGGTCATCTTGTCGAAGTAGCGGCCGAACTCGCCCCAGCTCAGCACGCAGGGCGCGCGGCCCGACAGCGGAAACGCGAACACCGAGTTCAGGCGCGCCGAGTCGAAGGCCGTGTCCTGTCCCTGCACGTAGGGGCTGGAGGCCGCCAGCGCGATGAAGTGCGGGATGTAGCGCGACATGCAGTGCAGCGTGTAGAGCGCGCTGTCGGCGTCCGGGCAGCCGACGTGCACGTGCTGGCCGAAGATGGTGAACTGCTTGGTCAGGTAGCCGTACAGCTGCGACAGCTGGTGAAAGCGCGGCTTGTCGTAGATGCGCTGCTGGTGCCACTGCTGGAACGGGTGCGTGCCGCCGCCGACCACCGCGATGTTGAGCTTGTCGGCGCATTGCACCAGCGCGTCGCGGATCTGCGTCAGCTGCGCCAGCGCCTCGCCCGAACTGTGGCAGACGTCGGTGGAGACCTCGATCATGCCGGCCGTCATCTCCGGCACCACGCTGCCCGGCAGTTGGCGGCGCGCCATCAGGTTCAGCATCTCGTCGGCGTAATGCGTCAGGTCGTAGTCGTTGGTGTTGACCAGCTGCAACTCCAGCTCGACGCCCAGCGTCAGCGCCTCGGACTGCCCGAACGGCTCCAGGCCGGTGGCCGGGACGAGGGCGCTCACGGTTGCCGCTCCTGCGTGTTGGACGCCGCTGCCGGCACCGATCTCGGCGCTGGCACGCCGCGGCGGCGGCGCCACTCCAGGCCGATCTCGCCGCTGCGGCCCAGCGCGATGCTGACCAGCACCGCGCCCAGCAATTCGGTCACCAGGATCACCGGCAGCGCGATCGCCGCCACCTGCGCACCGACCGAGTGCGAGGCGACCACGAACTGCGAGGTCAGCAGCAGCGCCACCGAGGACATCGGCACCATCGCGATGCCGACCCAGAATGACTTGCGCAGCGCCATGCCGCTGCCGGCGCTGGTCATCAGCAGGCTGGCCACCTTGGCCAGCAGGCGCACCGCGATCAGCACCAGCGCGGCCCAGGTGATGCCGCGGCTCCAGTCGGCCTGCGCCGCCATCAGCGACACCAGAACGAACATCAGGATGCTCAGCATCGATGCCGCGGTGCCGAGCTGGCGCGGCCACACCCAGGGCCGCGGATGCACCTGCTTGAGCAGGATGCCGCCCATCAGCGTCGCCAGCGGCGCCGAGCCGCCCAGCGGCGTGGCGATGGCCGAGCAGGTGGCGATCAGGGCCAGCACGATGATGGCGTTGTCCTGGCTGCCCGGGTGCAGCCAGCGCAGCGCAGCGGCCAGCAGGGCGGCCAGCAGGATGCCGAACAGGGTCGAGATGCCGAGCACCGCGGCCGACGAGATGATCGAGCCCCACATGCTGTCGTCACCGCGGTCGATGGTGCCCAGCATGGCGGTGCCGACGGTGAGCGCGTACAGCGTGTTCAGCGTCGCCAGCGCCAGCGCCCGGTCGGTCACCGGACCGCTGGCACGCAGGTCGAGCGCCACGCGCATCAGCACCGCGGGCGAGGCGGCCATGGCGATTACCGCCAGCGCGCGCACCACCGGCACCTCGAGGCCCAGCGCGCGCAGCGCCAGGTAGGCGGCGGCATAGGTCAGCAGCGACTCGGCCAGGCTTTGCACCAGCACCATCGGGTTGTGGCGGAACCAGCGCAGCGGCAGTCGCGCGCCGGCCTCGAACAACACCACCGCGATGCCGAGTTCGAGCAGGAACAGGCCGATGCCGGCCAGCGGCCAGGCGGCGTGGGCGAAGCCCAGCCAGCCGGTCAGCACGCCGACCACGGCGTAGCCGATCAGCTTGGGCAAGCCGGTGCGGCGTTGCACCATATGCCCGACCAGCGCGGCCAGCGCCAGCAGCAGCGTCCATTCGAGCGCGGTCAGGCCGGGCGTGGACTGCAGCCAGGCGAGGGAGGTGAAGGCGTTGTCTTGGTTCAAACCGAAGCGAAAAACGGGGGCGGATGGTGCCCGCGCCGGCTGCAGCAGGGCGCCGACGGGCCGGCCATCCTAACCTTGACCGGGTTGCTGCGGGGGCCCTGTGCCGCATCGATCGCGATCCGGAAACCGCGTGGCCCCATGTCCGGATCCTGGCCGGCCATGTTTGCGCGCTGCGGCCCAGGCCCGGTCGCTGCCGGCAGCCGCTGACTATACTGCCGCCTTGCGCGCCGCCCGACGATGCCCCAGGAACTGCCTTTCTTTCCCGCTGAACTGCCGGCGCTGAATCTGCTGACGACTTTCGGCCTGCTGCTCACCGTGGGCACGCTGGGCGGTCTGCTGGCCAAGCGGCTGGCCTGGCTGCCGACCATCACCGGCTTCATGGCGGTGGGCCTGCTGATCGGCCCGCAGGGCCTCGGTCTGCTGACCTACTACAACCTGAGCACGGCGGTGCCGCTGGTCGACATCGCGCTCGGACTGATCCTGTTCAAGCTCGGCACCGCGCTGCATCCGCTGGCACTGGTGCGCAACCGGGCGCTGGTGATCACCAGCCTGGTGGAGAGCCTGGTGACCTTTGGCGCCATCCTGGCGCTGATGCTGTGGCTGGGCACCTCCAAGGTGGTGGCGGTGCTGGCGGCGTCGATCGCGGTGTCGTCCTCGCCGGCGGTGCTGATCCATGTCTCGCACGAGCTGCACGCCCGCGGGCCGACGCAGTCGGCGGCGATGGCGATGGTGGCGCTGAACAACATGCTGTCCTTCGTGCTGTACACGCTGGCGCTGCCGGTGGCGCTGATGGAGTCCAGCACCGACCTGCTGACGGTGCTGGGCCTGCCGGCCTACCGCATGTTCGGCGCCATGCTGCTGGGACTGGTGGTGGCGTTCGTGGTCACGCGCATCGGCGTGCTGACCCAGGCCGACGACGGGCATTACCGCTTCGCGCTGGTGGTCGGCGCGGTGATGGTCTGCGTGGGGCTGTCCAGTGCCTTCAACGTGTCCTCGCTGTTTGCCTCGCTCACGCTGGGCCTCGCCAGCCGGGGCATGCAGCAGCGCGCGCGCCTGGCGCACGTGCCGCTGGGCGGCGGCGCGGATCTGTTCTTCATCGTGCTGTTCGTGTTCGCCGGCGCCAACCTGCACCTGAAGGATTTGTGGCTGTTCTGGCCGGCCGCGCTGGCCTTCGTGGCGGCGCGCGTGCTGGCCAAGCTGGTCTCGATCTACGCCTGCGGCCGGGTATTCGGCTACAGCCGCCGCACCGTGGTCGCCGGCGGCCTGATGCTGCTGCCGATGGCCGGACTGGCGATCGGCCTGGTGCAGCAGACCGTGGTGCTGGTGCCGGAGGTCGGCCATGAAATCGCCGCCGTGGTGCTGGCGGCGGTGGCGGTGTTCGAGACCCTGGGTCCACCGGTGGTGGCGTTCGCGCTGCGCTATGCCGGTGAGGTGCCGGCCGCGGCCGAACTGCAGGCGGGCGCGGCAGCCAGCGCCGCCGAGGAGCCGTGAGGCGCCGAGCCACCACTGGGCAGCGGGGTTGATCGCTGGCGCGAGCGGCCCTCAGTGCAGCACGCGTGTGCTGCCGTAGGCGCCGCCGGCGTCCAGCACGAACATCGGTATTTCGGCTTCGAAGCGCTCACCGTCCTCGGCGACGCAGAAATAGCTGCCGTGCATGGTGCCGCTGGCGGTGCGCAGGCGGCAGCCGCTGGTGTACTGGAAGGCTTCGCCGGGCTGCAGCAGCGGCTGCTGGCCGACCACGCCCAGGCCCTTGACCTCCTCGGTGCGGCCCTCGGCGTCGCTGATGACCCAGTGGCGCGAGATCAGCTGCGCCGCCACCTCGCCGGTGTTGTGCACGGTGACGGTGTAGGCGAAGCCGAACAGCCCGCGCTCGGGCTCGGATTGCTCGGGCAGGAACTGCGGCTGGACTTCGACGCTGAACTGGTAGGTCGGCATGGGGCGATGGTAAATGACGGCATGACCTCGCTGCGCTCGATGACCTCGCCGCTGCGCGGCGGCGATGACAATATGACTGGTTCCGTCGGTCATGGCGGCGCAGCCGCCGTCATCAATGCCGCGCAGCGGCGAGGTCATTCCGTCATGCGCGCTGCGACAATCGCGCGCATGAACACCCGCACCTACCGCATCGCCCCGTCCATCCTCTCGGCCGACTTCGCGCGGCTGGGCGAGGAAGTTCGAGCAGTCATCGCCGCCGGCGCCGACTGGATTCATTTCGACGTCATGGACAACCACTACGTGCCCAACCTGACCTTCGGGCCGATGATCTGCCAGGCCATCAAGCCGCATGCGGTGCGCGAAGACGGCGCCAAGGTACCGATGGACGTGCACATGATGGTGCAGCCGGTGGACGCGCTGGCGCAGGCCTTTGCCCAGGCCGGGGCCGACCTGATCAGCTTCCACCCCGACGCCACGCCGCACGCGCACCGCAGCGTGCAGGCGATCAAGGCGGCCGGCTGCCAGGCCGGGCTGGTGTTCAATCCGTCGGCGCCGCTCGACGTGCTGGACTGGCTGATCGAGGAGATCGACCTGATCCTGATCATGAGCGTCAACCCCGGCTTCGGCGGCCAGGGATTCATCGACTCGGCGCTGCGCAAGGTGGAGGCCGCGCGCCGGCGCATCGACGCCTCGGGCCGTGACATCCGGCTGGAGGTCGATGGCGGCATCAAGGCCGCCAACATCCGCCAGGTGGCCGATGCCGGCGCCGACACCTTCGTTGCCGGCAGCGCCATCTTCGGCCAGCCGGACTACGCGGCGGTGATCGCCCGGATGCGCCAGGCGCTGGCCCAATAGCGGCGCGCCGCCTGCCGCCCCGGCTGCGGCTGGATCAGGGTTTGATGTACGCGTAGCCCTCGCGTGACTGCAGCTCGGTGATGCGCGCCACGCCGGAGGGTACGAACTCGGCGTCCATGGTGAACTGCTCCTTCTTCAGGTTGGCGCCGCGCAGCGTGATCTCGCAGATTTCGAAGCGCACGCCGCGCGCCTTCAGCGCGCTCACCAGCGCGTTGTAGTCGATGTCCGGGTTCTTCTTGTCCTTGGCGCCCTCGCGCAGGAAGTCGATGCCCTCGGCGTGCGTGACCACGGTGATCTGGGTCTTCGGCGCCACGTCCAGGTGGTTGCGGATGTTGCGCAGTCCCCCGGTGGCCTGGGCTTCTGCGTTGTTGATGTGGTACACCACCTTGTCCTGCGCCACTGCCGTGGCGGCGCCGGTCACCAGCGTCGCTGCCAGCAGCGTGCGTGCAATCGCATTCAACTTCATGCTTGTCTCCTTGATGATGATCAAACCGTCATGACGGCCCGGAAGCTAACACAAGCCATCGATGCCTGCATCGTCGATCTCGACGGCACCATGGTCGACACCGTGGGCGACTTCGAGGTCGCCCTGGGCCGCATGCTGGCCGAGCTGGGGCTGCCGCCGGTGTCGCGCGCCTTCATCGAGCGCACGGTGGGCAAGGGCTCCGAGCACCTGATCCGCAGCGTGCTGGCCGAGCAGATGCGCCTGGCCGAGGTGGCCGGCGTCGGCGCCCATTGCCCCGCCGCGCGGCCCGAGGCGCGCTACCAGCAGGCCTGGCGCAGCTATCAGCAGCACTACCTTCCGATCAACGGCAAGTTCAGCCGCGTCTATCCCGGGGTGGCGGAAGGGCTGCGGGCGCTGCGCGCGCGCGGCCTGCGCCTGGCCTGCGTGACCAACAAGCCGCTGGCGTTTGCGCGTCCGCTGCTGGCGGCCAAGGGGCTGGATGGCTTCTTCGACCATGTGTTCGGCGGCGACAGCTTCGCGCGCAAGAAACCCGACCCGCTGCCGCTCGTGCAGGCCTGCCAGGCGCTGGGCACCCTGCCGGCACGCACGCTGATGGTGGGCGATTCGAGCAACGACGCCGCCGCCGCGCGCGCCGCCGGCTGCCCGGTGGTGCTGGTGCGCTACGGCTACAACCATGGCGAGCCGGTCGATCGGGTCGACGCCGACGGCCACGTCGACGCCATCACCGAACTCGCCGAATGGCTGGCCGCATCGGCAGTGCGGCCGGGAAGCGGTCCGCCGTGAGCGCCAGCCACGAACTGCTGCGGCGCGCCATCGAGCAGCCCGAGGTGCTGCACTGGCACAGCTGGGCGGCGCTGGCGCCGGGCCCGGCCCTGCTGGTGCTGGGGGCAGTGCATGGCAACGAGGTCTGCGGCGCGCACGCCATCGTGCGCCTGATCGACGCGCTGAACCAGGGTCGCCTGGCGCTGCGACGCGGGCGGCTGACCCTGGTGCCGGTGGCCAACCCGCTGGCCTTCCGGCGGAACACGCGCGAGGGCGAGCGCAACCTGAACCGCGGCTTTCTGCCGCGGCCTGACCCGCTGGACTACGAAGACCGCGTGACGCAGCAGCTGGCGCCGCTGCTGGCGCGGCACGATGCATTGCTGGACCTGCATTCCTTCCACACGCCGGGCGAGCCGTTCGCGATGGTGGGGCCGCGCAACAACCGGGGCGCGCGCGAGCCGTTTGCCCGCGCGGCGGAAGAGATGGCGCTGGCGCGCGCGCTTGGCGCGCCGCAGGTGGTCGAGGGCTGGCTCGAGGTCTACGACCGCGCCGCCCGGGCGCGTGGCCAGACGCCGGGCATGGAAGGCATCGGCACCAATGAGTACATGCGCAGCCAGGGCGGCTACGCGGTCACGCTGGAGTGCGGCCAGCACCAGGACCCGGCGGCGATCGAGGTGGCCTGGCAGGCGCTGCAGGGTGCGCTGGCGCACCTGGGCCTGGCTGAGGTGGCGGCGCCGGCGCGCTTTGCCGGCGCGGCGGCGCGGCTGACGGACGTGGTGCTGCGCGAATCGCCGCAGGATCGCCTGGTGCGCGACTGGCACAGCTTCGACGCGCTGCAGGCGGGCGATCTGATCGGCGTGCGCGCCGACGGCACGCCGGTGACCGCCTTGCGCGACGGCTGCGTTCTGTTCCCGCATCCGGATGCGGAGGCAGGCAGAGAGTGGTTCTACCTGGCGGAGCCGGACGAGGCGGGCTGACACGCATTGGCGTCTGAGAGATCGGCAAACCTTGATCCGCGCAAGACGCCGAGAACACCGAGGTTCGCCGAGACTGCAATCCATGGCTTGCTCCGCGGAAACCTGCGCTCGCTGCGCCTTGAGCGGTGAATGGCGTGCTGATGAAAGCGCAGCCGCCATGCTCTTGAACGCGATTCGGCATGAAGCGGCCCCGGCGCCTGCCGGTCAGGCGCCGGTGGCCAGTTCCTCGGTCACGACCTCGAAGCGGCGCAACTCGCTGCGCCCGAAGCTCATGGTGATCGGCACGTCGGCGGCATCGCGCCCGTGCGCCATCACGATGCGGCCGATGCGGCGCGCGTTGTGGCGGGCGTCGAAGCTGTGCCAGCGCCCGCCCAGCCAGACCTCGAACCAGGCCGAAAAATCCATCGGGCAGGGCATCGGCGGCACGCCGATGTCGCCCAGGTAGCCGGTGATGTAGCGCGCCGGGATGTTCATGCAGCGGCACAGCGTGAGCGCCAGGTGGGTGTAGTCGCGGCACACGCCGACGCGCTCGTGCCAGGCCTGCACGGCGGTGCGGTCGGCGCGCGCCTGCTGGTAGTCGAAGCGGACGTGATGGTGCACGTAGTCGCAGATCGCCTGCACGCGCGGCCAGCCTTCGGGCACGGCGCCGAACTGGTGCCATGCGAACGGCATCAGTTCGCTGTCGACCTCGCAATAGCGGCTCGGCAGCAAGAAGCGGAAGGCTTCGGGCGGCAAGTCATGCAATGCGTGCTGGCGCGCATCGACATGCACCGGGTCCGGCAGCCCGCTGTCGGCCACGACGGCGCGGTGGTGCAGGCGCACGCTCTGCACGCCGGCAGGCACGTCGAGACGGGTGATGGTGTTGCCGAAGCTGTCCTGGTAGCTCGCCACGGGCAGCGCCGGCTCGACCGTGAACGCCTCGGGCGCCTGCAGGTCGTGCGCGCGGGCCGGGTGCACGTGCAGCGCGCCCAGCACGGTGGTCGGGCTGTCCAGCGCGAGTTCGATGTCGTAGCCGATGCGGATCAGCATGGGCGCCTGCCGGTGGGTTGGCGTATGGGTGCTCATGCAGGGATTGCACCGCGGACGCCGGCCCAGGCGTGCAAGACGATCGCCACAAAGCCTGTGGGCGCCGCCGCCATGTCATTTGCTACACTGCGCGCCATGTCGTCCTTCCCGCATGTCATTGCACCGCTGGGCACCGTTGCCCAGGGGGCGTGGCCCTGGCGCAAGCCAGCGCGCTGACTGGTGAAACGCGCCCGCAAGGGGCGCCAAGCGCGGCGGCCATCCACGGCCTGCCGTACCCGGAAGACGAACCGCAGGACAATCCCAGCGAAATTCTTGCCCGAGCGCCCAGGAGGCTCGACGCTCATGATCACCGAACTCGAATTCAAAAGCCTGGCCGGCCAGGGCTACAACCGCATCCCGCTGATGGTCGAGGCCTTCGCCGACCTGGAGACGCCGTTGTCGCTCTACCTCAAGTTGGCGGCGGCGCAGGGCGGCGGCAAGTACAGCTTCTTGCTTGAATCCGTCATCGGTGGCGAGCGTTTCGGCCGCTACAGTTTCATCGGCCTGCCGGCGCGCACCATCCTGCGCGCCAGCGGCTTTGGCTCGCAAGCGCGCACCGAAGTCGTGACCGACGGCCAGGTGGTCGAGACGCACGCCGGCAACCCGCTCGACTTCGTCGATGCCTACCACCGGCGCTTCAAGGTCGCGCTGCGCCCCGGCCTGCCGCGCTTTTGCGGCGGCCTGGCGGGCTATTTCGGTTACGACGTGGTGCGCCACATTGAGAAGAAGCTGGAGGCCACCTGCCCCCCCGACACGCTGGGCACGCCCGACATCCTGCTGATGCACTGCGAGGAGCTCGCCGTCATCGACAACCTGTCGGGCAAGCTGTACCTGATCGTCTACGCCGATCCGGGCCAGCCGGAGGCCTACACCAGCGCCAAGCGGCGCCTGAAGACGCTGCGCGAGCAGTTGCGCTATTCGGTCAGCGCGCCGCAGGTCAAGGCCAGCACCGGCTACCCGGCCGAGCGCGGCTATGCCAAGGCCGATTACCTGGCTGCGGTCGAGCGCGCCAAGGAACTGATCGCCGCCGGCGACTTCATGCAGGTGCAGGTCGGCCAGCGCATCAGCAAGCGCTACACCGAATCGCCGCTGTCGCTGTACCGCGCCGTGCGCTCGCTGAACCCGTCGCCGTACATGATTTATTACGACTTCGGCGACTTCCACGTGGTCAGCGCGTCACCGGAGATCCTGGTGCGGCAGGAAGGCACGGTCGAAGGCCAGAAGGTCACCATCCGCCCGCTGGCCGGCACGCGCCCGCGCGGCGCCACGCCGGAAGCCGACAAGGCGATCGAGCAGGAACTGGTCAACGACCCGAAAGAGCGCGCCGAGCACGTGATGCTGATCGACCTGGCGCGCAACGACATCGGCCGCATCGCCAGGACCGGCAGCGTCAAGGTGACCGAGGCCTTTGCGGTCGAGCGCTACAGCCACGTGATGCACATCGTCAGCAACGTCGAGGGCATCCTGCAGGACGGCATGGGCAACATGGACGTGCTGAAGGCCACCTTCCCGGCCGGCACCCTGACCGGGGCGCCCAAGGTGCATGCGATGGAGCTGATCGACCAGCTGGAGCCGGTCAAGCGCGGCATCTACGGCGGTGCCTGCGGCTACATCAGTTACGCCGGCGACATGGACCTGGCGATCGCCATCCGCACCGCCATCGTCAAGGACCAGCAGCTGCACGTGCAGGCCGCCGCCGGCGTGGTGGCCGACAGCGTGCCCGAGATGGAGTGGCGCGAGACCGAGCACAAGGCGCGCGCGCTGCTGCGGGCGAGTGAACTGGTCGAGGAAGGCTTGGAGTGAAGTCATGACGACGACAAAGTCCGTGCGCCTGCTGATGATCGACAACTACGACAGCTTCACCTATAACATCGTGCAGTACTTCGGCGAGCTGGGCGCCGAAGTCGTCACCCTGCGCAACGACGAGGTGACGCTGGAAGAACTCGATGCGATGTTCGCGCGCGGCGAATTCGAGCGCCTGTGCATCAGCCCCGGCCCTTGCTCGCCTGCCGAGGCCGGCGTGTCGGTCGCGGCGATCAAGCACTTCGCCGGCAAGCTGCCCATCCTCGGCGTCTGCCTGGGCCACCAGGCCATCGGCGCTGCCTTTGGCGGCCAGGTGGTGCGTGCCAAGGTGCAAATGCACGGCAAGACCAGCGTCATCAGCACCACGCAGCAAGGCGTGTTCAAGGGGCTGCCCCAGCAGTTCACCGTCAACCGCTACCACTCGCTGGTGATCGACCGCGCCAGCTGCCCGGCCGAACTCGAGATCACCGCCACCAGCGAGGACGGCGAGATCCAGGGCGTGCGGCATCGCTCGCTTGACGTCGAGGGCGTGCAGTTCCACCCCGAGAGCATCCTGACCGAGCACGGCCACGCCATGCTGGCCAACTTCCTGGAGCCGCGGTGAACGCAAGCGGACTGCCCGGCGTCGATCTGCGCAGCGACACCGTCACGCGGCCCACGGCGGCGATGCGGCGCGCCATGCTGGCGGCCGAGCTGGGCGACGACGTGTTCGGCGACGACCCGACGGTTAACGCGTTGCAGACACGCATCGCGGCCATCACCGGCAAGCCGGCGGCGCTGTTCATGCCCTCGGGCACGCAGAGCAATTTCTGCGGCATCCTGGCACATTGCGGGCGCGGCGACGAATACATCGTCGGTCAGCTGGCGCACACCTACCGCTACGAGGGCGGCGGCGCGGCGGTGCTGGGCGGCGTGCAGCCGCAGCCACTGATGCAGGACGCCGCCGGTCGCATGAGCCTGGCCGACATCGCTGCCGCCATCAAGCCCGACGACCCGCATTTCGCCCGCACGCGTCTGCTGTGCCTGGAGAACACCTGGAACGGCCACGTGATGCCGGACACCTACCTGCACGCCGCGACTGACCTTGCGCGCAGCCGCGGCCTGGCCACGCACCTGGATGGCGCGCGGCTGTTCAACGCCGCCGTGGCCTCGGCGGCGCCCGGGCAGGGCGCCCTGGCTCGGGTGCGCCAGATCGCCGACGGGTTCGACAGCGTCTCGATCTGCTTCAGCAAGGGGCTGGGCGCGCCGGTCGGCTCGGCGCTGTGCGGTTCGGCCGAACTGATCGCGCGCGCCCGGCGCATCCGCAAGATGGCCGGCGGCGCCATGCGCCAGGCCGGGCTGCTGGCGGCCGCGGCGCTGCACGCGCTGGATCACCACGTCGACCGCCTGGCCGACGCCCACGCGCTGGCGCGGCGATTGGCCGATGGGCTGCGCGGCGTGGACGGCATTGCCGTGCGCTCGTGCGAAACCAACATCGTCTTTGCCGACGTGGCCGATGAGCGCGGCCCCGCGTTGCTGGACCAGCTGCGGGCGCAGAACATCCACGCCACCGGCCTGATCGGCCTGCGCTTCGTCACGCACCTGGACGTCGATGCAGCAGGCGTCGACCGCACCATCGCCGCTATCCGTGCGTTCTTCGGCGCGCCACCTGCTGCGGTCGGACAGGCCGACGGGCCGGCCTCGGGGCCGTACTGAGCACTGCCATGCCCGACACCCAGCATCTGCTGCTGTTCACGGCCGCCGGCCTGCTGCTCAACCTGACGCCCGGTCCGGACGTGATGCTGATCGTCGCCAACGCCGTGCGCGGCGGTGCGCGGGCGGGCGTGGCGGCGGCGCTGGGCATCACGGCGGGGTGCGGCGTGCACGTGGCCGCCGCCGCACTCGGGGTGTCGGCGCTGCTGCTGACCAGCGGCACGGCGTTCAGCGTGCTGAAGTGGCTGGGCGCACTGTACCTGGTGTGGGTCGGCGTGCAGATGCTGCGTGCGGCCTGGCGACCGGGCGCAGCGCTGCGCGTCGCGGCGACGCGGCCGACGGGCATGGATGGCCTAGCGCCGCCAGCGTGGACCGCCGTGTTTCGGCGCGGTTTCCTGACCAACGTGCTGAATCCCAAGGTGGCCCTGTTCTTCCTCGCCTTCGTGCCGCAGTTCATCGCGCCGGGCACGCCGCAGCCCGGCTGGGTGTTCCTAGCGCTGGGCCTGCTGTTCACGGCCAGCAGTCTGCTGGTGTGCATCGGCTGGGCGCTGGCGGCCGCCTGGGTGGCGCGCCGTGCGGGCACGCTGCAGCGCGTGATGCGCTGGCTGGACGGCGTGGCGGGCGGCCTGTTTGTCGCCTTCGGCGTCAAGCTGGCTCTGACCGAATCACCGGCCGACACCTGAACCATCCAGCTTGTTCTGTCCTCCAGCTTTCACACGAGTTCCACCATGCCCATCACCCCGCAAGAAGCCCTGCAGCGCACCATCGAGCACCGCGAGATCTTTCATGACGAGATGCTGGAGCTGATGCGCATGATCATGCGCGGCGAGCTCTCGCCGCTGATGACCGCCGCCATCACCACCGGCCTGCGCGTGAAGAAGGAAACCATCGGCGAGATCACCGCCGCCGCGCAGGTGATGCGCGAGCTGTCGAACAAGGTGCACGTGGCCGACACCCGGCATCTGGTCGACGTGGTGGGCACCGGCGGCGACGGCTCGCAGACCTTCAACATCAGCACCTGCTCGATGTTCGTCGCGGCGGCGGCGGGTGCGCGCGTGGCCAAGCACGGCGGGCGCAGCGTCTCCAGCAAGAGCGGCAGCGCCGACGTGCTGGAGGCGCTGGGCATGAACATCAACCTGCAGCCCGAGCAGATCGCGCGCAGCATCGCCGAGACCGGCGTCGGCTTCATGTTCGCGCCCAACCACCACCCGGCGATGAAGAACGTGGCGCCGGTGCGCAAGGAGATGGGGGTCAAGACCTTCTTCAACATCCTGGGCCCGCTCACCAACCCGGCCGGCGCGCCCAACATCGTGATGGGGGTGTTTCACCCCGACCTGGTCGGCATCCAGGTGCGCGCGCTGCAGCGCCTGGGCGCCGAGCACGCGCTGGTGGTCTACGGCCGCGACGGCATGGACGAAGTCAGCCTGGGCGCGGCCACCATGGTGGGCGAGCTGAAGAACGGCGAGATCAGCGAGTACGACATCCACCCCGAGGATTTCGGCATGCAGATGCAGAGCAACCGCAGCCTGAAGGTGGAGACGCCCGAGGAATCGCAGGCCATGCTGCGCGGCGTGCTCGACAACCAGGACGGGCCGGCCCGGAGCATCGTGATCCTGAACGCCGGCGTGGTGCTGTACGCCGCCGGCGTGGCGCCAGACATCGGCGCCGGCATCGGGCGCGCGCGCGAGGCCGTCGAAAGCGGCGCCGCCAAGGCCAAGCTGGATCAGGTGCTGGCCTTCACGCAGTCGCTCGCGGCCTGAGTGCCGCCCGGAGAACCACGAACCATGACCGATATCCTGGAGCAGATCGTTGCCGTCAAGCGCGAGGAAGTCGCGGCGGCGCTGAAGAAGAAGTCGCTCGCCGCGATGCGCGAGGACGCCGAGAGCCGGGTGCTGACGCGCGACTTCGAGGGCGCGCTGCGCGCCAAGATCGCGGTCGGGCAGGCCGCGGTGATCGCCGAGATCAAGAAGGCCAGCCCGAGCAAGGGCGTGATCCGCGCCGACTTCGTGCCGGCCGATATCGCGCAGAGCTACGCGGTCGGCAACACCGACTCGGGCGGCCAGGTGAGCGCGGCCTGCCTGTCGGTGCTGACCGACCGGCAGTTCTTCCAGGGCAGCGTCGACGACCTGAAGCAGGCGCGCGCCAGCTGCGAGCTGCCGGTGCTGCGCAAGGACTTCATGATCGATGCCTACCAGGTCTACGAGGCGCGCGCCATCGGCGCCGACTGCATCCTGCTGATCGCCGCCTGCCTGTCGGACGCGCAGATGGCCGAGCTGGAGGCGGTGGCACACGGCCTCGACATGGCGGTGCTGGTCGAGGTGCACGACGGCGCCGAACTGGCGCGCGCGCTGAAGCTGAAGACGCCGCTGGTCGGCATCAACAACCGCAACCTGCGCAGCTTCGAGGTCAGCCTGGACACCACGCTCGGCCTGCTGAAGGACGTGCCGGCCGACCGCCTGCTGGTGACCGAAAGCGGCATCGCCACACCCGCCGACGTGCGGCGCCTGCGCGATGCCGGCGTGCATGCCTTCCTGGTCGGCGAGGCCTTCATGCGCGCCGACGAGCCGGGCGAGGCGCTGGCGCAACTGTTCGCCTGAACGCCTCCCCCATGAGCGCCCCGGACCAGGTCCACGCCGACCGCGACCGCCTGCTCGACTGGCCCAGCGGCGTGGAGGCGGTGGCGCCTGGCTGGCGACCGCTGCTCGACGGATTCCTGCGCAGTCCGGACGGCCTGGCGGTGGAGCGCTTCCTGCGCGACCGACTCGAGCAGGGCGCGACGATCTACCCGCCCGAGCCGCTGCAGGCGCTGGTGCGGACGCCGCCGCAGGCGGTGCGGGTGCTGATCCTGGGGCAGGACCCGTACCACGGCCCCAGGCAGGCCCACGGGCTGGCGTTCTCCGTGGCGGCGGGCGTCAAGGCGACGCCGAGCCTGCGCAACATCTTCAAGGAACTCGAGCGCGATCTGGGCGCGGCGCCACGTGCCGACCGGCTGATGGAGCACTGGGCCGATCAGGGGGTGTTGCTGCTCAACACCAGCCTCACGGTCGAGCAAGGGCGCGCCGCCAGCCACGCGCGAATCGGCTGGCCGGCGCTGACGAGCGCCGTCATCCGGCAGGTACTGGACAGCGATCAGCCGGTGGTTTTCATGTTGTGGGGCGCCCACGCGCAGGCCCAGGTGGCGGCGCTGGGCGGTGTGGCGGGGCGGCCACACCTGCTGCTGGCCGCCAACCATCCGTCACCGCTGTCGGCCACGCGCCCGCCGGTGCCGTTCCTGGGCTGCGGGCATTTCAGCCGCGCCAACGCCTTCCTGCTGGCGCAGGGCGAGCGGCCGATCGACTGGCTGGGCGCGCAGCGGGCGCCTGACCTTTCCGAGCCGTTGTCCGGTCGGAATTTTTAGTGGCATAATCGGGAGTTCTTCGCCGGAGAGGTGGCCGAGTGGTTAATGGCAGCAGACTGTAAATCTGCCGGTTTACACCTACGCTGGTTCGAATCCAGCCCTCTCCACCAGCGAAAAAGCCGGGTTGCCGGCCGATGGTTCGAGCGTTTGGATGGGTTTTCCGGGACGGCCGGGCATGGGCTCACGCGAGGCAGGCGTCATGCAAGCGCTGGATGAGCGGCCTTTGCGGGAGTAGTTCAATGGTAGAACCTTAGCCTTCCAAGCTAATGGTGCGGGTTCGATTCCCGTCTCCCGCTCCATCATTCGGCTGGCATCCGCGGGTCTTGAAGCAGGTTTTCGCCCTTGTGGCTCAGTGGTAGAGCACTCCCTTGGTAAGGGAGAGGTCGTGGGTCCGATTCCCACCAAGGGCACCAGGATTGGCGGTGCACGGCGCCCGGATTGCGGCGGCCGGCATCGCTTTCGAAGTGTTGTTGAGTTGATTTATTCGGAGTCTTCGACATGGCAAAAGAGAAATTCGAGCGCAGCAAGCCGCACGTGAACGTGGGCACGA
>CAZHSD010000037.1:0-25360 GCA_964534975.1 uncultured Ottowia sp. | reverse complement strand
AGGACGGTCCGGTGCAGGCGCTCAGTGCTCAGGGGCGGGCTTGAAATTCAACCCAGAGGCGGATCGAACTGCCTGCGCCGGTCCGAGTCTCAAAGATACAAGGCTGGCGGAGTTGTCGATCTGCAAGCGTCGCGGCCCTCAAGGTATCCGGCTGTAAGCCGGTGCCCGATGGGCGCGCCGGCGATGCTATGGTCGCGGCATGTCGAAGCCATGGTGTCGCCAACATCCTGCCATTGATCGTCGGCCCGAGGTGCCGGTGAACCTGCTGCGCGCCGGCGCGGCGCTGGCCGCGCTGGTCGTGCTGGCTGGCTGCACCGTGACGCCGCCCCGCACGGCGCCGCCGGTGATCACCCAGCCAGCGCCGGTCGAGCCGCAGCGGCAACCTGAGCTGGCGGCCTTCAAGGCCACGCTGAGCGCGCGCCAGACGCTGCCGCCATCCGACAGCACGGGGCAGGGCGAACTGGTGGCGGTGTTGAACCGCAAGACCGGTCTGCTGCAATGGAAGCTGAGTTTCAGCCAACTCAGCGGCCCGGTGCTGTCGGCGCACTTCCACAGCCCGGCGATGAGCGGCGAGGTGGCCGATCCGGTGATCGCGATCGGCCGCCGCATCACCAGCCCCTACGAGGGCCGCGCGATCCTCACGCGCCGCCAGCGTGCCGACCTGCTGGCCGGGCAGTGGTACGTCAACCTGCGCACGGCGCGCCATCCCGAGGGCGAGCTGCGCGGCCAGCTGATCGAGCAGCACTGAATCGGCCCCATGCTGCGCGCTCGGTGCGGGGCGCAGGATTGGCCCGCCGCGTGCCGAAAACCTAAAATCCCCGGTATGGTCACATGAGTACCGTTTGACTGATGCAGCGCCGCGCACCTCGCCGCCTGCGCCCGCCGTGAACGCCCCGATCGACGTTTCCTTCTTCCCGCGCGCCGCCAAGCCGATCACCAGCTACAAGCCCTTCTGGGCCAGGCGCTTCGGCACCGCGCCCTATCTGCCCATGAGTCGGGCGGAGATGGAGGCGCTCGGCTGGGATTCGTGCGACGTGGTGCTGGTGACGGGCGATGCCTACGTCGACCACCCCAGTTTCGGCATGGCGGTGATCGGCCGCGTGCTGGAGGCGCAAGGCTTTCGCGTCGGCATCATCGCGCAGCCCGACTGGCGCAGCGCCGAGGCCTTCAAGGCGCTGGGCCAGCCGAACCTGTTCTGGGCCGTGACCGCGGGCAACATGGACTCGATGATCAACCGCTACACGGCCGATCGCAAGATCCGCAGCGACGACGCCTACACGCCTGGCGCGGCGCCGCAGCGTCGGCCCGACCGCGCCGCCATCGTCTACAGCCAGCGCTGCCGCGAGGCGTTCAACCAGGTCCCCATCATCCTCGGCGGCATCGAGGGCAGCCTGCGCCGCATCGCGCACTACGACTACTGGAGCAACACCGTGCGCCGCTCGATCGTGGTCGACAGCAAGTGCGACCTGCTGCTGTACGGCAACGCCGAGCGCGCGCTGATCGAGGTGGCGCACCGGCTGGCGCGGCGCGAGCCGGTGGAGAGCATCACCGACGTGCGCGGCACCGCCTTCGTGCGCCGCCAGTCTGAGCCGGGTTGGTTCGAGATCGACTCGACCGAGGTCGACCAGCCCGGCCCGGTGGAGGCGCACATCAATCCCTACCAGACCACCAGCGAGCAGGCGGCGGGGCAGGGCGCGCTGTGCGAGGCGGCGTTGGATGCTACCGATGCCATGGCGGCTGGCGACCATCCAGCAAGCGCTACCGGCCAAAAAGGCTTGAAATCCGATGAGCAGCCCCTGCGCTTCGTGCCCAACCCCGCGCTGCGCGCCTCAAAGATCGACAAGCTGCCGCCGCGCGAGCGCACCGTCATCCGCCTGCCCAGCTACGAGCAGGTCAGGCGCGACCCGGTGCTCTACGCCCACGCCAACCGCGTGCTGCACCTGGAGACCAATCCCGGCAATGCCCGCGCCCTGGTGCAGGCGCACGGCGAGGGCGCCACGGCCAGGGATGTCTGGCTGAGTCCGCCGCCGATCCCGCTCACCACGGCCGAGATGGACCACATCTTCGACCTGCCCTACGCGCGCAACCCGCACCCCAGCTACGCCGACGAGCGCGGCCGCCACGACGGCGCCACCAAGATCCCGGCGTGGGAGATGATCCGTTTCTCGGTGAACATCATGCGCGGCTGCTTCGGCGGCTGCACCTTCTGCTCCATCACCGAGCACGAGGGCCGCATCATCCAGAGCCGCAGCGAGGATTCCATCGTGCGCGAGGTCGAGGCCATGCGCGACCAGGTGCAGGGCTTCACCGGCGTCGTCAGCGACCTGGGCGGTCCCACGGCCAACATGTACCGCCTGGGCTGCCGCAGCCCGCAGATCGAAGCCGCCTGCCGCAAGCCCAGCTGCGTCTACCCCGGCATCTGCCAGAACCTGACCACCAACCACGACCCGCTGATCGCCATCTACAAGCGCGTGCGCCAGCTGCCGGGCGTGAAGAAGGTGCTGATCGGCTCCGGCCTGCGCTACGACCTGGCGCTGAAGTCGCCCGAGTACGTGAAGGAGCTGGTGCGGCACCACGTCGGCGGCTACCTGAAGATCGCGCCCGAGCACACCGAGACGGGGCCGCTGGCGAAGATGATGAAGCCCGGCATCGGCAACTACGACCGCTTCAAAGCGCTGTTCGAGAAGTTCAGCCGGGAAGCCGGCAAGCAGCAGTTCCTGATTCCGTACTTCATCGCCGCGCATCCGGGCACCAGCGACGAGGACATGCTGAACTTGGCGCTGTGGCTTAAAAAAAACGGCTTTCGCGCCGACCAGGTGCAGGGCTTCTACCCCAGCCCCATGGCCACCGCCACGGCGATGTACCACACCGGCCTGAACCCGCTGGTGGGCGTGCACCGCGATGGGCGCGGCGAAAAAGTGGACACGGTGAAGGGCGAGCGCCGCCGCCGGTTGCACAAGGCCTTTCTGCGCTACCACGACCCCAACAACTGGCCGCTGCTGCGCGAGGCGCTCAAGCGCATGGGCCGCGCCGAGCTGATCGGCAGCGGCAGGCAGCACCTGATCCCGGCCTGGCAGCCGCTGACCGATGGCGGCTACCAGAGCGCGCGGCGCAAGAACTCCACTGCCGCCGGCGCGCCGAGCCCCGGCCCCGCGCTGCAAGAAAAGAAGCGCCGTGCGTCCGCCAAGCCAGCGCGCGGCACGGTCCTGACGCAACACACCGGGCTGCCGCCGCGGCGCAAGGCTTGAGCCGGGGTTCCATGCTGCGCGCCGCAGGCTGGCGAGCAGCTGCGGGCCCGGCATCCCTTCCGACATGTCATCCCCACGATTCGCATGAAGACTGACATCAAGACCTGGCTGCTGGCCGGCATCGCCCTGGCAGCGCTGACCGTCGGCTACCTGCTCTGGCAGTCGGGCCGGGAGTCGGGGCCGGGCGAGGGCTTCGTCAGCGGCAACGGCCGCATCGAGGCCACCGAGATCAACCTGGCCGCCAAGGTGCCGGGCCGGGTGCAGGAGGTGCTGGTGCGCGAGGGCGACTTCGTCAAGGCCGGCCAGCCGCTGGTGACGCTGAAGGTGGACACGCTGGATGCGCAGCGCAACGAGGCGCTGGCGCGCCAGCAGCAGGCCATCACCGGCGTGAGCACCGCGCGCGCGCAGGTGGCGCAGCTGCAGAGCAACGTCGCCGCCGCACGCGCCAACGTGACCAAGGCCGAAAGCGATCTCGACGCCGCGCGGCGACGCCTGGCGCGCTCGCAGGCGCTCGCCCGCGAAGGCGCGGTGGCGGCGCAGCAGCTCGACGACGACCGCGCCGCGGTGCGCGGCGCGCAGGCCGCGGTGGATGCGCTGCGGGCGCAGGCGGTGGCGGCCGAGGCGGCGGTCGAGGCGGCGCGCGCCCAGGTCACCGGCGCCGAGTCGGCGGTCAAGGCCGCCGATGCCACCGTGGCGCGCATCGACGCCGACATCGCCGACAGCACGCTGGTGGCGCCGCGCGCTGCGCGCGTGCAGTACCGCATCGCGCAGCCGGGCGAGGTGCTGGGCGCGGGCGCGCCGGCGCTCAACCTGATCGACCTGGGCGATGTGTACATGAGTTTCTTCATCCCCGAGACCGTGGCCGGGCGCGTGGCGCTGGGCAGCGAGGTGCGCATCGTGCTCGACGCGGCGCCGCATTACCCGATTCCGGCGCAGGTGTCCTTCGTCGCCAGCCAGGCGCAGTTCACACCGAAGACGGTGGAGACCGCCAGCGAGCGACAGAAGCTGATGTTCCGCGTACGGGCGCAGATTCCGCGCGAGCTGCTGGAGCGCCACATCGAGCAGATCAAGACCGGCCTGCCCGGCGTGGCCTGGATCAAGCTGGATGCGGGCGCGCAATGGCCGCCCGCGCTGAGCGTGAAGTCGCTGCCCGCTGCCTCGAGCGAGCCAGCCAGCGCGCCGGCGGCGTCCCATGCCGCCAACTGAAGCCGCGCCGGTCGCCACGCTGCGCGGCGTGCGCCTGCGCTACGGCAAGAAGCTGGCGCTGGACGGCATCGACCTGGACTTTCCTGCCGGCCGCATGGTGGGCCTGATCGGCCCGGACGGTGTCGGCAAGTCCAGCCTGCTGTCGCTGGTGGCGGGCGCGCGGGCCATCCAGGAAGGGCGGGTCGAGGCCCTGGGCGGCGACATGGCCAGCCGGCGCCACCGCGGCCGCGTCTGCCCCGACATCGCCTACATGCCGCAGGGCCTGGGCCGGAACCTCTATCCCACGCTGTCGGTGGAGGAGAACCTGCAGTTCTTCGCCCGCCTGTTCGGCCACGACGCCGCCGAGCGGCGCCGCCGCATCGACGAGCTGACCCGCGCCACCGGCCTGCATCCCTTCCTGGAGCGGCCGGCGGGCAAGCTCTCGGGCGGCATGCGGCAGAAGCTGGGCCTGTGCTGCGCACTGATCCACGATCCGCGCCTGCTGATCCTCGACGAACCGACCACCGGCGTCGACCCGCTGGCGCGGCGCCAGTTCTGGGACCTGATCGGGCGCATCCGTGCCGGCCAGCCGCGCATGAGCGTGATCGTGGCCACCGCCTACATGGACGAGGCCAGCCGCTTCGACTGGCTGGTGGCGATGGACGACGGCCGGGTGCTGGCCACCGGCACCCCGGCCGAGCTGCTGGCGCGTACCGGCGCGGACGAACTGGAAGCGGCCTTCATCCGCCTCATGCCCGAGGAGAAGCGGCGCGAGCACCGCGCGGTGCGGATCCCGCCGCTGCCGGAGGCGGGTGACGGGGATGACGGCGCCGGCGTCGCCATCGAGGCGCAGGGCCTGACCATGCGCTTTGGCGACTTCACCGCGGTGGACCACGTCAGCTTCCGCATCCGGCGCGGCGAGATCTTCGGCTTTCTCGGCTCCAACGGCTGCGGCAAGACCACCACCATGAAGATGCTCACCGGCCTGCTGCCGCCGACCGAAGGGCAGGCCTGGCTGTTCGGCCACCCGGTCGACGCACGCGACCTGGCGGTGCGCAAGCGCGTCGGCTACATGTCGCAGTCCTTCTCGCTCTACGGCGAGCTGACGGTGCGGCAGAACCTGGTGCTGCACGCGCGCCTGTTCCACGTGCCGGCGGCGCAGATCGAGGCGCGCGTGGAGGAGATGCTGGCGCGCTTCGGCCTGCACGATGTACGCGACGCGCTGCCCGCCGCGCTGCCGATGGGCATGCGCCAGCGCCTGTCGCTGGCGGTGGCGCTGGTGCACGGCCCGGACATCCTGATCCTGGACGAACCGACCTCGGGCGTCGATCCGATCGCGCGCGACCATTTCTGGGAGCTGCTGGTGCAGCTGTCGCGCCGCGACCGCGTGACCATCTTCATCTCGACCCATTTCATGAACGAGGCCGAACGCTGCGACCGCATGTCGATGATGCACGCCGGCCAGGTGCTCGACAGCGGCCCGCCGGCCGAGCTGATGCGGCGCCAGGGTGCCGCCACGCTGGACGATGCCTTCGTCGCCTATCTGCTGGCCGCCGGCGCCGACGACAGCCGGGCCGAGGCGCCGGCAGCCACCGATGCGGCCGACACACCCGACGCACCGCCGGCCGACATCGCGGCCGCCGCCCGCCACGCCGGGCCGCATCGCCCGGCGGGCGGCTTCAGCCTGCGCCGGCTGCTCAGCTACACGGTGCGCGAAAGCCTGGAACTGCAGCGCGACCCGGTGCGCCGCGCCATGGCGCTGCTGGGCAGCATCCTGCTGATGGTGGTGATCGGCTACGGCATCACCATGGACGTGGAGAACCTGCGTTTTGCCGTGCTGGACCGCGACCAGACCGCGCTGAGCCAGAACTACACGCTCAACCTGGCGGGGTCGCGCTACTTCACCGAGACCGCGCCGCTGGCCGACTACGCCGAGCTGGACCGGCGCATGCGCGCCGCCGACATCAGCATGGCGCTGGAGATTCCGCCCGGCTTTGCGCGCGACGTGCAGCGCGGCCAGCCGGTGGCCATCGGCATGTGGGTCGACGGCGCCATCACCAACCGCGCCGAGACCATCCAGGGCTACGTGCAGGGCATGCACCAGCACTGGCTGCTGCAGCAGGCCAGCGAGCGGCTGGGGCGCGCGCCGACGGCCAGCGTCGACATCGAGACGCGCTTTCGCTACAACCCCGACGTGCGCAGTCTGCCGGCCATGGTGCCGGCGGTGATCCCGATGATGCTGCTGATGATCCCGTCCATGCTCACCGCGCTGTCGGTGGTGCGCGAAAAGGAGATGGGCTCGATTCTCAACCTCTACGTCACGCCGGTCACGCGCAGCGAATTCCTGCTCGGCAAGCAGGTGCCCTACGTGGTGCTGGGCCTGGTCAACTACCTGCTGATGGTGGCGCTGTCGGTCACCCTGTTCGGCGTGCCGCTGACCGGCAGCTTTCTGGCGCTCAGCGTGGCCTCGCTGCTGTTCATTGTGTTTGCCACCGGCTTCGGCCTGTTCGCCTCGGTGTTCACGCGTTCGCAGGTGGCGGCGATCTTCATCACCATGCTGGCCACCATGCTGCCGGCCACCACCTTGTCGGGGCTGATCAACCCGGTGTCGTCGATGGAAGGCCTGGCGCGCTGGATCGGCGAGGCCTACCCGGCCACCCACATGTTCCTGATCAGCCGCGGCGTGTTCAGCAAGGCGCTCGGCTTCGCCGACCTGCGGGCGCAGTTCGTGGCGCTGGTCGTCGCCACGCCGGTCATGCTCGCGGTGGCGATCGCCCTGCTCAGGAAGCAGGACCGCTGACGCCATGCCCAGCCTGTCCAACGTCTTCCGGCTCGGCGTCAAGGAGCTGTGGAGCCTGGCGCGCGAGCCGATGCTGCTGGTGTTCATCGTCTACGCCTTCTCGCTGGCGATCTACACCGCGGCCACGGCGATGCCCGACACCATGCACAAGGCGCCGATCGCCATCGTCGACGAGGACCAGTCGCCGCTGTCGGCGCGCATCGTCTCGGCCTTTCTGCCGCCGTACTTCCTGCCGCCGCGGATGATCACGCTGAGCGAGGTCGACCCGGGCATGGACGCCGGCGATTTCACCTTCGTGCTCAACATCCCGCCGGGCTTCCAGGCCGACCTGCTGGGCCGGCGCCGGCCCGCGCTGCAGCTCAACGTCGACGCCACGCGCATGTCGCAGGCCTTCGTCGGCAGCGGCTACATCCAGCAGATCGTGCTGGCCGAGGTGCAGGAATTTACCCAGGGCTGGCGTGGCGCCGAACTGCTGCCGGTGCGCATCGAGCCGCGCATGCGCTTCAACCCCAGCCTGGACCAGAGCTGGACCGGCGGCGTGATGGAGCTGATCAACGTGGTGACCATGCTGTCGATCGTGCTCACCGGCGCGGCGCTGATCCGCGAGCGCGAGCACGGCACCATCGAGCACCTGCTGGTGATGCCGGTCACGCCGACCGAGATCATGCTGTCCAAGGTGTGGTCGATGGCGCTGGTGGTGCTGATCGCGGTGGCCGGCTCGATGGTGTTCGTGGTGCAGGGCTGGCTCAAGGTGCCGATCGAGGGCTCGCTGGGGCTGTTCCTGCTGGTGTGCGCGCTGCACCTGCTGTCGGCCACGTCGCTGGGCATCTTCCTGGCCACGCTGGCGCGCTCGATGCCGCAGTTCGGCCTGCTGATGATGCTCACCATCATGCCGCTGCAGATGCTCTCGGGCGCGTCCACGCCGCGCGAGAGCATGCCGGCGCTGGTGCAGGACGCCATGCTGCTGGCGCCCACCACGCACTTCGTCTCGGCCAGCCAGGCGGTGCTGTACCGCGGCGCCGGCATCGACGTGATCTGGCCGCAGCTGCTGTGGATCGTGGCCATCGCCGCCGTGTTCTTCACGCTGGCGCTGGCGCGCTTTCGCAAGACCATCGGGCAGATGGCGTAAGCGGGCCGGGTCCGGCGCGGCACCGGCGCCGCGTCTTCGGCCTGGCGACGGCGTGCCGCCGGGCCTGCGGCTATGCTCGCCGCTGGCACCGCCGATCGGCTGCATCAACCAGACGCATCCTGGGAGGAGAACCCCGTGGCCCTGCACGACCTCGACATCGCCCGCCGCGCCAGCCTGCGCCGCATCACCGACCTTGCGCGCGAGCGGCTGGGCATCGCCGACGAGCACCTGGTGCCCTACGGCCACCACAAGGCTAAGCTCGCGCTGCCCTACCTGGAATCGATCGAGCACCGGCCCGACGGCAAGCTGATCCTGGTCACCGCCACCAGCCCGACGCCGGCCGGCGAGGGCAAGACCACCACCTCGGTCGGCCTGGCCGACGGCATGAGCCGGCTCGGCCACCAGGCGGTGCTGGCGCTGCGCGAGCCGTCGATCGGCCCGGTGTTCGGCATGAAGGGCGGCGCCGCCGGCGGCGGCCACGCGCAGGTGGTGCCGATGGAGGACATCAACCTGCACTTCACCGGCGACTTCCACGCCATCGCGCTGGCGCACAACCTGCTGGCCGCGGTGATCGACAACCACATCCACCACGGCAACGCCCTGAACATCGACGTGCGCCGCGTGCACTGGCGGCGCGTGATGGACATGAACGACCGCGCGCTGCGCCACCTGGCGCTGGGCCTGGGCGGCCCGGCCAACGGCGTGCCGCGCGAGGGCGGCTTCGACATCGTGGCGGCGTCGGAAGTGATGGCCGTGCTGTGCCTGGCGCGCTCGCTGGCCGACCTGAAGCAGCGCCTGGGCCGGATCGTGGTGGCCGAGACGCGCGAGCGCCAGCCGGTGCGTGCGGCCGATCTCAAATGCCACGGCGCCATGGCGGTGCTGCTCAAGGACGCGCTGGCGCCCAACCTGGTGCAGACGCTGGAGAACAATCCGGCGCTGCTGCACGGCGGCCCGTTCGGCAACATCGCGCACGGCTGCAATTCGCTCATCGCCACGCGTGCGGCGCTGAAGCTGGGCGACTACGCGATCACCGAGGCCGGCTTCGGCGCCGATCTGGGCGCCGAGAAGTTCATCGACATTAAGGCCCGCATGGCCGGGCTGCAACCCACGGCCGCGGTGCTGGTGACCACGGTGCGTGCGCTTAAGATGCAGGGCGGTGTGCCGCTGGACGCGCTGGCGCAGGAAAGCCTGCCGGGGCTGGAGGCGGGGCTGGCCAACCTGGATCGGCACCTGGCGCTGGTGCGTGAGGTGTTCGGTCTGCCCTGTGTCGTCGCCGCGAATCACTTCGTCGCCGACAGCGCCGCCGAGCACGCGCTGCTGCGCGAGCGCATGGCCGCGCGCGACGTGCCCTACGCGGTATCGCGCCACTGGGCCGAGGGTGGCGCCGGCGCGCTCGAGTTGGCGCGCGAGGTGGTGGCGCTGTGTGAGCGCAGCAGCCCGAGGCCGCCGCGCTTCGTCTACCGGGAGAACGACAGCCTGTGGGACAAGCTGCTGCAGATCGCCCGCCAGGTCTACGGCGCGGCCGACGTCACCGCCAGCGCCCCCGCGCGGGCGCGTATCGCGCAGCTGCAGGCCGACGGCTGCGGCCACCTGGCGGTGTGCGTGGCCAAGACCCAGTACAGCTTCTCGACTGACCCCAGGGCGCTGGGTGCACCAACCGGTCACACGCTGCACGTGCGCGAAGTGCGCCTGTCGGCCGGCGCCGGCTTCGTTGTGATGGTGTGTGGCGACATCATGACCATGCCCGGCCTGCCGGCGCACCCGGCGGCCGAGACCATCGACCTGGACGACAGCGGGCAGGTGATCAGCCTGTTCTGACATCGCCATCGACCGGCCATGCGACTGCCTATAATTCGCTATTCATTTATGTAATAGCGAATGCGGTGTGGCCGATGGTGCTGCGCCGATCCGAGGAGACGGCCGAATGTTGATGCGTGCTGCGATGGTGTTCCTGCTGGCCGGCTGGCTGGCCTTGTCGGCCCAGGCCCAGCAGGGGCTGCTGCTGGCCGGCGGGGCGGGTTACCGCAAGCCGGTGCTCGAGCTGGTGGAGTTGTTCGCCCGCGACAGCGGCATCCGCGCCGAGGCCAGCTTCGGCAACATGAAGCAGGCCGAGACCCAGGCGCGGCAGAACCCGGACATCGCGCTGGTGGTGGGTGACGAGGCGTTTCTGGAGCCGATGGGCCTGTTCGAGCGCTATCTGCTGCTGGGCGAGGGCCGCCTGATGCTGGTGGCCTCGCGCGGCGTGGCGCTGCGTGAGCTGCAGGACCTGAAGGACGCCCGCTTTGGCCGCATTGGCGTGCCCGACCAGCGCCAGGCCGTCTACGGCCGCGCCGCCTTCACCTGCATGCAGCGCCAGGGCCTGCTCGATGAGCTCAGGCCGCGCCTGCTGGAGGTGGCCACGGTGCCGCAGGTCGGCACCTACGTCGCCACCGGCGAAGTCGATGCCGGTTTCGTCAACAAGACCGAGGCCCAGGCATTGCGCGGGCGTGCCGGCGACATGCTGGAGTTGCCCACCAGCTGTCACGATCCGATCCGCCTGAGCGTGGGCGTGGTGCGTGGTCACGCCGACCGGCCGGCGGTACGCGCGTTCCTGGCGTTCGTGCAAAGTCCGCCGGCGCGCGTGGTGCTGCAACGCCACGGCCTGTGACCGGCTGGCCGCAGGGCTGCGCGCTGGCGCCGCTGCCGCTGACGCTCAAGGTGCTGGGCTGGAGTCTGCTGGCACAGCTGCTGATCGGCGGCGCGCTGGGCTGGTTGCTGGCGCGCCGGCGGTTTCGCGGCCGCGGAGCGCTCGATGCCGTGGTGATGATGCCGCTGGTGTTTCCGCCCATCGTGCTCGGCTATGGCCTGCTGCTGATGCTGGGGCGCCAGGGCTGGCTGACGCAGTGGCTGCCGGAGGTATTGCGGCCGCACATCGTGTTCACGCCCGCGGGACTGATCGTGGCGGCTTTTGTCGCCGGGCTGCCGCTGATGGTCAAGCCGGTGCAGGCGGCGTTCGCCGAGGTGCCGGCCGCCATGCGCGAGGCCGCTGCCACGCTGCGTCACGGACCGTGGCGTACCTTCTTGCGTGTCGAACTGCCGCTCGCCCGGCGCGGCCTGGTGGTGGGGCTGGTGCTGGCCGGCGGCCGCGCGCTGGGCGAGGTGGGGCTGTCGTTGATGCTGGGCGGCAACGTGATCGGGCGCACCGAGACACTGTCGCTGGCGCTCTACAACCAGGTGCTGGACAGCAATTTTGCCTGTGCCAACGCCCTGTCGCTGCTGCTGGTCGGTTTTGCCGCGCTGGCGTTCTTCTTCCTGCGCCGCCTGGGGGCTTTATGAATGACGTGTTTTTCAGCCATGCCGAGATCGATGCCTGGATCGCCGAGGATGCCGGCCTGCTCGACCTGACCACCCATCTGCTGGGCCTGGGGGCGCGCACTGCCGGCATCTGCTTTGCCTCGCGTCAGGACGGCGTGGCCGCTGGCGCCGAAGAGGCGGCCCAGGTGCTGGCGCATTGCGGCGTGTCCACCGAGATGCTGCAACCCGCTGGTCAGCGCGTGTCGCCGGACACGACGCTGCTGGTGGCCAAAGGGCCGGCCAGCGGCGTGCTGCGCGGCTGGAAGGTGGCGCAGAACCTGCTCGAATACGCCTGCGGCGTGGCCACCGCGACGGCGCGCATGGTCGAGTCGGTGCGTGCCACGGCGCCCGATGTCGCCGTGCTGACGACGCGCAAGCACGCGCCTGGTCTGCGCAAGCTGGCACTGACGGCCACGCTGGCGGGTGGCGCCTTGCCGCATCGGCTGGGGGTGGGTGAGACCATTCTGGTGTTCGACCAGCATCGCTCGCTGCTGGGCGGCTGGAATGCGCTGCGCGAACGATTGCAGGCGCTGGGCGGGGCCGTGACCGAGAAAATGATCGTCATTGAGGCGTCCGACCTGGCCGAGGCAGAGCAGGCGATTGCCGCCGGCGCGCAGGTAGTTCAGTTCGACAAGGCCATGCCGCAGCGGCTGGCGGCGTGGTGTTCGGCGTTGCGCGCGCGCCATCCCCATGTACGCCTGCTGGCGGCCGGCGGCATTCATCTCGGCAACGCGGCCGAATATGCCGCCTGCGGTGTCGACGCGCTGGTGACCAGCAGCCTGCATCACGCGCCGCCAGCCGACATCGGCGTGCGGGTGGTGCCTGAGTGACGCAGGCCAGCCGGCCGTCCCACCTGGCCGTTCCAGGGCGCGTTGACACGCCCTGGCACGCCATGAGAAATCACTCCTCGTCCTGCAGCTTGTGCTGGCTGGTCAGCTGCTGCTGTACCTGGGGTGGCACGATCTCGTAGTGCGACAAGGCCAGCGAATAGCTGCCCTGGCCGGCGGTCATGGCGTTGAGGCGGCTCTGGTAGTCGGCCAGCTCGGCCATCGGCGCCTGGCCAGTGACGGTGAGCGTGCCCAGCTGGCCGGAATCGGTGCCGCTGACCATGCCGCGGCGTGACGAGAGGTCGCCGGTGATGGCGCCCATGGCGTTCTCCGGCGCCCGCACCTGGATGCGCGCGATCGGCTCCAGCACCACCGGCCTGGCGTCGCGGATCGCCAGCTGGAAAGCCTTCTTGCCGGCGGTGACGAAGGCGATCTCCTTGCTGTCGACCGCATGGTGCTTGCCGTCGTGCACGATCACGCGCACGTCCTGCACCGGATAGCCGGCGATCACGCCCTCGGCCAGCGCCTCGCGCACGCCTTTTTCCACCGCCGGCATGAACTGGCCCGGGATGGTGCCGCCCTTGACCTGGTCGACGAACTCGAAGCCGCTGCCGCGCGGCAAGGGCTCGACGCGCAGGTGCACCTCGCCGAACTGGCCGGCGCCGCCCGACTGCTTCTTGTGGCGGTACTGCGCCGCCGCGTTCTGGGTGATGGTCTCGCGGTAGGCGATGCGCGGCGGACGCGTCTCGACTTCCAGTTTGTGCACCTCGCGCAGGCGCTCCAGCAGCATGCGCAGGTGCAGCTCGCCGAGACCGTAGACGATGGTCTCGTTGGTGCTGGGCACGTGCTCGACGCGCAGGCAGGGATCCTCGGCCACCAGCTTACCCATCAGCTCCGACATGCGCTGCTCGTCGCCGCGCCGCTTCGGGCTGATGGCGATGCCGTGCACCGGCACCGGAAACGGCAGCGGCTTGAGGTGGATGTGGTTGTCCTCGGCGGCGTCGTGCAGCACGGCGTCGTAGTGCAGTTCGTCGATCTTGGCCAGGGTGCAGATGTCGCCCGGGCCGGCGGCCTGCACCTCGACGTGGTCCTTGCCCTGCTGGAAGTACAGGTGCGCGACCTTGAACGGCTTGCGCCCGTCGCCCACGTAGAGCTGCGTGCCGGGGCCGATGGTGCCCTGGTGCACGCGCACGAAGCCGAGCTTGCCGACGTAGGGGTCGATGCTGATCTTGAACACCTGGGCCAGCACGTGGGCGTCGGGGTCAGGTTGGGCGTGCATCAGTTCGGCGTCGTCGCCCTCGCCGCGGAAGAAGTCGGGCGGGTTGCCCTCGCTCGGGTTGGCCAGCAGCTTGCTGATGACGTCCAGCAGCTCGGCCACGCCGGCGCCGCTGCGCGCCGAGACGAAGCAGACCGGGATCAGGTGCGCTTCGCGCAGCGCCTGCTGCAGCGGTGCGTGCAGTTCGCCGGCGTCGATGTCGCCTTCGCTGAGGTAGCGGTCGACGAAGTCGCCGTCGACCTCGACCACCTGCTCGACCAGTGCCTGATGCGCCTCGGCCACGGCGCCGAAGTCGCTGTGGCCCTCGCGCTTGTAGAAGCAGTCCACCACCTGCGTCGCGCCGGCGTCGGGCAGGTTCAGCGGCAGGCACTCCTTGCCGAAGCGGGACTGGATGTCGGCCAGCAGCGCGGGCAGGTCGACGCCCTCGGTGTCGATCTTGTTGACGATGATCAGGCGATCGAGCTCCCGCTCGGCGGCGTAGTCCATCATGCGCTGCGCCATCGGCTCGATGCCGGCAGCGGCGTTGATGACGATGGCAGCGGTTTCCACCGCCTCCAGCGCCGGCAGGCTGTGGCCGATGAAGTCGAGCGCGCCGGGCGTGTCGATCAGGTGGATGCGGCAGCCGTCATGCACCAGGTGCATCACCGACGACTGCAGCGAGTGCTGGCCCTTGATCTCCAGCGGATCGTGGTCGCTGACAGTGTTGCCGCGCTCGACGCTGCCTGGCGCGCCAATGGCCCCGCCGCGGTGCAGCAGCGCCTCGATCAGCGTGGTCTTGCCGGCGGCGGCGGGGCCGACCAGGGCCAGGGTGCGGATGTTCGAGACGGGCAGGGGGTCGTTGCTTGCGGTCTGCGGCATGGGTGAGCTTCCTCTGGTTGACCGTGTGAATCCGCCGCCGCGCACATCGTGCGATGTGCCACGGATGCGCGGTTCATTCTAGGGCTGCGAAGCCACCAGGCCCACGGGGTTGCCACCAGTGCGCGTGCAACCGCTATTTCTTCTCCCGCGGCAGCCGCCCCATCAGATAGAACTCGGGGTTGGGCATCATGGCGCTGAAGGAGGCGATGCGGTTGGACAGGCCGAAGAAGGCGGTGATGGCGGCGATGTCCCAGATGTCCTCGTCGTCGAAGCCGTGCGCGTGCAGCGGTGCGAAATCCTCGTCGCTGATCTCGTGCGAGCGCTCGCACACCTTCATGGCGAAGTCGAGCATGGCGCGCTGGCGCTCGCTGATGTCGGCCTTGCGGTAGTTGACCGCCACCTGATCGGCCACCAGCGGCTTCTTCTCGTAGATGCGCAGCAGCGCGCCGTGCGCCACCACGCAGTACAGGCACTGGTTGGCGGCGCTGGTGGTGGTGACGATCATCTCGCGGTCGCCCTTGCTTAGCTTGCTGCTGCGGCCGGCGCTCTCGGGCTCCATCAGCGCGTCGTGGTAGGCGAAGAAGGCGCGCCACTCGGCCGGCCGGCGTGCCAGCGCCAGGAACACGTTGGGCACGAAGCCGGCCTTGGCCTGCACCTCCAGCACCTTGGCCTTGATGTCCTCCGGCAGCTCGTTGATGTCGGCGAAGGGGTAGCGGCTCATGCGAAGTCTCCTTGGGGTGATTGGGGGTCGCGGACGATTATGCTGCGTGCGCATCAACACCTGAAGGAGCCAGACCATGCAGCAACCCGATGACCCGCAGTTCCAGGCCGGCCTGAAGACGCGGCGCGACGTCCTGGGCGACGACTACGTCGAGCGCGCGCTGGCCGCCGCCACCGACTTCACCTGGCCGCTGCAGGAGCACGTGACGCGCAACTGCTGGGGCCACGTGTGGCAGCGCCCGGGGCTAGACAGGCGCACGCGCAGCCTGATCACGGTGGCGATCCTGACCGCGCTGGGCAAGCAGCACGAGCTGAAGGGCCATGTGCGCGGTGCGCTGAACAACGGCGCCAGCAAGCAGGACCTGCAGGAGGTGCTGCTGCACGCCAGCATCTACTGCGGCGTGCCGGCGGCGGTGGAGGCGTTCCGCAGCGCCGCCGAGGTGGTGGACGGGTCGCCGCGGGCTTGAGCCTGCCGCCGGCGTGGCCGATGACGGCCGGCCGGGAAGCGCGTCGAAGCTGCCCGCTGGCAATCCGGGGGCACGATCAGCGCACGAAAGTCCCGAGGCCGCGCCCGTCGTCGTACAGCTCCAGCGTCAGCTGCCGGTCCGTGAAGCTGGCCTTGGAGACCGAGCTCGGCGGGTACGCCTTCGGCGTGAACGCGAACACGTCAGCATCCCAGTGCCGCGCGGCGAGGCGCAGCGGCGTGGGGCCCAGCGTCAGCTGCAGCGCGCCGTCCACCACGTCCACCTGCAGCGGCCCGTAGAAATCGTTGCCGTACCGGCCGGTGTAGGCGGTGAGCGGTGCGGGGGTGCGGCTGAGGCAGCTGCAGGCCCCGGCTGAGGTGAGCCACGACGCCGGGGCCGACCCGCGGCGCCGTCGCGGCATCGGTAGCGTCGCCGGTACGGCTTCTGCCCTGCTACCGAACGGGTCTGCAAGAGCGGCAAAGGTTTGACCTCAATCAAACAAGCAGAGGAAATCCGGAGCGCTGCCACGGTTACAGGCCATGCTTCGTCCAAAAAAAGAAGTTGCCAGAAGTTGCGCTTTTTGGTTTCTCAATAAAGGAGACGATATGAGTCGATCCAACAGCCGCGGGCTGGTCATCGTGCTGGCCCTGGTATTGCTGATCGGTGGCGTGCTGTTGTCCTGGTTCACCCATGGCACCGGTGTCGTGCGTGACGACCCCAAGCGCAACATCAGCGTGCCCAAGACGCTGACCGTGCCGCTGCAGGTGCGTGCGGCCTACAACGCCGAGCGCTTCTTCATCAGCTATCGCTGGCCCGCCGAGCGCCCGAGCCTGTTCCACGACGTGCTGGTCTACGAGGGCGGCAAATGGGTCGTGAAGGGTCGGGCGACGCCGGGCTCGCAGCCCGATGGCATGCATGAGGACCGCGTGGCCATGATGCTCGACGACGGCAGCGTGCCCGACTTCGCGCGCTACGGCGGCTACATCACGGTCGGCGACGGCATCCTGACCTTCACCGAGGAGGCCAGCGAGGACGCCGTGAAGGCGCATCCCCACCTGGGCGGCAAACTCAAGCAGGAGGAGGTCAGCAAGTCGCTGCCCGACACGCGCAGCGACATCAACGACTGGGCCAGCGTGCGCCCAGGGGAGGTGCTCAAGGCGCAGCGGCAGGCGGGCTATTTTCTCGACCTGTGGCACTGGCGCAGTCACCGTGCCAACCCGATCGGCATGTCGGACGACCAGATGGTCGCCGAGGTGCGCGGCGGCGATGACGGCAAGAGCTCGGCCGGCACCAACTGGGATGGCGACAGCAAGCAGCCGCGCCTGATGTTCGATGCTGCGGCGGTCGGTCACAAGGCGCTGAAATGGGACGACGTGGCCGCCGGGCGCATTGACCAGGAATCGGTCTACTACCTGGTCGAAGGCCAGGCCGTGCCGTTCGATCCGCAGGCCGGATGGACCGAGGGTGACACGCTGCCGCGGCGCTTTCTGCGCCAGCCCGACGGCTCCAAGGCCGACATCGCGGTGCAGGGCAAGGGCCGCTGGGCCGACGGCCACTGGAACGTCACGCTCAGCCGCGCACTCGACACCGGCCATCCGCTGGACGACAAGGTGCTGCACGATCACGGGCTGTACGACGTTGCCTTCGCGATCCACCGCCATGCCACCGGCAGCCGCTGGCACTACGTGTCGCTGCCGATGAGCCTAGGCCTGGGGCGCAACGCCGACATCGTGGCCGAGCAGTTCCAGGGCGCCGAGCCGAGCTGGATCGGCCCCTGGCGCGATGTGACGCTGTTCTATCCCGGCCAGGTGAGCTGGCCGCACCTGAACAGCTCGGCGCACGCGGGTGCCGGCGCCATCAAGCGCGGCCTGCCGGTGCACACTCGCCACAGTGTCGAGCAACTGCAGCACTACGGTGTCGAACGGGAGTTCGCCACGCAGATCCGACGCCAATGGCAGTGGACCCTGCTGGCCGGCCTGGCGCTAATCATCGGTTTCGGTTTCGCCGCGGGCATGACGCTGCCGCGCAAAGGAGTGTGAACATGGCCCCTTATCACATCGCGTTGGTGCACTTCCCGGTCGCCCTGTGGGTGACGGCCATGCTGGCCATCGTCTGGCGCGCGCTCAGTGATGGGCCGATGGCGCGCCGCGTCGACCAGGCGCTGGTGCCGCTGCTCACGCTGGCGCTGTGGTCGGGCCTGGCGGCCTACGCCGTCGGCACCCAGGTCTGGCCGTGGGAGGCCATCAGCGCGTCGGCGTTGGGCCGCAACCACCTGATGCTGGCGGCCTGGACGGTGGCGCTGTGGGCGGTGATTCTATGGCTGCGTTGGCGCGGTGGCGAGGCCGTGTGGCAGGGCGTGTCGCGCTGGGTGATGGCGGTGCTGGCGCTGCTTGGCAGCGCGATGCTGATCGTCACGGCCACGCTGGGCGGCTACCTGACCGGCACCTCCACCGGTCTGTCCGAGGTGCTGCGTCGACTCGGCTGGGAGGTCTACACCACCTTCTACGTACCGACCTTCACCCTGTGGGCGCTGCTGGCGATCGCGGTGCTGCTGGTGGCGCTGGGTTGGTGGGCACGCGCTGGCCGTGCCGCGGCGATGCCGCGCGGCAGCGGCAACGTCAGCGGCGCGCTGGCCGCCCACTGATGGCCCCGATGCCCGCAGGCGCGCGGCGTCTCAGTCGTGTGCCAGCCGGATGCCGCTGAACTGCCAGCGTGCCGGGGGCGGGAAGAAGTTGCGGTAGCTCAGGCGCGCGTGGCTGCGCGGCGTCGCGGCCGAGGCGCCCTTGAGCACCATCTGACCCGACATGAACTTGCCGTTGTATTCACCCACCGTGCCGGCCGGCACCTGGTAGCGGGGGTAGGGCAGGTAGGCGCTGGCGGTCCATTGCCAGCAGTCGCCCAGCACCTGGCGCAGGCCCGCGCCGGGTGCGGCTGGCAAGGGGTGGAAGGCCGCATCGTCCATCAGCGCGCCATGCCAGCCGGCCTGATCGGAAGGCAGGGTCGCGGCGGCGTGTTCCCATTCGGCTTCGGTCGGCAGCCGCGCGCCCGCCCAGCGGGCGTAGGCGTCGGCCTCGTAGTGGCTGAGGTGGCACACCGGGACGTCGGCGCGGGGCGCGCGCCAGCCGCCCAGCGTGAAGATGCGCCAGCCGGAGTTGCCGCCGTCATGCGGCCGCCAGTACAGCGGCGCCTGCCAGCCGCTTGCCTCGCAACTCATCCAGCCGTCGGACAGCCACAGCGTGGGCGTTTCGTAGCCGCCGTCCTGCATGAAGTCCAGGTACTCGGTCTCGGTCACCAGCCGATCGGCGACGGCGAACGGCTCCAGCCAGACGCGGTGGCGCGGGAACTCGTTGTCGAAGCCGAAGCCGTCGCCACCGTGGCCGATCTCGGACAGGCCGCCGTCGATGCCGAGAAATCGGAGCGGCGCCGGTGTCGACGCCGTGGGCAGGTTGGCCGCACGGTAGACCGGGCTGAGCGGCTGGACGAAGAAGTGGTGCTTGAGGTCGGTCAGGATCAGTTCCTGGTGCTGCTGCTCGTGCTCCATGCCAAGCCGGATCAGCCGTGCCGTGGCAGGGTCGGCATCGGGCAGGCGCGCCGCCATGGCCGCGGTCACGTGCTGCCGGTAGGCCATCACCTGCGCGAGCGGCGGGCGCGACAGGTCGCCGCGGTGCGGGCGCGGATGGCGCGTGCCGGCGCCGACGTAGTACGAGTTGAACAGCGCCGAATAGTCGGGATCGAACGGCGCCACACCGGCCGGGCCGAGGATGAACTGCTCGAAGAACCAGCTGGTGTGCGCCAGGTGCCACTTGATCGGGCTGGCGTCGGGCATCGACTGCACCATGCAGTCGTCCGGCGTGAGCTCGCGCACCAGTTGCTCGGTAGCCTGGCGCACCGCCATGAAAGCCTCGACCGTGCAGGGTGCTGTGTGCGGCACAGCGCTTTCAGTGCCGGCCATGCCCGATGCCGGCGAGAAAGACGCCGTAGGCTTCACCCTCGATGCCGAAGCGGTGCGGCTGGTCGAAGCCGGCGTCCTGCAGCAGCTGCGCGGCGCGCTGCGGCGTGTGCTTGTAGGAATGCTCGGTGACGATGAACTCGCCCGGGGCCAGCGCCAGCGTGGCGCCGTCGCCCAGGTCCACCGACTGCGGCTGCCGCGCCACCAGGTGCATCTCGATGCGGCTGGCATCGGGGTTGAACACCGCCCGGTGCCGGAAGCCCGCCGCATCGAAATCGGCGCCCAGTTCGTGGTTGACCACGTTCAGCACGTTGAGGTCGAAGGCGGCGGTGACCCCGGCCGCGTCGTCGTAGGCGCGCACCATGCGCGCCGGCTCGACCGGTCCGTCGACGCTCAGCACCAGCGCGTCGCCGGCGCGCATCTGCTGGCGGATCTGGTGCAGCAGGGCAGTGGCGGCGATGGGCTCGAAGTTGCCGATCGATGAGCCGGGATACCAGAAGATGCGTGGCCGCCCGGCCTGGCGCGCCAGCGGCAGCTGCAGGCCCCAGCTGAGATCGGTCACCACGCCGTCGAACTGCACCTCGGGGTAGCGCCGCTGGCCGCGCTGCAGGCAATCGCGCAGCCAGTCCTCGGCGATGTCGATGCCGATGTAGCGCTGCGCGAGGCCGGCGTCGAGCCAGCGGCGCGCCTTGGCGCCGTCGCCGCTGCCGATGTCGATCAGCTCGGCGTCTTGCGGCAGCAGGCGCAGCATCGCTTCCTGATGCCGATTGAGGATGGCCTGCTCGACCCGCGGCAGGTAGTACTCGGGCAACTCGACGATGGCCTCGTACAGCGCGCAGCCGCGCGCGTCGTACAGGAACTTCGGCGCGATGGCCGGCGGCGCAGCCCGCAGGCCGGCGCGCAACTCGTCGTTGCTGCTCAGCCGCGGCGATGTGGATGGTGGCGCGCCATGGACGAGGCGCGGCGTGCGCTGGAGCGTGTCGAGCATGGGCGGTGGTTCCTCCGTGTGCCTGCATCGATGCCCGCTTGCACGCGGCGCGCAGCGATGAGCGGATGGCTCATGCGGCCGCGGCGCGAGGGTTCAAGCGGGGACGAGGCTCACCCTAGCACTTCCATTGACGCTGGTTTGTAGGCCAAGGACGCGACCCTGGCGCCAGTGCGGCTCACAGCCCGCCCATCAGCTTGTGCACCAGGTCGGCGCTGGTGCTGGCGCCGTACTTGCGCATCAGCCGCGCGCGGTGGATCTCCACCGTGCGCGGGCTGATGCCGAGCACGCGGCCGATCTCCTTGCTGGTCAGCCCGCGCATCAGCTGCGCCGCCACCTCGCGCTCGCGCGGCGTCAGCGCGGCGGTGACCGGGCGCTGCGCGCTCAGGTCCTCGAAGGTCCAGATGCCGGCCGCGTGCGGCGCCTCGCGGTCGATGGCGCGGCCGGTGACGTGGCACCAGAAGGTCTCACCCGCCTGCGGGCCGCCCAGGCGGCGCATCACCCGGTTGTCGGCGTAGACGCCGTGCGCGTTCAGGATCGGCACCATGCGCGCGCCGATGCGCTCGTACTCGTCGGCGCTGGGGTAGAGGATGCGAAAGCTCTGGCCGATCAGCTGCGCGGGCGTGGCGCCGAACATCTCGCACACGCGCTGGTTGCAGTCGACCATGTGCCGCTGGCGCGACAGCACCAGGCCGACCGGCGCGAGCTGGAACGCCAGCCGGTAGTCGGGCGGTGCGGCATCGGGCTCAGGGATGACCATTACGAAATACTACGTATGCGGTTACGTAGTATCGTTCGAGCTTGGTTTTTCGTGCCGATTCGTACATCAGGAGAGACATCCCCGTGAACAAGATTTACCCCTCGGCCGCCGAGGCGCTCCAGGGCGTCGTGCAGGACGGCCAGATGCTGGCGGTGGGCGGCTTCGGCCTGTGCGGCATTCCGGAGGCGCTGATCGAGGCGCTGCGCGAGTCCGGCGCCAAGGACCTGACGGTGATCTCGAACAACGCTGGCGTCGACGGCTTCGGCCTCGGCAAGCTGCTGGACACGCGCCAGATCAAGAAGATGATCAGCTCCTACGTGGGCGAGAACAAGGAGTTCGAGCGCCAGTACCTGGCCGGCGAGCTGGAGCTGGAGTTCACGCCGCAGGGTACGCTGGCCGAGAAGCTGCGTGCCGGCGGCGCCGGCATCCCGGCTTTCTTCACCAAGACCGGCGTCGGCACCATCGTCGCCGAGGGCAAGGAGCTGCGTGAGTTCGACGGCCAGACCTACGTGATGGAGCGCTCGCTGGTGCCCGACGTGGCGCTGGTCAAGGCCGATGTGGCCGACCGCAGCGGCAACCTGCGCTTCAACCTGACGGCGCGCAACTTCAACCCGGCCGCGGCCATGGCTGGCAAGGTCTGCATCGTCGAGGTCGAGCGCATCGTGGCCAATGGCGAGCTGGCGCCGGACGACGTGCACCTGCCGGGCATCTACGTGCACCGCATCGTGTTGAACGCCATGCCCGAGAAGCGGATCGAGAAACTCACGCTGCGCGAGCACAAGTAAGAGGTTGGGCGTTCGGCGTCAGGCGTTCAGCGAGCAAGAACGCCTGCCACGCACAACGCTCGACGCCCAAAGCTGAACCCATTCAAAGGAGCATTCATCATGGCCTGGACCCAAGACCAGATGGCGGCGCGCGCCGCGCAGGAACTGCAGGACGGCTTCTACGTCAACCTCGGCATTGGCATCCCGACGCTGGTGGCCAACCACGTGCCGGCCGACAAGGAGGTGTGGCTGCAAAGCGAGAACGGCATGCTCGGCATCGGCCCGTTCCCGACCGCCGACGAGGTCGACGCCGACCTGATCAACGCCGGCAAGCAGACGGTGACCACCATCAAGGGCAGCTCGATCTTCGGCAGCCACGACAGCTTCGCCATGATCCGCGGCGGCAAGATCAACCTGTCGATCCTGGGCGCGATGCAGGTCAGCGAAAGCGGTGACCTGGCCAACTGGATGATCCCCGGCAAGATGGTCAAGGGCATGGGCGGCGCCATGGACCTGGTGGCCGGCGTGCCGCGCGTGATCGTGCTGATGGAGCACGTGGCGAAGAAGAAGGACGGCAGCACCGACCTGAAGATCCTGCCCAAGTGCACGCTGCCGCTGACCGGCGTCGGCGTGGTCGACCGCATCATCACCGACCTGGGCGTGTTCGACATCGTCGAGGGCGGCATCAAGGTGGTGGAGCTGGCCGACGGCGTGAGCCTCGACGAGGCGCAGTCCAAGACCGGCGTGACGCTGATCCAGTAATTGTTCAACCGCGAGCCATGACGGGCAGGGCGCGCCGACTTCAGGCGGCCCGGCCTTTTCATGGTCCGAAAGGAGAGTCTTGAATGAGCATGCTGAAGGGCAAGACCGCGCTGGTCACGGGTTCCACCAGCGGCATCGGACTGGGCATCGCGATCGAACTGGCGAAGCAGGGCGCCGACATCGTGATGAACGGCTTTGGCGACGTCGACGGGCCGAAGTCGCAGATCGCCGCGCACGGGGTGCGCACCGAGTACCACGGCGCCGACATGAGCCAGCCGACGGACATCGAGGCCATGATGAAGTTCGTGGCCGAGAGGTTCGGCGGCGTCGATATCCTGGTCAACAACGCCGGCATCCAGCACACCGCCAGCATCCGTGATTTCCCCGTCGAACGCTGGGACGCCATCATCGCCATCAACCTCAGCTCGGCCTTCCACACCACGCGGCTGGCGATCCCGCACATGACGCAGAGGAACTGGGGCCGCATCATCAACATCGCCTCGGTGCACGGCCTGGTGGCGTCCAGGGACAAGTCGGCCTACGTGGCGGCCAAGCACGGCATCGTCGGCCTGACCAAGGTGACGGCGCTGGAGCTGGCCACCACCGGCGTGACGGCCAACGCGATCTGCCCCGGCTGGGTGCTGACGCCGCTGGTGCAAAAGCAGATCGACGCCCGCGCCGAGCAGCAGAAGATCAGCGTCGAACAGGCCACGCGCGAGTTGCTGAGCGAGAAGGAGCCCTCGCAGCAGTTCACCACGCCCGAGCAGCTCGGCGCCATGGCGGTGTTCTTCTGCAGCGAGGCGGCCGCCAACGTGCGCGGCCAGGCCTGGGCGCACGACGGCGGCTGGACGGCGCAGTAGGCGCTGCCCTGGATTGCCCTGATGCGCCTGCGGCGGCGCGCGTGCTAGCCTCGGATGGCCGACGCGCAGGCGTCGGGTCGATGCCGAGGCCAGCATGAACAGCACCCACGTATTCCATCGCAGTCTCCTGTCCGCCCCGCCGGTCGCCGTGCGCGGGCAGGGCGTCTGGCTGGAGGATAGTACCGGCCGGCGCTACATCGATGCCTCGGGTGGCGCCGCGGTGTCCTGCCTGGGTCACGGCCACCCCGACGTGCTGGCGGCGATGCACCGGCAGACCGACCAGCTGGCCTACGCGCACACCAGCTTCTTCACCACCGAGGTCGCCGAGCGGCTGGCGGATCAGCTGATCCGCACCGCGCCGGCGGGCATGAGCCATGCGTACTTCGTCAGCGGCGGCTCGGAGGCGGTGGAGGCGGCGCTGAAGATGGCGCGCCAGTATTGCCTGGAGATCGGCCAGCCCGAGCGCAGCCACTTCATCGCCCGGCGCCAGAGCTACCACGGCAACACCCTGGGCGCGCTGGCGGTGGGCGGCAACGAGTGGCGCCGCCGGCAGTTCGCCCCGCTGCTGATCGACGTCACGCACGTGTCGCCGTGCTATTCCTACCGGGATCAGCGCGCCGACGAGACGCCGGAAGCCTACGGCCAGCGCCTGGCGCGGGAACTCGACGAGACCATCGAGCGCGTCGGCCCGGGCAATGTGCTGGCTTTCATCGCTGAAACCGTCGGTGGCGCCACCGCTGGCGTGCTGGTGCCGGTGCCGGGCTACTTCCAGGCGGTGCGGCAGGTGTGCGACAAGCACGGCGTGCTCTTGATCCTGGACGAGGTG
This sequence comes from uncultured Ottowia sp., assembly GCA_964534975.1. Lineage (GTDB taxonomy): Bacteria > Pseudomonadota > Gammaproteobacteria > Burkholderiales > Burkholderiaceae_C > Ottowia. The sequence goes on along the minus strand of CAZHSD010000037.1, from coordinate 614 downwards.
ATGAGCGGCATGGGCCGCTGCGGCAGCTTGCACGCCTGCGAACAGGAGGGTGTGGTGCCCGATCTGATGACGATTGCCAAGGGCCTGGGCGGCGGCTACCAGCCGATCGGCGCGGTGCTTGCCCAAGGCAAGATCGTCCAGGCCATGTCGCGCGGCAGCGGCTTCTTCCAGCACGGCCACACCTACCTGGGCCACGCGGTGGCCTGCGCGGCGGCGCTGGCGGTGCAGCAGGTGATCGAGCGCGATCGGCTGCTGGCCAAGGTGCGCCACGATGCAGCGCTCCTGCAACAGTTGCTGACGGAAAAACTGGGGGATAACCCGCATGTGGGCGACATCCGCGGGCGCGGCTTCTTCTGGGGCATCGAACTGGTGCAGGACCGCGCAACCAAGGCGCCGTTCGACCCGGTGCGGCGCCTGCACGCCAAGATCAAGGCGGCGGCTTTTGCCAATGGTTTGCTGGTTTATCCCATGGGCGGGACGGTGGATGGGCGTTATGGTGACCACGTCCTGCTGGCGCCGCCCTTCATCGCCACGGAAGACGAACTGGCACTCATCGTGTCGCGTCTGGCCGCGGCGGTGGAGTCCGCGGTCGCCCAAGGGTAGTTCATTGTCTT
>CAZHSD010000036.1:0-25419 GCA_964534975.1 uncultured Ottowia sp. | reverse complement strand
ACACATGAAAACGATCAAGAAAATAGCTGCCCGCGCCTTGTTGGTGTCGTCTGCTGGTCTTTTTGGTCTGCAAGGCGCCTTCGCCGCCATCCCGATCCAGCACTGGACTCAGCCCAGCGGCGCGCAGGTCTGGCTGGTGGAGAGCCCGGCCATCCCGATGCTGGACGTGCAGCTCGACTTCGATGCCGGCAGCCGGCGCGATCCGGCCACCCAGGCGGGCCTGGCCAGCGTCACCGCGCTGATGACCGGCAAGGGCGTCGCCGCGCGCGGCGCCGAGCCGGCACTGGATGAAAACCAGCTGGGCGAAGCCTGGGCCGACCTCGGCGCCGCGTTTGGCGGCAGCGCCGGCGACGACCGCATGAGTTTCAGCCTGCGCACCCTGACCGAGCCCGATCTGCTGGATCAGGCGGTGGCGCTGGCGGCGCGCCAGCTGGGCCAGCCGTCCTGGCCGGCGGACGTGTGGCGGCGCGAGCGCGAACGCATCTCGGCGTCCATCAAGGAAGCGCGCACGCGCCCGGGCACCGTCGCCAGCCTGGCGTTCCAGCACGCGGTCTACGGCAGCCACCCCTATGGCTACGAGACCACGCCCGAATCGCTGGCGCGCATCGGCGTGGCCGACATGCGCGCCCACCACGCCGCCACCATCGTGCCCTGCCGCGCCAAGGTCAGCCTGGTCGGTGCCGTGACGCGGGCGCAGGCCGATCGGATCGTCATGCAACTCCTGTCGCGCCTGCCGCAGGACGGCGGCTGTGCGCCGCTGCCGCCGGTGGCCGAGGTGATGCCGCTGGCCGCGCCGGCCGAGCAGCGCATCGACTTCGATTCGGCGCAGGCACATGTGCTGATCGGCCAGCCGGGCTACAAGCGCAGCGACCCCGAGTTCTTCGCGTTGCTGGTGGGCAACCACATCCTGGGCGGCGGCGGCTTCACCTCGCGCCTGACGACGCAGGTGCGCGAAAAGCGTGGCCTGTCCTACAGCGTGTACAGCTACTTCGCGCCCGGCCTGCACGCTGGCGCCTTCACGCTCGGGCTGCAGACGCGGCCCGACCAGGCGGCCGAGGCGATCCAGGTCTCGCGCCAGGTCGTGAGTGACTTCGTCGCCCAGGGCCCGACGGCGGCAGAGTTGCAGGCGGCCAAGGACAACCTGATCGGCAGCTTCCCGCTGCGCCTGGACAGCAACCGCAAGCTGCTCGACAACGTGGCCAACATCGCCTGGAACGGCCTGCCGCTGGACTATCTGGCGCACTGGACCGAGCGCGTCGGCGCCGTCACGGCGGACGAGATCAGGGCCGCCTTCCAGCGCGTGCTGCAGCCGGAGCGCATGGTGACGGTGGTGCTGGGCGGGCGCTGAGCGCGCCGTCATTCATTCGCTGCCTCCACCAGCAGCTTCAGCCGCCGCGCGCCCTGCCATTCGTCGACCTCGAGCCGGAACGCCAGGCGCGCCCGCGCCGGCAGCGGCTCGGTGCGGCCGAACCAGATGCCGTCGACCGGCTGGCCCTGGTGGCGCAGTTTCAACGCCAGGTGCCTGTCGCCGCCGACCAGGCGCTGGCTGATCACCTCGACCTCTTCGCTGAACACCGGCGGTGCGAAGCCCTGGCCCCAGACCTCGCGCTGCAGGGTGTCGACCATGTCGGGGCGGCGGTACTCGGGCGGCAGCGGGCCGTCGGTCTCGAGCCGGCGCGTTAGGGTGGCGGCGTCCAGCCATTCGTCGGCCACCTGGCGCAGCGCCTGCTCGAAGACTTCGAGGTGCGCCTGGGCGATGGTGCAGCCGGCCGCCATGGCGTGGCCGCCGAACCTGGACAGGACGCCGGGATGGCGCTTGGCCACCAGGTCCAGCGCGTCGCGCAGATGAAAGCCGGGGATCGAGCGGCCCGAGCCCTTCAGCTCGTGCTCGCGTCCCGGTGCGCGGCTGGGGGCGAACACGAAGCTCGGCCGATGCAGGCGATCCTTCAGGCGCGCGGCGACGATGCCGACCACGCCTTCGTGGAAGTCGGGATCGAACACCGCCAGCGCCGACGGCGGCTCAGAGTCCGGCTTGAACAGCCCTTCGGCGATCTGCATCGCCTGCTCGCGCATGCCGCCCTCGATCTCGCGCCGCTCGCGGTTGATGCCGTCGAGCAGGCGCGCCAGTTCGTCGGCGCGTGCCGCGTCGTCGGTCAAGAGCAGCTCGATGCCCAGCGTCATGTCGGCCAGGCGGCCGGCGGCGTTGATGCGCGGTCCCAGCGCGAAGCCGAAGTCGAAGGTGGTCGCCTTCCGGCTGGCGCGGCCGGCGACGGAAAAAAGCGCCTCCATGCCCACCGGCAGCTGCCCGGCGCGGATGCGGCGCAGGCCCTGCGCGACCAGGCGGCGGTTGTTGGCGTCGAGCTTGACGACATCAGCCACGGTGCCGAGGGCGACCAGCGGCAGCAGGGTGTCCAGCTTGGGTTGGCCAGACGCCTCGAACGCACCGCGTTGCCGCAGCTCCGCCCGCAGCGCCAGCAGCACGTAGAACATCACGCCGACGCCGGCGATCGACTTGCTGTCGAAGCCGCAGCCCGGCTGGTTGGGATTGACGATCACGTCGGCGGCCGGAAGGATGACCGCCCCCAAGCGCCCTGCTGCGCTGCCCCCTGAGAGAGCGCCCGCCACCCCGGGGCGGCCCGGCGGCGGCTCGGGCGACATGCCCCCACGCTCCCCTGCTTCGCATGGTGCGCTGCCCCCCGAGGGGGCGTTCGCCGCCTTGGGGCGGCCCGGCGGCGGCTCGGTCGCCGGCAGGTGGTGATCGGTCACCAGCACCTTCAGCCCCAGCGCGCGCGCGCGCGCCACGCCATCGACGCTGGCGATGCCGTTGTCGACGGTGATCAGCACGTCGGCGCCCCGAGCCGCGACGCGCTCGGCGATCGGTGGCGTGAGGCCGTAGCCGTCGACCATGCGGTCGGGCACCAGGTATTCGACGTGCTGCGCGCCCAGCAGCCGCAGGCCGCGCATGCCGACGGCGCAGGCGGTGGCGCCGTCGCAGTCGTAATCGGCCACGAAGCACAGGCGTTGGCCGGCCGCGATGGCATCGGCCAGCAGCGCGGCGGCCTCGTGCACGCCTTTCATATCCGCGGGCGGCAGCAGACGCGCCAGGCCATCGTCGAGCTCGTCGGCGCTCAGCACGCCACGCGCCGCGAACAGGCGCGCCAGCAAGGGGTGCACGCCGGCCTGTTCCAGCGCCCAGGCGGCGCGGGGGGGTACGTCTCGGACTTCGATCTTCATAACTGCGGGTACAGGTCGGCCCAGCGCTGGGGCCGCAACAGGCCGGACAGCCTGGATGCCAGCCCGCCGACGGGCTGCAGGCTCAGCGCGCGCAGCGGCCCGCACAGCGTCAGGCGCACCTCGGCGCCCGCGGCCAGCCGCGGGCCCAGTTGCGCGATGCTGTCGGCGTCGATGGCCTGCCACGCCGACCGCCAGGCGGCCGGTTCGCCCATCGCCTGTGCCAGCCGCGATTCCACCTGCACGCCGGCGGCCGGCTCAAGCGGCTGGTCGAGCACGCCGGCGCCCTCGATCCACAGCGCGTTCACCGGCCACTGGCCGGCCTGCTCGCGTGCGTCGTTGACCGGATGGGTGTAGAGCAGCATCTGCAGCTCGTTCTGCAGCCGGCGCAGCCGGGCGCTGTGCGCGGGCGTGGTCGCCAGGCTCAGCACTTCCCGCGTCAGCGGCTGCTGCACGGCGCGTGCCATCGACCAGGTGGTCAGGCCGCGCAACGGTTCGCCCCGTGCCAGCCAGGCGTCGGGGCGGACGTAATGCAGCGCCATGCCGTCGTCTTGCAGCAAGGCTTGCACGGTGGCCAGCAAGGCCTGCGATTCGACTTCGCCCAGCATCAGCTGTCCGGGATGCAGCAAGCGCACGTGATCCATGCCGAGCTGCCAGTGGCAGGGTCGCAGCCAGGCGCAGGGCGTGCCCACGGTGCCGGTCTCGAATGCGGCCCAGGGCACCTGCCCCGGTGCGCCGGACAGGCCATGGGCGCGCGTCAGTGCACGCTCGAACGGCGTGTCGGGCGAGTCTTCGTCGCACTCGATCGCTGCTGTGATCCGCAGACGTTTCAGCAGCGCCTCCAGCCGGGGCAGCGCCGGCGGCGCCGGCCAGGCGCTGCCCGCGGGCAGCGGCGGCGCCGCATCGCGGATCAGGAGGTGGAAGGGCGCGGGCACGTGGGTGGGTGGGGCGGGTGAACAAATGGGGCTTGTCGCAGCCGGGTCATGGCGTGGCCGGGCGGCGTGCCCAGGCTTGGGCGACGGTCGATCACGGTTTCCAGGCTCGATTGTCGGGGATGCGAAAATCGCCTTCTTTTTGACTTGCGGCAAGGTCCGTCGGACCCATCGCCGCTGCCCACCCCATGTCATTGTCCCGGCGCTTGCCCTACGAGATGCTGCTTGGCTGGCGCTACACGCGCGCCGGGCGCGCGACGCGGCGCAACGGCTTCATCTCCTTCATCTCGGCGGCGTCGATGCTGGGCATCGCGCTCGGCGTGGCGGCGCTGATCATCGTGCTCAGCGTGATGAACGGCTTCCAGAAGGACGTGGCCGGCCGCATGCTGAGCGTGATCTCGCACATCGAGGTGTTCTCGCCCGATGGTGGCGCCTTGCCGGACCTGCAGCGCACGCTGAGCGAGGTGCGCGCGCATCCCGAGGTGATCGGCGCTGCGCCGTTCATCGGTGCGCAGGCGCTGCTGGCGCGCGGCGAGACCATGCAGGGTGCGCTGGTGCGTGGCATCGACCCGGCGCTGGAGCCGAACGTGACCGACATCGCCGCCGAGATGAAGCACACGCTGCTGCCGCGGCTGGTGCCGGGCGAGTTCGGCATCCTGCTCGGCGCCGATCTGGCGCGCAAGCTGGGTGTGGGCGAGGGCGACCAGGTGACGCTGATCGCGCCCAGCGGCCAGGTCACGCCGGCCGGCGTGGTGCCGCGCCTGAAGCAGATGACCGTGGTCGGCACCTTTTCGAGCGGCCATTACGAATACGACTCGGCGCTCGCCATGCTGCATCAGGACGACGCGGCGCGCATCTTCCGGCTCGAAGGCCCGACCGGCATCCGCCTGAAGCTGCGCGATCTGCACCAGGCGCGCGAGGTGACGGACCAGCTCGCCGGCTCACTCTCGGGCCACCTGCTGCTGCTCGACTGGACGCGCCAGAACCGAACCTGGTTTGCCGCCGTGCAGTTGGAAAAGCGCATGATGTTCATCATCCTGACGCTGATCGTTGCCGTGGCGGCCTTCAACCTGGTCAGCACGCTGGTGATGACGGTGCAGGACAAGCGCGCCGACATCGCCATCCTGCGCACGCTGGGCGCGAGTCCGGCCAGCATCATGAAGATCTTCATGGTGCAGGGCGCGCTGGTGGGCGTGATCGGCACCCTGGCCGGCCTGGCGCTGGGCCTGGCCATCGCCTTCAACATCGACGTCATCGTGCCCTTCCTGGAGGGCGTGTTCCACGCCAGCTTCCTGCCCAAGGACATCTACCTGATCAGCAAGATGCCGAGCGACCCGCAGGCCAGCGACATCGTGCCGATCGCGGTGATCAGCCTGCTGCTGGCCTTCGTGGCGACGATCTACCCGAGCTGGCGCGCCAGCCGCGTCAATCCGGCGGAGGCGCTTCGATATGAATGATGCGCCTGTGGCGGTGCCGATGCCCGCTGATTTCATGCTCGCCCGCGCCAATGGCGCCCAGCATGTGCTGGAGGCCCAGTCGGTCACCAAGCGCTTTCACGAAGGCCCGCTCGACGTCACCGTGCTGCAGGGCGTCGAGCTGATGGTGCGCCCCGGCGAGACGATGGCCATCGTCGGCCAGTCGGGCTCGGGCAAGAGCACGCTGCTGCATCTGCTGGGCGGGCTGGATGCGCCCACCAGCGGCCGGGTGCGGCTGATGGGGCGCGATTTCTCCGGCCTGTCGCCCGCCGCCCAAGGCGCGCTGCGCAACCGGCACCTGGGCTTCGTGTACCAGTTCCACCACCTGCTGCCCGAGTTCAGCGCGCTGGAGAACGTGGCCATGCCGCTGTGGATCCGGCGCCAGCCGCGCGAGGAGGCGGCCAGGGTGGCCGAACGCATGCTGGGCCAGGTGGGCCTGGCGTCGCGCGTGCAGCACCGCCCGGCCGAGCTGTCGGGCGGCGAGCGCCAGCGCGTGGCGATCGCGCGTGCGCTGGTCACGCAACCGGCTTGCGTGCTGGCCGACGAGCCCACCGGCAACCTCGATCGCGCCACTGCCGATGCCGTGTTCGCGCTGATGATGGCGCTCGCCCGCGACCACGGCACTGCCTTCGTGCTGGTCACGCACGACGAGACGCTGGCCGCGCGCTGCGAGCGGCCCCTGCGCCTGGAGCGCGGCCGCCTGATCGGGGCCTGACGCCGCCACGTCGGCATGGCCATGGCAGACTTTCGCACCATCGTCGAATCCGTCGGCATGGCCATCGATGCGATCGGGGTGCTGGCGATCGTGATCGGCCTGGTGGTCGCGGTCTACCGCTTCGCGTCTGCGGGCGGCCGGCGCCCGGACGGTTTCCGCCTGCTGCGCCAGGACCTCGGCCGCGGCATCCTGCTGGGGCTGGAATTCCTGATCGCCGCCGACATCATCCGCACCGTCGCCATCCGGCCGACACTGCAGGACGTGCTGGTGCTGGGCCTGATCGTGCTGATCCGCACCTTCCTCAGCATGGCGCTGCAGGTCGAGCTGGAAGGGCGCTGGCCCTGGCAGCGGCAGCGTGACGACGGCGATGCCGGCACCTGACTCAACCATGGCACGCTGGTACTTCGGCTGGAACATCGTCGCCGCTGCGGCGCTGCTGACGCTGCTGTCGGTCGGCATGCGGCTCGGTATCGGGCCGTTCTTCCTGCCGCTGGCGCACGACCTGGGCTTCAGCCGCAGCCTGCTGGCGACCATCATCGCGGTCGGCATGATCTGCTACGGCCTGGCGATGCCGCTGGCGGGGCACCTGATCGCGCGCCACGGCACGCGCGCGGTGCTGCTGCTGGCGGTGTTCATCATCGATGTCGCCACCGCCTGGTCCATCGCCGCCACCGGCGCCGCCGGCTTCCTGCTGTCGTTCGGCGTGCTGCTGTCGGTCGGCCTGGCGTTCGCCAGCCCGGTCGCCTTCACGCCCATCATCAGCGCCTGGTTCACGCGTCAGCGCGGCATGGCGCTGTTCTTTCTCTCGACCGGCTCGATGGCCGGCATGGCGGTGATGACGCCGGTGCTGACGGCGGCGATCGAGGCCTTTGGCTGGCGCGCCGCGCTGGGCGGCTTCGCGGCCGCGATCACGCTGCTGGCGCTGCCGGTGGCGCTGCTTCTCATGCGTGATCAGGCGCCGCCCGACACCGATCTGGCGACCCGTGGCAAGCAGGCACCTGGGCTGGTGGCGGCAGCGCCGTTCCGGCCCGCGCCGCGCTTGCGCGAAGTCTTTCGCAGCGCGCCGTTCTGGCTGATCTGCGCCGGCCTGTTCGCCTGCGGCTTCAGCATGAACCTGCTCGGCACGCACGGCGTGCCGATGCTGATCGACCACGGCTTCGACGCGCACACCAGCTCGATGGGCATCGGCCTGATCGGCTTCGTCGCCATCTTCGGCACCCTGGTGCTGGGGCGCTGGTCGGATCGCCTGCCGCGGCGCAACATCCTGGCGGCGATCTACGGCGTGCGCGGCCTGGGCTTCTTCGCGCTGGTGATCGTCGGCGCGCACTGGGAGCTGTACCTGGCCGCCAGCATCGGCGGGCTGGTCTGGGCCGGCAGCGTGGCCATGTCCTCGGCCATCCTGGCCGACCTGTACGGCGTGCGCCTGGTCGGCCTGCTGTACGGCCTGGCCTACATCAGCCACCAGATCGGCGGCATGATCAGCGCCTGGCTGGGCGGCTGGGGCTACGAGCGCTTCGGCACCCACTGGATCGCGTTCGGCGCCGCCGGGGTGTTGCTGCTGGCGGCGGCGGCGGTGTCGCTGCAGTTGCCGGCCCGGCGGCCGCTGATGGCGCCGGCGTAGCCGGCAGCGCCAGGCATCAGGATCCCCGGATCCGGGTTCCGTCCACGACGCGCTCGTCCGGCTGCACGATGACGGCCTGGCCGGCCTGCAGTCCTTGCAGCACCTGCGCCGCGGTGGCCGCTGATGCGACCGGCACCGGAGCGGAGCGTGCTGTGGTCGGCGCGGTCAGGCCAGCGCTTGCTGCGCTGCGGCCAGGTCCGGGTAGAGCGGGATCAACTGGTCCACTCCGGAGATGCCAAGGACTTCGGTGACGGCCGGCGTGGCGGCCACCACCACCAGCTTCTGCCCGCGGCGTGCGACCGCGCGCGCGTTGATGATTAGGGCCCGAATGCCGATCGAAGCCAGATAGCTGACTTCGTTCATGTCCAGGATGATCGATACGCCGCGCGCGGTCAGCGCTGCCGCCAGCGGGTTTTCGATTGCGCCCGTGCCGACGGTATCCAGACGGCCTGCCAGGTTGACCTTGAGCAGCGTCTCCGACAGGTTTTGAAGTTCCAGTGTCGCTGTTGTCATTGCTTCTCGTGTCGGGCACGCCAGCCGCAGCCCATGCCATTCATGTCTCAGGTGGCGCTTCTTTCCTGATGCAGATGGTGCGCTCCGGGCAGCCTGCAAACGAGCGATGCTAAAGTCCGACCAAGGCACTTTTGTGACAGGTGGGAGCAGCGGCGCCGATGCGCCTGACAGGGCTGGCGGCGTCACGATCGAGCACCGATCACAGCACCCGGTTGAACCACCACATCGACAGGCCTCCCGCCAGCAAGGCCAGCAGCGCCCCCAGCAGCGCGAACAAGGCCGATACCTCGGTCTCCTTTTTCTCCAGCGTCAGGCGGCTGCTCAGGTTCTCGTAGACCTGCTTCAGGTCCTGCGCGGTGCCGGCGTAGTAGTAGTCGGCGGCGGTGCGGTGGGCGATCGCCTTCAGCGTCTCCTCGTCCAGCCGCACCCGCATCGACCAGCCCTCGAAGCCGATGGTCTCGCCGTCCACGGTGCCGACGCCGACGGTGTAGACCTTGACGCCGCGGTCGGCCGCCATCTTGGCGGCCTCCAGCGGATCGACGCCGGTGGTGCGCTGGCCGTCGGTCAGCATGATGATGGCGGCCGAGGTGAAGGAGCCTGGCGGCACCGGCACGAACTCGTTCTGCCGCGGTGGTGGCTGGTCGAGCGAGCGGCCGATGCCGCGCATGCGATCGAAGCTGAACTGCTGCAGCTCGATGCCGGCGTCGGGGAAGATGGTCGCCAGCGAGATCACGATGGCGTTACCGGTGGCGGTGGCGCGCTGCAGCTGGAAGCTGTCGATAGCGGTGGCCAGGTCGTCGCGGTTCAGCGTCGGCAGCTGCGCCACCTGGGCCGAGCCGGCGAAGGCCACGATGCCGACCTTGACGTCGCGCGGCAGGTCCTTCAGGAACGCCTTGGCCGCGTTCTGCGCCGCCACCAGGCGGTTGGGCTCGACGTCGGCCGCGCGCATGCTGCCCGAGACGTCCATGGCCAGGATGATGGTCTGCTGGTTGGAGGGCAGGGCGACGACGGCCACCGGCCGGCTGCCGGCCAGCAGCATGGCCGCCAGCGCCGCCAGCAGCAGCAGCGGCGGCAGGTGTCGGCGCCAGCCGGGGCCACGCCCCATGGCTTCCTTCACGATGGCCAGGCTGGCGTAGCGCACGGCCAGCTTCTTCTTGCGCCGCTGCAGCCACAGGTACAGCAGCACCAGCAGCGGCAGCAGCAGCAGCAGCCACAGGAACTGCGGCCACAGAAAGCCCGGCTGCGGCAGCGCGGCAGGCCACTTCAGGAAGGCTGGCCAAGTGAAGTTCATGGGCGGATGAGACTGCGGACCATTGTCGTGCGATTAGGCCGATTTGCGAAGATGCGCCGGCATGCCGCCAGCGGCGGCGAGGCGCGCGCGCTGCTTGCGCAGGTCGGTGAAGCGCAGGATGGCGTCGCCCAGGTCGCCCGCGGTCGACAGCTCCAGCGTGTCGACGCCGGCCCGCGCCAGCGCCGCGCGCAGCTCGGCCTCGCGCTGGGCGGCGACCGAGGCAAAGCGCCGGCGGAACTTCGGGTCGTGCGTGTCGACCAGCAGGTGCTCGCCGGTTTCGGCGTCGCGCAGCGTCAGCAGGCCGAGGTCGGGCAGCTCCAGCTCCAGCGGGTCGAGCAGGCGCACCGCGATCACCTCGTGCCGGGTGGCGAGCTGCGCCAGCGGCTTGTCCCAGCCGGGCTCGCTGATGAAGTCCGACACCACGAACAGGGTCGAGCGGCGCCGGATGGCGTTGGCGGCGGCCAGCAGCAGGTCCGCCAGCCGCGTCGTCGTGCGGGCCGCCGCCTGCGCCGCCGCTGCGGGTCGGTGCTGGATCGCGTGCAGCAGGTGCAGCACGTGCCGGCGGCCGGTGCGCGCGGGAATCATCTGCTCGACCCCGGCGCCGTAGAGCAGGGCGCCGACGCGGTTGCCGCGCTGCGTCAGCAGGCGCGCCAGCACGGCGACGAATTCGGCCGAGACCTGGCGCTTGAGCTGGCGGCCGGAGCCGAAGTCGACCGAGGCGCTGAGGTCGAGCAGGAACCAGGCCGCCATCTCGCGGTCCTCGGTGAACACGCGCACGTACGGCGTCTGCATGCGTGCGGTGACGTTCCAGTCGATGTGGCGCACGTCGTCGTGCAGCTGGTATTCGCGCAGGTCGGCCAGGTCCAGCCCGGTGCCGCGCAGCAGCGTGCGGTAGTCGCCCTGCAGCTGGCCGTCGAGCCGGCGCAGCACCGACCATTCGAGCCGGCGCAGCAGCTGCTCGGCGTTCGATGGCGCGTCCCCGCGATCGGCGCGCGCGCGCGGCGGGTTCGGCACCGCGTGCGGCAGCGGGGCTCGGTCGCGACGCAGCCAGCGCAGCATGCTCAGGCCGCCAGCCTGTCGTGCGCCAGCGGCTTGGGCGGCGGCGGCACGCGGGCCATGATGCGCAGCACGATCTGGTCGGCCGACAGGCCTTCGGACAGCGCCTCGTAGGACAGCACCAGGCGGTGCCGCAGCACGTCGGGCACCAGGTCGCTCATGTCCTCGGGCAGCGCGTAGGTGCGCCCGCGCATCATGGCCAGCGCCTTGGCGCCCTCGATCAGCCCGATGGTGGCGCGCGGGCTGGCGCCGAAGCTGATCATCGGCGCCAGGTCGCCGAGGTCGACATCGGCCGGCGTGCGCGTGGCCGACACCAGCTTGACCGCGTACTGCACCAGGGACGGATCGACGTAGACCTGCCGGCATTCGCGCTGCAACGCCGCCAGCTGCGCCATGCTGGCCACCGCGTTGACCTCGATGCGCGGGCCGGTCACGCGCTGGGCGATGACGAATTCCTCCTCGTCGCTGGGGTAGTCGACCAGCACCTTCATCATGAAGCGGTCCACCTGCGCCTCGGGTAGCGGGTAGGTGCCCTCGGTCTCGATCGGGTTCTGCGTCGCCATCACCAGGAAGGGCTCGGGCACGAAGTGCGTCTGCCCGGCGATCGTCACCTGGCGCTCCTGCATCACCTCCAGCAGCGCGCTCTGCACCTTGGCCGGCGCGCGGTTGATCTCGTCGGCCAGCAGCAGGTGGGTGAATACCGGGCCGAGCGCGGTATGGAAGTCACCGGTCTTCTGGTTGTAGATGCGGGTGCCGATGAGGTCGGCCGGCACCAGGTCGGGCGTGAACTGGATGCGCTTGAACTGGCCTTGCAGCACCTGCGCCAGCGTCTTCACCGTGAGCGTCTTGGCCAGGCCCGGCACGCCTTCGACCAGTAGGTGGCCGCCGGCCAGCAGCGCGACCATCACGCGCTCGAGGAAGCGATCCTGCCCGACCACCACGCGCTTGACCTCGTACAGGATCTGCTCCATCAACTCGGCGGTGGCGGGGTCTTGGGTGAAGCGATCGTCGGTCGTGGTCATGGGTTCGAACTCCAGGGAATCAGATGGCCACTGAGCCGGCCGTGCCAGCGAACGCCGTGCCCTCATCTCGGCCGGGCATTGGTGTTGGCCTCCCGCCCGCAGGAGAGCATCGAAGGCGTCGCAGGCGGCTCAGTGGGGTGTGCATCGCTAGAACGGCGGCGAGCCGGCCGCGGCGGCCGCGTTCTCGATCGGCACCGCGAAGCCGATGCCCAGGAAGGTGCGCGCCGGCGTCGGGTTGAGGATGGCGGTGACGATGCCGACCACCTGGCCGTCCATGGTCACCAGCGGACCGCCCGAGTTGCCGGGGTTGGCGGCGGCGTCGAACTGGATCAGGTTGCTCATCACCTGGCCGCCCTCGGGCGAGCGAAAGCCGCGCTTCAGGCCCGAGACCACGCCGGCCGACACCGAGGGCCCGATGCCGAACGGAAAGCCGATCGCCACCACCTCGTCGCCCGGCATCAGATCGCCGGTGGAGCGCATGGTCGCGGCCGCCAGGTCGTCGGGGATCTTCTGCGCACGCAGCACCGCCAGGTCGTCCTCGGGCTGCACGTTGACGATGGCGGCGGGCGACTGCGTGCCGTCGGCGAAGGTGACGCTGATCTTGTCGGCGCCCTGCACCACGTGCAGGTTGGTCAGGATGGTGCCGTTGTCGATGATCACCACGCCGGTGCCGACGCCGCGGCCCAGCTCGGCCTGACCCTTGCGGTCCTTCTTGCCGGCCACTTCGCCTTCCACCAGCACCAGCGACGGACCCACCGCCGCGGCCGCGCGCGCCGCCTGCGAGGGCAGCACCTTCTGGCTCAGCGTGTGCAGCACGGCGCTGTCGATGTCGTCCTGGCTGAGCGCGCGCGGTGCGGTCTTCAGCCACGGGCCGGCGCTGAGCGCCAGCGCCAGGCCGAGCGCGCCGATCGCCGCCCAAAGCGCGCCAGGATGGCGCGCGACGGCAGCCAGACGCTGGCGGCGCCAGCTGGCGGGCTTCTCGAGCGGAGCCGGCGCACTGGATTCGGCCGGCGCCGGGTCGGCTGCCGGTGGCGCGGTGCGGCCGACGGTGGAACGACTGTAAAGCGCGATTCGACGCATGCGGGTCACCTGACTGCGGGACACGTGGAGCCACACGGTAGCATGGTTCGGCACATTTGTGCGTCTGCCGGCCCGGCGCCGCTGTGGGGCATGATGTGTCCATGGGCGCCTGGATCGACACCCATTGCCATTTGGACGCGGCCGAGTTTGCCGGCGACGTGGACGCGGTGCGCGAGCGCGCGGCGGCGGCGCAGGTGGCGCTGTGCGTGATTCCGGCGGTCGAGGTGGCCGGCTTCGACGCGCTGCGCGCGCTGGCGCATCGCCTCGGTGACGCCTATGCGCTCGGCATCCACCCGCTGTATGTCGCCGGCGCGGCCGATGATGCGCTTGAGCGGCTGGATGCGGCGCTCAGCGCGCATGCTGGTGACCCACGCCTGGTGGCGGTGGGCGAGATCGGGCTCGACCACTTCCTGCCTGAGCTGGCCGACGGCCCGCGGCGGGACCTGCAGGAGCATCTGTACCGTGAGCAGCTCAAGCTGGCGCGCCGGCACGAGCTGCCGGTGATCCTGCATGTGCGGCGCTCGGTCGATCAAATCCTGAAGGGCTTGCGTGACATCGGCACCGTGGGCGGCATCGCGCATGCCTTCAGCGGCAGCCGGCAGCAGGCCGACATGCTGCTGGCGCTGGGCTTCAGGCTCGGCTTCGGCGGCGCCGTGACCTACGAGCGCGCGAGCCGCCTGCGCGCGCTGGTCGCTGAGCTGCCGGCGCACGCCATCGTGATGGAGACCGACGCGCCCGACATTCCGCCGCACTGGCTCTACGCCACCGCCAGGCAGCGCGCCGACGGCCAGGCGCAGGGCCGCAACGAGCCGGCCGAGTTGCCGCGCATTGCCGCCGACGTGGCGCGGCTGCGCGGCGTCGCCGAGAGCGAGTGGGCGGCCGTCACCACCGCCAACGCGCTGGCGGCGCTGCCGCGCCTGGCGCAGCTGCCGCCATGGGCCGACGCTGCCGCTGGCGGCGCCATCACCGACCCGTGACCACGAGATGCCATGAATGCCTTGCCGCACCGACATCGCCTGCCCGACCTGGGGTCGCTGACCGCCACGGCCGAGCGGCCGGTGCGCGTGCTGATGGTCTGCCTGGGCAACATCTGCCGCAGCCCCACGGCGCAGGGCGTGCTGGAAAACCAGGTGCGCCGGGCGGGGCTGCAGCGGTGTGTGGAGATCGATTCGGCCGGCACCGGCGACTACCACATCGGCAAGCCGCCCGATGCGCGGGCGCAGCAGCATGCCGCGCGCCGCGGCATCGACCTGAGCGCGCAACGCGCCCGCCAGCTCACGCGGCAGGACTTTCAGGACTTCGAGCTGGTGCTGGTGATGGATGCGGCCAACGAGCGGGACGCCGGCGCCCTTTGCCCGCCCGGCCAGGAGCACAAACTGCGCCGCCTGACCGATTTCTGCACCCGGCACCGGGCCAGCGAAGTGCCCGATCCGTATTGCGGTGGTCCGGCGGGTTTCGAGGCCGCGCTGGACTTGATCGAGGACGCCTGCGCCGGGCTGCTGACCGCGCTTGGCGCAGGCATGAGCGATGGCTGATGCCATTGGTCACAATTTGCCTGCCGGTGCATCGTTACCATGGAAAACAGCAGCGCCGCCGCCGATGTGCCGCGACCCGATCCATCGCCATCGCCATTCCCGTCGCCAAGGAGTCCCTCCATGAATCGACCCGATAGCCCGCCATCCGCCGGCGTTGTCCGCGCGTCGGCCGAGGCCGCGCATCCCCGTCGCCGCCTGCTGCTGGCCGGCAGTTCGCTGCTGCTCGCTGCTGGCATCGCCAGCACGCCACTGGCATGGGCGCAGAAGACCGACGCACCGGATCCGGATTTCGCGCCGCAGAGCGGCCAGGCCGGCAAGGACGTGATCTGGGTGCCGACGCCGGACGAACTGGTCACGCGCATGCTGCAACTCGGCGGCGTGACCAAGGACGACTACGTGATCGACCTTGGCGCCGGCGACGGCAAGATCGTGATCGCCGCCGCCAAGCAGTTCGGCGCGCGCGGGCACGGCATCGAATACAACCCCGACATGGTGGCGCTGGCGCAGCGCCGCGCGCGCGCGGCCGGCGTGGCCGATCGCGCGCGCTTCGAGAAGGCCGACATCTTCGAGTCCGACTTCTCCAAGGCCGACGTCATCACCATGTATCTGCTGCCGGCGCTCAACCTGAAGCTGCGGCCGACGCTGATGCGGCTCAAACCCGGTACGCGGCTGGTCACGCATGCCTTCACCATGGGCAGCTGGAAGCCCGACGAGACCTCGCGTGCCGGCGGCGCCAGCGCCTACCTGTGGCTGGTGCCGGCCAACCTCAGCGGCCAGTGGCAGCTGAGCTACCCACAGGGCAAGGGCCGCCAGAGCGTGCGTGTGGACGTCACGCGCCAGCATTTCCAGTTCCCGGAAGGCCAGGTGCAGATGGGCGAGATCGAAACCTCGCTGCGCGACGCCCGAGTGATGGGCGAGCGCGTGCGCTTCGCCTTCACCGGCACCGATGGCGTGCTGCGCAGCTTCGAGGGCAAGGTCAGCGGCGACCGCATCGAGGGTGAGGTCAGCGACGGCCAGAAAAGCGAGCGTTTCAGCGCCACGCGCAAGGGCGGGGGCCCGGACATCGACGTGGCGGATTGATCGGCCGCGCCGACGCATGACGGCGCCAGAAGCATGTGACGTCGTGACGTCGCGGCGGCCATGGTGGTGCGGCCTCCTGGGGGTTGGTCCGCTTGTCCGGGAACCATGAGCGGAACGAGGTGGCTGAAACCACGCTGCTTGCACAGGATCGATTGACCCGTACGATTCCATCACCTGCCGGTGACTCGGCCGGCGGCCACCTGACGCGAGACGCGCAACATGACTGCAGCCACCAATCCATCGCCCGCCACCGCGGCGCCCAAGCAGGTCGTCGACATCCGGCGCGCGCCCGACCGCCACTGGGTGGGTGACGGCCTGCCGGTGCACAACCTGTTCGGCTACAACGGTGCTGACGTCGCCGAGCGCAGCCCGTTCCTGATGCTGGACTACGGCGCGCCCTACGACTTCGGGCCGACGACCAGGCGGCTGGGCGTGGGCCAGCACCCGCACCGCGGCTTCGAGACCGTCACGGTCGTCTACTCGGGCGAACTGGCGCACCGCGACAACGCGGGCGGCGGCGGCACCATCGGGCCCGGCGACGTGCAGTGGATGACCGCCGGTGGCGGCATCATCCACGAGGAGTTCCATTCGCCCGGCTTCGCCCGCACCGGCGGCACGCTGGAGATGGCGCAGCTGTGGATCAACCTGCCCGCCAGGCACAAGATGACCTCGCCGGGCTACCAGGCCATCACGGCGGCCGAGATTCCGGTGGTCGAGTTGCCGGGCGGGGCGGGCCAGCTGCGCGTGATCGCCGGCGAATGGGACGCGGGATCGGCCGGCGCGCCCGCCATCGCGCGTGGCCCGGCCCGCACCTTCAGCCCGATCACCATGCTGGATCTGAAGCTGGCCGCCGGACGCGCGGTGGAGCTGCCGCAACCCGAGGGCTGGACCGCGCTGGTGGTGGTGGCCTCGGGCACGGCCTCGGTCAACGGCAGTGAAGCCGTCACCGGCCCGGCGGTGGTCACCTTGTCCACCGCCGGCGGCGGGGTGACGCTGCGCGCCGACACCGATGCCAAGCTGCTGCTGCTGGCCGGCGAGCCGATCGACGAGCCGGTGGTCGGCTACGGCCCCTTCGTCATGAACAGCCAGCAGCAGATCGTGGAAGCGATCAACGACTTCAACAGTGGCAGGTTCGGGCGCATGAACTGAAAACCGTCGCTGTCCTGCGCCATGGCGCCCGGGCTGCAGGCATGGCAGCATCAGCGCAGCTGGAAACCCGCATGAGCACGTCCACGTCAGCCGCCGACTTCAAGCGCATTCCCGCCCGCACGGCCGAGATCGGCGGTGGCGTGCCCGTCGCGCGCACCTTGCCATCGCGGCTCAAGCGCACCATCGGCGCCTGGTGCTTCCTCGACCATGCCGGGCCGGCCAGGTTCGCGCCCGGCGCCGGCATGCGCGTCGGCCCGCACCCGCACACCGGCCTGCAGACCTTCACCTGGATGCTGGAAGGCGAGGTGCTGCATTGCGACAGCCTGGGCAACGAGCAGATCATCCGCCCCGGCCAGGTCAACCTGATGACCGCCGGCCATGGCATTGCGCACACCGAGCAATCGCTGGGCGATGAAACCCGACTGCACGCCGCGCAGCTGTGGATCGCGCTGCCCGCGCGCGTGGCCGGGATGGCGCCGCGCTTCGACCACTACCCCGAACTGCCGCGCTGGCAGGTCAGCGGCGCCGACTTCGTGCTGCTGGCCGGCCAGTGGCAGGGCCGCCGCGCGCCCGTGCTGGTGCACACGCCGCTGATGGGCGTCGACGTGTTCGCCGCCCAGGGCGCGCGGCTGGCGCTGCCGCTTGATCCGGCGTTCGAGTACGGCCTGATGCCGCTGGTCGGCAGCGCCATCGTTCAGGGCGAGGCGCTGGCGCCTGACGAACTGCTGTACCTGCCGGCGGGCGGCGGCGAACTGGCGCTGGAGCTGGCGGCGGGCACGCGCGCCATCCTAATCGGCGGCGAGCCATTCGATGAGGACATCACCATCTGGTGGAATTTCGTCGGCCATGGCAAGCCATACATCACGCAGGCGCAGCGCGACTGGCAGGCCGGCAGCGCGCGCTTTGGCGAGGTGCGTGGCTTTGATGGTCCGCGCCTGCAGGCGCCGCCGCGACCCTGGGCCAGCGAGTGAATTGAAGACAACCCAAGCGCGCGCCCGCAAGAATGCAAGGCACGCCAGGCAGTCGGTGGAGGAAGCGGCCGATGGTGTTCGGGGAGACTGCCTTTTGCGTGCCGGTGCTTACGCGTTCCGTTCAGATCGGCTCGCTGGGCGCGCGACTCAGTTCGTTGTTCGCGCTCACCAGCGTGCGCAGCATGCGCATGAACTCGGCCTGCTCAGCCGTGGGCAACGGCGCCAGAATGCGTTGCTGCGCCCGCAGCATGGCGGGCACAACTTGTGCCACCAGGGCGCAACCGTCGTCCGTCGGCGTCAGTAGGCGCACGCGTCGATCGTCGGGCGACGCATTACGCTGCAGCAGCGCGCGTGCTTCCAACCGGTCGATGACGCCAGCCACCGTCGAGGTGTCCAGCCCGATCGCCCGCGCCAGCGTGCGCTGGTCGATACCGGGCTGGTTGACGACGGTCTGCAACGCCGCATACTGAACTGGCGTGATGCCGCTCGTCTCGGTTTCCTGCAGGAAGATCGCGACGGCAATCTGCTGCAGGCGGCGGATGTGGAAACCAGGTTGCGCGTCCAGCGCGACAACCGGTGCGAGCGGGTGAGGAACTGAGTTCAATTTGGGGTAAACCCCGATGCATTAAAGTGCATTATAGCAGTACACTAATCATCAGTACACTAATCATCAGTATACATGATAATTAGACAATAGTGATGAAGACCATTCATTTGGAGCCCCTCTGGCCCGTTGGTGACAGGTGCATCGGCGGCTTGGTCGTCGCTTTAGTGGACAGGCGCCGCCGGCCTCCAGCTTGGCTGCAAGGGCGCCTGAAGCCTGTACGGCGCATGGCGTGGCGGTACGACTGGAAGGTCGGCAACAGCACGGCCGATGGGCACCGAACAACGAACGCGCTGCCACACCAGCCATGAGCACAAGCCACTACCTGTGGACGCCGCCGGCGGTGCCCTCGGTTCCGGTGCGCGGCCGCGCCGAGCGCGCGCCTGCCAACCGCCTGTTCTTCGTCGGGCGGAACTACCATGCGCACGCGGTCGAGATGGGCCGTCCGGTCGACAAATCGGTCGAAGTACCATTTTATTTCACCAAGTCGCCTTCCACCCTGGTCGAGTCGGGCGCCACCGTGCCGTACCCGCCGGGTACCCGGGACTACCAGTACGAGATGGAACTGGTGCTGGTGATCGGCAAGCCGGGTTTCCGCGTCGCCAAGGCCGATGCGCACGAGCTGATCTACGGCTACGCCTGCGGCCTCGACATGACGCGGCGTGACCTGCAACTGGCTGCGCGCGAGAAGGGTCGGCCTTGGGATCTGGGTAAGGACATCGAGCAGGGCGCCGTGATTTCGGAGATCGTGCCCATGCCGGGTGTGGTGATTGAGTGCGGCGAGCTGGTGCTTACGGTCAACGGCCAGACGCGCCAGCGCTCCGACGTCGACAAGCTGATCTGGAACATCCGCGAGCTGATCGCTGACCTGTCGATGTATTACCACCTGCGGCCCGGCGACCTGGTGTACACCGGTACGCCCGAGGGCGTGGGTGCGCTGCAACCAGGCGACCGCATCGATGGCCGCGTGGCTGGCGTGGGCGAGATCGTGCTGCACGTCGGTGCGGCCGAGTGAATCCGGCAAGGAGCGAACACCATGAGTGCTGAAGCCACCCCGTCCCCGGTGCACCTGCAGGTGCACGCCGGCCACGGCCAGCCCGATCCCTCAGCCGCGCTTGAGCAACTCTACCGCGGCTTTGAGCAGGAGCTGCTGGTGCCGTTGTGGACCGAGATCGGTGACCTGATGCCCTTGCACCCGAGCACCCGGGCGACGCCGCACCTGTGGCGCTGGGAGCGGCTGAAGGCGCTGGCCGACGCGGCTGGCCGGTTGGTGCCGGTGGGACGCGGCGGCGAGCGCCGCGCCATCGCACTGGCCAACCCATCGCTGGGCGGCAAGCCTTACGCGACGCCGACACTGTGGGCCGCGATCCAGTACCTGATGCCGGGCGAGGATTCGCCCGAGCACCGCCACACCCAGCATGCGTTCCGCTTCGTGGTCGAGGGCGAGGGCGTGTGGACGGTAGTCAATGGCGATGCCATCCGCATGTCGCGCGGCGACTTCCTGCCGCAGTCGGGCTGGAACTGGCACGCGCATCACAACGCCACCAGCGCGCCGATGGCGTGGATCGATGGTCTCGACATTCCGTTCGCCTACTACACCGAGTCGCAGTTCTTCGAGTTCGGCCGCGACCAGCTGTCGCCGGCAGAGATGGCCACGCCCGAACGGTCGCGCTCGGAGCGGCTGTGGGGCTACCCCGGTCTGCGTCCGGCGGCGCAACCCGATGCGCTGCCGGCCACGCCGCTGCTGGCTTACCGCTGGGTCGACACCGATCGTGCCCTCACCGAGCAGCTGGCGCTGGAGCAGGAAGGGCAGGCGGTGACGCTCAGCCCGGGCCACGCCGCGGTGCGCTACACCAACCCGACCAATGGCCATGACGTGCTGCCCACCATCCGGACCGAGATGCACCGCGTGCGCGCCGGCGCGCGCACGCGCCGCTGGCGCGAGGTCGGCTCCTCGGTGTACCAGGTGTTCGACGGCTGCGGCACCGTGCGTGTCGGCGAGCGCAGCTGGCGCGTGGCGCGTGGCGACATGTTCGTGGTGCCGTCGTGGGTGCCGTTCTCGGCCGAGGCGGAGAACGCCGGTGCCCTGGATATGTTCCGCTTTGGTGACGCACCGATCTTCGAAGCTCTGCACGCGCACCGTGTGCAGGTCGATGCCGCCTGAAGCGCGGCTCGCTGATGTTTTCTAACCCCGCCGCCACGCTGTCGGTGAATCACAGGAGACCTAGATGAAGAAGCTGCTCAAGACCTTGTCCGGTGTTGCCACGGCAGCCGTTGCCACCGTCGTCCTTGCCGCCGCGCCCGGCGCCACGGCGCAGGCGCTCAAGCTGGCGCACATCACGCCGCCTACGCACGTGTGGCACCTGGTGTCGGAGAAGATCGCCGCCGATCTCGCCACCGCCACCGGCGGCAAGATGAAGATCGTCGTCAGCCCGCTGCAAAAGCTCGGCAACGAGGCGCAGGTGGTCAACCTGATGCAGGCCGGCGCGGTGCAGTTCTCGGTGTTCACGGTGGGTGGGCTGGCCAACCGCGAGGAATCACTGCTCGGCTGGTCGCTGCCCTACGTGTTCAAGGACGTGCCGCACGCGGCGCGTGCCGCCAACACGCCGGCAGCGCGCGAAATGCTCAAGCGTCTGGAAAGCAGCGGGCTGGTCGGTCTCGGTTATGCCTTCGCCGGCATGCGCCAGGTGCTGTCGCTGGAGCCGGTCGCCGGCCCGAAGGATCTGGCCGGAAAGAAGGTGCGCTCGTTCCCGAGTCCGGTCTATAACGACTGGTGGCTGGCCATCGGCGCTGCGCCGACCGCGATGCCGCTGTCCGAGGTGGCGCCATCGCTGACCACCAAGCTGCTGGACGCGGTCGACGTCGACCTCGACGCGCTGGTTGGCCTGAAGTTTTACCAGCAGGCGCCCAATTTGACGCTGACCAACCACATGGCCTTCCCGGCCGTCATCGCGGTATCGAAGAAGTGGTGGGATGCGCGCAGCGACGCCGAGCGCGAAACCATCCGCAAGGTCGTCGCCGACGCCGAGAAATGGGGCATGCAGGTGGCCGCCGATGCCGAGGGCAGCAACCTGAAGAAGGCGCAGGCCGACGGCACCAAGGTGATCGATTTCGACGCCACGGCGTTCCAGGCCGCCGCCGCGCCGGTGCGCGATAAGTATTTGGCACGCAACCCGCTGATCGCCGATTTCTACAAGCAGGCCAAGGATCTCTGATCCCGCTGCGGCTGCCTGGCCCCAGTCCGACCACGAGGAGATGACGATGCCCGTATCGACATTGGTCGAGCGTGCCGACGCCGGACTGGCTGCGATCGAGCAGGTGCTGGTGGTGTTGCTGACCGGCGGCATCACCGCGATTATGATGACCCAGGTGGTGCTGCGCTACTTCTTCGCTGCGCCGCTGTTCTGGGCCGAGGAGATCTCGGTGCAGCTGCTGGTGTTTGCCAGCGTGTTCGGACTGTCGCTGTTGACGCGGCGCGGCGAGTTGGTCAGCATCGATTTCCTGCCGCGCGCGTTGACGCCACGCGGCGGCCACGCGTTGATGGCTGCGCTCGGTGCGGTGATGCTGGCCACGCTGGTGTTCGTCGCCTGGCTGGCTTGGGAGTGGGTCGGCCGGCCCGAAGTGCGTTTGGAGCTGTCGGCCACCACCCAATTGCCGCGCTGGTATACCTACGCGGTGCTGCCGGTGGGACTGAGTTGCATGGCGCTGCACCAGGCGGCGGCGATCTACCGTCACCTGCAAGGCCTGATGCAGGCTGCAAGGCCGCGCGCATGACCACGCTGGCGGTTTTTTTCGGCCTGCTGCTGCTGAGCCTGCCGATCGTCGGCGTGATCCTTGTCGGGGCGATCGCGTTCCTGGCCAGCAACGACCTGGCGGTGCTGTATGACTCGATCCCGATTCAGCTCTACGGTGCGCTGGAGATCAACAGCTTGCTGGCGATACCGCTGTTCCTGCTGGTCGGTGAGATCATGAACAAGGCCGGCCTGACGCAGCGCCTGGTGGCGATGGCCGAGGTGCTGGTGGGGGGGCTCAAGGGGGGGCTGGCATACGCTAACCTGGTCACCAACGCGATGGCGGCGTCGATTCTCGGCTCGGCGGTGGCGCAGATCGGCGTCATGAGCAAGGTGATGATCCCGGAGATGGAGCGCAAGGGTTACGACCGCGCGTTCTCCGGTGCGGTCACGGTCTCGGCCGGGCTGCTGGGGCCGATCATTCCGCCGTCGATGCTGATGATCATCTACGGCGTCGTCGCGGTGCAGCCGATCGGGCCGCTGTTCATCGCCGGCATCCTGCCGGGCGTGCTGATCGTGTTGGCGCTGGCGCTGGTGATCTTCCTGGGCGGCGTGTTCGGCGGCAGCCTGCCTTCGGGCGCCGGCCGCGCGCTCGGCGCTAGGGGTCGCATCCTGTTCGAGGGCCTGGTGCCGGCGCTGATTCCGCTGGTGGTGATCGTCGGCATCATGGCTGGTGTGATGACACCCACCGAATCCGGCGCGGTGGCATCGATCATCGCTTTGGTGCTGGGCTTCATGTATCGCGAACTGAAGCTGCGCGACCTCGGATCGATCTTCCTGGCGGTGGCGCTGAGCACCGCGACCATTACCGGCCTGATCGCCGCCGCGTCTGTACTCAGCTGGGCGCTGGCGTTCCAGGGCGTGCCCGACATGCTGGTCGAGTTCATGTCCGGTCTGACTGATTCGCCGTTCCTGTTTCTGCTGCTGGTGATCGGGATGCTGCTGTTGCTGGGCATGTTCCTCGAAAGCATCAGCGTGCTGATCGTGGTGGTGCCGCTTCTGATGCCGGTGGTCACCGGACTGGGGATCGACCCGATCCATTTCGGCGTCGTCTGCACCGTGGCCACCGTGATCGGGCTGGTGACGCCGCCGGTCGGTCCGGGGCTGTACATTGCCATGGTGGCGGCCGACATCCGCATGTGGTCGCTGTTCAAGGCAACGATGCCGTTCCTGTTGGCCGTGATCGTCTGCCTGGTCCTGATCGCCGCGCTGCCGGCGCTGTCGATCTGGCTGCCACGGGTGACGATGGGCTGATCACGGCGCATGAGGCAAGCATGAGTACACCCGATGCACCCAACCCCACCGTCGCCGGCGATCCGTTGCAGCAGTTCTCGTACTGCCACGACGGCATCCTGAACCACCTGCGCGTGATGGCCGAGCTGCCGGAACTGGCGCGCGCTGCGGCCCAGGCACGGCGGGTCGCGGACCACACCGTGAAGTTCTTTCACGATGTCATCTACGAGCACCACGCGCAGGAAGAGAAAGAGCTGTTTCCGGCGGTGCTGGGCAGTGCCCGGCCGGGCGACGAGCAACAGCAGGTGCAGCAGATCGTCGACCGGCTGACGCGCGAGCACCGCGAGGTCGAGGCCGAGTGGGTGCGACACGAACCGGCGCTGCGCAACCTGGCCCGGGGTCGTGCCGCAGAACTGGATGGTGACGCACTGGACGCACTGGTGCGCCGCTACGAGGCGCACGCGTCCTACGAGGAGCGTGAATTCCTGCCGCTATCCGAGACGATCCTCGGCCGCGACGGCAGGCACATGGCGGCGCTGGGCCTGTCACTGCACATGCGGCACGCGCTGCCACAGGTGCTGGCGCGTTTTCGCGGGCGCATCTGAGCGGCCCTGCGGATCGCCGGTGGGTGGGATCAACCGGCATACCTCGGGCATCAACTGCCCTGCCGCCAGCCCCAGACGATGATCAGCATGCCCGCCAGGGTCACCGCGCTGCCGGCCAGGTCCCATGGCGTCGGCCGCACGCCGTCCACCAGCCACAGCCAGGCGATGGCCGTCGCCACGTACACGCCTCCGTAAGCCGCATACACCCGCCCCGAGGCCGTTGGGTGCAGTGCCAGCAACGCCACAAAGGCCGCCAGCACCAGCGCTGCCGGCAGCAGCACCCAGGCGCTGGCCTTGCCGCGCAGCCACAGGTAAGGCAGGTAGCAGCCCAGGATTTCCATCACGGCCGTGAGCACGAACAGGGCGGCGGTGGCGAGCGGGTGTGAGGGCAGGGTCATGGCGATCGTGATGCTGTCGTGCCACGCGCGGCAGGCCGTACGCTTGGCATTTTGTCGATGCTATACATAAAATAGCTGCCGGCGCTTTTCCGGCAAGCGCGAAAGGCCTGAAATGAGCTTGACGTCATCCCCCGCCACGCCCGCCGACCGCCGGCAGCTGCTGGTCGCCTTGGCCGCTGGTGTGCTGCTGGCCGGTTGCGCCAGCCGGCGCCCGGCGCCTGCGGCGCGCGGAAGGGCTTCCTCCGGCGGCACGGTAGCATGGCGCGTGCCCCGAGCCGTGCCGCCCACGCAGCTGCCGCTGGCGCTCGACCCGCTTGGCCGCGAGGCCAGCGTGGCGCAGGCCATGCTGCTGGTGAACACGCCGTACCGCTACGGCGGCAACACGCCGGAGGGCGGGTTCGATTGCAGCGGGCTGGTGCACTACGTCTACGGTCAGGTCGCCGCCGGCGCGGCGCGGCTGCCGCGCAGCACGGCCCAGTGGGCAGCGGCCACGCGACCGGTGGATGAGGCGCGGCTGCAGCGCGGTGATCTGGTGTTCTTCAACACCACCGGCGCGTCGTTCTCGCACATGGGGATTTATGTGGGGGGCGATCAGTTCGTGCACGCGCCGTCGAGTGGGGGGACGGTGCGGCGGGACAGTTTGAACAGCCGCTACTTTGCGCCTCGATATCTGGGGGGGCGGAGTGTGTTTGCGGCTTGAACTTTGATGGTGTTGGGTGCGCTGCTGGCCGGGATGTGCGCCCGGTGGCGCAGTCACTTTCTTTTCGTCTCGCCAAAAAGAAAGTAACCAAAGTTCGCGAAGTGAGCGAACACAAAGGCGACCCACTGGCCATGTCCCGCAGCGTTGCTGCGCGCAAGCTGCGATGCCCGGCCCCACGCCCTGTGCTTCTCGGCACGGCCAGAAGGGCGTTGGAGCCCATGCGGGGCATACGCTGCGCTCGAACCTGGGCTTTTCTCCCTCTCCCTCCGGGAGAGGGCAACTCAGTTCAAAAAAGTAGCTGCTTGCGCTGATCAGCCACCATTTGGAAGACATTTCGTCTTGAATTGACCGTCTATCGAGTGCTAGTGTGCTGTCCCACAAGAAACTTATCGATAGATTTGATCTCTGAGCGGTATC
>CAZHSD010000035.1:0-26739 GCA_964534975.1 uncultured Ottowia sp. | reverse complement strand
CGGCACTCAAGCCACCGATCGGCCACAGGGGGACCACGAAATGAAGATCGGAGAACTGGACGCTGCGCTGTCCGAGTTGGGTTGGGAAGTGAGCGATTTCTGCCGGGCCACTGGCCTGCACCGCAACACCCCAGCCGCTGGCGCAACGAAGGCGTGGGCATACCGGCCTGGGTGCCCAGGCATCCGCACCTGTTGCTCGAGATCAAGCGCCTGCAGTCGACCTATCTGATACCGCCGGCGAACCAGCGCATGAAGCAGTAGCGCAGCACTCTTGCCGCGCGGGCAACAGGACTTGCGGCACCGCACTGCCTTCATCCCGCGTTGGCTCACCGAGCGCCACGGGATGTTGTCATGGATGCAACGGTATTGCAGCGCGTGCTCGAAGTCGCTGCGCAGCAGTGGGCGCACAAGCCGGCGTTGCTGGCGCAGATCCAGCGGGACGCCGCGCTGGGCGAGTTATGCCCCCATCTGCGGTCCAACCCCTGGGTGGTCCCGACGGTGTCGCTGGAAGCCGATGGCCTGATCAAGAGCTCGTTCGTCAACTTCCAGATCCAGGGCTTCATCGAGGAATGGGCGACCGGGCGGCCGAACGGCAAACCCGCTCCCGGCCCCGCAGCGATGCCCGTCGCCGAGGCACCGCCAGCCCAGGAAGCAGCGATCGCCCGGAGCGAACTGGTGCGCCGGTTCAAGCCGCGATGGCCCAGCATCGAAAGCGACCTGGCGTACTGCCAGATGAACGGTCTGCATCGGGCCAAGTCCGGTCACTACGACTGGCTCGCCTCGGTGGCCTCTGCCTGGGCACGCCAGCACGGCAAGTTGAAGGACGGGCCGGATGATCCGAACGCCGAGCAGAGCCACCCTTAGGCCCAAGCCCGGCGCACGCGCTGAGAGCGACGGCACCACTTGGCGGCCCAAGCCGGAGGTATCAGCGCAATGGTGTGTGCCAGTGGGCGCATGAGCAGAAAAACGCTCGGTTTCAGCGCAGCGCGGCCCCGCGCGTCCCGCTGCCGTGCAGCGCCTCACGCATCGAGTGTGCAGTCCCGGGCTCGGGGCTGATCGTCCGGGCACCGTTTCGGAAAAAGGCAGCCGCCATGCCCGGACAATGAAAAAGCCCGCTACGTTTTGCGTAGCGGGCTTTCCCCATGTGGCTTGGTGGCGCTTCACGGACTCGAACCGCGGACCTGTGGATTATGATTCCATCGCTCTAACCGACTGAGCTAAAGCGCCGAGCCGGGCATTATATAACGCAACTCGGCGGAATTGGCCGGCCTTCGCAGCATCACTGATGCTTGAACACCGCCGGCCGCTTGTTGATGAAGGCGTCCATGCCTTCCTTCTGGTCCTGGGTGGCAAACAGGGCGTGGAACAGGCGGCGCTCGAACATCACGCCGTCGGCCAGCGGGCCCTCGAAGGCGCGGTTGACGCATTCCTTGGCCGCCATCACGGCCAGCTGGCCGAAGCCGCTGATGGCCAGGGCCGCGCCCAGCGCTTCGTCCATCAGCTTGTCCAGCGGCACCACGCGGCTCACCAGGCCGGCGCGCTCGGCCTCCTGCGCGTCCATCATGCGGCCGGTGAGCGCCAGGTCCATCGCCTTGGCCTTGCCGACCGCGCGCGGCAGGCGCTGGGTGCCGCCAGCGCCGGGGATGATGCCGAGCTTGATCTCGGGCTGGCCGAACCTGGCGTTGTCGGCGGCGATGATGAAGTCGCACATCATCGCCAACTCGCAGCCGCCGCCCAGCGCGAAGCCGCTGACGGCGGCGATCACCGGCTTGCGGATCGAGCGGATGTGCTCCCAGTCGCGCGTGATGTAGTCGTCCTTGTAGACGTCGGCGAAACCGTAGCTGGCCATGGCGCCGATGTCGGCGCCGGCGGCAAAGGCTTTCTCGCTGCCGGTAAGGATCATGCAGCCGATCGCCGCATCCTGGTCGAAGGCCTTGAGCGCCTGACCCAGTTCCACCATCAGCCGGGCATTCAGCGCATTGAGCTGCTTGGGCCGGTTCAGCGTGATGATGCCAACCTTGTCGGCTTCGGTGCGGACGGTGATGAATTCGTAGCTCACGGGATTCTCCTTGTGTCATGTGTGGCGGTCGACTGGCACTATATCGCCCGCCGGCGACGTCGCAGCCCCATTAACCGACCGTTCAGTCGGTCAATGGTAAATTCGCACCCCAAGGAGACAAGCAAGTCATGACAAGCAGCCCGGAACCCAGTGTTCTGTACCAGGAACACGGCGCCGTCGCGGTCCTCACCCTGAACCGCCCCGCCTCGCTGAACAGCTTCACGCGCCAGATGCACCGCGAGTTGTGGGCGGCGCTGGATCGGATCGAAGCCGACAAGGCCATCCGCGCGCTGGTGCTGACCGGCGCCGGCCGCGCCTTCTGCGCCGGCGCCGACCTGTCGGAATTCGACTTTCGCGCGGGCGACGACATCATGTTCCGCGCCGACCCCGGCCCGGTGATCGATCAGGCCTTCAATCCCACCACGCGGCGGCTGATCAATGTTCGGGTGCCGACGATATGCGCCGTCAACGGCGTGGCGGCCGGTGCCGGTGCGTCGGTGGCCATGGCCTGCGACATCGCCATCGCGGCGCCGGGCGCCAGCTTTATCCAGGCCTTCAGCAAGATCGGCCTGGTGCCCGATTCCGGCGGCACCTGGCTGCTGCCGCAACGCGTGGGCCTGGCGCGCGCGATGGCGCTGGCACTGACGGGCGACAAGCTGTCGGCCCAGGACGCCAAGGCGATGGGCATGATCTGGGACGTGGCTGACGATGCGCTGGCCGCCGCCAGCGCCATGGCCGAGCGACTGGCCGCGATGCCGACCAAGGCGCTGGTGGCCACGCGCCACCTGCTGCGCGGCGCGCACACGCACAGCCTGGACGAGCAGCTGGACCTGGAACGCGACGTGCAGTCGCGCCTGGGCTTCACGCACGACTACATCGAGGGCGTGAGCGCCTTCCTGCAAAAGCGCGCGCCACAGTTCAGGGGCGAATGATGAGCGTGCATGTGAGCGAAGCCGACGCCGGCAAACTGGCGCGCCAGGTCGGCGAATCCATGTATGCCCTCGATGCGGCCTCGAAGGACACCATGGGCATCGAACTGCTGAGTTGCGAGCCGGGCCGCGCGACGATGCGCATGGTGGTCAAGCCACTGCACCTGAACGGCCACAAGATCTGCCACGGCGGCTTCATCTTCACGCTGGCCGATTCGACCTTCGCCTACGCCTGCAACAGCCGCAACCACAACACCGTCGCCAACGGCTGCAGCATCGAGTTCCTGCGGCCGGCGCACGAGGGCGATGTGCTGACCAGCGAAGGCATCGAGCAGGTGCTGAACGGTCGCCACGGCGTATACGACATTCGCGTCAGCAACCAGAAGGGGCAAGCCGTGGCCCTGTTTCGCGGCAAGAGCACCCAGATCAGCGGTACCGTCATCGCCGTGCCGCCGGAACACACGAGCCAGGAGACCACCCCATGACCACCAGCAGCTTTCCGCTGGAACCGATCGAGAAAGCCAGCGTCGACGAATTGCGCGCGCTGCAGCTGCAGCGCCTGCAGCGCACGCTGGCCCACGCCTACCAGCACTCACCGGTCTACCAGGCCAAGTTCGACGCCGCCGGCGTGCACCCCGACGACTGCCGCAGCCTGGCCGACCTGGCCGAGTTTCCCTTCACCACCAAGAACGACCTGCGCGACAGCTACCCGTTCGGCATGTTCGCGGTGCCGCGCGAGCAGGTGGTGCGCGTGCACGCCAGCAGCGGCACCACCGGCAAGCCGACGGTGGTCGGCTACACCCGCAACGACATCAACACCTGGGCCAGCGTGGTGGCGCGCAGCATCCGCGCCGCTGGCGCGCGGCCGGGCGACATCGTGCACATCAGCTACGGCTACGGCCTGTTCACCGGCGGCCTGGGCGCGCACTACGGCGCCGAGCACCTGGGCCTGACGGTGGTGCCCTTCGGCGGCGGCCAGACCGAGCGGCAGATTCAGCTGATCCAGGATTTCAGGCCCGACATCATCATGGTCACGCCCAGCTACATGCTGTCGATCGCCGACGAGGTCGAGCGCATGGGACTGGACCCGCGCGAGCTGTCGCTGCGGCTGGGCATCTTCGGCGCCGAACCCTGGACCAACGAGATGCGCGCCGCCATCGAGGCGCGCATGGGCATCGACGCCGTGGACATCTACGGCCTGTCGGAGGTAATCGGCCCGGGCGTCGCCAACGAGTGCGTCGAGACCAAGGACGGGCCGACCATCTGGGAAGACCACTTCTACCCCGAGATCATCGACCCCGAGACTGGCGACCCAGTGCCCGACGGCGAACAGGGCGAACTGGTCTTCACCAGCCTGACCAAGGAGGCGCTGCCCATCATCCGCTACCGCACGCGCGACCTCACGCGCCTGCTGCCCGGCACCGCGCGCACCATGCGCCGGATGGAGAAGATCACCGGCCGCAGCGACGACATGATGATCATCCGCGGCGTCAACGTGTTCCCGACCCAGATCGAGGAGCTGATCCTGCGCCGGCCCGAGCTGTCGCCGCACTACCAGTGCGTGCTGACACGCACCGGCCCGATGGACAACCTCAAGGTGACGGTGGAGACCACGCCGGGACTCGACCCCGAAGGCATCGAGGCGCGTGCCGCCGCCAAGCTGCTTCAGCACGAGATCAAGGTCTACGTCGGCAGCAGCGTGGAGGTCGAGCTCAAGCACGAGGGCGGCATCGAGCGCAGCGTGGGCAAGGCGCGGCGGGTGGTCGATCTGAGGCCGAAATAAATCCCCCCCTTGAAGCCGCTGACGCACCTTCCCGTGAGGGGAACAACGCCAGTGGCCGGGCCAAGCCCGCTCCCCGGCGTTCGCGGGCAGCCGTCGATTGATGAACGTCAGCGCTGCTCGATCGTGTCCACCAGCAGGTCGATGTACGTCTCCGGCCCTTGGGTGATCTTGATGCGCACCGGCAGGTACTGCAAGCTGGGCGCGTACCAGATCTCGGCCGTGATCGGGCCGCGCGGCTTGGCCAGCGGTCGCGGCTTGAGGTGGAAGGTGGCGACCGGGCCGAGCCGCGGCAGGTACAGCACTTCCTCGCCCACCACATCGTAGATCCAGTCGTCGATGCCACCCGGTCGCGCCATCGCGAAGCGCACCTGCGCACCGGGCACCAGCGGCACCTGGCCGGTCGAGAAGCGGTGGCCAAGTTCGACGAACTGGCTGGCGGTGTCCTGCACCGCCTCCGGCCGCGGCACGCGCCGGCCGTTGTTCAGGCGCACGTCCTCACCAATGCGCACGCCACGCCGGCGGCCGCGCACGTCCTCCTCGTACACCTCGGGCATCAGGCCGCCGGCGGTGATCTCGCCCTGGCTGCTGAAGCTGAGCGAGGCCAGCAGGCCGGCGCTCATTTCCACCGCCGCGTGGTAGCGCGTGCCCTCACGCTGCCACAGCACGCGCGCGCTCCCGTGCAACTCACCGCGGTAGTTGCCGCCCAGCGTATAGGACAGGCGCGTGTCGCTCGGCCAGGTGGCGAGAAAGGCTGGCGCGCCAGCGACCGCCACCTCGCTGGCCGCTGCCGTGGCCTCGGGCTCAGGCACCAGGGTGGGTGCGGCGTCCGCGTCGGGCGCGGCTAGCGCCGCCGTCGCCGATTCCGGCGCGGAAGCCGGCGGCTCTGGACTGGACGCCGCCAATTCCGGTGCCGAGGCCGGCGGCTCCGGCAACGCCGGCGGCGGCGTGCTGGCCAATTCCTCGTCGGTCGACTCAACCCTCTTGGCGGCTTTGGCAGCGGCACGCCGCTTGGCCCGGCCGGCATCGGGCGCGCGGGCCCGGCGGATGCGCGCCACCGGCCGGGCCGGACGTGCCTGGCTGGGCGTCGCCGCGGCAACGGCCGCGACGGCTTGGACCGGCGGCGCCTCGGGCACGATGGTGCGCGTATAGAACGGCGGCGCCATGGCGCGCAACAGGCTGGGCGGCTGGATCAAGTACCGCAATGACAGCAAGGCCGCTGCATGCAGCAGCAGCACCAGCAGCAGCGCGACCAGCAGCGAAGGCTCGCGGAACAGGCGCCGGCGATCGCTCAGCGGCCCGGCCACGTCGTGCCGCCGTCGTCGGTACCTTCACGCGGGAGCAGGCGCCATGTGATGGCTTGTTTCGGCAAGCTCAGCGGCAGGCGCAGCAGGCGCTTGTCGCGCGCCACCAGCGCGGTGACCCGGGATGCCGAGCCAGCGTACAGCGGCAACTCGTCCAGGCGCATCAGGCGCCAGGCGGCGGCCGATGAACCCGGCGCGCCGCGGCCGCGCGGCGGCGCCAGCTCGATGCCCAGCCACTCGTCGCCCGCCGCCATGCCGGCGCGCGCGGCCGGGCCGCCCTCGAGCACCATCTTGATGCGGATGCCGGTCGACTCGTCCACCCGCAGACCCAGCGCCTGTGCCAACTGCGAAGGCTCCTCGCGCACCACGACGCCATGCGCCTGCAGCAGGTCCTTCAGCGGCAATTCCGCGGTGCCGTGCACCCAGGCCGCCAGCTCGGCGCCGAAGTCGCGCCGCCCCAGCTCGGCCAGCACGGCAACCAAGTCGGCCTCGCTCATCGGGCCGCCGCTGCAGCGGCGCCACAGCGCGCGCATCACCTCATCCAGCGTGCCGCTGCCCTCGCGCCGCAGCGTCAGGTCGAAGCACAGCGCCACCAGCGCGCCCTTGGTGTAATAGCTGATGGTGCTGTTGGGGGTGTTCTCGTCCGGTCGGTAGTAGCGCACCCAGGCATCGAAGCTGGCCTGCGCGACCGATTGCACGTGGCGTCCCGGCGCCTGCAGCACCTGGTTGATGCTCGTGTTCAGCAGCTTGAGGTAGACCGCGTCGTCGATCAGCCCGGCGCGGCGCAGCAGCAGGTCG
Source organism: uncultured Ottowia sp. (assembly GCA_964534975.1). Taxonomy (GTDB): domain Bacteria; phylum Pseudomonadota; class Gammaproteobacteria; order Burkholderiales; family Burkholderiaceae_C; genus Ottowia. The sequence goes on along the minus strand of CAZHSD010000035.1, from coordinate 19,869 downwards.
TCGTAATAGCTGGTGAAGCCCTCGAAGAACCACAGCAGGCGGGTGTAGTTCTCGCGCTGGTAGTCATAGTGCTCGAACTCGGTCGGGCGCAGGCGCTTGACGTTCCAGGTGTGGAAATACTCGTGGCTGATCAGGCCCAGCAAGGTCAGGTAGCCGTCGCCCACGCGCGCCGCTTCGGCGGGCGCGCCGACGCGCGGCAACTCGCGCCGCGCGCAGATCAGCGCCGTGCTGTTGCGGTGCTCCAGCCCGCTGTAGCCGTCGTCGACGGCGTTCAGCATGAACAGGTAGTGCCGGTGCGGCGGTCGTCCGGCGCCATGCCAGCAGCGGATCGCCGCCTCGCAGATCTTCTGCGTGTCGCGCAGCAGGCGCTCGCCGTCGAACGAGGGCGCAGCACCGGCGACGACGAAGCGGTGCGGCACGCCGCCGGCCCTGAACCCGCCACTCCAGAACGCACCCAACTCGACCGGGTGGTCGACGAGTTCGGCGTAGTCGGCCGCGACGTAGGTGCCGAAGCCGCGCACATCGATCGCCTGCGGCGTCATCGCGGTGGCCAGCCGCCAGTCGGGGCATTCGCGTGGCGGCGCCACGGTCAGCGCGTGCTCGCCACTTTCCAGCCCGTGCACGCGCAGCAGCAGGCTGGTGCCGTTGAAGAAGCCGCGCTGCGCGTCCAGCCAGGCGGTGCGCACCGAGTGGTCGAAGGCATAGACCTCGTAGCGCAGCACCAGCGGCCGGCGCGGGTCGCAATCGATGTCCCAGCTGCACTTGTCGACCTGCCGCACGGCACGGGCACGGCGGCCCTGCCGCGCGCTCAGGGCCTGCAGGTGGCGCGCGAACTCGCGCACCAGATAGCTGCCCGGAATCCACACCGGCAAGGACACGCGCTGGCGCGCCGCCGGCTGCCGTATCTGCAACTCGATGGCGTAGCGGTGGCCGGCCAGGCTGGCGATCGAGACCCGGTAGTGCACCGACGCCGCCGGCTCCACCGCGGCCTCCCGGTCCTGCGCGCGCTTGCGGGTCACCATCTCAAGCCAGCCGAAACCACCCGCCCCCAGCCATCAGCGCGCCAGGTTCTGCTCGATCTGCTGCGCGTTGATGGCGCCGGGCACGCGCTTGCCGTCGGCGAAGATCAGCGTCGGCGTACCGGTGATGCGGTACTTCTTGGCGAACTCCAGGTTGGCGGTCAGCGCATCGGTGTTGCAGCCAGCCTGCTCCTTGGGCGCGATGTCGCGCAGCATCCAGTCGTTCCAGGTTTTCAGCTTGTCGGCGCTGCACCAGATCTGGCGCGACTTCTCGACCGAGTCGGCGCCCAGGATCGGGATCAGGAAGAAATGCACGGTGACGTTGTCGACCTTCTGCAAGTCCTTCTCGAAGCGCTTGCAGTAGCCGCAGTTGGGATCCTCGAACACCGCCAGCTTGCGCTTGCCGTCGCCGAACACCTGGGTGAAGGCGTTCTTCAGGTCCAGGTCCTTGAAGTCGATCGCGGTCAGCTTGTCGATGCGCTCCTCGGTCAGGTTGCGGCGCGCCTTGGTGTCGAGCAGGCTGCCCTGGATCAGGAAGTTGCCCTCGGCGTCGGTGTACAGCAGATCGGTGCCGATGCGCACCTCGTACAGGCCGGCCATCGGCGTCTTGCTGACCTCGTCGATCTGGGCCAGCGCCGGGATGCGCTCGGCCAGGTTCTTGCGGATGGTCGCCTCCTGGCCAGCCGCCAGCAAGGGCAGCACCAGGGCGCAGGCCAGCAGCACGGTGCGGGTACGAAGATGCAGAGTCATGATGAGAAGAACCGCAAGGATTGCAGGAATGGTTTGAATCGGAGCCGCGCGCGCCCTAGGCGGTTCCCATCGCCAGGCGCGTCACGCGCGACTTCAGCGGGCCGCTGACATCGAACAGGCCCATGCCCCAGTTGCGCAGCAGCGCCGCCGCGGCCTCGGGCCGGCCGAACAGCTGCTGCAGTCCATCGGTCGCCAGGCTCATGCGCAGCCAGTCGCCCTGGCGCGCGCGCTCGTAGCGGCGCAGCAGCTTCAGCTCGCCCGGCGAGCGCCAGGGTTCGCGCGCGCTCAGTACCCGCGCCAGCTCGGCCACGTCGCCCAGGCCGACGTTCAGGCCCTGGCCGGCCAGCGGATGCATGGCGTGCGCGGCGTCGCCAGCCAGCGCGAAACTGTGGCCGGGCTGGCCCGGCATGCGGCCGACCCAGCGCGTCGCGCGCGCCAGCAACAGCGGCCAGCGGGCACGCGGGCCCTGGACGCTCAGCGCGCCCAGCACGCCCAGCACGCCGCCACTGTGCTCGAACACGCGCGCGGCGAACTCGGCGTCATCCAGCGCCATCAGCTCGTCCACGCGCTCCTCGCGCACCGACCAGACCAGCGCCACCTGGCGGCCCTGCGGCCCGTCCAGCGGCAGCAGCGCCAGGATGTCGCCGTCGGGCGTGAACCACTGGTGCGCCACCTGCTGGTGCGCGCGCTCGCAATCGAGCCGGGTCGCAATCGCCTGCTGCGGGTAGCGCGAGGTCTCGAACTCGACCCCCAGCTCGGCGCGCGTGCGGCTGGCGCGGCCCTCGCAGACCACCGTCAGCGGCGCCGCCACGGGTTCGGCCACCAGTTCGATGTCGCCCTGGTAGCCCACGGCCTGCGCCAGCTGCCGCTCCAGCGCCGGCACGTCGACGATCCAGTTCAAGGCCGGCACGCCCTGGGCCGTGGCATCGAAGCGCACCGTGCCCTGGCGATCGCCGTAGACCTGCATGGCCAGCACCGGCGTCGCCGCGCGCTCGTCGGGCCAGCAGCGCAGGCTGCCCAGCAACTGCCTGGCGGCGGTGTTGAGTGCGTAGGCGCGCACGTCCTGGGGCCGCTCGACCACCGGCTCGGGGCCGGTGACCAGCGCCACGCGCAGGCACGCACGCGCCAGCAGCAGCGCCAGCGTGCGTCCGACGATGCCGGCGCCGCGGATGCAGATGTCGGGGTCAGCGGCCATGCGGGCATTGTAAGAGGCGGGTCGGACCGGGCGCGCCGGCGATCGAGGGCGCCGCGCCCGGTGGCATGACGCACAATCGGCGCCGACCGCTCCGCCCGCCCCGCCTTCTTTTCAGACCCAGCCATGACCGACCCCGACCTGCATTCCAGCCTGGCGCGCCTGTTCGTGTATCCCGTCAAGTCCTGCTCCGGCATCGAACTGGACGACGCGCTGCTGACCGAAACCGGCCTCGACCTCGACCGCGCCTGGATGGTGGTGGACGCCCACGGCCGCTTCATCAGCCAGCGCGAATTCCCGCGCCTGGCGCTGGTGCGCCCGCAACTGAAGCGGCTGGAGGTGGTGCTGCGTGCGTCCGGCATGCTGGCGCTGCACCTGGGGATCAACGAGGTCGAAAAGCCGGCCCGCGTGCGGGTGTGGAACGACGAGATCGAGGCCTGGGACATGGGCGGCGTGGCGGCGCAGTGGTTCAGCGACTTCCTCGGCCAGCCTGGGCTGCGGCTGGCGCGCTTCGACCCCGAGCAGCAAAGGCTGGCGTCGCGCCAGTGGACCGGCGACGCCCTGGCACCGATCGCCTTCGCCGACGGCTTTCCGCTGCTGGTGGTCGGCGAGGGTTCGCTGGCCGAACTGAACCGGCGCCTGGCCGCGGGCGGTCATGCGCCGGTCGGCATCGAGCGCTTCCGGCCCAACCTGGTGCTGGCCGGCCTGGCGCCGCACGACGAGGACCGGCTGCGCGAGTTGCGCATCGCCACCGCCGAGGGCGAGGTGCGGCTGCGGCTGGTCAAGCCCTGCGGCCGCTGCCCGATCCCGAACGTCGATCCCGCGACGGGCACCGTCAGCCCCGAGGTGATGGACACGCTGCAGGCCTACCGCGCCGACCCGCGCCTGGACGGCGCCCTGACCTTCGGCATGAACGCCATCATCCTGGACAACGTCGACTACACCCTGCGCACGGGCGACGCGGTGAGGGCCGATTGGCGTTTCGACTGATCGGTGCGAATGACGGCGCTGGCGCGCCACGACCGGTTTTCCGTCATGCGCCGTCGGCCGCGTCATCGAAGGCGCAGCCAAGATCGTGGCGCGCCAGCGCCGGTCATGGATCAGAACGGGCGCTTCGGTCCGCCCGGGCCGCCCAGGCCTGGCGGCAGCGGCGGCATGCCGCCACCCATCAGTCCGCCCAAGCCCTTCATGCCACCCATGCGGCGCATCATCTTGGCCATCGCGCCGCCCTTGAACTGCTTCATCATCCCCTGCATCTGCTCGAATTCCTTCAGCAGGCGGTTGACTTCCTGCACCTGCACGCCAGCGCCGGCGGCGATGCGGCGCTTGCGGCTGGCCTTGAGCAGCTCGGGCTTGCGACGCTCCTGCAGCGTCATGCTGTTGATGATGCCTTCCTTGCGCCGGATGTCCTTTTCGGCGCGTGCCAGGTCGGTGTCGCTGGCCTTGCCGGTCAGCTGGCTCGGCAGCTTGTCCATCAGGCTGCCGAGGCCGCCCATCTGCTTCATCTGCTGCAGCTGGCCGAGGAAATCCTGCAGATCGAAGCCGCTGCCGCTCTTGACCTTCTCGGCCAGCTTCTTGGCCGCCTCGATGTCGACGTTGGCCGTGACCTGCTCGACCAGCGCCACCACGTCGCCCATGCCGAGGATGCGGCCGGCATGGCGCTCGGCGTCGAACACCTCCAGGCCGTCGATCTTCTCCGACACGCCGGCGAACTTGATCGGCGCGCCGGTGACCTGGCGCACCGACAGCGCCGCGCCACCGCGCGAATCACCGTCCATCTTGGTCAGCACGATGCCGGTAAGCGGCAGCGCCTCCTTGAAGGCCCTGGCCGTGTTGGCCGCGTCCTGGCCCTGCATGGCATCGACCACGAACAGGGTCTCGACGGGCTTGAGGGCGCCGTGCAGCGCCTTGATCTCCTGCATCAGCGCCTCGTCGATCGCCAGTCGGCCGGCGGTGTCGACGATCAGCACGTCGTAGAAGTGCTTCCTGGCGTGGTCGAGCGCGGCGCGCGCGATGTCCAGCGGCTTCTGCTCCGGCGTGCTGGGAAACCAGTCGGCGCCGGCCTGTGCGGTCACGGTCTTGAGCTGCTCAATCGCCGCCGGGCGATACACGTCGCCCGACACCGTGAGTACCTTCTTCTTGCGCCGCTGGATCAGATGCCGCGCCAGCTTGGCCGTGGTGGTGGTCTTGCCCGCACCCTGCAGGCCCGACATCAGGATCACCGCCGGCGGCTGCGCGGCCAGGTCGAGGTCGGCCACGCCCTCGCCCATGGTCGCCGCCAGCTCGCGGTTGACGATGCCTACCAGCGCCTGGCCGGGCTTGAGGCTGCCCAGCACCTCCTGGCCCATCGCCTTGTCCTTGACGCGGGCGATGAAGTCGCGCACCACCGGCAGCGCCACGTCGGCCTCCAGCAGCGCCATGCGCACCTCGCGCAGCATGTCCTGCACGTTGGATTCGGTGATGCGCGCCTGGCCCGAGATCTTCTTGACCAGGCCGGAGAGCTTGTCGGTGAGGGTGGAAGCCATGTTGGTGCTCGGTAATTCGTTGCGAAGACGTTGCACCCCGCCAGCAACGACTTGGTCAGAAAACAAGAGGCCGCGAAACGGCCATGGGGGGCTGCTGCGGGGCGGGCTCGATGGGGCCACGAGCCGCGTCCCGCTGCAAGAGAAAGCAGGCGCGCATTTACCCCGCAGGGGTAAACTTTACGCATGATTCTAGCCAGCACCTCTCCCGTCGGCCTGCTGCTGGCCGCGATGGCCGCGCTGGCCTACGCGGTACCGGCGCTGGCCGCGCGCGCCGTCGGCGCCGTGACCGCGCGCCGCGTGCTGCTGCTGGCCTGGCTGCTGCACGGCCTGCTGCTGGCCTGGAGCCTGCTCGGCGGGCCGCCGCGCTTCGGCTTCGCGCCGGCGCTATCGATCACGGTGTGGCTGGTGCTCACGGTGTACGCGGTCGAAAGCCAGCTCTACCCACGGCTGAAGGCGCGCTGGGCGCTGGCCGGCTTCGGCGCGGCCGCGATCGTGCTGGCGCTGCTGTTTCCAGGTGCGCCGCCGCCAGCCACCTCGTCGCCACTGCTGCCATTGCACTGGGCGCTGGGGATTGCCGCCTACGGCCTGCTGGCCGCGGCGGTGGTCCATGGCTGGGCCATGTCGCGCGCCGAGGCGCGCATGCGGCAGGCGGCGCAGGCGGTGGACGAAGGCGTGCCGCTGCTGACGCTGGAGCGGCTGATGTTCCGCTTCGTCGGCGCCGGCTTCGTGCTGCTCACCTTCACCATGCTGGCCGGCGCCTTCTTCGGCGAGGTGCTGTACGGCGACGCCTACACCGGCTGGCGCTGGGACCACAAGCGCATCTTCACCCTGCTGTCCTGGCTGACCTTCGGCGTGCTGCTGCTGGGCCGTTCGCGCTTTGGCTGGCGCGGCCGACGCGCGGTGCGCGTGGTCTACATCGGCGCCGCCCTGATGCTGCTGGGCTATGTGGGCTCGCGCTTCGTGATGGAAGTGCTGCTGGAACGCGCGGCATGAAGCTGCTGATCGTGCTGCTGGCGGTGCTGGCCGGCGTGTGGCTGTGGCAGCGCGGCCGGCGGCTGAAGCACAGCAGCCGGCAGGCGGGTGACGCGCGGACGGGAACCCTGCCGATGATCCGCTGCACGCGCTGCGGCATCCATGTCCCGGGCGACGAGGCGGTGACCGGGCAGCGCGGCAGCTACTGCTCGATTGGCCATCGGCGCGAGTCCGAGGGCGAATGAAACCCAGGCCGCCTTCGCAGCAGCAGGCAGTCTGCGCAGACACACCGTCAGCGACAGCGGCGAGCCATTCGCCGCCCGTGGCCACCGCGGCCAGCCAAGCCGCCGGCAGACGGTGCGCGGCACGATGATTCACCAGGTGCCGACGGATCCCGGCACCGATCCGCCGGCAACCCAGTTGTGGCGGGTCGGGTGGTACCGTCACGCGCGCTGGCTGGCCTCGCCCAATCGCGGCCCACGCCCCGTGGGCACCGACGTCAGCCTGATCGTGGTGCACTCGATCAGCCTGCCGCCGGGCGAGTTCACCGGCGAGCATGTGCAGGCGCTGTTCTGCAATGCGCTGGACTGGGGCGCGCATTCCTATTTCGACAGCATCCGCGGGCTGAAGGTCTCGGCGCATTTCTATGTCCGCCGTGACGGGGCGCTGTGGCAGTTCGTGAGCTGCGACGAGCGCGCCTGGCACGCCGGCCAGTCCTGCTTCGAGGGTCGACCCGACTGCAACGACTACTCGGTCGGCATCGAACTCGAGGGACTCGAGGGCGGGCATTTCGAGCCGCCGCAATACGAGAGCCTGGCCAGCCTGTGCGCGGCGCTGGCCGACGGCTACCCGATCCGCGCCATCGCCGGCCACGAGCACGTCGCACCCGGGCGCAAGCACGACCCCGGGCCCGGCTTCGACTGGCCGCGCCTGCGGCGCCAGCTGGGCTGGAGCGCATGCGCCTTTCCGGCAGCAGCGCAAGACTGATCCTCGCACGCACCGCACCGCGTCAGGGCGGCAGCGCCGCTCTGCCCGTGCGAGCAAGCTTCATGGTAAACACTAGCGGTAGTGTGTTGATGTTATCAAACACACTATATATAGTATGCATGCCCGTGCCGATCAACAACACAAGAACCCCCGGCACGGCGCTTCCCCCACCAGACCAGCAAGGATTTTCATGTCAACTGCCCACACCCTGCGCCCCGATCTCGGCGCGCCCGGCATCGCCCTGCCCGCGTCGCGCCCCATGGCCGGAGCGACGCCAGCCAGCGATTTCAGCCATTACCAGATCATTCGCCGCAACGGCGCCGTGGTCGCCTTCGAGCCGAGCAAGATCGCCGTCGCGATGATGAAGGCCTTCCTGGCCGTGCGCGGCACGCAGGGCGCCGCCTCGGCCAGCGTGCGCGAGCTGGTCGACGGCCTCACCCGCGCCGTGGTGCGCGCGCTGCTGCGCTCGCGCCCGAGCGGCGGCACCTTCCACATCGAGGACGTGCAGGACCAGGTCGAGCTTGGCCTGATGCGCGGCGGCCACCACGAGGTGGCGCGCGCCTACGTGCTCTACCGCGAGCGCCGCGCGCAGGAGCGTGCACGGCAGAAGATCGATGCACCGGCCGCGCCGGTGCTGCACGTGCTGGAGCGCGGCGAGCGCGTCGCGCTCGACCAGCCGGCGCTGCAGGCGCTGCTGGCCCAGGCCTGCGCCGGCCTGGATGCCGACGTCAGGCCCGAGCCGATCCTGGCCGAAACCCTGCGCAACCTGTACGACGGCGTGCCGGTGGAGGAGGTCTACAAGGCCGCCATCCTGGCCGCGCGCACGCTGATCGAGAAGGAGCCCGACTACACCTACGCGACCGCACGCCTGCTGCTGCACACCATTGCCAGGGAGGTGCTGGGCGAAACCGTGAGCCTGCCGCAGCTGGCCGAGCGCTGTGCCGCCCACTTCCCGCAGTTCATCCGCAAGGGCGTGGACGAGGAACTGCTGGACGAGCGCCTGCTGCAGTTCGACCTCGGCAGGCTGGGCGCGGCGCTGAAGCCCGAGCGCGACCTGCAGTTCGACTACCTCGGCCTGCAGACGCTGTACGACCGCTACTTCCTGCACGTGCGCAAGCGGCGCATCGAGCTGCCGCAGGCCTTCTTCATGCGCGTGGCCATGGGTCTGGCATTGAATGAAATCGACCGCGAGGCGCGCGCCATCGAGTTCTACGAGCTGCTGTCCAGCTTCGACTTCATGAGCAGCACGCCCACCCTGTTCAACAGCGGCACCCGGCGCTCGCAACTGTCGTCGTGCTACCTGACCACGGTGCCCGACGATCTGGAAGGCATCTACGAGGCGATCAAGGAAAACGCCCTGCTGTCGAAATACGCCGGCGGCCTGGGCAACGACTGGACGCGCGTGCGCGCGCTCGGCAGCCACATCAAGGGCACCAACGGCGAGTCGCAGGGCGTGGTGCCGTTCCTGAAGGTGGTCAACGACACCGCGGTGGCCGTCAACCAGGGCGGCAAGCGCAAGGGCGCGGTGTGCGCCTACCTGGAGACCTGGCACCTCGACATCGAGGAGTTCCTGGAGCTGCGCAAGAACACCGGCGACGACCGCCGCCGCACGCACGACATGAACACGGCCAACTGGGTGCCGGACCTGTTCATGCGCCGGGTGATGGAGCAAGGCCAGTGGACACTGTTTTCTCCCAGTGACGTGCCCGACCTGCACGACAAGTTCGGCGCCGAATTCGAGCAAGCCTACGTCGCCTACGAAGAGCGCGCTGCGCGCGGCGAGATCCAGCCCAGCAAGACCATCCCGGCAATCGAGCTGTGGCGCAAGATGCTGTCGATGCTGTTCGAGACCGGGCACCCCTGGATCACCTTCAAGGACGCCTGCAACATCCGCAGCCCGCAGCAGCACGCCGGCGTGGTGCATTCCAGCAACCTGTGCACCGAGATCACGCTCAACACCAGCGACGGCGAAACCGCGGTCTGCAACCTCGGCTCGGTCAACCTGCTGCGCCACATCCGGAACGGCGGCATCGATCACGAGAAGCTGCAGAAAACCGTGTCGACCGCCATGCGCATGCTCGACAACGTCATCGACATCAACCACTACGCGGTCAAGAAGGCGCGCGACGCCAACCTGCGCCACCGGCCGGTCGGCCTGGGGCTGATGGGTTTTCAGGACGCGCTGTACGCGCTGCGCCTTCCCTACGCGTCCGAACAGGCTGTGCAGTTCGCCGACGAGTCGATGGAAGCCGTCTGCTACCACGCCTACTGGGCCAGCACCGAACTGGCCGCCGAGCGCGGACGCTATTCGTCCTACCCGGGTTCGCTGTGGGATCGGGGCGTGCTGCCGCTGGATACGCTGGCGCTGCTGGAGCGCGCTCGCGGCGGTTACGTGGAGGTGGATCGCTCGAGCACGCTCGACTGGGATGCGCTGCGCACGAAGATGGCGCGCGACGGCATGCGCAACAGCAACTGCGTGGCGATTGCGCCGACGGCCACCATCAGCAACATCGTCGGCGTCGATGCCTCGATCGAGCCGTGCTTCGGCAACCTGTCGGTCAAGAGCAATCTGTCGGGCGAGTTCACCGTCATCAACCAATCCCTGGTGCGCGAGCTGAAGCGCCTGGACCTGTGGGACGAGGTGATGGTGATGGACCTCAAGCACTTCGACGGCTCGCTGGCGCAGATCGACCGCGTGCCGCAGGACATCAAGCAGCTCTACGCCACCGCGTTCGAGATCGCGCCACGATGGCTGGTCGAGGCCGCCGCACGACGCCAGAAGTGGATCGACCAGGCGCAGAGCCTGAACATCTACATGGCCGGCGCCAGCGGCAGGAAGCTCGACGAAACCTACAAGCTGGCCTGGCTGCGCGGCCTGAAGACCACCTACTACCTGCGCACCACCAGCGCCACGCAGGCCGAGAAGTCGACCGTGCAATCGGGTCGCCTGAATGCCGTGCCCAACGGCGAGCAGAGCGGCATGCGCATGCACGCGCTCGATGCCGTCGCATCAACGCATCAGCTGACGGCAGTGCCGGCCACCGACGCGCGCTTTTGCGCCATCGACGATCCGGCTTGCGAAGCCTGCCAGTGATCGAAACGCACGGCGAGGCACGCGATGCGATGCCTTACCGCAACACTCTTTGAGCAACCATGTGGATCGACACTTTTCTTTTCATAGCGTTGCTCCCATAATCGGAGCATTGGAAAAATCATGTTGACCTGGGACAACGACATCGCTTCCAACCCGCTGCAACCGCGCTTGCAGCCGGTGGTCGAGTCGCCATCTTTCATCCCCTCCTCGCGCGCCGCGTCCGGCCTCCGCACCCCGACCGAATCCACGCCGCACGGCAGCATGGCCGGCAGCGGCCAGCGCCGCGTCAACGTCGCCGACAAGCGCATCATCAACGGCCAGACCGACGTCAACCAGCTGGTGCCGTTCAAATACAAGTGGGCCTGGGACAAGTACCTGGCCACCTGCGCCAACCACTGGATGCCGCAGGAAATCAACATGAGCCGCGACATCGCGCTGTGGAAGTCACCCAACGGCCTGAGCGAGGACGAGCGCCGCATCGTCAAGCGCAACCTGGGCTTCTTCGTCACCGCCGACTCGCTGGCCGCCAACAACATCGTGCTGGGCACCTACCGCCACATCACGGCGCCCGAATGCCGCCAGTTCCTGCTGCGCCAGGCCTTCGAGGAAGCGATCCACACCCACGCCTACCAGTACATCGTCGAGTCACTCGGCCTGGACGAGGGCGAGATCTTCAACGCCTACCACGAGGTGACCTCGATCCGGGACAAGGACGAGTTCCTGATCCCGTTCATCGACGTGATCATGGACCCGGCTTTCGTCACCGGCAACCCGCAAGCCGACCAGACGCTGCTGAAAAGCCTGATCGTGTTCGCCTGCCTGATGGAAGGCCTGTTCTTCTACGTCGGCTTCACCCAGATCCTGGCGCTCGGTCGGCAGAACAAGATGACCGGCGCCGCCGAGCAGTACCAGTACATCCTGCGCGACGAGTCGATGCACTGCAACTTCGGCATCGACCTGATCAACCAGATCAAGCTGGAGAACCCGCAGCTGTGGACGTCCGCGTTCAAGGCGGAAATCCGGACGCTGTTCGAGCAGGCGATCGAACTGGAGTACCGCTACGCCGAGGACACCATGCCGCGCGGCGTGCTGGGCATGAACGCCTCGATGTTCAAGGGCTATCTGCGCTACATCGCCAACCGGCGCGCGACGCAGATCGGCCTGGAACCGCTCTACCCCCATGAGGAAAACCCGTTCCCGTGGATGAGCGAAATGATCGACCTGAAGAAGGAGCGCAACTTCTTCGAAACCCGCGTCATCGAGTACCAAACCGGTGGCGCACTGTCCTGGGATTGAATCCGAGCCAAGCTTTCCGCCGTGCAGTCATTGAATCCACACCCACCGCGAAGCGCCCATGCGCGCGCCGCCGGGTGCGTCCGTGTTCATGGTGTTGGACCGTTCTCCAGTGCCATGAATCGCTTCGTGTGTCCCAACAGGCACGAAGCGTTTCTTGCTGTTGAACGTTCAACTTGAAGACCTAGGAGAAAAAACATGGCAACTGCGAAGAAACCGGCCGCGAAGAAGGCCGCGGCAAAGAAAGCTCCGGCGGCGAAGAAAGCGCCGGCCAAGAAGGCCGCGCCAGCGGCCAAGAAAGCCGCGCCGGCCAAGAAGGCAGCGGTCAAGAAAGTCGCTGCCAAGAAAGCAGCGCCGGCGAAGAAGGCCGCGCCAGCGAAAAAAGCGGCTCCGGCCAAGAAAGTCGCCGCCAAGAAGGCGGCTCCGGCCAAGAAAGCCGCGCCAGCGAAAAAAGCGGCTCCGGCCAAGAAAGTCGCCGCCAAGAAGGCCGCACCGGCCAAGAAAGCGGCACCGGCGAAGAAGGCGGCACCGGCCAAGAAAGCCGCGCCAGCGAAGAAAGCGGCACCAGCCAAGAAGGCGGCAGTCAAGAAAACGGCCGCCAAGAAAGCGCCGCCGGCACAAACCACGCTGAACCCGCAGGCGGCCTGGCCGTTCCCGACCGCGAGCAAGCCCTGACAACAAGAACGCGGCCGTTCAAGGCCGCGCCTTCAAGCCCGACACGCCCGGCGTGCTCGGGTTTTTTTTGCCTGCTAGGGATCAGGCCGCGGCCGCCCAGGACGGATCGATGCAGTAGTTCTGCGGACCGCGCGCGGCGATCTTGAGCGCACCCATCCTGTTGCCCAGCGCCGCGCAGCGCGCCAGATCCCAGCCCGACTCCAGCCCATGCAGCAGCGCGCCGCGCCAGGCATCGCCGCAGCCGGTGGGGTCGACGATCTGGCTCGCCGGGACGGCCGGCACATGCCGCCGCTTGCCCTGCTCCCAGATCTCGCAGCCGTCGCCGCCCAGCGTGACCACCAGACCGCGCACGCGCTGCGACAGCGCCGCCAAGTCGATGCCCATGCGGTCGCACAGCATGCGCCCTTCGTAGTCGTTGACGGCGACCCAGTCGGCCAGCTCGACGAAGTGCGCCAACTCCGGACCGTCGAACATCGGCAGGCCCTGGCCCGGGTCGAACACGAACGGAATCCCGGCGGCGTGCAGTTGCTCGGCGTGCTGCAGCATCGCGTCGCGCCCGTCCGGCGCGATGATGCCGAGCCGGATGTCCTCGCGCGCAGCGATGCGGCTCAGGTGCGCGTGCATCATCGCGCCGGGGTGAAAGGCCGTGATCTGGTTGTTGTCGTGATCGGTCATGATCATCGCCTGTGCGGTGTAGGTGTCGTCGATCCGACTCACGAACTCGGTGCTGATGCCGAGTTCGCCAAAGCGCTGCAGGTAGCCGTCACCATCGTTGCCCAAGGCCGCCATCGGCAACGGCGTGCTGCCAAGCTGGCGCATCGCGTAGGCAATGTTGCCAGCGCAGCCGCCAAAGTCGCGCCGCAGGCTGGGCACCAGGAAGGACACGTTGAGGATGTGCAGCTGCTCGGGCAGGATCTGCTGCGCGAAGCGCCCCTCGAAACTCATGATGGTGTCGAAAGCAAGTGATCCGCAAATCAGGGTGGCCATGGAGTCGGGTCAAAGAAATGAAGTCAAGCAGCGATGGCATGCGGGCCGCGCATGCGCAGGCGCATTGACGAGGCATGGGCGGGGTGCGGCGATTGTAGGCAGGAGCGCGCGCGCCTGGTCTCACGCGCGCCGCGCCACCAGCAGCACCCAGCCGTCTTCGCGATCGGCCACCTCGAGCGCCAGATGCGCCTGGTACGCCGCCTGCAACTCCTCGGTCTGACGCGCCAGCACCCCGGCCAGCACCAGCGTGCCGCCGGGCGCCACATGGCCGCTCAGCAAGGGCGCCAGCACTTTCAGCGGTGTGGCCAGAATGTTCGCCAGCACGGTGTCGTAGCTGCCCTGCGCGCGATCGGGCAGGTCGGCCGTCAACCGCACGCCGTTGGCGGCGGCGTTGTCGCGCGTCGACTGCACCGCGGCCTCGTCGATGTCGACGGCGTCGACCTCGCGCGCGCCGTGCAGCGCAGCGCCGATCGCCAGGATGCCGGAGCCGCAGCCGTAATCCAGCACGCGTTGGCCCGCGAGCGGATGGGCGGCGATCCAGCGCAGGCACATGCGTGTTGTCGGGTGCGTGCCGGTGCCGAATGCCAGGCCCGGGTCAAGTCGGATCACCTGCCGCGCCCGGGGCGGCACGGCGTGCCAGCTGGGCACGATCCAGAAGCTCGGCGTGATCGATACCGGCTCGAATTGCGACTGCGTCACGCGCACCCAGTCCTGCTCGGCGACCGCCGCGATGGCCTGCACTTCGCAGCCATCGAAAAAATCCTGCAGGCGCAGCAGGCGCGCGGCATCGTCAGCCGCCGCCTGGTCGGCGAACAGCGCCACCACGCGCGAGCGTGCCCAGCCTTGCGCCGGCGGCGGCATGCCCGGCTCGCCGAACAGCGCATGCTCGGCCTGGGTGTCGGCATCGGCGTCCTCGACCGAGACGCTGAGTGCATCAAGCGCTTCGAGCGCGTCGGCCACCGCTTCCATCGATGGCTCGGGACAGATCAGCCGCAGCTCGAACATGGCACGGACTTCGGCCCGCTGGCGATGCGCCAGCAGGCAGATTTCATCGCTGGCGTTCGTTCAGCCACTTCTCGAGATAGTGGATGTTGGTGCCGCCTTCGATGAACTTGGCGTCCACCAGCAGTTCGCGGTGCAGCGGGATATTGCACTGAATGCCCTCGACCAGGGTTTCGGCCAGCGCGGTCTGCATGCGGGCGATGGCCTGCTCGCGCGTGTCGCCATAGGTGATGATCTTGCCGATCATCGAATCGTAGTTGGGCGGCACGAAGTAATTGTCGTAGACGTGCGAATCCACCCGCACGCCCGGCCCGCCCGGCGGGTGCCAGTAGGTGATGCGGCCCGGCGAGGGCGTGAATTTGAACGGGTCCTCGGCGTTGATGCGGCACTCGATGGCGTGGCCGCGGATCTGGATCTGCCGCTGCGTGAAGGGCAGCTTTTCGCCGGCGGCCACCATGATCTGGGTGCGCACGATGTCGACGCCGGTGATCCACTCGGTCACCGGGTGCTCGACCTGCACGCGGGTGTTCATCTCGATGAAGTAGAACTCGCCGTTCTCGTACAGGAACTCGAAGGTGCCGGCGCCGCGGTAGCCGATCTTCTTGCACGCCGCCACGCAGCGCTCACCGATGCGCTCGATCAGGCGGCGCGGGATGCCCGGCGCCGGGCCTTCCTCGATCACCTTCTGGTGGCGGCGCTGCATGGAGCAGTCGCGCTCGCCCAGATAGACCGCGTTGCGGTGCTTGTCGGCCAGGATCTGGATCTCGATGTGACGCGGGTTCTGGAGGAATTTCTCCATGTACACGGCCGGGTTGTTGAAGGCCGCCGCAGCCTCGCCCTTGGTGGTCTGCACCGCGTGCAGCAGCGCCGCCTCGGTGTGCACCACGCGCATGCCACGCCCGCCACCGCCGCCGGCGGCCTTGATGATCACCGGGTAGCCGATCGACTTGGCGATGCGCTTGATGGCTGCCGGATCTTCGGGCAGTTCGCCGTCCGAGCCGGGCACGCAGGGCACGCCGGCCTTGATCATGGCCTGCTTGGCCGACACCTTGTCGCCCATGATGCGGATCGACTCCGGGCTGGGGCCGATGAACTGGAAGCCGCTGCGCTCCACGCGCTCGGCGAAGTTGGCGTTCTCGCTCAGGAAACCATAGCCGGGGTGGATCGCCTCGGCATCGGTCACCTCGGCCGCCGAGATGATGGCCGGCATATTGAGATAGCTCTGCGCGGATGGCGCCGGCCCGATGCACACCGCCTCGTCGGCCAGTTTGATGTACTTGGCGTCCTTGTCGGCCTCGGAATAGACCATCACCGCCCGGATGCCGAGTTCGCGGCAGGCGCGCTGGACGCGCAGGGCTATCTCCCCCCGGTTGGCAACCAGAATCTTCTTGAACATTCGGCCGCTTCTTATTCGATCACGAACAGGGGTTGTCCGTACTCGACCGCCTGGCCGTTCTCACCCAGGATCTGGGTCACGGTGCCGGACTTTTCCGACTCGATCTCATTGAGGATCTTCATCGCCTCGACGATGCACAAGGTATCGCCCTCGTTCACCTTCTGGCCAACCTCGACGAAGGGCTTGGCGCCCGGGCTGGCCGCGCGATAGAAAGTGCCGACCATCGGCGACTTGACGACGAACCCGCTCGTCACCGGCATCACGGCGCTCGGTGCCGCAGCGGCAGCGGCGGCATCAGCAGTCGGCGCCGCTGCCGACGTGGCAGCCGTTGCGGGTGCGGCGCCCGATGGCATGGCCATGGGCGCGTACACGGCTTGGACGGGCGCGGCGGGTAGCGCCTTGACGATGCGGACCTTGCCTTCAGCCTCGGTGATTTCCAGCTCCGAGACATTGGATTCCGACACCAGGTCGATCAGGGTCTTCAGTTTTCGCAGATCCATGCAGATACGGTCTCATGATCAAGTTCGCGCAATTGTATCCAACCTGGTCTTAAGTTCGATTAATTGCCATCAATTACTCAATGCACGATCAAGTCGGCAGAGCAGAAAACGGGTGCGCGCATGGCTCACACCCGCCAAGCAGCCAAATCGTCCTTGCGGACCTGGCCGATTTTGCGATGCCGCAGTTTACCCTGCGCGTCGAATACCACGGTAAACGGTAGCCCGCCTGCCTCGTTGCCCAGTTGTCGCGTCAGCTCGACGCCGTTCAGGCCGGCCATGGCCACTGGGAAGCTGACCGGCGTGCGGGCCAGAAAGCGCTTGACCGGGTCCGGCTGATCAACCGCCAGCCCCAGCAATTGCCAGCCTTTGGCCTGGTTTTCCTCATAGAAGCTGCTCAATAACGGCAGCTCCTCGATGCAGGGCGGGCACCAGGTGGCCCAGAAGTTGACCAGCAAGGGTTTGCCGCGCAGGCTCTCGAGCGCAAGCTTGCCGCCATCCGGGGTTGCAAACGAGCGATCCCAGAAACCGGTCAAATCCGCTGGTGCGGGTTGGAAACGCCGCCAGGCGACACTGGCGCCCGTGGCTGCCGCCAACGCGGCTGCGGCGATCAGGACCCAGCGGCGGCTGGTTGGTGCGGCGCCGGAAGCCTGGTCCACCTCCGGTTCCGCCGCGGTCGGTTCACGCTGGTTCATTGGTTCGATTCCTCCTGGATGCGCTGCAACAGCGCCTTGCGGTCACCGCGCGATGCACGGCCGTTGGCGCCCGGCTTCAGCGCACCGCGCAAATCGTCGTGGTCGTGGATCAGCAGGTGTACACCCACCGTTTCGCCCAGTTCGGGGCACGGACTGGAAAAGCTCAGCGCTTCCACCGGCACACCATTGAAACCGCTGACACTGCGCGCCTGGTAATCGACCCGATTGTCGATCAGCGCGATCTCGGCCGACTTGAGATCGTCGCAGAACAGCTGCAGGTAGATGTCGGACAGCCGCGTCGCCGTGCCGTTCCAGACGGCGCCGGCCAGGTGCGGGCGGAACTCGTCCAGCCGCGCCATCCAGCCCAGCGCCAGACGCCGCAGCGCAGCCAGCTCAGCCGGCTGCGTGTCGGCATGGAACACGGCGATGTATTCGCGCACCGCCGTCTCCAGCGCATCGTTGTCAGGCAGCACCCCGCGCGCCGAGGCGCCGAAGCGCTTGCCGGCACGCCGCTTGGCGCTGCCGTAGTCCAATCCGTCCTCGACCACCATGCGCGCGGCCGCGGCAGCGATCTGTTGAGTCAGGGTTTCCATGAGCCCATTCTGCCCTTTAACCGCCCGCTCTTTGTCGTACAGTCGCTTGCCGCCAAGGAGACCGCATGAAAAGCACCATGATGAGCACCCCGCTTTCGCTCAACTCCTTTCTCGAGCGAGCGGGCCAGTTGTTCGGCAGCAGCGAAATCGTCTCGCGACTGCCCGACAAGTCGCTGCGGAAGCACAGCTACACCGAGTTCTACCGCCGCACCCGCGCGCTGGCCTCGGCATTGCAGAAGCTTGGCCTTCGGCCAGGCGATCGCGTCGCCACCCTGTGCTGGAACCACCACGCGCATCTGGAAGCCTACTTCGGCATTCCCGCCGCCGGCGGCGTGATGCACACGCTGAACCTGCGGCTGGCGCCGGGGGAGATCGGCTGGATTGCCGGCGATGCCGGGGACCGATTCATCATCGTCGACGATGTGCTGTTGCCGCTGTTCAAGCAGTTCGCGCCGCTGCACCGGTTCGAGCAGGTGATCGTGTTTCCGTTTTCCGGCGCCCCGGTGCCACCGGAGTTCACCGATTACGAGGCGCTGCTGGCCAGCGGCGATCCCGACGGCTTCGAGTACGCAGCGCACCACGAGGACGACCCGATCTCGATGTGCTACACCAGTGGCACCACCGGCAAGCCCAAGGGCGTGGTGTATTCGCACCGCAGCACGGTGCTGCATTCGCTGGTCGCCTGCCTGCCCGACTTCTGCGGCGTCAGGGGCAACGACGTGGTGCTGCCGGTGACGCCGATGTTCCACGCCAACAGCTGGGGCATGCCCTACATCGCTGTCATGACGGGCGCCAAGCTGGTGTTTCCTGGCCCGCACATGCATCCCGATGACCTGCTCGACCTGATCCAGTTGGAGCCGCCGACGCTGTCGCTGGGCGTGCCCACCATCTGGCTCGGCCTGATCCAGGCCTACGACGCCTCGCTCAAGCCGGGCTCGCCCAACCAGGGGCGCTGGAAGCTGCCCGCGGGCATGCGCTCGATGGTCGGCGGCGCGGCGGTGCCGGAATCGCTGATCCGCGCCTTCGACGCCCACGGCGTGTGGATCATGCAGGGCTGGGGCATGACCGAGACCTCGCCCGTCTGCACCCTGTCGTACCCTGCGCCAGCCTTGCGTGAACTGCCCAGGGACGAACGCTATCGCTACGCCGCGATGGCGGGTGCACCGGTGCCGCTGGTCGACTTGCGCGTGCGAGGCGACAGCGGCGACCAGCCCTGGGACGGCCACAGCGTCGGCGAGATCCAGGTGCGCGGCCCTTTCATCACCGGCAGCTACCACGAGGCCGGCTCGCCGGAGGACAAGTTCAGCAGTGATGGTTGGCTGCGCACCGGCGACGTCGCCAGCGTGGACGAGATCGGCTTCGTCAGGATCAGCGACCGCACCAAGGACCTGATCAAGTCGGGCGGCGAGTGGATTAGCTCGGTCGATCTGGAAAACGCGCTGATGGCGCACCCGGCGGTGGCCGAAGCGGCCGTGATCGCCATTGCCGACGAGAGGTGGGGCGAGCGGCCGCTGGCCTGCGTGGTCTTGAAGCCCGGTGCCCAGGCAACGCCGGACGAACTCAACGAATTGCTGCTGGCCAAGGCCTTTGCCAAATGGCAGTTGCCCGAGCGCTACGAGTTCATCGACGCCGTGCCGCGCACCTCGACGGGCAAGTTCTGGAAGCTGAAGCTGCGCGAGCGTTTCCCGAAATAGCGCGACCCCGACCGTGCACGGGTCGGCGTTCACCCCCCACGCGCGCGCATCCACCCGGCAACGCCGGCGACGACAAGACAGGCCGGCGCGCCACCACGTCGGCCTTGACGACGCGAGCGAGTGCCCGGTTGCAGCCGCTGCTGGCCAGCGCCAGCCACAGAAACGACAGCGCGCTGACCAGGCCAGCCATCAGCGCGAATGCCTGGAGCGTCGGGTGAAACGCCGCATGGATCAGAAAACCACCCAGCGAACCGAACGGCAGCGCGCGATGCCGCATCGGAATCGACAGATCCGGTTCGTCGAACGGCTGGCCGTACAGCGTGCCGGGGCGCTCGACACGCCGGACACTGGCAGCAGATGGATGACGCTCACGATGACCAGCATGGCAGCGACGACGAATCGCATGGCGGGTTGCCGCCTGGCAGGACCGGCGGGATCACTCTAAGTCGTCGCCCCTGAAGAACCCCTGGAATGCGCATGAACACTGGGTTTGCGGGT
>CAZHSD010000034.1:0-28364 GCA_964534975.1 uncultured Ottowia sp. | reverse complement strand
CGATTACTTCTTCCTCAAAATCAAGGCAGCGTTTCCCGGAAATCCGTGATGAACCTTTTTTTTTGGTATCCGTTCGTGTCCCAGCCCGGGTTCGCGCCCCTGACCACCGATTGGCACGCCGCAAGCGGCACTTTTTGGCGGGAAAGCGGCTGAATCGGCGTCAGTAATGGCTTTCTTGCCGCCGCCCAGATCCATCGGGGCATAATCCGCCTCCACACCCATGAATCGTCTTGCCTCCATTCTCCCGGCATTGCAAGTGCTGGTCGGCGTTGATGCGACCAGCAAGAAGCGCGCCTTCGAAGAAGCCGGATTGCTGTTCGAGAACCTGCATGGCCTGTCGCGCGCCTTGATCACCGACAGCCTGTTCGCGCGCGAACGCCTGGGGTCGACCGGCCTCGGGCATGGCGTGGCCATTCCACATGGGCGCATCAAGGGACTGAAGGCACCGATGGCGGCGGTGTTGCAACTGGCGCAACCGATCGGTTTCGATGCGCCGGACGAGAAGCCGGTCGGCTTGCTGATCTTCCTGCTGGTGCCCGAAGCGGCAACGCAGAAGCACCTGGAGATCCTGTCCGAGATCGCCGAGTTGCTGAGCGATGCCGAACTGCGCGAACGCATCAAGATCGCGCCTTCCAGCGAGCAGCTGCACGAGTTGATCGCCCAGTGGCAGCCGGCGCAGGCCACCTGAGCGCGGCCGGCGGCGGCGCGGGCGCAGCGTGAACGCCATGGACCGGCTGCCAATCTCCCGCTGATCGAGCCGCCGCCATGAAACCCTCCGCCATCAGCGCCGATGCCTTGTTCGAGGACCACCGCGCGGTGTTGCGCTGGCAGTGGCTGGCGGGGCTGGACGCGGCCGAGCGCCGCTTCGACGAGGTGGCGGTGCGCGAGGCGCGCTCGGCGGCCGACCTGGTCGGCTACCTGAACTACATCCACCCCTACCGGGCGCAGATCCTGGGCCCGCGCGAGATCGGCTACCTCACCAACGCCTCGCCGGAGGATTGCGCGCGCCGCGTGGCCCGTATCGTGACGCTGGAGCCGCCCATGCTGGTGCTGTGCGACGGACAGTTGGCGCCCGAGGCACTGCTGTCGATGTGCGAGCGCGCGCACATCCCGCTGTTCGCCACGCAGGAGTCGGCGGCCTTCGTCATCGATGTGCTGCGCGCCTACCTGTCGAAGCACTTTGCCGACCGCACCACCATGCACGGCGTGTTCATGGACATCCTGGGGCTGGGCGTGCTGATCACCGGCGAATCGGGCCTGGGAAAAAGCGAGCTGGGGCTGGAGCTGATCTCGCGCGGACACGGCCTGGTGGCCGATGACGCGGTCGACCTGTTCCGCATCAACCAGACCACCATCGAGGGTCGCTGCCCCGAATTGCTGCAGAACCTATTGGAGGTGCGCGGGATCGGCCTGCTCGACATCCGCGCCATCTTCGGCGAGACCGCGGTGCGGCGTCACATGCGGCTGCGCCTGATCGTCCACCTGGTGCGGCGCGAAACCATGGAGCGCGACCACGAACGCCTGCCCTACGAACCGCTGACGCAGGAGGTGCTGGCGGTGCCGATCCAGAAGGCGATCATCCAGGTGGTGGCGGGGCGCAACATCGCCGTGCTGGTGGAGGCGGCGGTGCGCAACCACATCCTGCAGCTGCGCGGCATCGACACCTACCAGGAGTTTGTCGAACGCCACCGGCGCGCAATGGAAAAGAGCGCGCAGGAGCGCTGACCGACCCGCCGCGCGGCAGCGCTTCCCGACGCGGCGCCGCCGACCGGGGTCTGGCGGTCTGGCTCCGGTTTCGGATCGGCACGGAGGCGACGCGTGTTTCAGCCGGCCGCCGCCATGGCGGCGATGAATGTCCCGCAGCGGGGCTGAATCAGTCGGACGCCGCCTTGGGCGCCGCAGCGGCGGCCCGGTACGGGCAATTGACCTTGACGCAGTGCGCGTATAGGCTCAGCGCGTGGTCGGCGATCTCGAAGCCTTTGGCCTTGGCCACGGCGTGCTGCTGTTTCTCGATCTCGGGATTGAAGAACTCCTCGACATGACCGCAGTCCAGACAGACCAGGTGGTCGTGGTGCTGGTCGTCGCGCAACTCGTAGACCGCGCGGCCGGCCTCGAAGTGGTTGCGTGTCAGGATGCCGGCCTGCTCGAACTGCGTCAACACGCGGTACACGGTCGCCAGGCCGACGTCCGAGCGCTCGGCCAGCAGCACGCGAAACACGTCTTCCGCGGTCATGTGGCGCTGCTCGGCGGTCTGGAAGATCTGCAGGATCTTCAGCCGTGGCGCGGTGGCCTTCAGGCCGGTGCTTTTCAGTTCCTCGATGTTGTCCATGCCGGTGCCGCCTCGCGGCACCTCGATTGGCGCCGCTACAATGTGCGACCGTATTGTGCATGAGCCGGGATCGATGTCTTCCCCCCTTTCAGTCCATGCCCGCAGCGCCCGCTGGGTCATGCTGGCAGCGCTGGCCGCGTCCCTGAGCGCCTGCGGCAGCTTCGAGCAGGCGACCCGCAGCATGGCTGATGCCATCACCTTGTACAAGCCCGAGGTGGTGCAGGGCAACTTCGTCTCCAGCGAGCAGGTGGCGGCGCTGCAGCCGGGCATGACGCGCCTGCAGGTGCGCGACATCCTGGGCACCCCGCTCATGGCCAGCCTGTTCCATGGCGATCGCTGGGACTATGTCTTCACCATGAAGCGCCAGGGCGTCGAGCCGCAGCACTATCGCCTCAGCGTGTTCTTCCAGGGCGACGCGCTGCAGCGCTTCGAAGGCGACGAGATGCCGACCGAGGCCGAATTCGTGCAACGCATCAGCCGCGAGCGCAAGCTCAAGCTGCCGGTGCTGGAAGCCACGCCCGAGCAGTTGGCCAAGTTCCCGTCGGATGGCGCCGATGCCGCCGCCGATGCGGCGCCCGCCACGCCCGTTTCGCCGCCGCACGGCGGCAGCTACCCGCCGCTGGAGCCGGCACGTTGACCGCCATGCGAGTATGGGCGTGGCCGTGTCGCCAGGGCCAGGATCACCGATGAGCTCCACCCTGTTCCCGCGCCGTGTCGCGGTGGCCGGCGCCACCGGGCGCATGGGCCAGATGCTGATCGAGGCCGTGCAGGCGGCCGACGATTGCGTGCTGGTCGGCGCGCTGGACCGTGCGGACAGTCCGGCGCTGGGCCACGACGCCGGTGCCCCGATGGGGCGTTCGACTGGCGTCGCGGTGACGGCCGATCTGGCGGCCGGGCTGAACAACGCCCAGGTCCTGATCGACTTCACCCGACCCGAGGCGACCATGGCGCACCTGGCCGCGTGCCGGCAGCACGGGGTGGCGCTGGTGATCGGCACCACCGGTTTCAGCGCGGCGCAGAAGGCCGAGATCAGCGCCGCCGCCGAACACATCGCCATCGTCATGGCGCCCAACATGAGCGTCGGCGTCAACGTCACCTTCAAGCTGCTGGAAATGGCGGCCAAGGCCCTGTCGACCGGCTACGACATCGAGGTGATCGAGGCGCATCATCGCCACAAGGTCGATGCGCCCAGCGGCACCGCGTTGAAGATGGGCGAGGTGCTGGCCGAGGCGCTCGGGCGTGAGCTGCAGGAATGCGCCGTCTACGAACGCCATGGCCACACCGGCGAACGCGACCCCTCGACGATCGGTTTTGCCACCATCCGCGGCGGCGACATCGTCGGCGACCACACGGTGCTATTCGCCGGCACCGGCGAGCGCATCGAGATCTCCCACAAGGCCGGCAGCCGGGCCGGCTATGCGCAGGGCAGCCTGCGCGCGGTGCGCTTCCTGGCCGACAGGCCGAGCGGCCTGTACGACATGTTCGACGTGTTGAATCTGCGCTGATCCAACCAACCCATTCTTTCCATGAACCTGCAACAAGTTTTCATGCAGAGCGACGCCGTCGGCAAGTCGGTGGCGATCCTGCTGCTGCTGATGTCGATCGCCAGCTGGGTGGTGATCCTGTGGAAAGCCTGGATGCTGCGCCGCGCGGCCGGCGAGGTGACGCGCGGCGTCGCCGCGTTCTGGCAGGCGCCGACGCTGGCCGAGGGCGCCACGCGCGCCGGCGACATCGACCGCGCCGGCCTGGTGCAGCCGCTGATCGAATCCACCCAGGCACCGGATGGCGGCACGCTGGCGGCCAGCGGCGAGCGCGCGCAGCAGCTCACGCGCGCCCTGCGCGACGCGCTGCACGGGGTCATGGGGCGCCTGCAGTTCGGTCAGGTGCTGCTGGCCACCACCGGTGCCACGGCGCCGTTCATCGGCCTGCTGGGCACGGTGTGGGGCATCTACCACGCGCTGATCAACATCGCCGCCTCGGGCCAGATCTCGATCGAGCGCGTCGCCGGCCCGGTCGGCGAGGCGCTGATCATGACCGCGGCCGGCCTGGCGGTGGCGATTCCGGCGGTGCTGGCCTACAACTGGTTCGGGCGCGGCATCGGGCGCATCGAGGCGGAACTGGAAGGCTTTGCGCATGACCTGCGGGAACTCCTGGCGCAGCCCTGAGGCATGGGAAGCCCGCATGACGGAATGACGCCGCCGCTGGCGCGGCGTGCATGACGAAATGACGTCATTCCGTCATTGAGGCTGCGCAGCAGCGAAGTCATTTCGTCATTCGTGCAAAAGGCAGCTTACGATGGCATTCGGCCGACTCGAACGCACCAACAAGGGCTCGGCGCCCATGAGCGACATCAACGTCACGCCGATGGTGGACGTGATGCTGGTGCTGGTGGTGATCTTCATCATCACGGCGCCGCTGCTGGCCAGCTCGATCCGGCTCGACCTGCCCAAGACCGACGCCGCCAAGCCGGGTGACCCGCCCAAGTTCGTCACGGTGGTGGTGGACAAGGCCGGCCAGGTGTTCTTCGATGACCGGCCGGTGACGCAGGCCGAGCTGGGCGGCGCGCTGCAGCAGGCCGCCCAGGCCAATGCCGAGACCGAGGTGCAGTTGCGCGCCGATCAGGGGGTGCCGTACGGCCGCGTGGTGGAAGTGATGGGCGAGGCCCACAAGGCCGGTCTGAACCGCATCGGTTTCGTCGCCGAAGCGCCGACCGGCGCCGCGCCAGCCGACTCCGCCGCGCCGGCACCCGAGGCTGCGCCACCCGCGCCGGCCGCTGCGGCGGAAACGCCGCCCGACGCCGCGGCGACACCCACGCCATCGAACTGACCGTGCGCGACACGCCGGCGCGGCGGTGAATTCGCCGCCGGGGCGGTGGCTGCTACCGAATTGCGAGCCGCGCGACCCATTGCAACCGCGTCGCCGGCGCTCGGCGGCGCCCTACAATTTGCCCCCATGCAAGAACGATACGACCACCTTGGTGTGGAGCGGGCCGCGCAGGCCGACTGGCGGGCGGCCGATGCCTACCGCGTGACCGAGGACGCGGCCAAGCCCAAGTACTACGCCTGCTCCATGCTGCCGTATCCCAGCGGCAGGCTGCACATGGGCCACGTGCGCAACTACACCATCAACGACATGCTGGCGCGCCAGCTGCGCATGAAGGGCTTCAACGTGCTGATGCCCATGGGCTGGGACGCCTTCGGCCTGCCGGCCGAGAACGCCGCGCTGAAGAACGGCGTGCCGCCGGCCAAGTGGACCTACGACAACATCGCCCACATGAAGGCCCAGATGCAGGCCATGGGGCTGGCGATCGACTGGAGCCGCGAGGTCGCCACCTGCGATGCCAGCTACTACAAGTGGAACCAGTGGCTGTTCCTGAAGATGCTGGAAAAGGGCATCGCCTACCGCAAGACCCAGATCGTCAACTGGGACCCGGTGGACCAGACCGTGCTGGCCAACGAGCAGGTGATCGATGGGCTCGGCTGGCGCACCGGCGCGCTGGTCGAAAAGCGCGAGATCCCCGGCTACTACCTGAAGATCACCGACTACGCGCAGGAGTTGCTCGACCACGTGCAGATCGGCAACCCCAAGGCCCTGCTGTCCGGCTGGCCGGAGCGCGTGCGCCTGATGCAGGAGAACTGGATCGGTAAGAGCGAGGGCGTGCGCTTCGCCTTCACGCACGACATCCGCGCAGGCGACGGCCAGCCGATCCAGGGCGGGCGCATGTACGTCTTCACCACGCGCGCCGACACCATCATGGGCGTGACCTTCTGCGCCGTGGCGCCCGAGCACCCGCTGGCCACGCACGCGGCCAGGTCCAAGCCGGACCTGGCCGCCTTCATCGAGAAATGCAAGCAGGGCGGCAGCACCGAGGCCGAGCTGGCCGCCAAGGACAAGGAAGGCATGCCCACCGGCCTGGTGGTGACGCATCCGCTGACCGGCGAGGACGTGCCGCTTTGGGTCGGCAACTACGTGCTGATGAGCTATGGCGACGGCGCGGTGATGGGCGTGCCGGCGCACGACGAGCGCGACTTCGCCTTCGCGCTGAAATACGGCCTGCCGATCGTGCAGGTGGTGCACGTCGACGGCCAGGAATACAACTTCACCCAGTGGCAGGACTGGTACGCCGACAAGCAGCGGGGCGTGACCATCAACTCCGACAACTTCAGCGGCATGGCCCATCAGGAGGCGGTAGACGCCATCGCCCATGCGCTCGAGCGGCAAGGCCTGGGCGAGAAGCGCACCACCTGGCGCCTGCGCGACTGGGGCATCAGCCGCCAGCGCTACTGGGGCACGCCGATCCCGATGATCCACTGCGACGCCTGCGGCGCGGTGCCGGTGCCCGAAAAGGACCTGCCGGTGGTGCTGCCGCAGGATCTGGTGCCGGACGGCAGCGGCAACCCTTTGGCCAAGTGCGAGGCGTTCCTGGCCTGCAGCTGCCCGCAGTGCGGCCAGCCGGCGCGGCGCGAGACCGACACCATGGACACCTTCATCGACTCGTCCTGGTACTTCATGCGCTACTGCGACCCGACCAACGACCAGGCCATGGTCGCCGGCGGCACCGATTACTGGATGCCGATGGACCAGTACATCGGCGGCATCGAGCACGCCATCCTGCACCTGCTGTATGCGCGCTTCTGGACCAAGGTGATGCGCGACCTGGGGCTGGCGAAGATCGATGAGCCCTTCACCAAGCTGCTGACGCAGGGCATGGTGCTGAACCACATCTATTCGCGCCGCAACGAAAAGGGCGGCATCGAGTATTTCTGGCCGGCCGACGTCGACCCGGTGATCGACGCCGACGGCAAGCAGGTCGGTGCCAGGCTGAACAAGGCGGTGGACTATGCACGCGGCCCGGACTGTGGCCCGCTGCCCGCCGGCACGCCGATCGACTACGAGGGCGTGGGCACCATGTCCAAGTCGAAGAACAACGGGGTCGACCCGCAGGAGCTGATCGACAAGTACGGCGCCGACACCGCGCGCCTGTACACCATGTTCGCCTCGCCGCCCGAGATGACGCTGGAGTGGAACGACGCCGCGGTCGAAGGCAGCTACCGCTTCCTGCGCCGGGTCTGGAACTACGGTGCCCGGCTGCATGGGCTGGAGAACGTGGCCGCCAGCGCCATCCTGGCCGGTGCGGCGAGCCAGAACGGCCTCAGCTTCTCCCAGGCCGCCAAGGCCTTGCGCCACGAGATCCACACCGTGCTCGGCCAGATCGACTACGACTACCAGCGGCTGCAGTACAACACCGTGGTGTCGGGGGCGATGAAGCTGCTCAACGCGCTGGAGGCGTTCCGGGGCGATGGCTCGCCGGGCGACAAGGCGGCGCAGGCCGAGGGCTTCTCCAAGCTGCTGCGCGTGCTGTACCCGGTGACGCCGCACATCACCCACGTGCTGTGGCAGCAGCTTGGCTTCGCCGCCGTGCAGGGGGCGCTGCTCGACGCGCCCTGGCCGCAGGCCGACCCTGAGGCGCTGAAGCAGGATCAGCTGGAGCTGGTGCTGCAGATCAACGGCAAGCTGCGCGGCGCCATCACGGTGCCGGCCGCCGCCAGCCAGCAGGACATCGAGAAGGCGGCGCTGGCCAGTGAGGCGTTTGCCAAGCACGGCGCCGGCGGCACGGTGCGCAAGGTGGTGGTGGTGCCGGGGCGGCTGGTCAACGTGGTGGTGGCCGGATGACATCGCAGCGCCGCCGCCTGCTGCTTGCGCTGGCCGGTGCGCCGGCGCTGGTCGCCTGCGGCTTTCAGTTGCGGCAGGCGCCGGAATTCGGCTTCCGCCGCATCGCGCTGGCCATGCCGGCGACCGCGCTGGCGATCGAGTTGCGGCGTCAGCTGCAGGGCACGGGCCGGGTCGAGGTGCTGAGCGAGGCGGCGCACGCCAAGGCCGGCGACGTGGTGCTGGAAAGCCCGGGCGAGCAGCGCGAGCGCACCGTGGTCAGCGTCACCGCGGCCGGCGAGGTGCGCGAGTTCCAGCTGCGCATCCGGCTGCGCTTTCGCCTGCGCACGCCGGACGGGCGCGAGCTGCTGCCGACGTCGGAGATCCTGCGCCAGATCGACCAGAGCTACAGCGAATCGGCTGCGCTGTCGAAGGAGCAGGAAGCGCTGATGCTCTACCAGAACATGCAGAGCGACATCGTGCAGCAGCTGATGCGGCGCCTGTCCACGGTGAGGCTATGACCTCCCTGAGTCGGTCTGCGGCCGCCTTCCCCCCAGCGGGACAACGCCAGCGGCCGGGCCAAGCCCGCTCCGCGGCGTTCCCGGGTGGCCTGCTCCGCGGCCGTTCGAGTTTGCCCCCTCTCCCTTTGGGAGAGGGCTGGGGTGAGGGCCGGCGGCCCATCCTGTAGCGCTGAACATGCAACTCGCCGCCGCGCAACTGAGCACGCACCTGCAGAAGGGCCTGCAGCCGCTGTACACGCTGCACGGCGACGAGCCGCTGCTGATGCAGGAGGCGGCCGATGCCATCCGTGCCGCAGCGCGCACCCAGGGCTACACCGAACGCAGCGTGCACACCGCCTCTGGTGCGCATTTCGACTGGAGCGCGGTGCTGGCGGCAGGCAGCAGCCTGAGCCTGTTCGCCGACAAGCAGGTGGTCGAGATCCGCATTCCGTCCGGCAAGCCAGGCAAGGACGGCGGCGCCGCGCTGCAGCAATTGGCCGCCAGCGCGGCGGCTGACGACGCCAGCCTGACGCTGGTGCTGCTGCCGCGCCTGGATCGGCAGACCAGGTCCGGCGCCTGGTTCGGCGCGCTGGAGCGCGCGGGCGCGACGGTGCAGATCGACCCGGTCGAGCGCGCGGCGCTGCCGCAATGGATCGCCCGGCGCCTGGCGGCGCAAGGGCAGCGCGTGATGCCCGGCGACGAGGGCGCGCGCGCGCTGGCCTTCTTCGCCGACCAGGTCGAGGGCAACCTGCTGGCCGCGCACCAGGAGATCACCAAGCTCGGCCTGCTGTATCCGCAGGGCGAGCTGAGCGGCGAGCAGATCGAGACCGCGGTGCTCAACGTGGCGCGCTACGACGTCTTCAAGCTGTCCGAGGCGCTGCTGGGCGGCCAGCGTGCGCGCGTGCAGCGCATGCTGGACGGCCTGCGCGCCGAGGGCGAGTCCGAGGTGCGGGTGCACTACGCGCTGGCGGAGGAAATCCGTGCGCTCAAGCGCGTCAAGGACGCCGTCGCCGACGGCCGGCCGCTGCCGCTGGCGCTGCGCGAGCAGCGCATCTGGGGCCTGCGCGAGCGCCTGTTCGAGCGCGCGCTGCCGCTTCTCACCGACATGCAGCTGTCCAACCTGCTCTACGCCGCGCACCAGGTCGACGGCATCGTTAAGGGCCTGCGCCACCCCGGCTGGCCGCAGGAACCTTGGCAGGCGCTGCACCGGCTGGCGCAGGGGCTGTGCGCGGCCTGCAGCGGTTCGGTGTCGCGGCGCTGAAGCTGCCTGGCCCTGAGCCTGGGACGGTGATTGGCCGGACACTCCTGCGCCGGATCAAGCGGCCACGCCTGCCCGGCCAGGCAGCAGCGAGCCTCGTCACCATGAATGGTCGAACCTCGAACGAGGTGCGCCATCGGCGCCAGCGTGGTGGGGCATGGATGTTTCATCAAGCATTGCCTGCCGCCAACATGTTTTCACCACGAGAAATGTTGACAACTTGCCGGCCAACGTCCATAGACTAGCTGCTAGCATTTCCAAGATCACCGCTTGATCGTGCAGTCGGTCGTATCCCGCATGGGTGCCATGGTGTCTTGCGGGCGTACAAGAACATACTGGAGACAAAGTTGGCACTGAAGTTTCTCGACCAGCGCCGCGCTGGGAGTGTCGCGACACTCTGCGAGTTGATCGTGCCGGGCTCGGTTCGCACCGGTCCGGTCGTCTACGTCGATGCGATGCTTGCCGCGATGCCTGCTGAGGCGCGGGCCGCCGCCGTGCAGGCGATCGATGCACTGTCGAGCGCGGGCGATGCTGAACGGCTGGCCGCGCACGAGCGCACGCCCGAGTTCGCGCTCGTGCGTGCACTGGCGATCGAGGCCTATTACAGCGACTTTGTGGCGCCCGGCAGCCCGGGTCCGGGGGCTTGGGCGGAGATTGGCTTCCAGCCCCCGCGTGCCGTCGACCTCGAGCGCGACTGGTCGTACCTGGGGATCCAATGAAGGACAACTTCGACGTCATCGTGGTCGGTTCGGGTGCGGGCGGCGGCGTGGTTGCCGCTGAGCTCGCGCAATGCGGGCGCCGCGTGCTCCTGCTCGAGGCGGGCGGGCACTTCACTTCACAGGACTTCAAGCGCTGGGAGGCGAAGGCCAGCCACGACATGTACTGGCCGATGCGCTTCGCGCCGCTGCCCGATGGCGATGTGCTGGCGTTCCTGTCGGGCAAGTGCGTCGGCGGCACGACGACGATCAACACCAAGGTCGCGCTGCGGGCCAATTCCCACGATCTCGCCAAGTGGTGTGCGGCGACGGGCCTGACCAATGCCAACGACGAGCCGTTCGGCGTCGCCGACCTCGAGCCCTATTACACCCGCGTCGAGGGCCTGCTCGGCGTGCGCGAGCGCAGCGACTGGGAGAAGAGCGTTTATACCGCCCAGGCCGGTTTCCGCGCGCTTGGCACTGATCTCGAGCCCGTCGATTCCTACACCGATCCCAACTGCATGAACTACGGCTCGTGCCTGCAGGGGTGTCCGACCGATGCCGGAAAGTCGACAATGAATACCTACATCGCCAAGGCGCTTGGGAACTGCCCGCTCGACCTGCGCACCGGCATGCAGGCTGAGCGCATACTGGTCGAGAACGACGCTGGCGGGTGCCGGGCGGTCGGCGTCGAGTATGTCGACGCTGCCGGCATTCGCCATCAGGCACATGCACCGATCGTCGTGGCGGCGGCCGGCGCGCTGAACACCGCGCAATTGCTGCTGCGCTCCGGACTGACGAACCCTGCGATCGGCCGCCACGTCGGGTTGCACCCCTTCCGCCTCGTCTATGGCCTGTTCGATGAGATCCAGGATACCCACCGTGTCTATCCCATCAGCGCCCACTGCATGAACTTCCGTAATGACGAGGACGGGGGCTTCCTGATCGAGGCCTCGACGATCATGGATCCGATCGCCTTCGCGACCACCATCCGCGATGAGAGCGGCCCGCTGTGGGGGACGCGCCTGGTCGAGGCCGTGCGCGCGTATCGGCGCTGGGTCGGCGTGCTAGCGATGGTCAATGACGAGAACAACTGCAGCGTGAGCATTGACGAGAATGGCCGCGAGCGCCTGGCAGTCGACTTCCAGCCGAGCGAGCATGCACGGCTCGACGCTGCGTTGAAATTCAGCCGCGAGGTGCTGCAGGCGGCGGGCGCCAGCCAGGTCTGCTGGACCGGCCTGATTTCGACGCACACGCAGGGCGGTTGCCGCATGGGCGATGACCCCGCACGATCGGTGGTTGATCGCAACGGCGAATCCCACGAAGTGAAAGGATTGTTCGTCGGCGACGGCTCGCTGTTGCCGTGCACGCTCTCCGTCAACCCATCGCTCACGATCATGGCGCTGGCGACGCGGCTGGCCGAGCACCTCGAGATGTCGATGTCGGAGGAACTGGCTGCATGAGGCTGCGGAAGCGACATGCGTTCATCACCGGCGCGGCGGGCAGCATCGGCCTGGCCGCGGCGCAGTTGTTCTGCAGCGAAGGCGCGCGCGTCACGCTCGCAGACCTGCCCGGTGCGGCGCTGGAAGCGGCGCGCGCGTCATTGCCGGCCGACCGAGCGAGCGCGGTGGCGCTCGACGTCACCCGTGGCGATGAATGGCGCCGCGCCATCGACGCTGCGCTGGCCGCCTTCGGGCCGCTCGACGTGCTGTTCAGCAATGCCGGCAACAGTGGCACCATCGCGCCGGTCGTCGACTATCCTGAGGAGGTGTTCGACAGCGTGATGGCGGTACATGTCCGAGGCGCGTTCCTGGCGTGCAAGCATGGGCTACCAGCGATGCGCGACGGCGGCAGCCTGGTGATTTGCTCGAGCGTGGCCGGCATGCGCGGCGATCCCGGGGTGTCGGCCTACATCACGGCCAAGCACGCGCAGGTCGGGCTGATGCGCAGCGTCTCGAAGGAAGCTGCGGCGCGGCGGATCCGGGTTAACACCGTGCATCCGGGTCCGGTGGGCAACGCGTTCCAGAAGGATCTTGAGCAGCGCCTGTCCACCGTCCTCGGACGTGACGCCACCGAATTCTTCGATCAGTTGATTCCGTTGCAACGCCATGCGCATCCAGACGAGGTCGCGCGCGCCGTGTTGTGGCTGGCAAGCGACGACAGCAGTTTCACCACCGGTACCACGCTCATGGTCGATGGCGGCATGAACGTCTGACGACTTAGTCGGCCGCGGCGCAAGGCGGGTGCCGGATGTCCGGGCGCGCGGCCACGATAACCGAGGAGACAGCTTATGAGCTTCGATGTTCAACGACGCCGACTGGTCGGCACGATGGGGGCCGCCGCGGCCGCACTCGCGGCTCCGGGCCTGGTGCGAGCCCAGCCCAGCACCATCAAGGTCGGCTGGGCGATCTCGAAGACCGGCCCGTTCGCCGGTGGCGCCTCGGTCACGCAGTGGCCGAACTACCTGCTGTGGATCAAGGACGTCAACGACGCCGGTGGCCTGAACGTGGGCGGTCGCAAGCTCAAGCTCGAGCACATCGAGTACGACGACCGCAGCCAGTCTGAGGAAGCCGTGCGCGCCTGCGAGCGGCTGGTCAACCAGGACAAGGTCGACATCCTGCTGCCGCCTTGGGGTACCGGCCAGAACCTTGCTGTGGCACCGATCTTCGCGCGCGGTGGCTACCCGATGATGGCCTGCAGCATGGCCAGCGACCGCACGGCCGAGGTCGTCAAGCGCTGGCCCAACGTGTTTTCGCTGCTCGCCACATCGAGCACCTACGCGGAGACCTTGGTGGCGGTGCTGGTGCAGGCGCGTCAGGCGGGCCAGATCGGCGACCGCGTCGCGCTGGCCCACGCTACCGAGCAATTCGGTATCGAACTGGCCAACGCCGCGCGCAAGGCGCTGAAAGCCGCTAACTTCAACCTCGTGTACGACGGCGGCTACCCGATGAGCACGCAGGATCTGACACCGGTCATCAGCGAGGCCCAGCGCGCGAACCCAGACGTGTTCATGGCCTTCAGCTATCCGCCGGACACCATGGCGCTGGCTGAGACCGCACGCGTGCGCGGCTTCAACCCCAAGGTGTTCTACACGGCCGTGGGCACCTTCTTCCCGATGTACAAGCAGCGTTTTGCCGACAGCGCCAACGGCGTGATGGGCATTGGAGGCTGGAACCCGGACAACGATGCGTTCAAGGCCTACATCGCGCGCCACGTCGCGATGCACCAGCGTGAGCCCGACCGCTGGGGCGCGTCGCTGATGTACGCCGGCCTGCAGGCGATGGGACAGGCGATCGAGCAGGTCGGCCTGAACAACGCCGAGATCGTCAAGCACCTGCGCAGCAACAGCTACGACACCATCGTCGGCAAGCTGGAGTTTGACAACAACAATATCCGCAAGGGCGGCTGGTTCGTCGGGCAGTGGCAGGACGGAGATTTCTACGGCGTGGCGCCGGAGCAGCCCGGTGCGCGCAAACCGCTGATGCCCAAGCCGGCCTGGAAGGCCTGAGGCCGGCCATCGCTTTGGGTCGCGCGCGAACATGCCGTTTCTCGACGCCTTGCTCTCGGGCCTGACCCTGGGCGGCATGTACGCGCTCGTCGCGCTGGGGCTCAACCTCCAGTACGGCGTGGCGCGCATCATGAATCTGTCCTACGGCGAACTGATGATCGCCGCCTCCGTGCTGGCCTACGCGCTGTTTGGCCAGCACGGCATCTCGCCGCTGCTCACGCTGCTGCTCGTGGTGCCGCTGGCGGCGCTGGTCGGCTGGGCCGTGTATAGCCTCGCGCTGACGCCGCTGGTGCGGCGCGCGCCCAATCGCGATGCGCTGGAGGCCGATAGCATGCTCGGCACCTTCGGGCTGCTGTTCATCGTGCAGGGCGTGATGCTGGTGCTGGTGGGCGGCAGCTATCTCAGCTACTCGTTCCTGTCGGTGCCGGTGCCGGTGTTCGGCACCACCTTGGCGGCGAACCGCCTGCTGGCGCTGGCTATGGCGGTGGGGCTGGGCGCGACGGTATGGCTGCTGCTCACGCGCACCCGGCTGGGCACGGCGATCCGTGCGGTGTCGGTCGACCCGGTATCGGCGCAACTGGTGGCGATTGACGTGAAGCTCCTGGCGATGGCCGCGTTCGCGCTCGGCACCGTACTCGCCGGCGTGGCCGGCGTGCTGGTGAGCATGTTCCTGACCTTCAGCGCGACCATGGGCGTCATCTTCACGATGAAGGCGCTGATCGTCGTCATCATGGGCGGTATCGGCAACATGGCCGGCGCGGTGGTCGCGGCACTGATGCTGGGCCTGGTGGAGGCCTTCGTCGGCACCTTCGTTGACCCGGGACTGACGTTGGCGGCCAACTACGCGTTGTTTCTGGCGGTGCTGCTGTTTAAGCCGGCCGGATTGTTCGGCAAGGTGACGCGATGAGTGCGGCCGTGCAGGGAGTCGAAGGGGACGCCCGCGGCGCTGCAGGCAGAAGTTCGCGGAGCGAGAACGGAGCAGCCTCGTGAACGCGCGGCCACTGCTCCTTGGCGCGGCCGTTATTGCCGCTTTCGTGCTGCTGGGTCTGGCGCCGCAGATCGGCAACGACTACTCCACTTCGCTGCTGATCAACCTGCTGCTGTACGGTGTACTCGCCACCGCCTGGGGGCTGTTTTGCGGCACCACGCACTACATCTCGCTGGCTACCGTGGCCTTCTTCGGGGTCGGTTCGTACACGGTGGCGGTGCTCGGCGAGCAGTTGCCCTGGCCGCTGGTGCTGCTGGCGGCGGCCCTGATCGGCACCGTGTTGTCGCTGCTGGTCGGGCTGGTGACGCTGCGCCTGAGCGGCACCTACTTCGTGATCTTCACCTTCGGCATGACCGAACTGCTGCGCCAGGTCGTCAATTGGTACGAGAGCAAAGTCGCCGGTTCGGTGGGGCGCTACGTGTTCGTTGAGGCCGCTACGCCGGGCTTCATCTACGGTCAGCTGCTGGCGCTGTTCGCGCTGGTGCTGGCGCTGGGCTGGTGGCTTGAGCGTTCGCGGTTGGGCTTTGCGCTGCGGCTGGTCGGCGAGGACGAGCAGGCCGCGCACCACTGCGGCATCGACACCACGCGCACCAAGCTGTTGGCGTTCACCCTGACCTCGGTGTTCATGGTGCTGGCTGGCGCCATCGTGGCGCCGCGCTGGACCTACATCGACCCGGCGATTGCCTTCAATGCGATCGTGTCGTTCCAGGTCGTGATCATGGCGCTGCTCGGCGGCGCCATGCGCTTCTGGGGGCCGGTGCTCGGCGTCGTGCCGCTGGTGCTGCTGTTCGAGGTGTTGGTCAAGTACTTTCCGAACCACTTCCCGATCGTGCTCGGCGTGGTGTTCCTGCTTATCGTCTACGCGCTGCCGCACGGTGTGGTCGGCTTGGTGCTCGAGCGCGGTCGACGCCGGGGGGCCGCGAAGTGAGTGCGACGCTGCTGCAGGTGCGGGACGTGACGCGCTGGTTCGGCGGCCTGCGCGCGGTCGATGCGCTGTCGTTTGCCATCGATGCCGGCGAGATCGTCGGCCTGCTCGGGCCCAACGGTTCGGGCAAGACGACAGCCCTGAACCTGATCAGCGGCGCGCTGCGACCCGACCGTGGCTCGGTGCGCTTCGAGGGCACCGAACTCGCCGGTGCGCCGGCGCACCGCATTGCGCGTGCCGGCATCGCGCGCACTTTCCAGCTGGTGCGCGTGTTCCAGACCATGACGGTGCGCGAGAACGTGCAGGCTGGCCTTATGGTCGGCCGAGGCGACCATCGCGCCGATCCGGGCGAGTTGCTCGACCGCGTCGGCCTTGGCGGCCATGCCGATCGCCCGGCCAGTGAGCTGACCTACATCGACCAGAAGCGGCTGGAGCTTGCGCGCGCGCTGGCGCTGCAGCCGCGGCTGCTGCTGCTCGACGAGTGGCTCGCGGGGCTGAATCCGTCCGAGCTGGCCGACGCGGTCTCGCTGATTCACTCGCTGCGCGGCACCGGTCTGACGGTGCTGATGGTCGAGCACGTCATGGATGCCATACGCTCGCTGTGCGACCGCTGCATCGTCATGAACCTGGGCGCCAAAATCGCCGAGGGCACGCCCGGCCAAGTACTGGCCGACAAGCTGGTGATCCAGGCCTACTTGGGGGACGACGATGTTTGAGGTCGAGCGTCTTTCGGCCTCCTATGGCCTGCACCGCGCGCTCGACCAAGTGTCGCTGTCGGTTGGCGACTCCGAGATTGTCGTCATGCTCGGCGCCAATGGCGCCGGCAAGACGACCATGCTCAAGGCCATCGCCGGCCTGCTGCCGGTGGCGGGTACGAGCCGCATCGGCATGGGGGAGCAACCGCTGCAATCGTTGTCCGCGCAGCAGCGGGTCGAGGCGGGCATCGCCCTGGTTCCAGAGGGGCGCGGCATCTTCGGCGATCTCTCCGTGCTGGAGAACCTGTCGCTCGGCGCATGGCCGCGGCGCGCGCGCCGCGACGAGCAGGCCAACCTGGAGCGGGTGCTGGCGCTGTTCCCCCGTCTCGCCGAGCGCCTGAAGCAGAGCGCCCGCACGATGAGCGGAGGCGAGCAGCAGATGGTCGCGATCGGCCGTGCGCTGATGTCGGCGCCCCGGCTGCTGCTGCTCGACGAGCCGTCGCTGGGCCTGTCGCCGCTGGTGTGCGGCGAGTTATTTCGCGCGCTCACGCACGTCAAGGGCACCGGCGTGAGCATTCTCCTGGTGGAGCAGAACGCGAAACGCAGCCTGGCGATCGCCGATCGCGGCTACATCCTGGAGAACGGCCACATCGTTGGCGAGGGCGCCGCGGCGCAACTGCTTGAGGATCCGGCGGTCCGATCTGCCTACCTGGGTATGAGCGGCGCCGCGCCTCGATTTTGAAGATCTGATCCAGCAGGGACGCGGATGAAGGCAGTCTGGTATGAGAAGAACGGTGCCGCGGGCGAGGTCCTGGTCGTCGGCGAGCGGCCCGATCCGATACCGGTGCCAGGCGAGGTCCGGGTCCGTGTCTTGGTTTCAGCTGTCAACCCGTCGGACGTGAAGTCGCGGCTGCGGCGCCCGCCCGCCTTTGCCT
Organism: uncultured Ottowia sp.; assembly: GCA_964534975.1. Classification (GTDB taxonomy): domain Bacteria; phylum Pseudomonadota; class Gammaproteobacteria; order Burkholderiales; family Burkholderiaceae_C; genus Ottowia. The sequence goes on along the minus strand of CAZHSD010000034.1, from coordinate 10,882 downwards.
TGATCATTCCGCACAGTGACGGCGCGGGCGTTATCGATGCGGTCGGCGACGGCGTGCCCGCCTCGCGCGTTGGCGAGCGCGTCTGGCTCTGGAACGCGCAATGGCAGCGCCCGTGCGGGACCGCGGCGGAACGGATCTGCCTGCCCTCGGAGCAGGCGGTCGCGCTGCCGGAGGCGGCGAGCATGGATGAAGGTGCGTGCATCGGCATTCCCGTGCTCACTGCCCTGCAGGCGGTTCGCCTCGCCGGCGACGTCCAGGGCCGGACGCTGCTGGTGATCGGGGCCGGCAGCGTCGTCGGCAACTACGTCACCCAGATTGCGGTCCAGCGTGGTGCGCGCGTCATCGGCACGGCCGGATCGCCCCAGCGTGCCGCTCATGCCCGCGCGGCGGGTGCGGCCGAGATCATCGACTACCGCACCGAAGTTGTGGCCGAGAGGGTGCGCGCGCTCACGAGCGGTCGCGGCGTCGATGCCGTGATCGACATGGACTTCGAGTCCACAGCCGCCCTGGTCGGCCAGGGCGTGCTGCGCCCCCACGGCAGCCTGGTCAGCTACGGCTCCAACCAGACCGGCGAGATCGCCATCGACTACCGCGCCATGCTGTGGGATTCGCTGCGCATCATCTGCTTTCTTGTCTACCAGTTGAAGCCAGGCGATCGCGCCGCCGTGATCGCCGAAGCCGGCGATCTGCTGGGGCGCCGGGCGCTGACGCATCGGATCGCGGCCGAGTTCGGTCTCGCGAACATCGCTCAGGCTCACGAAATGGTCGAGGCTGGGCGTCGGACCGGTGCCGTGCTGGTGCGGCCGTGATGCCCGCGTGGGCTCAGGCGGTCAGCTTCATCGAGATTTCCCACGACGCCTGCGTCACGTGCGGCAGGCAGGTCTTGACGATCTGGTTGAGGGTCGCCACCTTGTGGACCCAGGTGAGGTTCAGGACAGCGATGACCTCCTCGTCGACCCAGATCGGGATGGCGATCGAATCGCGCTGGTCGTCGAATTCCCGGCGCGTCTTCTCGAAGTGGCCGCCGAAGTCAGCTGCACGCGTGCCATAGCCGCGCCGCCGCGTTTCCGCGAGCACCTTCTCGACCACCGAGGGCTGGCGTGCCAGGTAGTTCGCGGGCTCGGCGCTGGCGGCGAGTCGGTCGAGGAAGGCCTGGCGCTCATCATCGCCGCAGAAGGCCAGGTAGGCGCGGCCGGTGGCGGAGCGCAGCATGTTGATGCGAAACCCGATCGGACCCAGGGCAAGGTGCGAGAAATACGACTTGGGCCGGTTGGTCTCGATCACCTCCATGTGCGTCAGCCGGGGCACCGCGAGGATCGAGGGCCAGTTCACCTTGCGGCACAGGCGCTCGAGGATGGGTGCCGACACCTCGACCAGGAAATGCTCGTCGTGGACCTGCGGCGAGCGCGGCAAATAGGTGTGGCTGGCCATGAAGGCGCCATCGGCCAAGCGCTGCCAGATCAACCCGCGGCCTTCCAGGGTCAGCAGGATCCGGGTCAGGGTCGATTTCGGCAGCCCGGTCGCCAGGTGGAGGTCATGCAGACTCGCCGTCCGTGTCTTCTGCAAGTGAGCCAGCACTTCCAGGCCGCGGTCCAGCGCCCGGATCGATTTCACCTGGTAGGGACGCATTCAACTTTTCATCTGTAGAAAACCGAGCATCGGACAGTAGCCGGGTTTCGGTGCCGGCGCAATACTTTGCGCATCAGAAAAAAGAGTTGCAGAGCAAGCATTGGAGACTACCGAAGATGCTGATTGCACCTCAGCTCGGATGCGGCGCGCTCGTGAAGGCGCGGAGCGAGTTTGGGGCATGCGCGCTCATGTGAGTCAACCGAGTCCGGCGGAAGATCGCATCGTTCCAAGTGCGCCGCTGCGCTGCTCACTGCCCATTTCAGAGGTTGGTTCATGAGTATTTCACACGACGACGTCGAACGCATCATTCGCCTGCTCGAGGCGTCCCACTTCGACGAGCTGCATCTGGAGCTGGACGGGCTCAAGCTGGACCTGCGCCGCAGTGGCAACCCGGTGAGCGTGCCGCGCGCGCCGGCGCTGGCGGCAACGGCGGTCGCGGGCATGCCGGTCGCTAACGGCGTGCCCGCTTCGGTGCCGGCCACCACATCCGCTGGCGACGGGGTGCTGGAGGTCCGGGCTCCAATGCTCGGCACCTTCTTCCGCGCGCCCAAGCCAGGTGCCGAGCCCTTCGTCAGCGTCGGCAGCCGAGTCGAGCCGGACACGGTGATCGGCATCGTCGAGGTCATGAAGCTCATGAACTCGGTCACGGCCGGCATCAGCGGCGAGGTGCTCGAGATCGTGGCTCCGGATGCCCAACTGGTCGAATACGACCAGGTGCTGGTCCGCGTTCGGTCATCGTGACCTGCTCGAGATGAGTTCGACGCCCGCCGAAGACGCCCGCATCACGCGCGTGCTGGTCGCCAACCGCGGCGAGATCGCGGTGCGCGTGATCCGAACGCTCAAGCGTCTCGGCATTGAGGCGGTGCTGGCGGTCTCCAGCGCCGACCGCGACGGCCTCGGCGCACGGCTGGCCGACCGCTCGATCTGCATCGGCCCGGCACGCGCGGCCGACAGCTACCTGAACATCGATGCGTTGGTCACCGCCGCGCTCGGCACTGGCTGCCAGGCGGTGCATCCCGGCTACGGCTTCTTGTCCGAGCGCACCGAGTTCGCCGCCGCCTGCGAACGCAGCGGGCTGGTCTTCATCGGCCCGACGTCCGAGCAGATCGAGCGCGTCGGCAACAAGCTGGAGGCCCGGCGCATCGCGGATGAGGCGCAGGTTCCGACCACGCCCGGCGGTCCGGTCGAAACCGCGCAACAGGCGCTGCGTCTGGCCGACCAGGTGGGCTACCCGGTGTTGATCAAGGCGGCGGCTGGCGGCGGCGGCCGCGGCATGAAGCTGTGCAATACGCCGGCGGAACTGAGCGCACAGTTCGAGCTGGCTGGTGCCGAGGCGCTGGCGGCGTTCGGGGATGCCAGCATCTACCTTGAGTGCTACGTGACCAAGGGGCGGCACGTCGAGGTCCAGGTGCTTGGCGACGGGCAAGACGTGATCCATCTCGGCGATCGCGACTGCTCGGTGCAGCGCCGCTACCAGAAACTGATCGAGGAGGCGCCGGCACCGCTGCTGCCGGAACGCATGCGCCAGGAGTTGCGCGCCGCTGCCGTGCGCTTCGCACGCTTGATCGGTTACCGCAGCCTGGGCACTGTCGAGTTTCTCGTTGACGTCGAGCGTCAGCGCTTTTATTTCCTGGAGATGAACGCGCGCATCCAGGTCGAGCATCCGGTGACGGAGCTGGTGACCGGCCTCGATCTGGTGGCGGAGCAGTTGTGGGTGGCTGAGGGCCGTCAGCTTGCCATCCACCAGGAGGACGTCAGGCTGGATGGCCACGCCGTCGAATGCCGGATCAACGCAGAGGATCCGGAGCACGGCTTCCAGCCATCGCCCGGCCGCATCGGCGAACTGCACCTGCCGAGCGGCGATGGCCTGCGTGTGGACACGCACATCGAGGCCGGCACCATGATCCCGCCGTTCTACGACTCCATGATCGCCAAGTTGATTGCGCATGGCCGGACCCGGGACGAGGCGCTGCACCGGATGGATGCCGCGCTCGCCGAACTGCGGTTGACCGGCATCCGCACCAACCAGGCGCTGCACCGCGACGTCTTGACGACGCCCGAATTTGCCGCCGGCGGCGTCGATACCGGTTTTCTCGGCCGCTGGCTGGCCGAGCGCATTGGCACCACCCCGGCAGAACACAGCACATGAGCACCGACCGAATCCGATTCATCGACACCACGCTGCGCGACGGCAACCAGAGCTTGTGGGGCGCCACCGGGCTGCGCACCGGCATGATGCTGGAGATTGCACCGGTGCTGGACCAGGTCGGCTATCACGCGCTGGACTTCAGCACCAGCACGCACATGGCAGTCACGGTGCGCTTCCACAGGGAAGATCCCTGGGAGCGGCTCCGCCTGATGAAGGAGCACGCTCCGCGTACGCCGCTGAGCTTCCTGTCGACCGGCATGCGCTTCATCTCCTGGGAGACGGCGAATCCGGAACTCATGGCGCTGTCCTACCGGCTGCTGGTGCGCAACGGTGTCGAGCGCTTCATGGTCATGGATCCCATGAACAACGGCGACGCCGTGATCGACAACTGCCGATCGATTGCGAAGGAAGGCGGCCGCGAGATCGTCGGCGCGCTGGTCTACACCGTGAGCCCGTTCCACGACGATGCTTTCTTCGGCACGATGGCGGCCCGGCTCGCGGCCGAGCCCTCGATCAACCGTCTCTACCTGAAGGACCCTGGCGGCCTGCTGACGCCCGAGCGTGCGCGCATGCTGCTGCCGGTGCTGCGAAACGCGGTGGGTGACAAGCCGCTCGAGCTGCATTCGCACTGCACCATCGGCCTGGCACCGTTCACCTACGCGCTTGCTCCCGGGCTCGGCGTCGGTGTGCTGCACACGGCCGCGCGGCCGCTGGGCAACGGCAGCAGCCAGCCGGCGGTCGAGAACGTCGTGGCCAACCTGCAGGCGCAGGGTCTTGACGTCGATCTCGACCTCGACGCCGCCGCCCGCGTTAGCAGCTTCTTCGTCGCGCTGGCTAAGATGCAGGGCCTGCCCCAGGGCGTGCCGCAGGAGTACGACGCCCGCTACTTCAACCACCAGCTGCCCGGCGGGATGCTGGGCACGATGCGCCGGCAGTTGCGCGAGATGCGCCAGGAACACCGCATCGCCGAGGTGTTCGAGGAGGTCGAGCGCGTGCGCGCCGAGCTGGGTTATCCAATCATGGTGACGCCGTTTTCGCAGGTCGTGGCGACCATGGCGGTGATGAACGTGCTGGCCCCGGAGCGCTACGTGAACGTCCCGGATGAGGTCATCCGCTACGTGATCGGCCGCTTCGGCACGCCACTGGCGCCGATGGACGGCGACGTCCGTGACCGCATCCTCCAGCTGCCGCGTGCGAAGGAACTGGCCCGGCAGGAGCCGATGCCGGCCCTGGACGAGTTGCGCGGGCGCTTTTCGCGCCGGCTGTCGGACGAGGAATTCCTGCTGCGCGCAGTGATGCCGGCCGAGCAGGTCGACGCGATGGTGGCCGCCGGGCCCTGCCGGCGTGGCTACAGCGCGGCGCTGGCCCCGGTCGAGGAACTGCTGACATCGATGGCGGGGCGCCACGATGTCGATCACCTCCGCCTCGAGCGCGACGGGTTCCGGCTCGAACTGTCGCGCCACTGTGGCGCCCAGGAGGTCGTATGAAGGCCGGGCCGACCTTGCAGCAGCGCCTGCGAAGCGCGCGCGGCTTCATATTCGACATCGACGGCACGCTGGCGCTGGCCGACCGCCAGCTCAACGGCTATCAACCGCTGCCCGGCGCCGTGCAGACGCTGGCACTACTGCAGGAACGCGGCACGCCGTACGTGGCGTTCACCAATGGCTCGACGAAACCGCCATGGGAGCTGGCTCGGATGCTGGCAGAGACCGGCTTCGAGTTGGACCACGACAACACGCTCACGCCGCTCAGCGTCGCCGTATCGGTGTTCCGGCGCAAGGGCCATCGGCGCGTCCTGGTGCTCGGCGGCGAAGGTGTGTGGCAGCCACTGACGGAGGCGGGGTTCGAGGTCGTGCGCTCGCCAGAGCGCGCAGACGACGCCGACGCGGTGCTGATCGGCTGGCACCCGGAATTCGGGCTGGCAGACCTCGACGCGGCGTGCCGCGCCGTCTGGGCCGGCGCGATCATGTACACGGTGTCGGCCGCCGGGGCGATGGCCAGCCGTGACGGTCCGGCGGTCGGGATTTCGGGTGCGCTTGCCGCCGCGGTCCGCAACGTGACGGGCAAACGTGCCGTCGTCGTCGGCAAGCCGGCGACCACCGCGCTGCGGGTGGCCTGCGAGCGCCTCGGCGCACCAGCGTCGGAGGTCGTCGTGGTTGGCGACGATCCTTCGCTCGAGAACGCGATGGCCCTGCGGGGCGGCGCGCTCTCCGTTGGCGTGCACACCGGCCTGGCGAAGAGAGCCGACTTCGCCGCGCTGCCCGAGGGGCGGCGTCCGCATCTGTCGCTGCCGGGTATCCACACGCTGCTGGAGCTGCTGCAATGAGCACGGCGCTGCCAGAGCCACTGTGGCGGCCGACGCCCGAAGCGGTCGCGGCCTCGGTGCTGTCGCGCTACCAGGACTGGCTGGCGTCGCACGGCCTCGGCCCCGCGACGCGCGACTACGCGAGCCTGTGGGCTTGGTCGGTCGACGAGTTGGACGTCTTCTGGCGTTCGATCTGGGACTTCTTCGATGTGCGTGCCGACGGCTCGCCCGAACGCGTGCTCGGTCGGCGCGAGATGCCCGGTGCCGAGTGGTTTCCCGATACGCGGCTCAACTACGCTGAACACGTGTTCCGCCATGCGACGGATGCCCGCCCGGCGCTGATCGCGCGCTCCGAGGCCGCGCCGGTGTGCGAGATCGGCTGGGCCCGGCTGCGCCGCGACGTCGGCGCGCTGGCGGCGACCTTGCGCCGCCTCGGTGTGCGCGCGGGCGACCGCGTGGCGGCCGTGATGCCGAGCCGGCCCGAGACGGTGGTGGCCTTCCTGGCCTGCGCCAGTATCGGCGCGGTGTGGTCGAGTTGCTCGCCCGACATGGGCCTGTCCGTCCTCACCGACCGCTTTCGCCAGATTGAACCCAAGCTGCTGCTGGCCGTTGACGGCTATCGCTACAACGGCAAGCCGCGTGCGCGCACCGAACTGATCGACGAGTTGCTGGCCGTGTTGCCGAGCGTCGAGCAGGTGATTCACGTCCCGGGGCCCGACGCGCCGGTGACACCGCCCGCATGGCGCAACCGGATCGGCTGGGACGAGGCGGTTGTGCAGGATGCCGAACTGGCCTTCACGCGCCTGCCGTTCGCGCACCCGCTCTGGATCGTCTATTCGTCCGGGACCACCGGGCTGCCGAAGGCAATCGTGCACGGTCATGGCGGCATCGTGCTGACGCACCAGAAGACGATGGCGCTGCAGCACGATGTGCGTGCGGGCGACCGCGTGGTGTTCCTCGGCGGCACCGGTTGGATCGTCTGGAACCTGCTGATAGGCTCGCTGCTCGTCGGCGGCGTGCCGGTGCTGTACGACGGCAATCCGGCGTGGCCGGAGCCGGCCGCGCTGTGGCGCTTTCTCGACGAACAGTGCGTCAGCCTGTTCGGCTGCGGTGCCGCCTACCTGGTCAACTGCCAGAAGGAAGGCTTGCGACCGGCCGAACTGGCGCCGCTTGCCGGGCTGCGTGCGATCAATGCCACCGGCTCGCCGCTGCCGCCGGAGTCGTTCCGCTGGGTCTACGACGCCGTCAAGCGCGATGTCTGGCTGGCGTCGATCAGCGGCGGAACCGACATTGCGTCGGGCTTCGTTGCCTGCGCGCCCGGGCTGCCGGTGCATCTTGGAGAGATCCAGTGCCGCGAGCTCGGCGTCGCCGCCCATGCATTCGACGAGCAGGGCCGGCCGGTGGTCGGTGAGGTGGGCGAGCTGGTGGTGACGAAGCCGATGCCGTCGATGCCGGTGTTCTTCTGGAACGATCCTGGCGATCGCCGCTACCGCGAGAGTTACTTCGAGATGTTTCCGGGCGCCTGGCGACACGGCGACTGGATCCGCTTCACGTCTGAGGGCACCAGCGTCATCTTCGGGCGCTCAGACTCGACCATCAACCGCCACGGCATCCGCATGGGCACGGCAGAGATCTACCGCGTCGTCGAGGCATTGCCAGAAGTGCGCGACAGCCTGGTGGTGGACCTCGAATACCTCGGCCGCCCGAGCTTGATGCCGCTGTTCGTCGTCTTGCAGCCGGGCCTGCAGCTGGACGATGTCCTGCGTGCGCGCATCCGGGACGCCGTCCGCACGCAGGCCTCGCCACGCCATGTGCCGGACCGCATCTGGCAGGTGGATGAAGTCCCGCGCACCCTGACCGGCAAGAAGATGGAGGTCCCAGTGCGCCGGCTGCTGCTCGGTACCCCGCTCGACAAGGTCGCGCATCCCGACGCTATGGCCAACCCGTGCAGCCTCGACTTCTTCGTCCGTCTTGCGACGCAGCTGAACGCAGCGGCCTAGCCGGCGCGCCGACTACCAGTTCTCGAAACCGATCGCACACAAGGAGACCAGCGATGGACAAACCCAAGGTTCTGATGATCATCACGCTCGACACCAAGGCGGTCGAGGCCCGATTCATACGTGAGACGCTCGAGGCCAACGGCGTCGACGTGGTCCACCTCGACGCCAGCATCCGCGCGGAAGTCGAGGGTGGCGCGGAGATCACGCCGGCGCAGGTCGCCGCGGCGGCCGGTAAGACGCTGCAGGAAGTGCGTGACCTCAAGCACGAGGGCAAGTGCCAGGCGGTGATGATCGAAGGCGCGGTCAAGTGCGCGCAGGAACTGCACGCGAAGACGCCGATCAGCGGCATCATCGGCCTCGGTGGCTCGATGGGAACTGCGCTCGGCACCGTCGTGATGCAGAGCTTCGCCTTCGGCATGCCCAAGGCCATGGTATCGACCATGTCCTCGGGCTATACGCGCAACTTCGTCGGTGCCAAGGACATCGTGATGTTCAATCCGGTATGCGACATCGCCGGCCTGAACAGCATTACGCGCGATGTGTTCCGCAATGCGGCGATCGCCACCGCATCGATGGCCAAGGCCTATTCGCCGGTGCGCATCGAACCCAAGCCGCTGGTCGCGATGGGAACGCTGAGTACGATCGACGAATGCACGGTGCGGGTGCGCAAGGCGCTGGAGCAGAAGGGCTACGAGGTCATGGTGTTCCACACGCTGGGCACCGGCGGTGCGGCACTGGACCAGATCGTCAACGAACGTGACGTCTGCGCGGTGGTCGACAGCTCCCTGGTCGAGCACAACGACTTCCTCAACAACGGCCTATGCAGCGCCGGGCCGGATCGCTCGAAGGCGGCGCTGGCCAAGGGCATCCCAGTCATCTTCGCACCCGGCAATGCGGACTTCATGGTCGCCGGTCCGATCGAGGTCGCCAGGCAGCAGTTCCCTGGCAAGCGCTACCATATGCACAACCACCTGCTGACCGCGGTGCGCACCGAGGCAGAGGAGTTGCGCAAGCTGGCCAAGCACCTCGGCGGCCTGATCCGCGATGCCAAGGGGCCAGTGTCGTTCTACGTGCCGCTGAAGGGCTTCTCGAACCACGACAGCCCGGAGGGCTACCTGCACGACCCGTCGCTGTGCCCGGTATTTGCCGAGGCGATCCGTGCCGAACTGCCGGCCGGCGTCGAGGTGCGCGAGTTTGATTGCCATTTCAACGACGCTGCCTTCGCCGACGCGATTGTCGAGCGGGTGCTGGAGGCCACGCGCAACAAGGCTGTCGCCTGACCCTCGCAAGCGGCGGCGGCAGCTCATGGATCTCGCTGACGCACTGCATGCCTTCGTGCGCCGCGCCAGGCACCACGGCACGCCGCTCGGGCCGCTGGCGGGCTGGACGGTGGCACTGAAGGACAACATCGACGTCGTGGGCGACATTGTCGAGATGGGCTCGCGCGCGTTCGCCGGACGCCGCGCCATCGTTACCGCTTCGTTGGCGCAACGGCTGCTCGATGCCGGAGCTGCGCTCGATGGGCGCACCCAGTTGGTCGAGCTGTGTTTTGGCAGCTTTGGCGTCAACGCCTACAGTGGCACGGCGGTCAATCCGTGGGATGCGCGCGTGCCCCGAGTACCGGGCGGCTCCAGCGCGGGCTCGGCTGTTGCCGTGGCTGGCCGGCTGGTGCGCGCGGCGATCGGATCCGATACGGCCGGTTCAATCCGGATGCCGGCGGCGCTGTGCGGCATCACCGGCTTTAAGCCGACGCATGGGAGCATACCGCTCGACGGTGTGTTTCCGCTGGCGCCGAGCTATGACAGCGTGGGGCCGATGGCTACCGATGCTGCGGATTGTGCGGCCTTGATGGCGGTACTGGCTGCCGACCCGGCATTTATGGCGGTGTCACCTGCCTCCATTGGTCGCATCGCGGTACTGCCGCGGCGTGACTGGCCAGTGGACACGGCTCCGGCCGTGTGGGACGCTGTCGATCGGGCTGTCGCGACATTCACCGATCTGGGATTCGAGGTGAGCCAGGCGTCTGCCGCGCTCGACCTTGCCGCACTAACGCGGCAGGCAGGTGTGCTGATCGCTGCTGAGGCGTGGCAGGCTTTGCGACCTCACTTCGAGGGTAGGGAGGCAGCGTTTGGCCTTGAATTGCGAGAGCGCCTCGAAGCTGCCCGTCAGTTGAATCCTGAAATCATCGCAGTCGTCGAGAAGGAACGGGTGGCAGCGACACACGCCTACGTTCGATGGAGTTCGGACTTTGATGTGCTGTTGTTGCCGACTGTTGCGATGACGGCACCAGCCATTTCCGATGCACGGGAACGTGGCTCGACGCTAGGCCACTTCACGCGTTGGGTGAATCACGTTGGTGGCTGTGCGATCAGCCTGCCTGCTGGATTCGACGAACAGGGACTTCCCGTTGCCATTCAACTGGTGGGGTGCGGAGGTGCCGATACGGTGGTGCTGTCGATGGCACAGGCCTTCCAGCGGGCGACCGATTGGCACCGCCGAACGCCCGATCTCGCTGCCTGGGCTGCACATCGCGACTGATAGCATCGCAAGGTCGTGAGGTCGGGCGCTCAGGCGCTTTTACCCGGAGGCTGCGCAAGATCGATCTCGGTAACACGACTTCCCACGCTTGCGATCCAGCGCTCACACTGCCCAAGATGGATGATCAGTTCGTTATATGCATCTGCTTGAACGCCGCAAGCCCACCGACTTCGTTTCCTAATCCAAGGAGAACCCCATGTCTGACTTGTCCATGCTGATCAACGGCCTCAAAGTCAGCGCCGAACGTGGCGCCACCTTCGA
>CAZHSD010000033.1:0-28425 GCA_964534975.1 uncultured Ottowia sp. | reverse complement strand
TTTCATAACGCGTCGGATAAAAAAGTAGCTTATTCCACTTTTCCACGATCGGCAGCACCGCCTTTCGTGTGCTGGACAAATAGCAGCCAAAGATCACATTGATCTTGTCCCTTGAGATCAACTGCTCCGCAAGTACGCGATACTGGCCAGGTGAAGACTCGGGGTTATAGTAAATTACCTCCAGTTCCCTGCCGCCGATGCCGCCTGCCTGATTGATCTTGTCAACGGCAAACTGAGTTCCCATTAATAATGAGGTCTCGATCGTCGAAATATCCCCGGTCTTGGAAAAAAGAACTCCAATTCGGACAGGATCGCTATTGGCCATAATTGATTCCGTCAGGCTCCGGCTCAGATCATGCCAATATCAGTGTCCAACCTGCCATGGGCGTGACGCCGCCGCATGGGCATGGCCGCCGCCATGATGGTGCTGATGGGAGCATCCGTGATGCGAGCCCGCATGTCGGCCATGATCGTGCTGCCCCATGGCATGGCCTCCCGCAACTCGTGGTTCATGGGAGTTTTTCTCGTTCAAGCGGTGCGCGGTGCGCTTGGTATTAGACATCAGGTTCAATTGTACGGCAGTGATCTGCCGGTCACAACTCTGGCCGCACGTCGGGCATTGAGCGGGTTTTTGATAATCTGCAATTAACCGCATTTTGTCGAACGTGCCGCACTCTCTGCAAAAATATGAATAGATAGGCATGGTTTTCTTTCAAGACAATCGAGGCGCCGCAGCGCCTCTCTGTCAGATCAATCAGGTTTCGTATGCCAGGTCGCTTGGCTTGACCATTCGCGTTGGTCCCTTCGCCGAAGGCCGGATATCGAAATCAAAGATCTGAGTCGGTATCTTCAGCGAGACGCATGCGTTCGGGATATCGACCACGCTGCTGACATGGCCCTCCACCGGCGCGCAGCTGATGATGGTGTAAACCTGTTCGCCGGTGTAGCCGAATTGCTTCAGATAGTTGACGGCATTCAGGCAAGCCTGCTGATACGCAAGCGTGACGTCGAGATATCTCTGCTTGCCGGAATCCTCCACGCAGATCCCTTCGAACACCAGGTATTGCGAGTAGTTCGGGTCGACCGGTCCCGGCTCGAACATCGCCTGCTTGATGCCGTATTTGTTGCAGCCGTCCTTGATCAGCTCGACGTTGAGGTCGATGTAGCCGGCCATCTCGATCGCGCCGCAGAAGGTGATTTCACCGTCGCCCTGGGAGAAGTGCAGATCGCCGGCAACCAGACCGGCGTCCTTGACGTAGACCGGCAGGTAGACACGGCTGCCGCGGCACAGGTTCTTGATGTCGCAGTTGCCGCCATGCTCTCGCGGCGGCACGGTGCGCGCACCCTCCTTCGCTGCCGCCGCCAGCGCCGCGCCCTTGAGGCCGCCCAGGAGGACGCCTTCGGGGTTGGGCGGCAAGGCGAGCGGCGGCACCCTGTTGGGGTTGGTGGCGATCAGCTCCAGTTCGCGCCGGTTCCACTCTTCCAGCAGTGGCCGCGACGGCAGGCAGCCAATGATGCCGGGGTGCGTCAAGCCGGCAAACTTCAGGTTCGGGATGTGCCGGCTGGTGGCGTAGATCCCGTTGAAATCCCACACCGCTTTCGCCGTCTTGTGGAAATAATCGGTCAGGAAGCCGCCGAACTTCTCCTTGGTGAAGATTCCGGTATAGCCCCAGTTGTCATCCTGGAACGGACCAACATCCAGGATGTCGACCACCAACAGATCGCCCGGCTCGGCACCACGAATTCCCACCGGGCCGGACAGGAAATGGCATGGGGTGAGATCGACATCGCGGATGTCGTTGGCCGAATCATTGTTTTCAATCTGCCCGCCGGTGTAGTCAAAGCATTCGATCCGAAACGACTCGCCGGGATTGACGTAAGTCGTCATTGGAATATCGCAGTGCCAGCGATTGACAATCACCGGATCTGGCTGTGCCGTAGCGGGCTTAGTTCTATCAATACTGATAGCCGTTTTCATAATGAAATATTCCTATGATAAAAGTTCGCCTATTTCCAGCTAATGCCTATCCAGCTTCGAACCGGTTTTGGCGACAAAGCGAAGGGATTAAACAGTTAAGAAACTTCGTATGATGTCTACATCGACTTCCTCCTTTTTTCTCTCGTGAACGATGGCTCCTCGATCGATCACCAGGAATCGATCCGCGAGGTCGAGCGCGAAGCTCAGGACCTGTTCCGAGACCACGATGGCAAACCCGCGTTCGCGGCGCAGCATGTTCAGGATCTGAGCGATTTCCTTGATGATCGAAGGCTGGATGCCTTCGGTCGGCTCGTCGAGGATCAGGACTTTCGGGTCGGAAATGAGCGCGCGGGCGATCGCGAGCATTTGTTGCTGACCGCCCGAAAGGTTGCCGCCGCGCCGCGCCTTCATGTCCTTCAGGACCGGGAAGGCGCGATAGATGTAGTCGGGCACGCTCTGGTAGCCGGAGGTCTCCGCGCCCGAGAGGATGTTGTCCTCCACGGACAGCAGGGGAAAAATCATCCGGCCCTGCGGAACGAAGGCCAGGCCACGTTCGACGCGGCGATAGCTCTTGAGCCCCGTGAGGTCGCTGCCGTCGAGCACGATGCGTCCCGACTGCGCCGGCAGCATCCCGATCAGCGCCTTCAGCAAGGTGGTCTTGCCCATGCCGTTGCGGCCCATGATTGCGACCGACTCGCCTTGGGCGAGCTTGAAGGACACGTCGTGGATCACGCGCGATTCGCCGTAGCCCACGTTCAATTGCATGACTTCAAACATGGCGCTTTCCTCAATGGCCGATGTAGACGTCGATCACGCGCGGATCCGCCTGCACCTCGGCGGCGGAGCCTTCGGCCAGCAGTCGTCCCTGGTGCAGCACCGTGACCTTGTGAGCGATCCGCTTCACGAAGTCCATGTCGTGCTCGATCACCACCACCGAGCGGCCTTGCGAGATGCGCTGCAGCAGTTCGCCGGTCTGTTCGCGCTCGCGTGGGCTCATGCCCGCCACCGGCTCGTCGAGCAGCAGCAGCTCCGGCTGCTGGATCAGCAGCATCCCGATCTCCAGCCACTGCTTCTGCCCATGGGACAGGCGGCCGGCTTTCTGGCTCAAGGCCTCGCCGAGAAAAACCTGGTCTGCAAAGCCGCGGATGTGCTCGCGCACCGCGTTGGTGCGCTTGAACAGCAGCGAGGTCTTGATCCCATAGGCCTTGGGAATCGAGATCTCGAAGTTCTCGCCGACGGTCAGGTCTTCGTAGACCGAAGGAGTCTGGAACTTGCGGCCGACACCCAGGCGCACGATCTGGTGCTCGGCCAGTTTGGTCAGGTCCTCGCCCTTGAACAGCACCCGGCCCGACGTCGGCTTGGTCTTGCCGCAGATCATGTCCAGCAAGGTGGTCTTGCCGGCGCCGTTGGGGCCAATGACCACCCGCAGTTCGTCCTTGGCCACCTGCAAGCTGAGATCATCCACCGCCCTGAAGCCGTCGAAGGACACCGTCAATCCTTCGACCGTCAGCACCGGGGCGCTGGATTGCGTATGTGCTTGAGAGACGGACGAACTCATTGGCTTGCTCTGACTCGGGTTAAGGTGAAGCGGAACGCTGACGGTGCCGGCGCTCATCGGGCAACTCCGGCGGCAACGGTGGCGCTTGCCGCCGAATCCCGGCGCAGGAAGCGATTCACGATCCCGGCCAAGCCATCGGGCATCGCGACCACGACCAGAATGAAGATGGCACCCAGGAAGTACAGCCAGATCTCCGGGAAGTTTTCCGACAGATAGGACTTCAGGAAGCCGATGACGATCGCGCCGACGACGGCGCCCGGGATCGACAGCCGGCCGCCGACGGCGGCGTAGATCACCATCTCGATCGAGGCGACCACGCCGACCACGCCCGGCGCGATCAGCCCGACCTGCAGGCTGTAGAAAGCCCCGCCGATGGCCGAGAAGATCGCCGCCATGGTGAAGGCGAAGGCCTTGTAGTGCGCGGTGTCGTAGCCCGAGAAGCGGACCCGGTCCTCGCGGTCGCGGATCGCGACCAGCACCTTGCCGTAGCGGCTGTGGACCATGTAGGAGGAAAGCACCATCACCGCGCCGAGCACGATCACCTGCGCGAGATAGATGAGCAGCTTCGACTGCGCGCTGAGAATGTCCCAGCCGAGCATGGTCCTGAAGTCGGTGATGCCGTTGGCGCCGCCGGTCTGTCCCTGCTGGCCGACCGACAACACGGTGATCATCATCGCCAGGGCCAGCGTGACGATCGCGAAGTAGACGCCGCCGACGCGCTTGCGGAACACCGCGTAGGAGACGACATAAGCCAGCAGCGCCGGCAGCACCAGCAGCGCCAGCAGCGTGAACGCGAAGCTCTGGTAGGGCAGCCACCAGATCGGCAATGTCTCGACGCTGCTCCAGACCATGAAGTCGGGCAGCTCGGGTTTCGATGCCTCGAGCTTCAGGAACATGGCCATCATGTAGCCGCCCATGCCGAAGAAGATGCCCTGGCCGAGGCTGAGCACGCCGCCGTAGCCCCAGGTCAGCGCGATGCCGACGGCGACGAAGGCATAGGCCAGGTACTTGCCCATCAGGTTCAGGCGGAAGTCGTCCAGCGCGAGCGGGAACACCACCAGCAGGACCAGCATCAGCAGGACGATGGCGACGGTGTCGGAGCGTTTCTGAAGGAATTGCATGACATCAGCTCCGGGTCTTCGGGGCGAACAGGCCGTTCGGGCGGAAATACAGCATCACGATCACGCCGACGAGGATGGCGGCCTTGGCCATGGAGCCGCTCATCAGGTATTCGAGCGTGGTCTGCGACTGCGAGATCACGAAGGCCGAAGCCACGGTGCCGAGCAGGCTCGCGACGCCACCGAAGACGACGGTGATGAAGGAGTCGACGATGTAGAGCTGTCCGGTGCCGGGGTTGGTCGAGCCGACCATGGTGAACACGCATCCGGCGATGCCGGCCAGCCCCGAGCCGAGCGCGAAGGTCAGGGCGTCGACCTTGCCGGTGTTGATGCCGACGGCCGCCGCCATCGGGCGGTTCTGGGTGACCGCGCGCACCTTCAGGCCCCAGCGCGTGCGGAACAGCAGGTAGTACACGGCGGCGAGCACCACCAGTGCCAGCGCGATGATGAACATGCGGTTGCGCGCGAACTGGATGCTGTCGGTCAGGTCCCAGGCGCCGGCCAGCCAGCTGGCCAGCGGCACGCTGACTTCCTGGGCGCCGAAGATCGAGCGGTAGGCCTGCTGCAACATCAGGCTCAGCCCCCAGGTGGCCAGCAGGGTATCCAGTGGCCGGTTGTAGAAAAAGCGGATGAAGTAGCGCTCGAGCAGGTAGCCG
The DNA here is from genome assembly GCA_964534975.1 of uncultured Ottowia sp. Classification (GTDB taxonomy): domain Bacteria; phylum Pseudomonadota; class Gammaproteobacteria; order Burkholderiales; family Burkholderiaceae_C; genus Ottowia. Next base: position 23,115 of record CAZHSD010000033.1, on the reverse strand, counting down.
AACGCAAAGGTCACCAGGAAGGCGAAGGGGATGGCGATGAACAGGTAGACGTCCATCCAGCCGGGCGCCCAGTGCTCGAAGAAGCGCGCGGTCACATAAGTCATGTACGCGCCCAGGGCCATCAGCTCGCCGTGCGCCATGTTGATGACACCCATCAGGCCGAACACGATGGCCAGGCCGATCGCCATCAGCATCAAGATCGTGAACAGGCTGATGCCGTTGAAGGCCTGCATGACGGCAATGTCGAAACTCATGGTGGCGCTTTCGTCAAGATGTCCGGAGTCGGGGTTGGGTGGCTCGGGCAGTCCGTCGAGGGCAAGGCCCGCCCATCCCGTCCGCGCGCGGCGGACGGGTGGTCAGGGCGATGGCCTCAGGCGGCTGCGGGGTTCAGAGCTTCGGGAACGGGTTGGGCTCGATCGGCTTTTCCGATTCCCAGACGATGTCGAACTGGCCGTCCGGCCGCGCGCGTCCGACACGCACCTTCTTCCAGACGTGGTGGTTGGTGTCGTGCACCTTCACCTTGCCCTCGGGCGCGTCGAGCTCCAGGCCGGCCGACGCGGCGATGACCTTGTCCGGATCGAAGGACTGGGCCTTCTCGACCGCAAGCTTCCACAGGTAGACGCTGTTGTAGGCCACCTGCATCGGGTCACCGATCACGCGGTCGCCGCCGTACTTGGCCTTGAAGTTCTTGACGAACTTCTCGTTCACCGGGTTCTGCAGGCTCTGGAAGTAGCCCATGCAGGCGTAGTAGCCGGCGGCGTCGTCCTTGCCGATGCCTTCGATCTCGTTCTCGGACACCACCGTCGACAGCAGCACCTGCTTGCTGCCGTCCAGGCCCGCCGCGCGCAGCTGCTTGAAGAACGCCACGTTGGAGCCGCCCACCACGGTCGAGTAGATGCAGGCCGGCTTGGCCGCCTTGATCTTGTTGATGATCGACGAGAACTCGGTGTGGCCCAGCGGCACGTACTCCTCGCCCAGCACCTGGCCGCCCGCCTTGGCGATCGTCGGCTTGGCGATCTTGTTGCAGGTGCGCGGATAGATGTAGTCCGAGCCGACCAGGAAGAAGGTCTTGCCCTTCTCGCGCGCCATCCACTCGCAGGCGGCGATGACCGATTGCGTGGCCTCCTGGGATGGGTACATGCAACGCGCATCCTGCTCCTGGCCTTCGTAGTAGGTCGGGTAGTACAGCAGGCCCTTGTACTGGTTCAGCGCCGGCAGCACCGCCTTGCGCGAGGCCGAGGTGTAGCAGCCGATGATCGCGGCCACCTTGTCGCGCTGCAGCATCTTGCGCGCCTTCTCGGCAAAGATGGGGTTCTCGCTGGCACCGTCCTCGACGATCAGCTCGATCTTTCTGCCCATGACGCCGCCGGCGGCGTTGATCTCTTCGACCGCGAGTTTCTCGGCGTCGACCAGCGAGGCCTCGGCGATGGCGATGGTGCCTGATAGCGAGTGCAGCAGGCCGAGCTTCACGGTCTCCTGCGCACTGACGATGGAGGGGAAGAAGGCCGCGCCGGCCGCGCTTCCGTATGCGGTAAGTGAAGCACCGGTCTGAATGAAACGGCGCCGACTGAATTGGCTCATCATGGTCTCCTGGATGTTGTCAACGGAACGAAGCACTTCGACAACGCCGACGCTGCGGATGGCCTGCAGATTCCTTCCGGCAAAGCTCCGCCCGAGGGTGTCGCGCACCCTCTTTGAAAAGCCTGCAAGAATCGATCAAACAAAAAAAAGCCCGAGCCGCGCGAAGCGGTTCGGGCTTTCTTGCCCGACGCCTAACTGGCAGCACTGGCAGTTGGCGTCAAGAAAAATCAGCGACAGAGTTGTCTGGGAAGCAATGTATCCGTTGCTTAACTTGCGTCAAGTTGGTGTTTTCCCCAGTCTTGCGGCGGGCGAGCGGCAGGCGTCCGCGCGCAGCGATGATCGAGCCTCAGCGGAGGCGCCGGCGCGCGCACCGCAGCAGTCACTTTTGGCCGGCAGCCGCGGCGCCTCCGGCAGGCTTTGACACGGCTAACAGCAGCAGTGTGACGAAGGCGGCAGCACCGATTGCGGCCGACACGGCGAGTGCCCCGGCTCCCCAGCGATCCAGGGCCAGCCCGAACAGCCAGGGCGCCGCGGCTTGCGCAATGCGCGCGGGAATCATGAGCAGTCCCTGGCGGCGGCCATAGCCGCTGGCACCGAAGAACACCAGCGGCAAGGTGCCTTTTGCGATGGTAAGAATGCCGTTGCCGGCGCCGTGCAGGATGCCGAACACGGCCGCCGCCGGTGTGCCGAACACCGCCAGCGCCGCGGCACCCAGCGGGTGCAGCACGGCAGCGATGCGCGCGGACAGAAGCGGATGGATCTTGCGCAGCAGCCCGAACTCCAGCAAGCGTGCCGCCACCTGGGCCGGCCCGACCAGTGCGCCGATGGCGATTGCCGTGGCCAATGAGGTGCCCCAGGCTTGCAGCAATCGCGGCAGATGCGCGGCCATCGCCGTGCTGATGAACCAGGTGGCCGCGAACACGAACGAGAGCGCCAGTGCCACGCGCAGCGGCGCACGCTCGTGTGCGCTGGTCTGCGGCCCGGCGTCCTTGATCCGTACGGCGCCGGCGCGTGGCAACCCGGCATTCAACGGCAAGCCGATCACCAGATGCAGCACCGCCCAGGTGAAACAGGCATGCCGCCAGCCGAAGCCGGCCTGCAGCCAGGCGGTGAGCGGCCAGCCGATGGTGCTCGCGAAACCAGCGATCAAGGTGACGCCGGTGATGGCAGCGCGTGAGGCCTCGCCATACAAGCGCACCAAGGTCGAGAACGCGGCCTCGTAGAGGCCGCTGCCCATGGCAACCCCGAGCAATACCCAGCCGAGGAACATGCCGGCCTGGCCTGGTGCTGACCCGAGCACGACCAGGCCCGCCGCGAAGATGATGTTGGTGACCATCAGTATCGGTCGGCCACCGAATCGATCGATGGCTTGCCCCGAGTGCGGACCGAGGAACGCCGACACCAGCAGCGCGATCGAGAAGGCGGCGAACACGGTCGAGACGGGGATGCCGAGTTCATCGGCCATCGGTACCGCGACGATGGCAGGCAGGTAGTACGAGGACGCCCAAGCGAGCGTCTGGGTGAGCCCCAGCGCGATGACCGGGCCAGTCTGTCTTGTTCGCATCGGGCGATCAGGAACCCACGGCGAGCAGGTTGAGAAACGGTCGGATCATGCCGACGTCGCGCTGCTCAATGGGGCACGAGCCTGGCACATGCACCCGAATCTGCGTGGCATTGATTCGTCACCACCTGGACTTGATCCGACCGGCAGCCTGCGGCCTGGCGGTTGCAAACTCCGATCCGCTTGCCGACTGGCTGCCTCGGTTGCTGCTGGCACTGAAAATCCTTCCAAAGACCGCCATGAACCCTGAGTTGCCGTGGGCGCGAGAACTCGAAGCCGCGACCGGTGCTCTCGTGCTCCGACGGCGCTCTGGCTCAGGACGCCAGCATGTCGCCGCCAAGGCACCCGGCGCAGATGCCATGCACGGCCAGATCGACACCGGCGACCTGGTGGCCGTGCTCGGCCAGGGTGCGGCGCAGCGCGTCGGCCACGGCCTGCGTGGGTGCGTCGGTGTCATCGAGCGAAAACTGCCCATGGCACTCATCGCATTCGAAATGCGGCGCGGCGATGCATGGCGGCGGTGTGGCGCCGGCGTCGTGCCAGCGAAAGCGCCACACGCGCTCGCCCAGCGCCGTGTAGCGCGCCAGGAATCCGGCCGCGACCAGGCGATCGAGCAGGCGGTAGAGCGTGACGTGGTTCACCGCCTCACCCGCGCGCGCCAGGCGATCGGCCACCTCGGCGTGCGTGGGTGACCAGCCGGGCGCTGCGTCCTCGAACAACTCGGCCACCGCCAGCATCGCGCGCGTGCTGCGCAGGCCGGCCTGGTGCAGGCGCTGGCCGAGGGCAGCAAGGTCGACGACGGATGGGCTCATGGAAGCGGGCGACATAAACGCAACTGACTTGCGATATGATCGCGCGCCACGGCGCTTAGTGCAAGTCAGTTGCATTTTAGGGCCTGTCGCCAGGATTTGTTCATCATGCCCACTGCGCCGCCTCGGTCCCGCCGCCTGTCACCGCTGTTGCGGTCGGCAGCGTGGCGTCTGGGCTGCGCTGGCGCACTGTCGTCGCTGCTGCTGTTGCTGTGGCGTTGGGCGCTGCAGGGGGCAGGGGGCTGACATGGCGGCGCCCATCGTCCTGACCGACCTGACGCTTGGCTACGATGGCCATCCGGCGGTGCACCATGTGTCGGGCGCGATCCAGCCGGGTGCACTGCTGGCCGTGGTGGGTCCCAACGGTGGCGGAAAATCAACGCTGATCAAGGCGCTGGCGGACGTGCTCAAGCCGTTGGGCGGGCGCATCGACGGCCTGACTGGCCAGCGCGTGGCCTACCTGCCGCAGCAGGCCACCCTGGAACTCGGCTTTCCGATCAGCGTGGGCGAGTTCGCGGCCATGGGCCTGTGGAACGAAACCGGCGCCTTCGGCGGTTTTTCGGCGGCCCAGCGCCAGCGCGTGCGCGATGCGCTGGCCGCCGTGGGTCTGGAAGGCTATGCCGACGTGCCGATCGACCAGCTCTCCGGCGGGCAGCTGCAGCGCACGCTGTTCGGCCGCCTGATGCTGCAGGATGCGTCGGTGCTGCTGCTCGACGAGCCGTTTGCCGCCATCGACCAGCGCACCATCGGCGATCTGCTGGAACTGCTGCGCGGCTGGCACCGGGCCGGCAAGACGGTGCTGGCGGTGCTGCACGATTTGCAGCAGGTGCGCGAGGTCTTCCCTGAAACCCTGATGCTGGCGCGCGAGTTGCTGGCCTGGGGGCCGACGGCGGCGGTGCTGACGCGCGCCAACCTGCAGCGCATGCAGGCGATGCCGGAGGCCTTCGACGCGCACGCCGAGGTATGCGAGGTGCCCGAATTCGGCGCTGCGCAGGCCCGCACCCACACGCACGGCGGTGCCCCTCATGCCCACCTCCACCCGGTGCAACCGGGCTTCGTGGGTATTCCGGAGCATTTGCCCAGGCCCGCGAGGCAGCGCCATCCATGACCGTCGATGCACTGGACTCCGGCCTGTGGGCGCTGTTGGTCGGCCCGCTGGTCGAATTCGGCTTCATGCGCCGTGCGCTGGTGGGCAGCGTGTCGCTGTCGCTGGGCTGCGCCCCGATCGGCGTGTTCCTGCTGCTGCGGCGCATGAGCCTGACCGGCGATGCCATGGCGCACGCGATCCTGCCCGGTGCTGCCATCGGTTACCTGATCGCCGGCCTGTCGCTGGGCGCGATGACGCTGGGCGGCATCGCCGCCGGCCTGCTGGTGGCCGTTGGTTCCGGCCTGGTGGCGCGCAGCACGGTGCTGCGCGAGGACGCCAGCCTGGCCGCGTTCTACCTGCTCTCGCTGGCGCTGGGCGTGCTGATCGTGTCCACGCGCGGCAGCAGCGTCGATCTGCTGCACGTGCTGTTCGGCACTGTGCTGGCACTGAACGACGCCGCGCTGGGGCTGCTGGTCGTGATCGCCATCGTCACGCTGCTGGCCCTGGCCGTGCTGTACCGCCCGTTGGTGCTCGAATGCCTGGACCCACAGTTCCTGCGCAGCGTCAGCCGCCTCAGCGCGCTGACGCACTACGGCTTCCTGGTGCTGGTGGTGATCAATCTGGTGGCCGGCTTTCACGCCATGGGCACGCTGATGGCGGTCGGCATCATGGTGCTGCCGGCCGCCATCGCGCGCCTGTGGATGCGCAGCCTGCCGGCACTGATGGCGCTGGCCAGCGCGCTGGCACTGGGCGCGTGCGCGAGCGGGCTGTTGATTTCCTACCACGCCGACTGGCCCACCAGCCCGGCCATCGTGCTGGTGCTGGGCGTGGTCTATCTGCTGTCGCTGGTGCTCGGGCGCCACGGCGCCTGGCGCCAAGGGCGGGGGCGCCAGGGGCGGCACCTGCGGGCATGAGGGATGACGACATGGTGCCGCCGCCGCGCGGCGGGAGCGACGACGGCGACGCCCTCACGACCATCTCATGCCGTGCCCCGTCATGCCTTCATCGCAGCGCGCATCCGCGCATTGACGCTGTCGTTTTCAAAGCAAAGGAAATCCCATGCATCCCGCTCGCCGCAGCTTCATCCTGAGTCTGGGCGCCGCCGCGCTGGCCGCCAGCGCGCCCGCTGCCGCCGCCGAGCCACTGCGCGTGGTCGCCAGCTTCAGCCTGCTGGCCGACATGGTGCGGCAGGTGGGTGGCGAGCGCGTGGCGGTGCAAAGCCTGGTCGGTCCCGGCCAGGATGGCCACGTGTTTCAGCCCACGCCGGCGCACGCGCGCCAGGTCGGGCAGGCGCAACTGGTGGTCTCCAATGGCCTCGGCTACGAAGGCTGGATGCCGCGCCTGCTGCAAAGCACCGGCTACCAGGGCCCGCGGGTGGTGGTCACCCAGGGCATCAAGCCGGTCGCCGGCACGCGTGGCCATGACGACGACCACGGCCATGGCCACGGCCACGACCATGGCCGTGACGATCCGCACGCCTGGCAAAGCGTACCCAATGCCATCGTCTACGTGCGCAACATCGCCGATGGCCTGTGCCAGGCCGACGCCGACGGCTGCCCCGCCTATCGCGCCAACGCCGAGCGCTACAGCGGCGAGCTGAAGCAGCTCGATGCCGACATTCGCGCCGCTTGGCAGCCCATTGCCGCCTCCGAGCGCAAGGTCATCACCTCGCACGCCGCCTATGCCTACTACGGCCAGGCCTATGACGTGCGCTTCCTGTCGCCGCAGGGCGTGAGCACCGAGAGCGAGGCCTCGGCCAAGGGCGTGGCGCAACTGGTGCGGCAGATCAGGAAGGAGCGCATCAAGGCCTTGTTCGTCGAGAACGTGTCCGACCCGCGTCTGATCGAGCAGATCGCGCGCGAAACCGGCGTCAGGCCGGCGGGCGAGCTGTTTTCCGACGCGCTCACCCCCGCCGGCGGCGATGCGCCGACCTACATCGACATGATGCGGATCAACACCGAACGCCTGGTGACGGCGGTGCGCGCCGGTACCTGACCGGGCCCATCGCGTCGGCGCGGCCCCGCTTCCTGCGGGCTTGCCGTTCCCAGGCTCAGCCCGCCTGCGAGCCCCGGTGCGCCCAGGCGGTAGTGTGCTTCTCGACCCACGAGAACAGCTCGTACATCAGCATCGCCATCACGCCCACCACCAGCAGGCCGGCAAACGCCAGCGCCATCTGCATCGAGGCGCCGGCCGACACCAGCATGTAGCCGATGCCCTCGTTGGCGGCCATCATCTCGGACACGGTGGTGCCGACGAAGGCCAGCGTGATGGCGACCTTGAGCGAGCCGAAGAAGTAGGGCATCGAGCGCGGCAGGCCGACCTTGGTCAGCACGTCCCAGCGCCTGGCGCCGAGCACGCGCAGCACGTCCTCCAACTCGGGCTCCAGCGTGGCCAGGCCGGTGGCGATGTTGACGGTGATGGGAAAGAACGAGATCAGGAAGGCGGTCAGCACCGCCGGCCCGACGCCGATGCCGAACCACACCACCAGCACCGGCACGAAGGCCGCCTTGGGCAGCGCGTTGAAGGCCGTCATCAACGGGTACATGGCGGTGTAGGCCAGGCGCGAGGAGCCGATGATGAAGCCCAGCAGCACGCCGACCACGATCGCCAGCGCGAAGCCGATCATGGTGACCCAGAAGGTGCGCCAGGCGTGGCCGGCGATGACGTCGTAGAACTCGATCAGCCGCGCCCAGATCGCCGAGGGCGCGGGAAAGATGAACTCCGACACCTCGAATACGCGGCAGATCAGCTCCCACAGCAGCACGATGATCGCCATCAGCACGAAGGGCGAGGCGCGCTCGGCCCACTTGCGGCGGGCGGCGCTCATTGCGGCACCCCCACGCCTTGCTTGCGCATGGCGCCGATGTGGCCGCGCAGCTCATGCACGATGTCGGTGAACTGCGGCGTGTAGGTGATCTCCAGCTCGCGCGGGCGCGGCAGCTCGATCTCGCGCCGCACCACGAAGCGGCCGGGGCTCTTGCTCATCACGTACACGGTGTCGGCCAGGAACACGCTCTCGCGCAGGTCGTGCGTGACCAGGATGACGTTGAAGCGCTGCGCCTGCCACAGGTCGCGCAGCGTGCACCACAGCTCCTCGCGCGTGAAGGCGTCGAGCGCGCCGAAGGGCTCGTCCAGCAGCAGCATCTTGGGCTCGTGGATCAGCGCGCGGCAGATGCTGGCGCGCTGCTGCATGCCGCCCGAGAGCTGCCACGGGAACTTGTCCTCGTAGCCGCCCAGGCCCACCTGGCGCAGCAGCGCGCGGGCGCGCTCGGCGTACTCGGGCTTCTTGCTGCGAAACTGAGAGCGATACGGCTCGACGATCTCCAGCGGCAGCAGCACGTTGTCGAGCGTGCTGCGCCAGGGCAGCAGCGACGGCGCCTGGAACGCCATGCCGGAAATCTTCAGCGGCCCGGTCACCGGCGCGCCGTCGATCACGATGCTGCCGCGCGAGGGGCGCTTCAGGCCCGTGGCCAGCTTCATGAAGGTCGACTTGCCGCAGCCCGACGGCCCGACGATGGCGATGAACTCGCCCTGCTGCACCTGCAGGTCGATCGCCTCGACGGCGAACTGGCCCTGCGCCAGCAGCTCGTCGTGGTAGGCCAGCCAGACGTCGGAGAAGTCGATGAAAGCGCGCGTGGCGTCGCCTGCCATGCGCTTACTTCCGCGCCGGCAGCACGTTCAGCTCGGCCTTGGACGGCAGGAAGCTGCCGTTCCACACCGCCTTGGGGTCGACGCGCGTCTTGGTGCCGTAGGCGTCGGAGATCTGCGAGGCCATCAGCGACAGGCGCGACGGGTCGATCTGGCCGAAGCCCTCGGCGTAGGCGTCGGGGCTGGCGATGACCGAGTCGATCGACAGCTGCAGGCGGCGCGTCTCCAGCGGCACGTTGACGATGCCGTCGCGCGCCTTGACGTGGCTGATCGACGCCGGCGGATCGGCCATCACGTCCTTGACGCCCCTGGTGAAGGCCGCCAGAAAGGCCTTGATCGCGGCCGGGTTCTCCTTGATCAGCTTCTCGCTGGCGATGATGGCGTTGCCGTACAGCTTCACGCCGTGGTCGGCGTACGGCATCATCACGATGTCCGCGCGCTTGACGCCGCGCGCCTCCAGGTTCAGCAGCGAGGTGAAGCCGAAGCCGGTGATGGCGTCGACGTCGCCGCGCACCAGCATGGTCTCGCGCAGCGGCGGGTCCATGGCGATCCACTCGACCTTGCCGACCTGCGGGTTGGCCTTCTGGAACACCGCGAAGCCGCGCCGGCCGGCGTCGAACACCGGCGCGCCGAGCTTCCTGCCGGTCAGGTCGGCCGGCTTGGCGATGCCCGACTTCTTCAGCGCGAACACGGTGGCCGGCGTGTTGTTGTAGACCATCATCACCGCCACCGGCTTCTGCGGCGCGTCGGCGTTGTTGGCCTGGAATTCCATCAGCGCCGCCAGGTCGGCAAAGCCCATGTCGTAGGCGCCCGAGGCCACGCGCGTGACGGCGCCGCCCGAGCCGCTGCCGGCGTCGATGGTGACGTCCAGCCCGGCCTGCTTGAAGTAGCCCTTGGCGACCGGCAGCAGGAACAGCGCGGCCGGTCCCTCGAAGCGCCAGTCGAGCTGGAACTTGATCGGCGTCAGACTTTGCGCCAGTGCGTGCGGTACGGCGGTGCTGGCGGCGAGCGCGGCGGCGATGGTCAGGCTGCGACGGCGGGTCAGGTTCATGTCGGGTTCTCCGTGGGGTCGTATCGCGAGGGGATGGGTTGCACGGCTCTCGTCGCAGTCGAGCGCGGCGTGCGGACAGCGTGAAATCTAAGTGCTTTTGTATGCAATTTGCCATGGATGCGCCTAAGGTTTTCCCTGAGCGCGGGGCGCGTCTGCCGGCCGGCGGTCGGTGCTGGCGTGGGCGGGGATCGATGGCCGGCACAGGAAGCGCGCTGACAGGCGCTGTCGACGGCGACCGGCCGCCTCGGTGCGCCGGCCTGCCTAGACTGGCCCGATGGCCAGCGTCTCTGTATCCGTCCCCGCCGCGCATCCGTCGGCGCCCGAGATTCCGGCGCTGCTGCGCGGCCGCCTGCGCTGGCTGCACCCGCTGTACCGCTCGTTCGAGCTGTGGTCGGACGCCGACGGCCTGCGCATGAGCGCGGCCATGTCCTTCTACGGCATCCTCAGCCTGGCGCCGCTGCTGGTACTGATCGTCGCCGTGCTGGGCTGGTGGCTCGACCGTGAGCTACTGGAGACCAGTCTGATCGCGCAGATCGGTGCGCTGGTCGGCGCGCAGGGCGCCGAGATCATCAAGGCGGCGATCGACAGCGCGCGCGAGCCGGGCCAGGGCGTGCTGGCCTCGGCGCTGGCCTTCGTGCTGCTGGTGGTCGGTGCCACCGGGGTGTTCGCCGAGCTGCAGTCGGCGTTCGAGCGCCTGTGGACGCAGGGCACCGGCACCGCCGCCGTCGATGCCTGGTGGCATACCGCCACGCTGCGCCTGCGCGGCATCGCCTACGTGCTCGCGTTCGGCTTCCTGATGCTGGTGTCCACCGTCATCTCCAGTCTGCTCGGCCTGCTGGAGGCCTGGGCCGGCGATCACATCGACATGAAGCTGCTGCTGGCCGGGCTGAACCAGCTGGCCTCGTTCCTGATCACCACCGCGCTGTTCGTGGCCCTGATGCGCATGAGCGCCGGGCCGCAGCCGCGCCTGCGCCATCTGCTGCGCGGTGCGGCGGCCGGCGCGCTGCTGTTCGGCGTCGGCAAGTACGCGCTGGCGCTGTACCTGTCGACGGCGGCGGTGGTGTCGGCCTACGGCGCCGCCGGTTCGCTGGTGGTGCTGCTGATGTGGATCTACTTTGCCTCGGCGGTGCTGCTGTACGGCGCCAGCATGGCACGGGTGATGGCGGAAAAACATGGTGAGTTCGCAGCCGAGCCGACGCCGCCGCCGGCAGCGGCCGTCACCGGCCTGCAGGCCGAGGTGCGGGACGCCACGGGCGACGTGAAGGCCAGCACGGCTGCGGCGGCGGCCTTGCTCTCGGGTGGGGCGCCCGCGGGTGCGACGGCAGCAAGCGCAGACAGCTTGGCGCATCGCCGACGCTCAGCCGGGGCCCTGGGCTGGCTGGCGTCACGCACCGCGCCGTTGACCTCGCGACTGGAACTGATCGTCGATGGGCTGGCGCTGCTGTTCGCGCTGGCCGGCGCGCTGGGGCTGGATCGCAAGAAGAGCGCACCGGCCCGGGCTGCCAGGCAGGCCGGAAGCCGACCCGCGGCGCCCGAGGCGCGGCACCCACCCGGCGTGCGACTGCGCACGCCGCGTGCGCTGCGGCAATGGGCCGGGCGCGCCACCGACAGCGGCGCCGCTCAGCTGGCCGCGCGCTGGCGCCACTGGCGCGAACGGCGCGCGCTGGTGCATGCCCGCCGCATGCTGGCGCGCGACGTGCAGGCCTTGCGGGATGCCTTGCGCCGGCCCTGAGGCCTCGCCCGCGTCGCGCCGGACGGGCCACGTGCCGGCGCCGGCGTGAGGAGCCGATCCCATCTGGATGCGCGGCGCATGTCAAGGCGCGCCACGCAGCGCCCGCCGGTACTGCACCGCTTCGGCCACGTGCGCCGTGCTGGTGCTCTCGCTGCCCGCCAGGTCGGCGATGCTGCGTGCCACTTTCAGGGCGCGATGGGTGGCGCGGGCGCTCCAGCCCAGGCGGTTGGCGGCGCTGTGCAGGAACTGCGCCGCGCCGGCGTCCAGCTGCACGTTGGCGTCGATCGCCTTGCCTTGCAGCGCCTGGTTGGGCACGCCCTGGCGCGCGATGGCGCGTTCGCGCGCGGCGGCGCAGCGCGCGCGGATCGCGGCCGTGGCTTCGCCGGCGGGGGCCGCCAGCAGTTCCTCGGGCGGCAGCGCGGCGACCTCGACGTGCAGGTCGATGCGGTCGATCAGCGGCCCCGACAGCTTGCCCTGGTAGCGCGCCACCTGGTCCGGCGTGCAACGGCAGGCGCGGCTGCGCGAGCCCAGGTAGCCGCAGGGGCAGGGGTTCATCGCCGCGACGAGCTGAAAGCGCGCCGGAAACTCGGCCCGCTGCGCCGCGCGGCTGATGGTGATGTGGCCCGACTCCAGCGGCTCGCGCAGCGCCTCCAGCGCGGCGCGCGGGAACTCGGGCAGTTCGTCCAGGAACAGCACGCCTTCGTGCGCCAGCGAGATCTCACCCGGACGCGGCGGCGAGCCGCCGCCCACCAGCGCCACCGCGCTGGCCGAGTGGTGCGGCGCGCGCGTCGGCCGCACGCCCCAGCGCTCGAGCGAAAAGCTGCCGCCCAGGCTGGCGATGGCGGCGCTTTGCAACGCGTCGCCCACGTCCATCGGCGGCAGCAGGCCGGCAAAGCGCTGCGCCAGCATGGTCTTGCCGGTGCCGGGCGGGCCGATCATCAATAGCGAATGCCCGCCGGCGGCGGCGATCTCCAGCGCGCGCTTGGCACCGGCCTGGCCCTTGACGTCGGCCAGATCCGGATACGCCGGCGCGGCGGCGCGCGCGGTCGGCGGCACGCGCGCCCAGCCGTCGGCGACGGGCGGCTCGCCGCTGGCGGCGGGCAGGAACTGCGCCACCACGTCGAGCAGATGGTGCGCCCGGTGTACCGCCATGCCGGGCACCAGCGCCGCCTCTTCCGCGCTGCCCGGCGGCAGCACCAGGCGCGCGTCGACGCCTTGGCTGTGCAATGCCACGCTCATTGCCAGCGCGCCGCGCACCGGGCGCAACTCGCCCGACAGCGACAGCTCGCCGGCAAACTCCCAGCCGGCCAGCCGCGCGCCGTCGATCTGCCCGCTGGCGGCCAGGATGCCGAGCGCGATCGGCAGGTCGAAGCGTCCCGAGTCCTTGGGCAGGTCGGCCGGCGCCAGGTTGACGGTGATGCGCTGGTTGTGGGGAAATTGCAGGCCGCTGTTCAGCAGCGCGCTGCGCACGCGCTCACGCGCCTCCTTGACTTCGACGTCGGCCAGGCCCACCAGCGTGAAGCTGGGCAGGCCGTTGGCCAGGTGGACTTCCACCGTGACCGCGGGCGCCTCCAGGCCCAGCAGGGCGCGGCTCTGCACCAGGCTCAGTCCCATGCGCGGCCCCTCGACGGGACGCCGCGGCGGCGCCCGCACCGGCCGGCGGCCGCGCGGGGCGGCCGGGGTGCCGGGGCGTGCTGCCGCGTAGGCTCAGTGCAGGGTGCCGTACAGCCTCCAGATAAACGACACCTGATAGCCCAGCACTGCGATCACCAGCAGCGCGTGCAGGTGCCGGGAGGCCGACAGCGCACCCACCAGGCACAGCAGCAGGACCGCCGGGGTGCGGATCAGGTACTCCTGCTGCAGCGCGGAAAAATGGCGCTCGCCCTTGATCAGCGTATCGGCGATGTCGAGCACGCTGTTGGCCGCCAGCAGGCCGAAGAACCAGCCGCGCTGGGCGTGGAAGTAGTCCTCGTAGTTGCGGTAGCCCTGCAGGTTGTCGGGGCACAGGATCGCGCACTGCAGGAAGAAGGTGATGGCAAAGAGCAGCAGCAGCACATAGGTGCCGAACGCCCAGACCTCGACCTGGTACAGGCGGATCTCGAACCACCAGAACAGCGCCAGCGCCAGCAGCATCGAGCCCATCCAGCCCAGGTGCACCACGTAGACCTGGCCCTGGCGGCGGTCTTGCACGATGCGGGCCAGGCCCGACAGCAGCCGCGTGAAACCCAGGCCGATCACCACGCCCAGCACGATGCGAATGTGGACAAAGATGTCTAGGCTGGGGAGAGTGACGGGCTGCATGGAAAAAGATCATAGCGTGGCCCCCGCGCCCGATGCCTCGCGCCGGGTGTCGAAACGACCCCCGTCGGCCACCGCAGAAACCAGAGGCGTGCCGACCGTCCCCTCGCCCCGTGGCACGCAAGCGCCCCGGGCTGGTGCCGCGACCGGCACTTCGGCCGCTGTCTCCCGTCTTGGTGCATGGGGCCGACGCCGGGCGGGTCGCGCCAGGCACCATTTTTGTGCAAACCCCTGGGGGCCTGCGTGCCGCTGCGGGGTGGGTGGCCCGCGACAGGGGCGTGGCGGTGTTGGCACGTTCCCTGCTTGAAGGGGGGTGTTCGTTCATCGCATCACGGAAGAGGAAGCCATGCGCCACGTTCCCCCCACCGTCTCCCGTCTCGCCAGCGTCCTGGCCGCCGGCCTCTGCACCAGCGCCGCCTGGGCGCAGACGGCGCCTGAAACTGCGGCCCCTGCCCCGGCCGCCATCCCGGAACACAGCCTGAGCTTCAACGTCGGCCTGGCCAGCGACTACCGCTACCGCGGCATCGCGCAAAGCCGCCTGAAGCCCGCGCTGAGCGTCGGCGCCGACTACGCGCACGCCAGCGGCCTGTACGTGGGCACCTGGCTGAGCACGATCCGGTGGGTCAAGGACGCCGGCGGCAATGCGCCGCTCGAGTGGGACGTGTACGGCGGCTACAAAGGCCGGTTCGGCGCCAGCGGCCTGGGCTACGACGTGGGGATGCTGCGCTACCAGTACCCGAACAGCGCGCTGCCCGTCGGCCCCAACACCACCGAGGTCTACGGCGCGCTCGGCTACGGCATCTTCACCGCCAAGTACTCGCACGCGCTCACCAACCTGTTCGGTTTCGACGACAGCCAGGGCAGCGGCTACCTCGACCTGTCGGCCAACGTGGACCTGGGCGACGGCTGGTCGGTGGTGCCGCACGTGGGGCGCCAGTGGGTGCGACGCAGCAGTGCCTATTCCTATACCGACTACGCGCTGACGTTGAACAAGGACTTCGGCAACGGCCTGTCGGCCAGCGCCGCCGTCATCGGCAGCAACGCCGACAAGGCGCTCTACACCACGCCCAGCGGCCGCTTCAGCGGCAAGACGGCGCTGGTGCTCGGCATCAAGTATCAGTTCTAAGTCAAAAGTGCCTGCAGCGTCCGTCCATCAGGCGCAAGCAGCTATTGAAAAGGAAGCATCATGAAGCTCATCACCGCCATCATCAAGCCCTTCAAGCTGGAGGAAGTGCGCGAGGCGCTGTCGCAGGTCGGCGTGCAAGGCATCACCGTCACCGAGGTCAAGGGCTTCGGTCGCCAGAAGGGCCATACCGAGCTGTACCGCGGCGCGGAATACGTGATCGACTTCCTGCCCAAGGTGAGGATCGAGACCGCCGTGGCCGACGAGGTGGCCGAGCGCGCCGTCGAGGCCATCGAGCAGTCGGCCCGCACCGGGAAGATCGGCGACGGCAAGGTGTTCGTCGCCGACCTCGAACAAGTCATCCGCATCCGCACCGGCGAGACCGGCGCCGAGGCGCTGTAACCCCATTGACCGCACCCAGAGGACGCACACCATGAAATCCCTGTTGGCCTTCTTCGCGCTGCTGCTGGCCGGCGGCGCCGCGCTGGCGCAGGCCGCGCCTGCCCCCGCCATCGATTCCGGCGACACCGCCTGGATGCTCACGTCGACCCTGCTGGTGATCCTGATGATCGTGCCCGGCCTGGCGCTGTTCTACGGCGGCCTGGCGCGCAGCAAGAACATGCTGAGCGTGCTGGTGCAGGTGTTCGTCGTGTTCTCGCTCATCAGCATCCTGTGGGCGGTGTACGGCTACAGCCTGGCGTTCAGCGGCGAGGGCAACATCGTGGGCGGCTTCGACAAGCTGTTCCTGAAAGGCGTCACGCCCGACAGCATCGGCGCGCTGGCGACGATCCCCGAGTACGTGTTCATCGCCTTCCAGGGCACCTTTGCCGCCATCACCTGCTGCCTGATCGTTGGCGCCTTCGCCGAGCGCATCCGGTTCTCGGCCGTGCTGCTGTTCATGGCGATCTGGTTCACGCTCAGCTACGTGCCGATGGCGCACATCGTCTGGGGCGGCGGCCTGCTGGCCAAGGACGGCGCGCTGGACTTCGCCGGCGGCACCGTGGTGCACATCAACAGCGGCATCGCCGGGCTGGTGGGCGCCTACATGGTGGGCAAGCGCGTGGGCTACGGCCGCGAGGCCTTCACGCCGCACAGCCTGACGCTGACCATGGTCGGCGCCTCGCTGCTGTGGGTGGGCTGGTTCGGCTTCAACGCCGGTTCGGCCGGGGCGGCGGGCGGCGTGGCGGGCCTGGCCCTCATCAACACGGTGCTGGCCACGGCCGCGGCCACGCTCACCTGGTCGCTGGGCGAGGCGGTGCACAAGGGCAAGGCGTCGATGCTGGGCGCGGCCTCGGGCGCGGTGGGTGGCCTGGTGGCGGTGACGCCGGCGGCCGGCTTCGTCGGTCCCATGGGCGCCGTCATCATCGGCGGCCTGGCAGGCTTTGCCTGCCTGTGGGGCGTGAGCGGCCTGAAGCGCCTGCTGAAGGCGGACGACGCCTTCGACGTGTTCGGCGTGCACGGCGTGGGCGGCATCCTGGGTGCTATCCTGACCGGCGTGTTTGCGGCGCCGGCCTTGGGCGGCACCGGCGGCCTGACGCCCGACAGCTTCGGCCTGGGCGCGCAGGTGTGGATCCAGACCAAGAGCGTGCTGTTCACCATCGTGTGGTCGGGCGTGGTCTCGTTCATCGCCTACAAGATCGTTGACATGGTGCTGGGCCTGCGCGTGAGCGAGGAAGACGAGCGCCAGGGCCTGGACATCGCCAGCCACGGCGAGACGGCGTACACCCGCTGAGCGGTACCGGGGTCTGGGACGCAGCGCTGCCGGTCGACGACCCGGCTGGCAGCGCTGCGTCCCCCGGGTCAGTCGATGGCCGCTGGGGTAACCAACGGTCACCGGCGCCACCAGCCACTGGGCTGCGATTACCATCGACGTTATGGATGCGGCCCTCCAAACCATCGTCGACAAGGTGCGCCAGGCCGCCGAGCGGGGGCGACCGCTGCGCATCCGTGGCGGCGGCACCAAGGATTTCTATGGGCAGCAGCTGCATGGCGAGTTGCTGGATGTGCGGCCGCTGGCCGGCGTGATCAGCTACGAGCCGAGCGAACTGGTGGTCACGGTGGACGCCGGCACCCGCCTGCGCGAGCTGGAGGCACTGCTGGCCGAGCACGGCCAGTGCCTGGCATTCGAGCCGCCGCGCTTCGGCGTCGCCGGCACCGTGGGCGGCATGGTGGCGGCCGGCCTGTCCGGCCCCGCGCGCGCCAGCGACGGCAGCCTGCGCGACTACGTGCTGGGGGTGCAGATCGTCAATGGCCGCGGCGAGCTGCTGAGCTTTGGCGGCCAGGTGATGAAGAACGTCGCCGGCTACGACGTCAGCCGCCTGATGGCCGGCAGCCTGGGCACGCTGGGCGTGATCGTGCAGGTCAGCCTGAAGGTGCTGCCGGTGGCGCCGGCCGAGGCGACGCTGCTGTTCGAGCTGTCCGAGACCAGCGCGCGCCAGCAGCTCAACCGCTGGGGCGGCCAGCCGCTGCCGCTCAGCGCCAGCTGCTGGGCCGATGGCCAGCTGGCGGTGCGCCTGCGCGGCGCCCGGGCGGCGGTGGCGGCGGCGCGCCAGCAGATGGGTGGCGAGCCGATGGAAGCCGAGAGCGCGGCGCGCCAGTGGAACGCCTTGCGCGACCAGAACCTGCCGTTTTTTCGCCTGGCGCCGGGCGAGGCGCTGTGGCGCGCCAGCGTGCCCGATACGGCGACGCCGCTCAACCTGGGCCCGACCATGGTCGAATGGCATGGCGCGCTGCGCTGGCTGAAGGCGACGCCGGCCGATGCCCCGCTGGTGCGCGAGGCGGCCGCGCGTGCCGGCGGGCATGCGACGCTGTTCCAGGGCGGCGACGGCAGGGCGGCGGTGTTCACGCCGCTGGCCGAGCCGCTGGCGCGCATCCATCGCGCACTCAAGGCCGAGTTCGACCCGGCGGGCATCCTCAACCCGGGGCGCCTGGCGCTGGATTACTGATTCGCCGATGCAGACCACGCTTTCTCCCGAGTTCAGGGACACCCCCGACGGCCGCGAGGCCGAGGCCATCCTGCGCAAGTGCGTGCACTGCGGCTTCTGCCTGGCCACCTGCCCGACCTATCTGCTGCTGGGCGACGAACTCGACAGCCCGCGCGGGCGCATCTACCTGATGAAGCAGGTGCTGGAGGGGCAGCCGCCGACGCGCCAGACCCAGCGCCACCTGGACCGCTGCCTGACCTGTCTCAACTGCGAGAGCACCTGCCCCAGCGGCGTGCAATACGGCCGCCTGGTCGACATCGGCCGCCAGGTGGTGGAGGCCAAGGTGGCCCGCCCGGCCGCGGAACGGCGCCAGCGCGACTGGCTGCGCAAGGGACTGTCCTCGCCGCTGTTCGGCCCGGCGATGCGGCTCGGCCAGTCGGTGCGCGGCCTGCTGCCGGCAGCGCTGAAGGCCAAGGTGCCGGAGCGCCACGCCGCCGGCCAGTGGCCGCGCCGCTCGCATGCGCGCAAGGTTCTGCTGCTGGAAGGCTGCGTGCAGCCGTCGATGGCGCCCAACATCAACAGCGCCACCGCGCGCGTGCTGGATGCCGCCGGCATCGAGTGCGTGGTCGCCCTCGGCCAGGGCTGCTGCGGCGCCGTCAAGTACCACCTGGCCGACGCCGGCGGCGGCCTGGCGCAGATGCGCGCCAACGTCGACGCCTGGTGGCGCCACATCGAGCGTGGTGACGTCGAGGCGGTGGTCATCAATGCCTCGGGCTGCGGCGCCATGGTCAAGGAATACGGCCACCTGCTGCGCCACGAGCCACGCTACGCCGACCGCGCGGCGCGCGTGTCGGAACTGGCGCGCGATCTGAGCGAACTGCTGCCCGACATCGTGGCGGCGCTGCGCGGGCGTGTCAGGGCGCCTGCCGACACCCTGGCCTGGCACGCGCCCTGCACGCTGCAGCACGGCCAGCGGCTGCGCGGCGGCGTCGAGCAGCACCTGGGCGAGCTTGGCTTCAAGCTGCGCCCGGCGCTGCAGGACGCCCACCTGTGCTGCGGCTCGGCCGGCACCTACTCGGTGCTGCAGCCCGAGCTGTCGCTGCAGCTGCGCGAGAACAAGCTGGGCCAGCTGATCGGCGAGGGCCGCGCCGAGCGACCGGCGGCGATCCTGTCGGCCAACATCGGCTGCATCACCCACCTGCAGGCCGGCACCGAGCTGCCGGTGCGGCACTGGGTCGAGCTGCTGGACGAGGCGCTGGCGCGCTGATTCAAGCGGCTGTCAGCCGCCTGGATGACGCGGACGCAGAGGACGCAAAGAGTTTCTTGCATCCTCTGCGTCCGGCTGCTTTCAGGCTTTCGGCGCTTGGACCAGCAAATGGGCATGGCACCCACATTCGCTGGTCATTCGTCATCGACGCCGCGCAGCGGCGAGGTCATGGCGCGCAGCGCCGTCATGGCCGTCATCGCCGCACCGGCCGGATGCTGAGCAGCGCCGCCAGCACGATCAGCGCGCCGCCGGCCCAGGTTGCCGGGCTGGGCTGGGCGGCGCCGAGCAGCACCGCCGAGACGCTGGCGAACAGCACTTCCGACAGCATGATCAGCGCCGTCACGTGCGCCGGCAGCCGCGCCGCGCCGTACTGCAGCGCCAGGTTGCCGCTGAACACCGCGACGGCCAGCAGCGACACCCAGGGCAGCCAGTGGCCGACCCCAAGCGTCGGTAGCCCGTCGAGCGCGCCAAAGGTCAGCGCCAGCGCGCCCGACATGACGAAGCCGCCGCCGAACATGGCCAGCGCGCGCGCATCGCCCGGCGTGTCGCGCCAGCGGCGCAGCAGCACGTTGTTGAGTGCGAAGCAGAAGCCCGCCATCAGCGCCAGCCAGTCGGCCAGGCCCGAGGGCAGCGGCCAGGCCTGGCCGGGGCGCTTGAGCACCAGGGTCACGCCGGCCAGCGCCAGCAGCAGCCGCAGCAGCGCCGCGCGCGTCGGTCGCTCGTCCAGCAGCAGCCAGGCCAGGCCGATCGACCACAGCGGCATCAAATAGAACAGCAGCACCACGCGCACCACGTCGCCGATGGTCACCGCCCAGTTGAAGCCGATGTTGGTCAGCCCGGCGGCCACCGCCACGCCCAGCAGCTGCGGCGCGCCCGCGAAGCTGCGCAGGCTGGCCGGCCGCCACAGCAGCAGCGCCAGCAGCGCGCTGCCGAACACCAGCGTGATGCTGGCCAGCGGGTGCACCTGCAGCCGGTACAGCGCCTGCAGCGGAATCCACGACAGCCCCCACACCAGCGCGTTCAGCAGCAGCGCCGCTGCCGGCCCGGCCGGCGAGGGTTGTGCAGTCCGACCCATATTCAGGGCTTGCGGTGGCCGCCGCGCGCGATGCGCATCAGCTGCTTGATCTCGGCCGTGTGGTGGCGCAGGTTGTGCCGGTACCAGAGCTGGATCAGCGCCATCGAGGCCACCACCACGGTGCCGAACAGCGCGATGGCGCCGAACGCCGACAGCCCCATGCCGGTGGAGGCGGTGTAGAACGCGCCCAGCGCCAGGATGCAGGCCTGCTCGTTGAAGTTCTGCACCGCGATCGAACGTCCGGCGCCCATCAGGTTGTGGCCGCGGTGCTGCAGCAGCGCGTTCATCGGCACCACGATGTAGCCGCCCAGTGCGCCCATGGCGACCAGGAAGGGCACCGCGATCCACAGGTGGTGGATGAAGATCATGGCGATCACCAGGCCGCCCATCAGCATGCCCAGCGGCATCACGGTGGTGGCGCGCTCGAGCCGGATGCGCATCGACGCCGCGATGGCGCCGGCGGCGGTGCCGAACGCCACCACGCCGACCAGGTTGGCGGCCGCGGTGGTGCTGTAGCCCAGCGCCGCCGCCGCCCAGGCCAGCACGATGTAGCGCATGTTGCCCGACACGCCCCAGAACAGCGTGGTGGTGGCGAGCGAGATCTGGCCCAGCTTGTCGCGCCACAGGCGGTTGTTGCAGCGCCAGAAGTCCGGCAGCAGGCTGATCAGGCGGCGCGGCAGCGGGCGCATCTTGACCCCGGTGTGCGGGATCCACAGGTTGATCGCGGCGGCCACCGCGTACACCAGCACCAGCGCGGCGATCGCCGCCTCGGCCGGGGTGTCGACGCCGGTGTCGATGCGGGGCACGTCGAAGGCCAGCAGCTGCGCCGACAGCTGCGGCCCGACCAGCTGGCCGCCCAGCAGCACGCCGAGGATGATGGAGGCGATGGTCAGGCCCTCGATCCAGCCGTTGGCCCGCACCAGCTGCGTCGGCGGCAGCAGCTCGGTCAGGATGCCGTACTTGGCCGGCGAGTAGGCGGCGGCACCCAGGCCGACCACCGCGTAGGCCAGCAGCGGGTGGCCGCCGAACAGCATCAGCAGGCAGCCCACGATCTTGATCGCGTTGCTGACGAACATCACGATGCCCTTCGGGCGCGAGTCGGCGAAGGCGCCGACCCAGGGTGCCAGCACGACGTAGAACAGCGCGAACATCGGCACCAGCGCGGCGTGCTGCCATTCGGGCGTGCCGCCGGCGCGCAGCAGCTCGACCGCGGCGACGAACAGCGCGTTGTCGGCCAGCGAGCTGAAGAACTGCGCCGCCATGATGGTGTAGAAGCCGCGTTTCAAACGCCCCCCCCTGAGGCGCTGGCGCGCCTTCCCCCCTGAGGGGGGACGCCGCCAGCGGCCGGGCCAAGCCCGCTCCGCGGCGGCCCTGGCCTGGCCTGCTCCGCGGCCAGCTGATCCGGGCCTGGCCGGCTGCGCGACCATGGGGTGGCCAGGACGCGGCTGGGCTGGGTCGGGCGGGTCGTCTTTCGGCCGGGCGCGGTCGCTGCGGCGGGCTCTCGGTGGGTGAGAGGCCTGCGGCGCAGCCACGAATGAGCCAAGGCGCAGCACGGCGCGGCGCGCCTGGAAAGACGGGTGTGAGAGATCAAAAGGAACCGGCCTATTGAAGTGCGGCGGTTATAGCACGCACCCCCAGGCGGTGCAGGGTCCGGCGGGGCCTGCGCCGCTGGTGCCAGAATCGGCAGCTTGCGCCCCCGGCGCACCGTTGCCGATCCTGCCATGCCCCGCCCGATCCAAGCCACCATCCACACCGGCGCGCTGCGCCACAACCTGGCGCGCCTGCGTGCCGCCGCGCCGGGCGCGTGCGTCTGGGCGATCGTCAAGGCCAACGCCTACGGCCACGGCATCGAGCGCGTGTTCGAGGGCCTGCGCGGGGCCGACGGCTTTGCCCTGCTGGACCTGGCCGAGGCCGAGCGCGTGCGCCAGCTCGGCTGGCGCGGCCCGATCCTGCTGCTGGAAGGCGTGTTCGAGCCGCGCGACCTGGAGCTGTGCTCGCGCCTGAACCTGTGGCACAGCGTGCACCGCGAGGCCCAGATCGACTGGCTGGCGGCGCACAAGACCCAGCATCCGCAGCGCGTGTTCCTGAAGCTGAATTCGGGCATGAACCGGCTCGGCTTCACGCCCGAGCGCTTTCGCGCCGCCTACGCGCGCCTGGCGGCGCTGCCGCAGGTGGACGAGATCTCGCTCATGACCCACTTCAGCGACGCCGACACCGACAGGGGCATCGCAGCCCAGTGGTCAGTGTTCCAGCAGGCGACCGAGGGCCTGGCGGGCGAGCGCAGCGTGTGCAACAGCGCGGCCACGCTGCGCCACGGCCAGCAGGCCGAGGTGCGCGGCGACTGGGTGCGGCCGGGCATCGCGGCCTATGGCTCCTCGCCCGACTTCCCCGCGCACGACGCCGCGCACTGGGACCTGCGCCCGACCATGACGCTGGCGGCCGAGCTGATCGCGGTCAACGAGCTGTGGCCGGGCGAAAGCGTGGGCTACGGCTCGATCTTCAGCGCCGCCGAGCCGATGCGCGTCGGCGTGGTCGCCTGCGGCTACGCCGACGGCTACCCGCGCCACGCCGTCACCGGCACGCCGGTGCTGGTCGATGGCGTGCGCACCCGCACGCTGGGGCGCGTCAGCATGGACATGCTGGTGGTCGACCTGACGCCGGTGCCGCAGGCGCAGCCGGGCAGCGTGGCGACGCTGTGGGGCGTGGCGGCGGACGGCGCGGTGCTGTCGATTGACGAGGTGGCGCACGCGGCCGGGACCGTGGGCTATGAGCTGATGTGTGGGCTGGCGGCGCGGGTGCCGGTGGTGGTGGAGGCGGAGACGGGCGATTCGTAGACGCTGCTGGCCGGGATGTGCGCCCGGCGGCGCAGTCACTTTCTTTTTGTCTCGCCAAAAAGAAAGTAACCAAAGTTCGCGCAGCGGGGTTCGCTCACTTCGCGAAGCGAAGTTATGCGAACACA
>CAZHSD010000032.1:0-31230 GCA_964534975.1 uncultured Ottowia sp. | reverse complement strand
GTTTGTCTTGCGCAGCTCGCGCACCTCGCGCTCGAGCTCCTTGATCCGCTGCTGCGGTCGGGTTGCATACCAGGTCATGCGCACCATGTGCCCAGGACCGGCACCGGCCTGCTGCAACATGACGGCCGTGTTGCGCAGGGTCTGGCGCACCTGCTCAATGAAATCGTCGATCTCTAACTGCTGGCTGGTCGTCAGCAGGCCGCGGTAGAGACTGCGGGACCACCGCTGTTGCAGATGATCTTCATGATGAATATTTCATGGTTCAATAATTCAGCGTCAGTAGTTTGGGATGGCGGTCCGGATCCAGTGCCGTCGACCGCCGACCCACACACGAACCAGAC
Organism: uncultured Ottowia sp.; assembly: GCA_964534975.1. Taxonomy (GTDB): domain Bacteria; phylum Pseudomonadota; class Gammaproteobacteria; order Burkholderiales; family Burkholderiaceae_C; genus Ottowia. The sequence continues at coordinate 30,889 of CAZHSD010000032.1, read as the reverse complement.
GGTCACGGGCACAATAGGACATTGGCAGCGACATCCGCGCGCGGACGCAAACCGGCGCAGATCGACATTGCGTTGCGAAGAACGCCGGAGTTGCCAAGAGCCGGCTGGAACGCCATCCCGACTTACCGGAGGATTCAAGAAATGCTCTACAAATTCAAATCCCAGGCCGCAGCCGACGTCATCATGCTGCGCCAAAGCGCCGAGGAACTGCTCAAGATCATCGGCAAGCCGCCGGGCGAGACCGGCATCGTCACGGTCGCGCAGGCGCCGGCGGCAATTGCCGCGCTGCGCGCGGAGATCGAGCGGCGCGAGACGCACGGCCAGGGTCAGGCGGCATCGACCGAGTCGGGCGAGCCGGCCGAGCCCGACTACGCGGCCGGCGAGCCGATCTCGCTGCGCCAGCGCGCCGCGCCCTTCATCGATCTGCTGGAACGCAGCGCGGCGGCCGGCAAGGACGTGGTCTGGGGCGTCTGAAGCGCCGATGCCGCTCAGGCCGCGCCGGGACGCGCGGCGGTCAGCAGTTCAACCAGCGCCCGGCAGCGCCGGCCCGGCATGGCGCCCAGCGCCAACGCCAGCGCGTTGCAGTGGCTCACGATGCCGTCATCCAGCGTGCTGCCGGCCTCGCCGATGCGCGCGCTGTCGTGCGCCACGGTGCAGGCCGCCAGCCCATGGGCCTGCAGGAAAGCCAGCGCCGCCAGGCCGGCCTGGTCCTTGCCCACGCCGGCGTCGTTGAACACCGACAGCAGCGGCCGTGCCGCCAGCGCGTACTGCGCCGAGCTGATGCCGCCGTGCGATCCGCTGACGGCGACGCAGCCGGCGTCCTGCGGACGCAGTTCGGTGATCGAATCGACAACGCGCAGCGGCGGCGGGTTCATGCACTCAACTCCCATCCCGCGTGCGTTCCCATGCTGGTGGCAACAGCGGGTGATCGCCGGGACTGACAAAGCACCGACGCATCCGGGCGACCCTCCGTATCGACCAGGGCGTGCTGCAGCCGGTGCACAGGAAGCCGCGTGCCCATGCGGGGCGGCGGCGGCGCCTACTTGTAGCTGCGCGCGTCCTCAATCACCTTGCCGTCGTTGGGCAGTGAGCCGGGGGCGACGATCTCGACCTCGGCGCGCAGCTTGGTGACGTCGCGCACCGCCTCGCCCACGCGCGCCGCCAGGCCTTCGGCCGGCAGCGATTCGACGTGCAGCGTCATCCGGTCGCTGGCCATCTCGCCGCTGACCACCAGTCGCGCACGCTTGAGCTCGGGGAAGCGCTTGAGGACCTCCGCCACCTGGCCCGGGTGCACGAACATGCCGCGGATCTTGGTGGTCTGGTCGGCGCGACCCAGCCAGCCCTTGATGCGGGTGTTGGTGCGCCCGGTCGGGCAGTGGCCCGGCAGCACCGCCGACAGGTCGCCGGTGCCGAAGCGGATCAGCGGGTAGTCCGGGTTCAGCGCCGTGACCACCACCTCGCCGACCTCGCCCGGCGCCACCGGCTCGTCGGTGCCGGGCCGCACGATCTCGACGATCACGCCCTCGTCCAGCACCAGGCCCTCGCGTGCCGCGGTCTCGTAGGCAATCAGGCCGACGTCGGCGGTGGCGTAGCTCTGATAAATCGCCATGCCGCGTTCGCTGAACCAGTCGCGCAGGCTGGGTGGAAACGCCTCGCCGCCGACCAGGCCCTTGGTGATGCTGGAGATGTCACTGCCCGCCTCCTGCGCCTTCTCGACCAGGATGCGCAGAAAGCTCGGTGTGCCCAGGTAGCCCTGCGGGCGCAGTTCGGCAATCGCCTGCAACTGCTGCTCGGTCTGACCGGTGCCGGCCGGAAACACCGTGCAGCCGACCGCGTGCGCGCCGCTCTCCATGATGAAGGCCCCCGGCGTCATGTGGTAGCTGAAGGCGTTGTGCACCAGATCGCCGGCGCGAAAGCCGGCTGCGAACAGCGCGCGCCCGGTGCGCCAGTAATCCACGGCGGTGCCCTCGGGCTCGTAGATCGGGCCCGGGCTGGCATACAGCCGCCGCATCGAGGCACCAGGGCGTACCGCCGCGAAACCACCGAAGGCGTCATGCCCGGCCGCGCGCGAGGCCTGCTGGCGCGCCAGCAACTCGCTCTTGCGCGTCACCGGCAGGCGTGCCAGCGCGCTGTGCGACGTGACCGCTGCCGCATCGATGCCGGCCAGGATCTGCCCCATGGCACTGCTGTGCGCCTGCGCGTGCGCGATCTGCCGACTCAGCGCCGCCATCTGTTCCGCTTCGCGCTGTTCGGACGGGCGCGTTTCCAGGGCATCGAAGAATTCGCTCATGACATTCGTCTTGAATTGCTCTTGTTCTCGCGGGCCTCGTGCGCCTGCGCCGCTCAGGCCAGCCAGCGCTTGCGCCGCTTGTAGCTCTTGACGTCCTTGAAGCTCTTGCGCTCGCCGCCGCCGACGCCGAGGTAGAACTCCTTGACGTCCTCGTTGCTGGCCAGGTCGCTGGCCTTGCCGTCCATCACGATGCGCCCGCTTTCCATGATGTAGCCGTAGTCGGCGTACTTCAGCGCCATGTTGGTGTTCTGCTCGGCCAGCAGGAAGGTGGTGCCCTCCTTGCTGTTCAGATCCTTGACGATGTTGAACACCTCTTCCACGATCTGCGGCGCCAGCCCCATCGAGGGCTCGTCCAGCAACACCATGCTGGGGTTGCACATCAGCGCGCGGCCGATGGCGCACATCTGCTGCTCGCCGCCCGAGGTGTAGGCGGCCTGGCTGGTGCGGCGCGTCTTCAGGCGCGGGAAGTAGGTGTAGACCTTCTCCAGGTTGCGCGCGATCTCGGCCTTGTCGTGGCGCGTGTAGGCGCCGGTGAGCAGGTTCTCCTCGATCGTCAGGTGGGCGAAGCAGTGGCGCCCCTCCATCACCTGCACCACGCCGCGCTTGACCAGGTCGGCCGGACTGAGCGCCTCGATGCGCTCACCCTTGTATTCGATCGTGCCCTTCGTGACTTCCCCACGCTCGCCCTTGAGCAGGTTGGATACCGCGCGCAATGTGGTGGTCTTGCCGGCACCGTTGCCGCCCAGGATGGCGACGATCCCGCTCTCCGGAACGGTGAGCGATACGCCCTTGAGCACCAGGATCACGTGGTTGTAGATCACCTCGATGCCGTTGACGGTGAGAACGATCGGGCGCGCCTGCTGCGCGTCCGGAACCGATGCGGACGCGCCGGTCGGCATCGGCTTCTGGCCGGTGACAGCCTGGTCGGATGTATTGCTCATGCGTGGTTTCCTGCCAAACGACAGGGCGGATCCCTGTCGTTTGGCGCCTCGCCGGAGGCGCCATGCGCCCTGGATGGGCGGTGGAGGATCGGGCGCGCACGGTCGAGCCGCGCGCGCCCGCCAGACCGATCAGCTGTTGCAGTCGCCGGCGCCGCGGCGGCTCAGCTTCTTCTCGGCCACGTACTTGTCGGCACCGTCCTTGATCATGGACTTGAGGACCTGCTCGTCAGCCTGGTACCAGTCGTTGCCGACATTCCACTTGCCGCCGTCCCAGGTCTGGATACGTGCCCAGGTGGAACCCATGTGGTCGGCGCAGGTCGCCTTCAGCGGACGCATCACGCCGGCAAAGCCCAGTTCGTCCAGACGCTTCTCATCCAGGTTCAGGTTCTCCATGCCCCAGCGGATCTGCTCGGGCGTCATCACCTTGCCCTTGCCGAACTTCTCCTGCGCCGTGCGCACCGCTTCCACGCTCAGCATCTGGATGATCACGCCACGCGTGTACAGCACCTGGCCGACCTCGTCCTTCGGACCGGTGCCCTGGCCCTTGCCGTGCACGTGGGTCAGGATGTCCTGCATCACCTTGGGCTGCGTGCCGGAGCCATTCAGGGCCAGCGAGTGGTAGCCCTTGGCGCCGGCGCCGACGTCACGCACGTCGGGCTCGGCACCGGCCCACCAGACGCCGTACATCTTGTCGCGCGGATAGCCGGTGGCCTGCGCCTCCTTCAGCGCGGTGGAGTTCATCACGCCCCAGCCCCACAGCAGCACGTAGTCCGGGCGGCTCTGGCGCACCTGCAGCCAGGTCGCCTTCTGCTCGACGCCGGGCGCGGTCACCGGCAGCAGCTGCAGCTCGAAGCCGTGCATCTTGGCGCGCTCCTGCAGCAGCGGGATCGGCTCCTTGCCGAACGGGCTGTCGTGGTAGACCAGCGCGATCTTCTTGCCCTTGAGCTTGTCCATGCCGCCATTGGTCTTGCCCAGGTGCTGGATGATGATGTCGGCGCCGGTCCAGTAGCTGCCCATGTACGGGAAGTTCCACTTGAAGGCATCGCCGTCGGCCGAGACCGACAGGCCGTAGCCCAGCGTCATGAGCGGGATCTTGTCGTTGGGCGCCTTGTCGGTCAGCGCGAAGGTGATGCCGGTCGACTGCGGGTCGAACATGGTTACGCCCGGGCGGCTCTTCAGACGCTCGTAGCACTCGACGCCGCGGTCGGTGGCGTAGCCGGTCTCGCACTCCTCGAACGTGAGCTTGACGCCGTTGATGCCGCCGTCGCGCGCGTTGATGAGCTTGATGTAGTCCTGCTTGCCGTTGGCCCAGGGTGTACCGTTGGGCGCGTACGGCCCGGTGCGGTAGGACAGCAACGGGAAGAACTGCTCGGCCTGCGCGAACGCGCTGGTGGCGACCGACGAAGCGGCCACCACGGCGGCGACGATCAGGGTCTTGGATAGCTTCATGCGTGTCTCCTTAGGTGATGGTTGAAGCAACGAGAAAACGGTTGGCACGAACGGCTGGATGTCAGGGCGAACCATGAGCAGGCTCAATGCGGGAAGGGCCACAGGCGCAGCTTTTGCTTGCCGGTCGACCACAGCCGCGCCAGTCCGTGCGGTTCGACGATCAGGAACCACACGATCAGCGCGCCGAAGATCATCAGCTCGGCGTGCGAGACCGCGGCGGTGGAGAACTGCATGCCGAACAGGCCGAACAGCACCGGCAGGAACTGGTTCAGGAAGATCGGCAGCACGACGATGAAGGCGGCGCCGAAGTAGGCGCCCATGATCGAACCCAGGCCGCCGATGATGACCATGAACAGCAGTCGCAGCGAGACCTCGAACGAGAACGCGGCGGGCTCCCAGGTGCCCAGGTGCATGCTGCCCCACAGTCCGCCGGCGATGCCGATGATGAAGGAGCTGACGGCGAACGCGCTCAGCTTGGCGTACATCGGCCGGATGCCGATCACCGCTGCGGCCACGTCCATGTCGCGGATCGCCATCCACTCGCGCCCGATGGCGCTGCGCACCAGGTTCTTGGCCAGCAGCGACATCAGCACCAGGATCGCCATGCACAGCAGGTACTTGGCCGGCGCGCTCTCGATCGGGATGCCGAACACGTTCGGGTGCGACACCGTCACCGAGCCCGAGGGCGAATCGTTGGTCAGCCACCTGATGCGCAGGAACATCCAGTCGCTGAAGAACTGCGCCGCCAGCGTGGCGACCGCGAGGTACAAACCCTTGACGCGCAGGCTGGGCAGCCCGAACAGGATGCCGTACACGGTGGCGCATAGACCGCCGAGGATCAGCGCCAGCAACAGCGGCATGCCATCGATGCGGGCGATGAAATTGTAGGCACCATAGGCACCCACCGCCATGAAGGCACCCGAGCCGAGCGAGATCTGGCCGCAGTAGCCGACCAGGATGTTCACGCCCAGCGCCGCCAGCGCCATGATGGCAAACGGGATCAGCACCGCGCGGAACAGATAGTCGCTGGCGGTCATCGGGATGACGATGAAGGCGATCGCCAGCAGCAGCAGCATGGCCCAGCGGTCCTGTGCGATCGGGAAGATCTGCTGGTCGGCGCGGTAGTTGGTCTTGAACTGGCCGTTTTCGCGATAGAACATGGCGGATATCTCTCCTGGGCCGGATCAGACGCGATCGATGATCTTTTCGCCGAACAGCCCCTGCGGCCGGAACAGCAGGAACACCATGGCCAGCACGTAGGCAAACCAGATCTCGATGCCGCCGCCGACGAAGGGGCCCAGGTAGACCTCGGACAGCTTCTCGCCGACGCCGATGATCAGCCCGCCGATGATGGCGCCCGGCACCGAGGTCAGGCCGCCCAGGATGATCACCGGCAGCGCGCGCAGCGCCACCGTGGCCAGCGAGAACTGCACCCCCAGCTTGCTGCCCCAGATCATCCCGGCCACCAGCGCCACCACGCCGGCCACGCACCAGACGATGACCCAGATGTGGCTGAGCGGAATGCCGATCGACTGCGCCGCCTGGTGGTCGTCGGCCACGGCACGCAGCGCGCGGCCGGTGCGGGTCTTCTGGAAGAACACCGACAGGCCCGCCACCAGGGCGGCGGCGATCAGCGCCGCGATCACGTCCTCCTTGTTCACCAGCACGCCGCCCTCGAACACCGACTCGAACAGGAACACCGGGTCCTTGGGCATGCCGATGTCGATGCTGTAGATGTCGCTGCCGAAGAAGGTCTGGCCGATGCCCTCCAGGAAGTAGCCGATGCCCAGCGTGGCCATCAGCAGCGTCGCCGCATCCTGGTTGACCAGGTGGCGCAGCACCAGCAACTCGATCAGCCAGGCGACCACGAACATGATCAGGCCCGCGATCAGGAACGCCAGCCCGTTGGCAAACCAGGGGTTGTCGATGCCGGTCCACTGCGGCAGCCATTCGGCGAAGCGCGCCATCGCCAGCGCGGCGAACAGCACCATCGCGCCCTGGGCGAAATTGAATACGCCCGAGGCCTTGAAGATCAGCACGAAGCCGAGCGCCACCAGGGAATACAGCATGCCCGTCATCAGGCCGCCGATCAGGGTTTCGAGAAAGAACGCCATCTTCAGGCCACCTCAATCACTGGTCCCGAGGTACGCGCGGATCACGTCCTCGTTGTTGCGCACTTCCTCCGGCGTGCCGTCGCCGATCTTCTTGCCGTAGTCGAGCACCACCACGCGGTCGCTGATGTCCATCACCACGCCCATGTCGTGCTCGATCAGCACGATGGTGGTGCCGAACTCGTCATTGACATCGAGGATGAAGCGGCACATGTCCTGCTTCTCCTCCACGTTCATGCCGGCCATCGGCTCGTCGAGCAGCAGCACCTGCGGCTCCATCGCCAGCGCCCGGCCCAGGTCGACGCGCTTTTGCAGGCCGTAGGGCAACTGGCCCACCGGCGTCTTGCGGTGCGCCTGGATTTCCAGGAAATCGATGATGCCCTCGACCACCTCGCGGTGCGCGATCTCCTCGCGCTCGGCCGGCCCGATGCGCAGCGCCTGCAGCAACAGGTTACTCTTGATCTTCAGGTTGCGTCCCGACATGATGTTGTCGAGCACGCTCATGCCCTTGAACAGCGCCAGGTTCTGGAACGTGCGCGCCACGCCCATCTCGGCCACCTGGCGCGAATTCATGTGCGCGAACTTCCTGCCGCGGAAGGTGATGCTGCCTTCCTGCGGCGTGTAGACGCCGTTGATGCAGTTGAGCATCGACGACTTGCCGGCGCCGTTGGGGCCGATGATGGCGCGGATCTCGTGCTCGCGCACGTTGAACGAGATGTCGGTGAGCGCCTTGACGCCGCCGAAGCGCAGGCTGATGTTGTTGACGTCGAGGATGACGTCGCCGATCTTCTTGGCGCCGGATGCCGCCTGAACGGTATCGACGGCGAGGACTTCTGCGGTCGAGAGCATGTTCATGCCGCCTTCCTGACCGACGGGTAGGTCTTGGCGTCCAGGATCTTCAGGTTGGCGGCCACCTTGCCGGTGCGCCCGTCCTCGAACTTGACCGCGGTCTCGATGAACTGCTCGCGCTTGTCCGAGTACAGCGCGTCGATCAGCACGCCGTACTTGTCGGCGATGAAGCCGCGTCGCACCTTGCGCGTGCGCGTGAGCTCGTCATCGTCGGGGTCGAGTTCCTTGTGCAGCACCAGGAAGCGCGCCACCTGAGTGTCGCCCATGCCCTCCTCGCTGGCCAGGTCGGCATTCACCTTCTCGACGCAGTCCTGCATCATCGCCAGCACCTCGGACTTGGCCGCCAGGTCAACGTAGCCGGCATACGGCAGGCCCTGGCGTTCGGCCCAGTTGCCGACCGCCTCGAAGTCGATGTTGAGGAAGGCGGTGACCTGGTCCTTGTCGTGGCCGAAGCACACCGCTTCCTTGACCTGCGGGAAGAACTTGAGCTTGTTCTCGATGTAGTTGGGCGCGAACATGGCGCCGGTGGCCATCTTGCCGACGTCCTTGGCGCGGTCGATGATGATCAGGTGGCCGTCGGAATCGAGCAGCCCCGCGTCGCCGGTCTTGAAGTAACCGTTCTCGTCGATCACCTCGGCGGTGGCGTCGGGGCGCTTGTAGTACTCCTTCAGCACCGACACGCCCTTGACCAGCACCTCGCCGTTGTCGGCGATCTTCAGCTCGATCCCCGGCGCCGCCTGGCCGACGCTGTTGAGCTTGACCTGACCGTTCTTCTGGATGCAGACGTAGGCGCAGGTCTCGGTCTGGCCGTAGAGCTGCTTCAGATTGACGCCGATCGAGCGGAAGAAGCGAAACAGGTCCGGCCCGATCGCCGCACCCGCGGTGTAGGCCACGCGGATGCGCGACAGGCCCATGGCGTTCTTCAGCGGCCCGTACACCAGCAGGCTGCCCAGTCGGTACAGCAGCCGATCGCCCAGGCCGACCGGCTTGCCGTCGAGGATGTCCGAACCCACCCGGCGCGCCACGGCCATGAACCTGGCATGCAGCCACTGCTTGAGCCGGGCCGCGTCCTCCATGCGGATCGACACCGTGGTCAGCATGCCCTCGAACACGCGCGGCGGCGCGAAATAATAGGTCGGGCCGATCTCCCGCATGTCGATGTTCACGGTCTCCGCGCTTTCGGGGCAGTTGATCGTGAAGCCGGCCGCCAGCCACTGCGCCACCGAGAACAGGAAGTCGCCGACCCAGGCCGGCGGCAGGTAGGACAGCACGTCGTCCTTGTGCGTCAGCCCGTCGGTCTCGATGCCGCCGACGGCCGAACCGATGAAGGCATCGTGCGTCTGGCACACGCCCTTGGGCCGGCCGGTGGTGCCCGAGGTGTAGAGGATCACCGCCACGTCGCCCGCCTGCACCTGCGCCACCGACTCGTCGAACAAGCGCGCGTGCGCCTGGTCGTGCTTGCGCCCCAGCGCCATCAGCTCCTCGACGCTGATCAGGCCCGGCTGCGTGTAGTTGCGCAGGCCGCGCGGGTCGTCGTAGATGATGTGGGCCAGGCCGGGGGCGCTCTCGCGCAATTCGAGCATCTTGTCGACCTGCTCCTGGTTCTCGGCAAAGGCGAACTGCACCTCGGCGTCCTGCAGCACAAAGGCCATCTCGGCCGCCACCGCATCCTGGTACATGGGCACCGGCACGCCGCGCAGCGCCTGCACGGCGATGAACATCAGGTACAGGTGCGGCCGGTTGTCGCCGACGATGGCCAGGTTCTGGCCCGGCGTGAAGCCAAGCGCCGCCAGGCCGCAGGCCATGGCGCGCACGTCTTCCAGCGCGCGGGCCCAACTCCATGTCTGCCAGATGCCGTATTCCTTCTCGCGCAGCGCCGGCGCCGTGGGGCGTTCGCTGGCGTGTTTCTGCAGCAGGCTGGGAAATGTGTTCGCCATGGGCGAGGTGTCTCCTTACGGGCAACGGCAGGCGGGCGCGCCAAGCCGTCGTGTGGCCGGATGTTACGAGCTAACTTTGACGCTCTGTTGTCGTTTGGACGACAATTCAGCAAATATCTTCTCGGGTTTAACCCTATGAAAACCACCCGCAGCCTGCACGAACGGCGCCGCCTGCTGACCGCCGAGGAACTGGCCGGCGTGCCGTGGCTGCACCATCTCAGCGACGAGGACCGCGAGCGCGTGCAGCCCGAACTGCGCGTCAGCGACGCCGCGCCGGGCGACGTGATCTGCCGCGTCGGCCGTCCGGTCACCTACTGGTTCGGCATCATCGACGGCCTGCTGAAGATGAACACCGAGACCGCACAGGGTCAGACCATCACCTATTCGGGTCTGACGCCCGGCGGTTGGTTTGGCGAGGGCACCGTGCTCAAGCGCGAGGCCTACCGCTACAACATCCTGGCGCTGCGCAAGAGCCGCGTCGCCGGCTTGCCGGCCGACACCTTCCACTGGCTGCTGGACCACTCGATCGGCTTCAACCGCTTCGTGATGAACCAGCTCAACGAGCGCTTGGGGCAGTTCATCCTGGCCATCGAAGCCGATCGCACCCCCAGCCCCGAGCAGCGCGTGGCGCGCAACCTGGCGGCGCTGGTCAACCCGGTGCTGTTTCCCGGCGTCGGCGAGGTGCTGCGCATCACCCAGCAGGAGCTGGCCTATCTGGTCGGCCTGTCGCGCCAGCGCGTCAATGAAGCCTTGCGGTCGCTCGCGGCGCAGGGCGTGCTGAGCATCGAATACGGCGGCCTGCAGATCCGCGACCTGCCGGCGCTGCGCAGCCGGTCGTTCTGATCTGCGCTGGCCTCCGGTTGCCCGCTGTCGCTCCATGTCGGCGCGCGCCGGAACCAGGTGCCCTCCCCGACAGCCACCGTCCCAAGCGCCCCTCGCGGCCCCTCGGCACGGTCACTCGAAAAGCCGTTCAGGATCATCAATCACCACAGCTCAAGCGGTGCGGATCACCGAGATGTGCTCGTGCGCGCTCTCCGGCAGCCACACCTCACCGGGACGGCCCAGAATCTGGCGGATCGCCGCCGCCGGGCGCGGCATCGCCAGCACGTCGAAGCGCTCGGCCTGGGGGTCGAAGCGCAGCATGGTGTTGGCGCCCCAGTCGGTGCACCAGACGATGTCCTTGTCGTCCACGTAGACGGCGTAGACGCGCGGGTTTTCGCTCGGCGCCTTCCAGCTGCGCCAGCTTTTCGGGCCCTCGCCCAGCGACGGGTCGTGCACCGACAGCTGGCCGCTGTTCCACTCCGCCACCCAGATGCGCCCGCGGCTGTCCGACCAGACGCGGCGTGCGCCCTGGCGCGGCGTCGGCGGCTCGACGATGCGTGACTCACCGCTGGCGCGGTCGATCTGCGCGATGAACGAACCCGCCAGCGAGCACCACCAGACCTCGCCCGTGGGCGTGGCGCAGATGCCATACGGCCCGCGCCCGCGCGGCGAAGGCCTGACGCTCACTTCGCCGGTCTTCAGCGCGACCTTGCCGACGAAGCCGCTCTGCCCGGTGAACCACAGATCGCCCGCGCCATCGAAGGCGGCGGTATTCAGGTTGGCGTACGGCGTGGCCTCGGGCAGCGGAAACACCTTGAGTTCGCGCTGCGGCCAGCTCACGCGCACGATGGCGTTCTGCCCGCCGTCGGTCAGCCAGGCGGCGCCGTCCGGCCCGCCGATGACGCCGTGCGGCGAGGAGCCGGGGCCAAGCGCGATCCGTTCCGACCGGCCGGTCTTGGGGTCGAACCAGCCCAGGTGCCCGCTGCGCTGCGCCGCATACCAGACCCCGCCGTCGGGCGCCGGCGCGACGTCGTGGATGCCAGTGGGCTGCGGCGCGTTCAAGGGCCAGGATTGCAGCTGCGCCGCAGGAATCCGGCCGCTCGGGCTTGGCGCCCGGGCGTGCGCGCTGTCACGCCGCGACAGCAACCAGGGCGCCGCCGCCAGGGCGGCCGCGTCGGTCAACACCCGGCGACGGCCGGCACCGCCAACGCTGCGCTGAGTCATGGCAAGGCCTTTCGATCTGGAAACAATGGCCAAGTCATTGTGCGCAGCGCCGGGCCGGCGCGCAAGCGCGCCCCACGCCACCACCTGCGCTGCCGCTGCGGCAAACCAAGCCCGCCATCCGGTCGCTACCATAACAATAGCGATCGATAATCCGGGCATGGCCGACACCCCCCGTTTCCGCCGCGCGCCGGCGCCGCCCGGCGCCGTCACTCCCGACGCCCCAGCCGCCGGCGCGCTGCGGCTGAACAAGCGGCTGGCCGACATGGGCCTGTGCTCGCGGCGCGAGGCCGACGAGTGGATTGAGCGCGGCTGGGTGCGCGTCAACGGCCAGGTCGCACCGATGGGCTTGAAGGTCACGCCGCAGGACCGCGTCACGATCGACCGCCAGGCCGATGCCGCGCAGGCGCAGCGCGTCACCATCCTGCTGCACAAGCCGGTCGGCTACGTCAGCGGCCAGGCCGAGGACGGCCACCAGCCGGCGGTGACGCTGATCCACGCGCGCAGCCACTGGCGCGGCGACGCATCGCGCGTGCGCTTTTCGCCCGCGCAACTCAGGGGCCTGGCGCCGGCCGGGCGGCTCGACATCGACTCGGTCGGCCTGCTGGTGCTGACGCAGGACGGCCGCGTGGCACGCCAGCTCATCGGCGAGGATTCCGACATCGACAAGGAGTACCTGGTGCGGGTGGCCTGGGGCGAGGTGGCGACCAATGTGCAGGCCGTGTTCCCGTCCGATCAACTGGCGCGCCTGCGTCACGGTCTGGCGCTCGACGGCCAGCCCTTGAAGCCGGCGCAGGTGGATTGGCAGAACCCGGAGCAGCTGCGCTTCGTGCTGCGCGAAGGCAAGAAGCGCCAGATCCGCCGCATGTGCGAGCTGGTCGGCCTAAAGGTCACCGGCCTCAAGCGCGTGCGCATCGGCCGCGTGCAGTTGGGACAACTGCCGGTGGGGCAGTGGCGCTACCTGGGCCCGCACGAGCGGTTTGCTTGATTGGAGATCGGTCAGCTCGTCATTCCCAGGCACCGAGCGCGCACAATGGGGCTTTCGGCACCCATCGGACCAGGGCCCACGTGAAACCCAAACTGCGAACCCCCACTCTGCCGCCGGAGCTGCTGCGTCACGTGCGGCCATCTGACCTGCCGGCGGCGGTGGACTTGGCGACGCGCGCCACCACCGACGTGATCGACATCACCGAAGGCGTGCACCAGGCGGTGCGGCGCACGCTCGGCCTGTCCGAGGGCGATCGGCACGGGCGCACCAGCGGCCTGCCGGGCCTGGTCTATCGCGGCGTGCGTGCCACCACCAACCTGGTCGGCGGCGGCACCGCGGCGCTGATCAAGCGCGCGCTGCCCTGGATCGACGACCCGGCGGCGCATCCGCCACCCTCGCCCGAGCGCGAGGCGGTGATCGCGGCGCTCAATGGCGTCATGGGCGACCGCCTGCTGGCCATCGGCAATGCGCTGGCGCAGCCGATGGAGCTGCGGCTGCCGGGCGACCGCCTGCTGCCGATGGACCAGCCCGAGGCGCTGCGGACCGCGCTGGCCGAGGCCACGCCGCGCCTGGTGCTGCTGGTGCACGGCCTGTGCATGAACGAGCACGCCTGGCAGCGCGGCGGCCAGGACCTGGGGGCGTTCCTGGCCGACGAACTGGGCTGCACGCCGGTTTACCTGCGCTACAACACCGGCCTGCACACCTCCACCAACGCGCGCCAACTCGCCGCGCTGCTGGAAACGCTGACGGGCGCCTGGCCGCAGCCGCTGGAGAGCATCGCGCTGATTGGCCACAGCATGGGCGGCCTGGTGCTGCGTGGCGCCCAGGCCTACGGCGCCGAGGCCGGGCATGGCTGGATCGCGGCCCTGCACCACCTGGTGTTCCTGGCCACACCGCACCACGGCGCGCCGCTGGAGCGCGCCGGCCAGGGGCTGCACACGCTGCTGTCGAGCACCCCGTGGTCGGCGCCCTTCACCCGCCTGCGCCGGCTGCACAGCGCGGGCATCACCGACCTGCGCCACGGCAACGTGCTCGACGCCGACTGGCAGGGCCGCGGGCGCTTCGGCCCGGGCGAAGACCGGCGCACGCCGCTGGCGCTGCCGGCCGGCGTGGCCTGCCACGCCGTCGCCGCCACGCTGGCGCGCTCGCGCAGCCCGCTGGCCGACCGCCTGACCGGTGACGGCCTGGTGCCGCTGCGCAGCGCGCTGGGCGAGCACGACGACCCGGCGCGCCGCCTGCGCTTCGGCAAGGCGAACCAGTGGATCGCCTGGCGCACCGGCCACCTGGAACTGCTTGGCCGACCGGCACTGGCCGAACGCGTGCGCGGCTGGCTGGCCGGCGAGGATGCGGTGGATGGCTGAGCCGGGCGGTTCCGGCAGCCTGGGTTGAGCACGGCGACACCCAACAGGCGCAACCCGACGACCTCACCGCCCGACAGTTGGGATTCAAGGCGCTCACCCAAGCTGCGAGACGGATGACGGTCTCCGACAGCTTGCACAAGCATGGCCCACGCCATCACTCCACTTGAAACCCCGCCGCACGCCCACAATTGAGAGTTTTTGCCGCGCGGCCCCCGAGACGCGGCCGCTGCATCTGTCGTCAACCAGCCTTATCTCCGCTCATGAGCACACAAAAACACGCCTTCCAGGCCGAAGTCGCGCAGTTGCTGCACCTGGTCACCCATTCGCTGTACTCCAACCGGGAGATCTTCCTGCGCGAGCTGATCTCCAACGCCTCTGACGCCTGCGACAAGCTGCGTTTCGAGGCCATCGCCGACCCGGCGCTGTACGGCGACCAGCCCAGCCTGGAAGTGCGGCTCAGCTTCGACAAGGACGCGCGCACGCTCACCGTCACCGACACCGGCATCGGCATGAGCCGCGACGAGGCCATCGAGCACCTCGGCACCATCGCCAAGAGCGGCACCAAGGAGTTCATGAACCGGCTCACCGGCGACCAGAAGGCCGACGCCCAGCTGATCGGCCAGTTCGGCGTCGGCTTCTACTCGGGCTTCATCGTCGCCGACAGGATCGCCGTCGAGTCGCGCCGCGCCGGGCTGCCGCCGGATGAGGGCGTGCGCTGGACCAGCCAGGGCGCCGGCGACTTCGAGGTCGACACCATCACCCGGCCCGAGCGCGGCACCAGCGTGATCCTGCACCTGCGCGATGACGCGCTGGAGTTCGCCGACGGCTGGAAACTGAAGGAGCTGATCAACAAGTACTCCGACCACATCGCGCTGCCGATCAAGATGGAAGGCGAGAAGTGGGAGGAAGGCAAGGAAGAAGGCCAACCCGGCCGGATGGTCAAGACTGGCGAATGGGAAACCGTCAACCAGGCCACCGCCCTCTGGACACGGCCCAAGAAGGAGATCAGCGACGAGCAGTACCAGAGCTTCTACGAGCAGATCGCGCACGACTGGCAGCCGCCGCTGGCCTGGAGCCACAACCGCGTCGAGGGCAGCACCGAATACACCCAGCTGCTCTACATCCCCAGCCACGCGCCGTTCGACCTGTGGGACCGCGACAAGAAGGCCGGCGTCAAGCTGTACGTCAAGCGCGTGTTCATCATGGACGACGCCGAGCAGCTGCTGCCGCGCTACCTGCGCTTCATCAAGGGGGTCGTGGATTCCGCCGACCTGCCGCTCAACGTCAGCCGCGAGCTGCTGCAGGAAAGCCGCGACGTGCGCGCCATCCGCGAAGGCAACACGCGCCGCGTGCTGGGCATGCTGGAGGACATGGCCAAGGCTGAAGTCGCCGCCGGTCCGGATGCAGCGGAAGCCGCCGCGACCGAGGACAAGGTCGACATCGGCAGCGGCGACAGCACGCCGGCACCCGAGCCGACCGAGCTGCCCGAGGGCGGCGTGACCGACGTGGTCGACAAGAACGAGGCGCCCACCGCCGCCGACGCCGCGGCCAAGTTCGCTGAAGCGCAGAACAAGGAAGCCGGCAAGTACGCCAGCTTCTGGCGTGAGTTCGGCGCCGTGCTGAAGGAAGGCCTGGGCGAGGACCACGCCAACCGCGAGCGCATCGCCAGGCTGCTGCGCTACGCCTCGACCACCAGCGACGGCGCCAGCGTCTCGCTGACCGACTACAAGTCGCGCATGAAGGAAGGTCAGAAGGCGATCTACTACATCACCGCCGACACCCTGGCCGCGGCGCGCAACAGCCCGCAGATCGAGGTCTTCCGCAAGAAGGGCATCGAGGTGCTGCTGATGACCGACCGCGTGGACGAGTGGTCGCTGTCGTACCTGCGCGAATTCGACGGCACACCGCTGCAGTCGGTCGCCAAGGGCGCGGTCGACCTGGGCGAGCTGCAGGACGAGGCCGAGAAAAAGGCCGCCGAGGAAGCCGCCGAGCACGTCAAGCCGCTGCTCGACAAGCTGAAGGAAGCGCTGAAGGACCAGGTGGAGGACGTGCGCGTCACCACGCGGCTGGTCGACTCACCGGCCTGCCTGGTGGTCAAGGACAGCGGCATGAGCATGCAGCTGGCCCGCATGCTGAAGGCAGCCGGCCAGCCCGTGCCCGACACCAGGCCGGTGCTGGAGATCAACGCCGAGCACGCGCTGGTGAAGAAGCTCGACGGCCACCCGCAGTTCGACGACCTGGCTCACATCCTGTTCGACCAGGCGCTGCTGGCCGAAGGCGGCCTGCCCGACGACCCGGCCGGCTACGTGCGGCGGGTGAATGCGTTGCTGGTATAGCCGTTGGCGTGGATCGGGACCGGCGTACTGGTCCCGCCCCCCTCAGTCCGATGCAGTCACGATCTCCAATGGCCAAGCCGTCACGTCCGACCCATTCCGCTAGCATGTCCAGCATGCCTTCCAAGACCCCGCCCCGTTCCACCCGCGCCACCCTGGCCCTGGCGTCCGCCGTCGCGCTCACCCTGCTCGGCGGCTGCGCTTCGGTCGGCGTCGGCGTGCCCATCCTACCCGGCGTATCGCTCGGCGTGGGGGTTGGCTCCGGCGGCAACCTCAACGTCGGGGTCGGCACCGGCGTCGGTCCCGTCGGCGTCGGTGTCGGCGTCAACCAGCACGGTCAGGTGGGCGCAGGTGTCGGTGTCGGCGCCAGCGTTCCGGTCGGTGGCGCCCGGGTCGGCGCCGGCGTAGGCACGGGCACCATCATCCACGATCCCGCGCGCGTCGGCGATGCCCGACGCCCAGCGCCACGACCGGCTGCCGGCGAGCAATCCTGAATTTCCGTCCGCAAGCGCAGGGCGCAGCGCCGGAGCGGCGCCTCGATCAATAGCGCATCGAATTCAGTTCGGCCGCCAGCGGTGTACCCGTCCAAGCCGCCGGCGGCGTCGCCGGCCCGGCACCTCCGATGTCGGCCGGCGTTGCAGCTGGTGGGAGGCCGGATGGTGCACCGGCATCCTGATGATCCTCCCAGGAGGCGCGGTAACGCGGGCCATGGCAGCTGGCGTCCGGCGTTGCCGTGACCTGGTGCACCCAGTCCACCAGCGGATCCTGCGGCCGATAGCCGTCCACCAGATACATCAGACTGTCGCGCACCGCGCTGTGGTTGCGCGCGCGCATCTCGGTCGCCAGCCGTTGCAGCGCGGCCTGCAACTCGGCCCAGGGCAGGAAGTTCTCGTGCGCCTTCAGGATGCGCGGGTGGCTGCTGGGCTGCGCTTCGCTGATCAGCAATTCCTCGTACAGCTTCTCGCCCGGACGCAGGCCGGTGACCTGGATCTCGATGTCGCCCGGCGTGCGCTCGCCATTGCGTACGCGCCGGCCGGTCAACTCGACCATGCGGCAGGCCAGGTCGTAGATGCGCACCGGCTCGCCCATGTCGAGCACGAACACCTCGCCGCCCCTGGCCATGGCACCTGCCTGCACCACCAGCTGCGCCGCCTCCGGGATGGTCATGAAATAGCGCGTGATGTCGCGGTGCGTCAGCGTGATCGGCCCGCCCCGGGCAATCTGGCGCCGGAACAGCGGCACCACCGAGCCCGAGGAGCCCAGCACGTTGCCAAAACGCACGCTGGTGAAGCAGGTGCGCTGCGGCGGCGACTGCCGCGCCAGCGCCTGCAGCACCATCTCGGCCAGGCGCTTGCTGGCGCCCATGACGTTGGTCGGTCGCACTGCCTTGTCGGTGCTGATGAGCACGAAATGGCCGACGCCGTGGCGCGCCGCCGCGCGCGCGCACACCAGCGTGCCCCAGACGTTGTTGCGCAGGCCTTCCATGGCGTTGTGCTCGACCAGCGGCACGTGCTTGTAGGCGGCGGCATGGTAGATGATGTGCGGGCGCCAGGCGGCCAGGATCTCGTCGATGCGGTCGGCATCCTGCACCGAGCCCTGCAGCGGCACGATATCGATCGTCGGCGCGCCGGGTACGCTGGCGATGGCCTGCAACTCGCGGTGGATGCTGTAGAGCGCGAACTCGCTGACGTCGAGCAGCAGCAGGGTCTGAGGCTGCCACTGCAGCACCTGGCGGCACAGCTCGCCGCCGATCGAGCCGCCGGCGCCGGTGATCAGCACGGTCTTGCCCTTCAGGTGCCGCTGCATCAGTTCGGCGTCGGGGGCAACCGGATCGCGCCCCAGCAGGTCCTCGATGTCGAGGTCCTGGATGTCGCTGGGGCTGACGCCGCGGTTCACCAATGCGGCCAGGCCGGGCAGGGTGCGCACGTGGACCGGGTAGGAGCGCAGCAACTCCAGGATCGCCTTGCGCCGGGCGGCACTGGCCGACGGGATCGCCAGCAGCACGTCGCGCACTTGGTGGCGTTCGATGACGCTGGGCAGCTCGACCGGCGTGTGGATGCGAATGCCATCCAGCCTGCGGCCCTGCAGGGCAGCGTTGTCGTCGATGAAGCCGACCAGCCGTTGATCGCTCATCTTCAGCAGGCCGGCCGCCAGTTGTTGGCCGGCGGCCCCGGCCCCATAGATCAGCACGCCGGGCGCATGCAGCTTGCGCAGCAGCTCGTGATACAGATCGCCCAGCCAGAGCCGGACGGCGATGCGGCTGAGCGCCAGCGCCACGAACAGCAGCAGCGGTTGGATGATCCCGATCGAGCGCGGGATGCCGGGAATGCTGATCCATGTCACCACCCCGGCGAACAGCAGTCCATAGACCGCCATCGCCCTGCCGAGCGCCAGCATGGCGTTCAGTCCCGAGTAGCGAAAAATGCTGGCGTACAGCCCGTGATACCAGAACACCGGCAGGCTCAGCAGCCACGCCCCGAGCGTTGTCCAGGCATGAATCGAGCTTGGTCGCACCCATTGCTCGAGCCGCAGCGACCAGGCCATCCACACCGTGAGCGCGCACAAGGCCGCGTCCAGTCCAAGCGCCAGCATGCGCTTGCCGGCACGCGGCAGCTGGATCAAACCGTGGGACAGTCGTTGCAGAGCCATCAGGTCATGCGCTCCGGCAGGCCGAGCCATGCGCGGCGCCTGTTCCCCGACGACGCTGATGAAGACACTCGACGGTGCCGTGACGGCTTCGACCCATATCGTCGGGCACACGTGCATGGCAGACCGGAAGCATCAGTGAAGTGTCGCTGTTTTGCCTTGCCAGCAGAAACCGGCTTGTTAAGAACAGCTACCGACACAAGAAAACAAGGAAAGCATACCTTGGCAGGACCGGCCCAGGAGATCCAACCGGGTCTCAATGAAGCACCTGCGTTAACCAGGGCCAACGCGCGTGGGTCGGGGTCACGGCACCGAGCTGGCAGTGACCAGTGGCCAGGCGACCGGGATCAGGGCTGACCAGGAAAAATCACGCTGCGCGTGGCATCTTCATCGATACCAGCCCCGCCTGCCCCCCCCAGCATGCTGAGCACGATCAGACCCATGCCAAGGGCTTGCGCAGGGCCGATCAGTCGATCAAGGCAGCCAGTCCAAGAAGATGGCCGTGAGCGGGTTCGCAAAGCTCAGGCCCTTGCCAATTGCGGCGCACGGGTGGGGCAACCAGCTTCCCGGCATCGTCCTGTCAGCGCTGCAGGCACAGCCACGCGAGTACCGGGTGATCTACAACAGCCCGAACGTGATGGGTCAACCCGCCATGGTCGAGAGCGGGCTGGCGGTGACCGTGATTACCCAGTGCAGCCAGCCGCTGGCACTGAAGGCCCTGGACACGCGTCGTGGCCTACCCAGACTGCCCACCATGGACGCGGCGCTGCTGCGCAGCGAGCGGTCCCGGCGTTCCAAGGCCGTGACGGCCATGCATGGGCACATTCTTGAATCGTGGAGAGCGAGCAGCCCGCGCGAGGCGCCGATTGGTTGAGAGGATTCCGGCAGCTTCCGTGCGGGCACACCCATCGGGCAAGAACAGAGAGACCCGGCTTTTTCACGGAACCGGGTCAGGTCGGCAACCGCCGTCCGGCCGGCTGACTGCTACCAGATATCCACCCGGTCGGCATCGGCAATGACCATCTTGTCACCCGGCTTGCAGTTGAACGCCGCCGCGAATGCCGGCATGTTGGACGGCGCGCCGATGGCACGGAACTGCATCGGTGCGTGGGTATCCGTGGACAGACGACGCCTCACCTCGTCGTCCTTCAGGTTCCGGCGCCATACCGTGGCCCAGCTCAAGAAGAAGCGCTGATCGTTGGTCAATCCGTGTGTCATCGGATCGGGCCTGCCCGCGGTGGCCGCCTTCATCGCGTCATAGGCCGTCGCGAGCCCACCCAGGTCGGCGATGTTCTCGCCCAGCGTCAGCCTGCCATTGACGTGCTCGCCAAGCACCGTGTAGGCATCAAACTGCTTGACGAGCCGAGCCGTGCGTTGCGCGAACGCCTGGGCATCCGCCGGAGCCCACCAGTTCTCGAACTTGCCGGCGGCGTCGAAGCGCGAACCTTGGTCATCGTAGCCGTGCGTCATCTCGTGGCCGATCACGGCGCCGATGCCGCCGTAGTTGGTCGCGTCATCGGCGTCGGGATCGAAGAACGGCGGCTGCAGGATGGCGGCCGGGAACACGATTTCGTTCCTCGCATGGGTGTAGAAGGCATTGACCATCTGCGGCGGCATGCCCCATTCGGTTCGATCGACCGGCTTGCCGACCTTGCTCAGATCCCACTTGTAGTTGAATGCGTTCAGGGCCTGCACATTGTCGTAGTAGCTGTCACGACCGGTGCGTACACCTTCCCACGAACGCCACTTGTCCGGGTAGCCGATCTTGGTCGTGAAGGCAGCCCATTTTTCCAGCGCCTTGTCCTTGGTTTCCGCGCTCATCCAGTCGAGATTCTCAATGCGCGCCTTGAGCGCCATACCGACGTTCGCGACCAGCGCTTCCATGCGCGCCTTGGCCTCGGGCGCAAACGCAACCTTGACGTAGAGCTGGCCCATCGCCTCACCGGCACTGTCCTCGATCCTGGACAGCACACGCACGGAGCGCTCCTCCATTTCGTCCTGGCCCCGCAGTGCCTTGCCGTGGAAGTTGAAATGCTCCTGTACGAAGGCGTCGCTCAGGTACGGCGCGGCCGCGCTGGCCGTGTGGTGCTTTAGGTATGACTGCCAGACGGATGCTGGGACGTCGGCCAGCATCTTGCTGACTTCCTGATGGAACTGCGGCACGGCCAGCGAGAACCTGGCTGGTGCGGCCACGCCCTGCGACTTGAAGAACTCCGTCCAGCTGAAATTGGGCGTCAGCCTGTCGGCTTCGGCCAGCGTCACGGGTTTGTATGTCAACTCGCGGTCGCGCGAGTACTCCTCAACCGATAACGACACCTGGGCCAGACGCTTTTCAAAGGCCACGACGTCCGCAGCCTGTTGGGCGGTTTCCGCCTCGGGCGCACCGATGAGCTTCAGGATGTTGGCAACATACTGCTCATAGGCATCGAGCGTGGCCTTGCGGTTGGCCGCGGTGTAATAGGTCTTGTCGGGCAAACCTAGGCCGGCTTGCGCCGCGTACGCCATGTTCACGTCCGGTTCCTTGAAGTCGGCATCGGCCCAAAAGGCGAACAGTGGATTGCGCCCCTGGGCCGCGCTCCTGCGGATGTAGTCCGCGATCTGCTCTTTGGTCGATAGCGCCGAGATCGCATCCAGCTCCGCTTTGATGGGCGTGTAGCCCGCGGCATTGATCCTGGCCTCGTCCATGCCGCTGGCGTACAGATCGCCAATCAGCTTGTCGACGCCCTTGGCCTCCTGGTCGGCAGCCGCCTGCTCGGCGAGCTGCTTCTGGATCTGTTGCGAGCGCTCACCCAGCATCTCGAACGAACCCCAGCTGGTGCGATCCGCCGGGACGGGGTTGGCGGCAAGGAACTTGGCGTTGACATGGCCGGCCAAGTCTTGGCAGACATCAATGCTCCGGTCCAGGTCGTCGACCTTGAACGAGTTGAACGGCAGCAGCTTGGTCTCGTCGATGGCGTAGCTGCCGCTGCTGGACGAGCCGTCCGGAACGGAAGAACTGCCGCCATCACCGCCACGAGCGTGCAAGGCCGGAGATAGCGCCAGAACAAGCGCCAAACTCCGTGGGATCAGAGCCGCGATGGCGCAACCGAGTCTGCATTTGGGCAGCGAGTGGTGTCCTATCGTCATGTCGCCTCTTTGTGTTTCCGTGAATTGGACTGGCTTGGTGTCAACCGCGGGTGAAGGTCGGCAGAAACCCGACTCTTGATTACACCTGGTCCCGGCAAGCGTTTCCATCCCTGAAACTGGTTATTTCTGGACCCACCAAAGGGCGCCTTCTTGCGGCCATCATGTGGCGACGTTTGACCGCACCGCCCTATCCACCAGCCGATCCAGATACGCCTTGAACAAGCCCTGGGAGCTCTGCTTGAACATCCGGATGCGTCCCGTGTGGCTGAGCACCAGAAGACCGACAGCGTGGGCGAACAACGCAGTCGTCTCCGCCAGCGCGTGCGCGGGCGACAGGCCAAGCGCCTGCAGCGCATCCTGAACCGGCTGCAGCGAATCGCGCAGCCGAACGTTGAGCGCCTGGTTGAGTGCCGGCGTCAGGCCGCGCGGCTGCATGCCCTGGAAGAGATAAAAGCCGAGGTCGAGATCGCGCGGATTCTCGCGGTAGAAGTCAAAGAACGCCGTGGCCGACACGGTGAGGCGTTGACGGTCGGTACTCACCGCAGCCAACGCCTGCTGCACATGGCCGTTCAGTCGCTCCAGGGACTCGCCCAGCAGGGCGCCATACACCTCTTCCTTGCTGGCGAAGTAGCTGTAGATCGCGCCCACCGTGTAGCCGGCCCGCTGCGCGATCTCGCGCATGCTGGTCTTGTCCATGCCCAACTCGACGAATGCGGCGCGAGCCGCGTCCAGCACCAGTTGACGCCGGGCGTCGGCCAGGGCTTGCTGACGCAATTGGCGATAGTTCGCCGCAGCCTTCCTGGGCGATGGCCGTCGAGAGGTGGCGGATGCAGCGGTCATGTGGCGCAGTGTAGGCGTTGACACTAAAATTGAACAGTGTTCAACTTACATGCCATTGGTTCAATTTGATCGGGAGACCCGCATGACCACTGCCGCTGCTGCTTCCACCGGTCGCCTCATGACCAGCGCCGACTATCGCGAGTCGCTGCGCCGCCTCAGGCCGGTGGTCTACGTGGATGGGCGCCAGATCGATTCGGTTGCCGACGATCCGGTGCTGCAACCGGGCGTCAACGCGCTCGGCGTCACCTACGATTTCGCGTACCGGCCCGAGCTGGCGCCTCTGATGCTGGCAACGGTGTCGAGCACCGGCCAGACCGTGCCGCGCATGCTGCACGTCAACGAATCGGCCGGCGACCTGCTCAACAAGCTGGAGGCCGTGCGCGTGCTGTGCCAGGAGACGGGCTGCGCGCAGCGCTATCTGGCGCACGACGCCTTGAACGCCATCGCCCAGGTCTCGGCCCAGATCGATGACGCACGCGGGGGCAGCGAGCATGGCGAGCGTTTCTCCGCCTACCTGGCGCATGTGCAGGCGAACGACCTGGCGCTCGGCATCGCCATGACCGACGCCAAGGGCGATCGCAGCAAGAAGCCACACCAGCAGGCCAACCCGGACGCCTACGTCCACATCGTCGAACGCAACGCCAGGGGACTGGTCATCTCAGGCGCCAAGGCGATCGTCACCGGAGCGCCCTACATGCACGAGTTGCTGGTCATGCCGTGCCGCAACATGGGCGAGCAGGATGCCGACTTCGCCGTCTGCGGTGCGGTGCCGATCGACGCGCCCGGGGTCACCATCGTGTCGCGCCCGGCTGGCCGGCCCGGCGACAAGGTGGAGCACGGCGCCGCCCTGTTCTCGCGCAAGTATGGTCAGTCCACCGCCGTGGTTCTGTTCGACCGCGTGCTGGTGCCGTGGGACCGCGTGTTCTACGGCGGCCACGCCGACGACTGGCAGCACTCGGGCGCCATGACCTACGCCTATGCCACGCACCATCGGCACAGTTGCGTCGCCGCCCGCGCCGGTTTCGGTGACCTGCTGATCGGCGCCGGTGCATTGATGTGCGAGGCCAATGGGCTCGATCCCGAACGCCATGCCAGCCTGCGCGAGCCGATGGTCGAACTGATCAAGATCGTCGAGGGCTTCTATGCCTGCGGCGTGGCTGCGAGCGTGTACGGCATGGCAGACGAACACAGCGGCAGCTTCATGCCCGAGCCGGTATACGCCAATATCGGCAAGTTGCTGATGGCCACGCAGATCTACGACATGCACCGGTTGGCGCATGAAGTCAGCGGCGGCCTGATCGTCGCCTTGCCTGGACCGGATGAAGACCACAACCCCGCCACCGTCGCCAGCCTGGCCGACGTGCTGCGCGCCAATCCTGCCGTCCCCTACGACAAACGCATCGAGGTGGCGCGCTTCCTGGAAGACCTGACGGCTTCCTACCAGGGCGGCTGGTACTCACTCATCAGCCTGCACGGCGGCGGCTCGCCGGCGGCGATGAAGCAGGAGATCTGGCGCAACTACCCGGTGGGCAGCAAGGTCGAGTTGGTCGAACGCCTGCTCGATCGGGGCGTGCTCGACACCGGCGACCGAGCCATCACGCGCAACCGCCAGCCGGGGCGTTGTTGCGACCAGGGTTGCTCGGCGCCGGGACAAGCCATGATGGTGCCACTGCCTCAGTCGGGCAAGTAGAGTGACCTGCGGCGTCTGCGCCGCAAGGCGATCGAAGCATGAATTCTGGAACCGGCCGGCATCCGGTTCGATGCCCCGCCGCCGCGCCGGACGCCCCGCACGTGGCAGCACGATCCAACTGCATCGCGTAGCCGCATCGCACTTACTGGCCGAAGCCCGCAAGGTGGAGAGTAAGGCGCTGGCCGGACTGCACAAGGCGTGCTGGGAGGCCGATCCGCAGTCTCGCGTGATTGATGTTTAGGCGACGGATGCTGTCGAGTTGGTTGCGCTGCCGAGTCCCAGGCCTGATTGTTGTTTTCCGGTCACAACGACCTGAAACCGTTACCGGACTGCCACCGGCTCAAAGAAACGAAAAAGCCCGCCACCGTCAAAAACGATAGCGGGCTTCACAGCATTCAATGGTCTGGGACAGAATCGAACTGCCGACACGCGGATTTCACCGCATTGCTGCACCATCCGCCAATACGTTCCGCCTTATGCGAGAGTTGCTAGTCGGCTCTGTTAGCGATGCGTCCAGGCTGCACGATGAACAAGTCACGGCACAGCCAGTACAGGCCGAACAGCAACAGCAGCGGCACGATCACAGTCTGCAGCACGAAGATCCCGATCAGGGCGACCATCCTTTCGACGGCAGCTTCGGCCGATAGCTTGATCTCCTCATACTTGCGCCGAAAGCTCTCGCTGGGGTCTTTGACAAACCCGGCAACTGCATTCGCACCGCCCGCGACCGCATCCTTGGTGCCTTGCCACAGTCGCTGGATGCGTGAAGCTGTGGTGGGCTCTTCCGGGGCCGATTCTTCTGGCTTTGTTGCAGCCTCGGGAGGCATAGGGATAGGAGCAGCCGCATCGGCAGCCGTACCGGCTGACGGCGTCAGGGCCTGAAGGTCTTTGGTTGTCTTGTCCAATGCGACCTGACTCTCGTTGTACTTGGCGGCTGCGAAGCTCTCGAACAGCATGGCGCTGCCGATCGTTGCCACCGGCATGACGAAGCGGATAAACAGCAGGATTCCCACCAGCCTGAAAAGCCAGTGAGGGCTTCGATCCTTCCAGAACAGGTACGCCCATACCAACGCGATCAGCGTCAGGCAGGCGGACACGGCCCAGTTCGACCCTATCGCCAGCAGCAACTTCTGTACGCCAAAGGCCACGCTGGCGGTAAGCATGACCGATGAGAACGTTTCAACAAGGTCATTGATCGGGTCGAGCGCCTCGCCCACAGTGAGCGAGACACCAAACCCCAGCGGACGTACGGCCACCTCAGTGCCTTGAAGAACGGAGATCACGCCGTTCAGCGCTCTGGCGGATGCAAAGCTGATGAGGGACCGCTTCAAGCCTTCGTCAACGTAGTTGTCGGCAGCGTCAGAAATGGGCTTAAGCCAACTGAGCGCAACCGCAATAAGCACGACGATGAGCGTGGCGTACTTGACTGCCTTGGACGTAGTAGTCGCATTCATCGGTCTCCCCCCACCCCTTGTACTTTAAGTGCGCCCGCCGAAGCACCACCGCTGCGACCAAGAGAAAAGCCCGCCACCGTCAAAACGATAGCGGGCCCCACAGCATTCAATGGTGGCCTGGGACAGAATCGAACTGCCGACACGCGGATTTTCAACACAAGCCACGAACTTGCAGTTGATGCCGTAAGTTGAAGTGGCGTAACGTTTTTCTCTCCGCATCGGCTGTCTTTTTCACCCTCGACCGAACCTGTCACCGAACTCTACCACCGGCCCGGTCGCGATGACGATTGCGAATCCTCAAGGGTGGTAATGAGATAGCCCTGCATTCGCCCGAACTCCCGACCGAACCCCCGATGCGGGGCCGGTCGGAGGCGCTCGTTGGCGGTTCCGTGGACGATGCTGCCTATGCCGCCAGGTTCGGTCGAACCATCGACACCGACCCCGCGTTGGCCGCTTCCAGCAGGCTCTTGTTGGACAGGTGCGCATAGCGCATGGTCATCTGCGGTGTCGAATGTCCGAGAATTTGCTGCACCTCGTACAGGCTCCGGCCCCCGTTGACCAACCGACTGGCGAACGAGTGACGCAGATCGTGGATGCGCACGTCGTTGAGGTGGGCTTTCTTCCTCAGCCGATACCAAGCTCGGGTGATGGTCACGAAGGGCTTGCCGGTCACCAGGTTGACGAACAGGTGGCTGTGCACGTCACGGGTCGGCAGGTGGTCCAGCACCCATAGTGCACCTTCGTTCAAAGGAACGACCCTGCCCTTCTTGCTCTTGCTGTGGCTGGCCGGAATGGTCCAGATACGTTTATCGAGATCGATGTGCTGCCACTGCGCCTGCATGACCTCATTGCGGCGGGCGCCGGTGTTGAGCAGGAACAGGAACACGCTGGACTGGCCCGAAGCCGGATCGTCCCACAGCACCCGCACCAATCGATCGGTTTCTTCTTCGGTCAGGTAGCGTTCCTTTCGGTTGTCTTCTCGCATGAGGGGGATCCTTGTGAGAGGGTTGCGGTCCATGTATTGCCATTCGACCGCCAGACTGAAGATGCGGCGCAGGTAGACCACGTGATGGTCGGCGCTGGCCGGGGCCAGGCCTTCCTTGGTGACCAGCTCGTTGTGGAATTGCTGGACTTCGATGCGGCGAATGTCATCGAGCTTGAGGTGACCGAACCGGGGGCCGATGCGGCGGTAGAGTTGCACATCGCGTTCATGACTGCGCTTGCGCGTTTCATTGAACGGGTTGACGAACTCGGCGACGAAGCGGTCGAGGGTCATTGGCCGCGTGTCTTCGGTTGGACGGCGTTCGGCCAATGTGGCCTTGAAGGCGACGGCCACCTTGCGCGCTTGCGCCAGCGTGAGGGTCTGGACGTTGCCCAGGCGTTCGTACTTGGTGGTGGGTGCCTTGTAGCGGACATACCAGGTGGGGATGGCGCCGGAAGCGGCGCGCACTTCCAGCAGCAGGCCGGGGCATTGGCGGTCGCAGTATTCGACGCGCTTCCTGCCTTCGGGACAGATGAGGCCCCGAGCCATGAACTCGGGGGTGAAGTCAACGGTTGCCATGAGGGATTCCTTGAGGACAGAATAGAGGGATGCCGGGCGCGATGGCCCGGCGGGTTGGTCATTGCTGTTGAGCGGTGAAGTCGAGGCGGTAGCGCCGCGTGCCTCTGCCGCGCCGGTTGATGCAGCGCAGCGGCAGCAAGCGGCTCTTGACCAGGAACGACAAGCGAAGACCCAGCAATCGATGAAAGCCCGCGCTCTCGCCCCACAAGCCGTCGCCGCACAGATCACCAGCAGTCCATTCGGTACTTGGATCGAGACGCAGGCAGTGCTTTTCGGCGGCATTGAGTACGGCGACGAGCAGGCGATCCACTCGACCGGAGTGCTCCTCGAAGACGCGGCTGCATCGCCTGCCTTGCGGCGAGCAAAGGAAGGCTTCAGTCAGGTGTTCATCGGCGCTCTTGACATTGAAATTGGTCGTCATAGAAAAACTCCCAGAAGAAAAAAAGGACGAAACCGACCACGCGCCCGCAGGAATGCGAGTGCGCATGTCAGAAGAATGGGAATCGCCGGAGGCGGCCGGCACCGGAATCGAGGTCAGGGGCAAGCCCCTGGATTGGCTTAGTCGAATCCGACGTCGCTGCAAACAGATCAAAGACCGAACTTCGGACAGCAGCGCGGCGTCAAAGTCGGATGCCGGCAGCCACAGGCCGCCAGCCCGCCTCAGTAATCGTTGGTATCAGGACCAGTGGGGTCGCCGTCACCATCGGCGTCATCAGCAGCAGGAGCAGGATCTCCTTCTGATCCAGGCGGCTCAAGGGGCGGTAGGTAGTGCTTGAAGGCCTCCGCCAGGTCACACAGCCAATACCCTTTCGGCGTCTTGCCGGTTTCCGTATTTCGCACCGTGCGAGGGCTCAAGCCATAGGGTCGAAGGAATCCGGCCAACTGGCGCGCAGTGAGCTCGTAACCTCGGTTGTAGGTGTTCCAACCCATCTCCCCGCCGGCGCGGTGCAGCTTGGTGAGCAAGTCGTCGGTGGAAATCTTGGGCTGGTCGTAGTCGGCCAGCACCGTCCGCACGTCCGCCAAGGCTCGATTCGACAGCGATTGCGGCACCTCCGTGGCTCCCTTGATACTCAGCGCCGCCGCACGCACCATTTCCAAGGCTTCCGGACCAGCAGCGTTGGCGATGGCGAACAGCGGGGCCCAGTTATCCTGATCGCGATCGCTGAGCTCCTCAGGCATGTCTTCAAAGCCTTCGGCCAACTGCTCGCCCTTGTCCTGCACGAAGCGAAGCGTGCGCGCTCGCAGATCGGCGAATACTTTGGGATCAGTCTTGCGCAATCGCTTGACTTCTTCACCCGGAAGCTTGCGCCTCAGGCCAATGCGGATGCATCGAGTCAAGGTCTGAGGGGGCAGCTTTCGCTGCAGATCAATCCCGGCGAGCGCCTTACATCCAAAAGTGCGGAAGTCGCGTGGCACGTAGGCGTCGCCGACCTTCTCCAGGCGCGTAACAGCGCCGTCGGCGGCATGGCCACTGTTCAGGACCGCCACCAAGCCATCGTTTCGCTCGATGTACATGTCGACCTCATCCAACATCAATGTCGGCCGATCTGTTTCGATGATCCGAAACATGGCGGCTTCGGTGATGCCGGATAACTCCCGTGGTTTGCGCACTAGTCTGGCCATCAGGTCTAAGCCCAGGCTCTTGCCACAGGCATGCTCCGGTGCGTCAAAAACCAGTAATGCTGCATGCGCGAACCTTTCGGGGCACCAAGATTGGATTCCCCAGCCCACCATCGCCACGGCACCATGCTCGCTGACAATCAAATGCCTGTGAATTTCCTTCAAGCCGTCGCGGAACAATTGAACTCCGTCAACTGGTTCAGGCCATGGCGTGGTGAAATTTCTCTCGTTGGGAGTCGATGCCTTTTTCATGGTCGACCTCCCAGCGAACGCAAAAGAGAGTGTGCAACGACACACCTTTTTGCGTTGATATAATAATATATATAAGATATATGCCGAGGATAATGTACCGGCAGGAAATGCCGGCAGCACTCAATGGACGGCGACTTCACGCGCTCGCACGATCCATATGGGTTTTGTTTCATATCAAGATTCCCGTAGGTTGAGATGTGATGCTCCCATGGGAGCACCGCCTCCACTTTTTCTCAACTTCAGGCGGAGCCTGGGAATCTTGGAAACAGCTTGCGCGGCAAGCTGGAATCGGCTAACGGAATCTGCAAACTCGCAAGCGGTCAGCGAGTGAGTACTAGCATAGCAGCTCCCGGCTTGAAGTCAAGGCCTCAGATCCCAAAAGTAGCATTTTTACCAAGATACAACAGAGGCTCACGAGAAAATCGCTCGACGCATAAAACTTATCCCATGAATATACCTGAAACTAGGCAAGAATTTACTTCCTATGAAAGCCCTGATTTTAGGAACAACGCACGCACCGCACGAATGAACTTAAACACGGTCGATTATTTGAGTCCAGCGGAAAGGCTTTCAGGTGGGAACGTAGAGCTATCGGCCTTGAACGAGGCGAAACATTGACCGGGCATCGACCGCCTGCCGGTTACCTTAATGAACACTCAGCCGCGGCGAGTGGCGACGACCGGGCATCCCGCCCCACGCCGCCGCATCCGCCACGGCGCAACGCGGCCCCCTCTCCCGGCGCCCCCCGGCCCGCACCCCGGCAGCGACCCCCGACGCCGCCCCCCGAGGTTGCGCCAGGTGGCCACGTGGGGGCCAAACACGCCCCCGCCATGGCCTCCCCCATCAGCCGCCCTCCCAGGCCCGCCTGCGGCCACTGTCGGCCCCGGCCAGCCGCGCCGCCTCCGAGGCGATCACCAGCGGCAGCAGTTCATCGGGCAGATCGTCCCAGTCGAGCGCCAGCTCGGTGGCGATGCCGATGCAATCGTCGTAGATCATGGTTCTTCTCCTTTCTTGGATCAGCGCAACGCATGGCCGGTGAAGCTCATGCCCGGCACGGCCAGGTGATGACGCAGGTTGTTTTCATCGACCCGCACCAGTCCCAGGTGCCGGAGCACCGCCAGCAGGAAGCCCCCGCTGTTGATGCTTCTGCCCGCCAGCAAGGCTTGCGTGGCTCGGGAGGTCAGCGGATGCCCGCTCTTGAGCAGGACGTCAATGGCATCGGCCTGCACCCAGTCCTTGCAGAACAATCCGCCCCCGGTGTTGCTCACCAGACGCAGATGCAAAGTGCCCTCGGTCTTGTGCTTGCCGATGGCGTAGGTCAGAGTGGACCCGCCCGACAGGGATGGGTGTTGACGCCGACCGAAATTTGACCCACCTATGGAGGTGATGCCGATCCAA
>CAZHSD010000031.1:0-34058 GCA_964534975.1 uncultured Ottowia sp. | reverse complement strand
GGGCTGCGCGGCGCGACCCGACGCCGCGCAGGGTCAACAAGCGAGGTTCAGCGTTCTGTGGACGGCGCTGCCCCATGGCCGTACAGCCAGCCGCGCGACCACGGCAGGGTGCGTGCGCTCTGGCCGGCGCGGCGGCACAGTACCTGATACAGCGAGATCTCGTCGTGCTCGAAGGCCCACTGGCTGCCGACCAGGTACATGCGCCAGATGCGCCAGATCTTCTCGTCGACCAGGTTCTTCAGCCGCTCGCCCCTGGCCTCGAAGTTGTCGCTCCAGGATTGCAGCGTGCGCGCGTAGTGGCGGCGCAGGCTCTCGACGTCGAAGGGCTCCAGGCCGCCTTCCTGCATCGTCGTCAGCACGGTGCCGATGTGCGGCAGCTCGCCCTGCGGGAACACGTAGCGGTCGATGAAGCGGCCGCCGCCATGGCTGGTTTCGCCGTTCTGCGGATCGGTCGAGGTGATGCCGTGGTTGAGCGCCCAGCCGCCAGGTGCCAGCAGGTCGTGGATGATGCGGAAATAGGTGCTGAGGTTCTTCAGGCCCACGTGCTCGACCATGCCGACGCTGGTGATGCGGTCGAACGGGCCTTTCAGCTCGCGGTAGTCCTGCAGGCGGATTTCCACCCGGTCCTGCAGGCCGGCGGCGCGCACGCGCGCCGTGGCTTCGTCGAACTGCTTCTGCGACAGGGTGATGCCGACGCAGCGGGCGCCGAACTGCTGCGCCGCGCGCAGCACCAGTGCGCCCCAGCCGCAGCCGATGTCGAGCAGGCGCTGCCCGGGCTGCAGGCGCAGCTTGGCCATGATGTGGTCGATCTTCTTGGTCTGTGCCTCGGCCAGCGTCTCGTCGCCGTGCTCGAAATAGGCGCAGGAATACACCATGGCCGGGTCCAGCCACTCGGCGTAGAAGGCATTGGAGACGTCGTAGTGGTATTGCACGGCCTCGCGGTCGGCGGCCTGGGTGTGGCTGACGGCGTCGGCGACGCGGCGGGCGATGCGCTGCATCCAGCCAGGGTCGCCCTCGCGCTGATCGGCAGCGTCGGCCAGGCGATGCGCCAGATCCATGATGTCCTGCGCGCTGCCGCTGACGTCGATGTGGCCTTCGACGTAGGCGCGGCCCAGGTGGTCGAGCGAGGGGCTGAGCAGCGCCGCCACACCGACCGCATCGTGCACGTCGATGACCACGCGCGGGCTGTCGAAATTGCCCAGCCGCAGGCCGCTGCCGCCGTTCCAGCGCACCATCAGCGGCAGGTCGATGCGCGCGCGCAACCGCTCGGCCCAGGGCGCGAGTGCGCTGGCGAATGAGGTTGTGGTGGACAATTGCATGCCGCCCAGGCTCCTCTCACGAAAGCGCGGCGACAAAACGCATGCCGCCGCGCGGTCAAACGAATCGAACCCGTATAAGTTATCACGACTGTGTGATAGTGGGGCCGGCGTGGCTGTAGGACAGCGGCGCATCCCGCGCGCCTGCCGGCGGAACCTATGGCGCCCGGCATGGCTCCTAATCTGTTGACTTTGTTTCCCTGATGATGCGCTCTCGTGCCTTATTCACCTGGCTGGCGGCCCTTGTGCTGGTGGCCGCCAGCCTTGTTTCGACCGCGGCGCAGGCCAGGGCCGGCACTGAGGTGCGCACCGAGCAGGTGGCCGCCACCTTGCTGGTGCACGCGCCGCAGGGGGTGCCGGTCGGCCTGGCGCCGGACGCCGGCGCGGCGCAGCCGGTCTGGGTCGGGCTGCAGCTGACGCACCAGCCCGACTGGCACACCTACTGGAAGAATTCGGGCGACTCCGGCCTGCCGACCGAGTTGCAATGGACGCTGCCGCCGGGCGTGATGGCGGGCGACATCGCCTGGCCGTTGCCCAAGAAGATCCCGATCGCCAACCTGGCCAACTACGGCTACGAGGGCACGGTGCTGCTGCCGGTGCCGCTGATCATCACGCCGGAGTACCAGCCAGGTCCGCTGGCCGAGTCGATGGAAATCCGGCTGAAAGCCAACTGGCTGGCGTGCCGGCAGGAATGCATCCCGCAGGATGGCGAGTTCGTGGCCCAGTTGCCGCTGCGCAGCTCGACCGCACTGCACGGCGCGGCCTTCGACGCCGCGCTGCGCAGCCAGCCGGTTGACGTCGAGGGTGCGCACCAGATCGAGCTGAAGGACGGCGGCAAGCGCCTGGCGGTGCGGGTGGCCGGCCTGCCGGCCGGGGCGCGCGGGCAGACGCTGGAGCTGTTCCCCGAGACGCCCAACGTCATCGTCACCGCCGCCACCCTGGCCAAGCCCGGTGAGCCGGCGGGCGAGCGCAGGTGGAGCCAGCGCTGGGACGGCGAGGTCTGGACCGCCGACATCCCGGTGTCGCCCGACCGCGCCGATGCGCCGGAGCGCATGCCGCTGGTGCTGGTGGCCGGCGAGCGCGGCTGGCGCGCCGACGCGCCGGTGCTGGGCAGCTGGCCGCAGATCGCGTCGGTGGCGATGGTGTCGCCGGCGCTGGAGGCGGCGCTCAAGGCCAATGCCGCCGCCGGCTCGGGGCCCGTGGCGGCGGCAGTCGGCACCAACGCCGTGCCGCCGGCCACCTTCATGCTGGCGCTGTTGGGCGCGCTGGTGGGCGGCATGATCCTCAACCTGATGCCCTGCGTGTTCCCGATCCTGGCGATCAAGGTGCTGGGCTTCACCAGCCATGCCGACGACCGGCGCGCGCACCGCATCGGCGGGCTGGCCTACACCGCCGGCGTGGTGCTGTCGTTTCTGGCGCTGGGCGCGCTGATGCTGGCGCTGCGCGCGGCCGGGCAGCAACTCGGCTGGGGCTTCCAGCTGCAGTCACCCGTCGTGGTGGCGGCACTGACGGTGCTGTTCACGGTGATCGGCCTGAACCTGGTCGGCGTGTTCGAGTTCGGCCATTTCCTGCCCAGCCGCTTGGCGACGCTGGAAGCGCGCAATCCGGTGACCAACTCCCTGCTCACCGGCGTGCTGGCGGTGGCGGTGGCCTCGCCCTGCACGGCGCCGTTCATGGGCGCCTCGCTGGGCCTGGCGGTGGGGCTGCCGGCACCGCAGGCGCTGGCGGTGTTCGGCGCCATCGGCCTGGGGATGGCTCTGCCCTACCTGGCCGCCAGCTGGTGGCCGGCGGTGGCGCGCATGCTGCCCCGGCCTGGCGTGTGGATGGACAACTTCAAGAAGTTCATGGCCTTCCCGATGTTCGGCACCGCGGTCTGGCTGCTGTGGGTGCTGGGGCAACAGACCGGCATCGATGGCGCCGGCGCGCTGCTGGCCTTGCTGGTGACGCTGGCGCTGGTGCTGTGGGCACTGGGTCTGCGCGGGCGCTGGCGCGCGGTGCTGGCGCCGGTGTCGATCGCGTTCGCCGCCTTCCTGCTGACGGCAATCGGTCCCAACGTGACCCGGCTGATCGCGCCGGCCGAGGCCGCGGTGGTGGCTGCCGGCGAGCGCTGGCAGCCCTGGTCGGCGCAGCGCGTGGAAACGGCGCTCGCGGCGGGGCGGCCGGTGTTCGTCGATTTCACCGCCGCCTGGTGCGTGACCTGTCAGTACAACAAGAAGACCACGCTGGCCAACGGCGAGGTGATCGCCGCCTTCGATGCCGCGCGCGTGCAGACCTTCCGCGCCGACTGGACCCGGCGCGACCCGGCGATCAGCGCCGAGCTGGGCAGGCTGGGGCGCAGCGGCGTGCCGGTGTACGTGCTGCAGGCGCCGGGCAGGGCGCCGCTGGTGCTGTCGGAGATCCTCAGCGTCGCCGACGTGAAGGACGCGCTCGCTCGGCTGTGAGCGTGCGATGACGAAATGACCTCGCCGCTGCCGCGGCATTGATGACGGCGCTGCGCGCCATGACTGGGTGCAGTCATTTCGTCATCGATGCCGCGCAAGCGGCGAGGTCATGCGCCGTCAGGCGCGTCATGCGTAGCTGTACACGCCCATGCCGGTCTTGCGGCCCAGCCGACCGGCGGCCACGTATTCGCGCAGCAGCGGGCAGGGGCGGTACTTGCTGTCGCCGAACTGCTCCAGGTAGACCTCCATCACCGCCAGGCACACGTCCAGGCCCACCATGTCGGCCAGCGCCAGCGGGCCGATCGGGTGGTTGCAGCCCAGCTTCATGCCGGCGTCGATGTCCTCCGGCGTCGCCAGCCCCTCGGCCAGCACGAAGAAGGCCTCGTTGATCATCGGCACCAGGATGCGGTTGACCACAAAGCCGGGGGCGTTCTTGACCGTGATCGGGGTCTTGCCCAGCTTCACCGCCAGGTCCTTCACCGCGTCGTGCGTGGCATCCGATGTTTGCAGGCCGCGGATGATCTCCACCAGCGCCATCATCGGCACCGGGTTGAAGAAGTGCATGCCGACGAACCTGTCGGCGCGTCGGGTCACGCCGGCCAGCTGCGTGATCGAGATCGACGAGGTGTTGGTGGCGATGATGACCGCCGGGTCGAGCATCTCGTCGAGCTGCTTGAGGATCTTGTTCTTCAGTTCGTGGTTCTCGGTCGCCGCCTCGATCACCAGCTGGGCGCCCTTCAGGTCGTCGTAGCTGGTCGAGCCCTGGATGCGGCTTAGAGCGGCGGCCTTGTCGGCCTCGCTGATCTTTTCCTTCTGCAGCAGGCGGTCCAGGCTCTTGCCGACGGTGGCCAGTCCCTTGTCCACGGCCGCCTGGGCGATGTCGACCATGACGACGTCGATGCCCGACACGGCGCAGGCCTGGGCAATGCCGTTGCCCATGGTGCCGGCGCCGACGATGCCAACGGTGGTGATGCTCATTGATGTTCTCCAGCAGGTTGAGGGTGGGTGGCGAGCCGGCGCGCGCCGGCCGCGACCTCGCGATGGTAGCGGCTGCCTGTGTCGGTTCTGATTTTGGAAGAAAGTGCCTAAAGTCCGGCCGCCATCCGTCACACAATGGCAGTTGAAAGGAGACGGTGGACATGGACTACGTGATCGTCGGCGCCGGCTCGGCCGGCTGCGTGCTGGCCGCGCGCCTGAGTGAAGATCCCGCCGTGCAGGTGACGCTGCTGGAGGCCGGCCCGGCAGACAGCAGCGTGCTGATCCACTGCCCCGCCGGGCTGGGCGTGATGGCGCGCTCGCCGACGTCGGGTTTCGCGCACAACTGGGCTTTTTCGACCGTGCCGCAGGCGGGCCTCGCCGGCCGGCGCGGCTACCAGCCGCGCGGCAAGGTGCTGGGCGGCTCGAGCTCGATCAACGCCATGATCTACACCCGCGGCGTGCCGCAGGACTACGACGCCTGGGCCGCCGAGGGCAACGCCGGCTGGGCCTGGGATCAGGTGCTGCCGCTGTTCCGGCACGCCGAGCACAACGAGCGCGGCGCCGACCGTTTCCATGGTGCCGACGGGCCGCTGAACGTGAAGGACTTGTCGGATCCGAACCCGTTCTCGCTCGCCTTCGTCGAGGCCGGCGTGCAGGCCGGCTACCGGCACAACCTTGACTTCAATGGTGCCGAGCAGGAGGGCGTGGGCCTGTACCAGGTCACGCACAGGAACGGCGAACGCTTCTCGGCCGCCAAGGCCTACCTGACGCCGAACCGCGCGCGGCCCAACCTGCACGTGGTGACCGGTGCCCACGCCACGCGCGTGCTGCTCGAGCACGGCCGGGCGGTCGGCGTGGCCTACCTGCAGGGTGGGCGCGAGCACACCGCGCGCGCCGAGCGCGAGGTGATCCTGAGCGCGGGTGCGCTGCAGTCGCCGCAGCTGCTGATGCTCTCGGGCATCGGCCCGGCCGACCATCTGCGCCAGCACGGCATCGAGGTGCGGCACGATCTGCCCGGCGTCGGCGCCAACTTGCACGACCACCCCGACGTGGTGCAGGTATGGGACGCCAACCAGGCCTACGAGCTGTTCGGCCTGTCGCTGCGCGGCGGCTGGCGCACGGCGCAGGCGATCGGCCAGTGGCGGCGCCAGCGGCGCGGCATGCTGACCACCAACTTCGCCGAGGCCGGCGGCTTCATCAAGAGCGATGCGGCCGAGCCGGTGCCCGACCTGCAGCTGCACTTCGTGGTCGGCAAGCTGGTCAACCATGGGCGCGCCACGGTGTTCGGACACGGCTTTTCCTGCCACGTTTGCGTGCTGCGGCCGCGCAGCCGCGGCAGCCTGCGCCTGGCCAGCGGCGACCCGCTGGCGGCGCCGCTGATCGACCCGGCCTTCCTGCAGGACGGCGACGACGTGCGGCGCATGGTGGTGGGCTTCAAGCTGATGCGTGAGCTGCTGCAGCAGCCCGCGCTGGCGCGCCGCGGCGGCGTCGAGCGCTCGGCGGCGGCCAGAACCGATGCCGAGATCGAGGCCTTCATCCGCCGGCACGCCGACACCATCTATCACCCGGTCGGCAGCTGCCGCATGGGCCATGGGCCGCTGGACGTGGTGGACGATCGGTTGCGCGTGCGTGGCATCGCCGGCCTGCGCGTGGTCGACGCCTCGATCATGCCGAGCCTGGTCGGCGGCAACACCAACGCGCCGGTGATCATGATCGCCGAGAAGGCGGCCGGGCTGATCACTTCCTGAAGCGCTGGCGCGTGAAGGCCAGCGCGATCCAGAAGCTTGCCACCGCGTAGGCCGTCAGCAGCGCCACGTGGCGCCAGGGGTTGTCCGGCCACTGGTCCATGAACATCGGCCGCACCAGGTCGACCGCCGCCGACAGCGGCAGCCAGTCGGCGATGTTCTTGGCGATGCCGGGCAGCTGCTCGCGCGGGAAGAACACGCCGGAGAGGAACATCATCGGCGACAGCACCACGGTGAAGTAGTAGGTGAAGAAGTCGTAGCCCTGCGCCTTGGCGTTGAACACCAGCGCCAGGCTGGCGAACACGATGCCGACGCCCAGCAGCACCGGCCAGGCCACCAGCAGCTTGGGCGAATGGCTGATGTTCAGCGCCAGCATCACCCCCAGGATGGCGGTGACCGAGAACAGCGCCTTGAAGCCGGCCCACAGCATCTCGGCCAGCACCACGTCGTCGAGCTGCACCGGCGTGTTCATGATGCCGTCCCAGGTCTTCTGCACGTGCATGCGCGAGAAGGCCGAGTACAGCGCCTCGAAGCTGGCCGCGTTCATGGCGCTCATGCAGATCGAGCCGCTGGCCAGGAACAGCAGGTAGGGCACCTGCTGCCCGCCCGCGAGCGGCACCTGGCCGACCAGCGCCCCGAGGCCGTAGCCGAACGCGATCAGCCAGGTCAGCGGCTCGCCGATGTTGGCCAGCAGGCTGGGCACCGCCAGCTTGCGCCACACCAGCAGGTTGCGCTGGAACACCGGCCACCAGCGCATCGACAGGCGCGGCGGGGCCCAGACGGAAGGCGGGTTCATGTCAACGGTCCCGGATGACGAATGACCGCGTATTGCGGCGCATGAGCCCGGCCGGCGGCCTTTGATGACGCGCCTGCGGCGCATGACGAGTGACCGAGGTCATCGAGCGCAGCGAGCTCATTGAGCGAAGCGAAGTCATGTCAGCCGTCCTGCCGGATCTGCCGTCCGGTGAGCTTGAGGAACAGGTCCTCCAGGTTGGCCGGGCGGTGCAGCGTGCGCAGCTGCGGGTGCGCCACCAGCGCGCGCATCAAGGGCCGCGCCTCGCGCGTGTAGAAGAACACCGTCTCGCCGCTTCGCTCCACCCGGTCGGCGTGCGCGGCCAGCTCGGAGTCGGCCAGCGCCAGCGCGTGCTGGCCGTAGGCCTCGATCACTTCCGGCTCCAGGTGCGCGGCGATCAGCTCGCGCGGGCGACCCTCGGCGATCTTGCGGCCGTGGTCCAGCACCAGCAGGCGGTGGCACAGGCGCTCGGCCTCGTCCATGAAGTGGGTGGTCAGCAGGATCGACTTGCCCTCGGCCAGCAGCTTCTGCAGCCGCTCCCACATCAGGTGGCGCGCCTGCGGGTCGAGCCCGGTGGTGGGCTCGTCGAGCAGCAGCAGATCGGGGTTGTTGATCAGCGCGCGCGCCAGCGACAGGCGGCGCTTCATGCCGCCGGACAGCTCGCTGGGCTTGGCCGCGGCCTTGTGGCCGAGCGCGGCGAAGTCCAGCAGTTGCAGCACGCGTGGGTCCATCTCGCGCCGCCTGAGGCCGAAGTAGCGGCCGAACACATACAGGTTCTCGGCGCAGCTGAAGTCCGGGTCCAGCGAGTCGAACTGCGCCACCACGCCCAGCCGCGCCTTGATGGCCAGGCCGTCGGCCGGCATCTCCAGCGCGCTGCCGTCCGGCCGGGCGAAGTAGCGGATGCGCCCGGCGTCGGGCGCCGTCAGGCCCAGGCACAGGCGGATGGTGGTGGTCTTGCCGGCGCCGTTGGGGCCGATCACGCCCAGGCATTCACCCGGCGCGATGTGAAACGACACGCCATCGACCACGCGCGCGCTGCCATAGCTCTTGACCAGATCCTGCACGTCGAGCAGTGGGGGCGCATCCATGCGCCGGCATTGTGCCTGCGGCGCGCGGCGGGAATCGGTGATGATGGCGGCCTGTCCGAACACCTACCGATCCCGATCGACATGAGCCACTACGTCTTTGCGCCCGCGCCCCAGGCCGAGGTCCCGGTGCGCGGCAGCGAGCAGCGCTACGCCGTCAGCCGCATCTTCTGCGTCGGCCGCAACTACGCGGCGCACGCGCGCGAGATGGGCGCCGACCCCGAGCGCGAGCCGCCGTTCTACTTCAACAAGACGCCGGCGCATCTGGTGGCCAGCGGCGCCACCGTGCCCTACGCCCTGGGCACCCGGGACCTGCACCACGAAATGGAGCTGGTGATCGCGATCGGCCAGCCGGCGTTCCGGCTGGCGCAGACCCAGGCGCTGGACTGCGTCTGGGGCTACGCCTGCGGCCTGGACATGACACGGCGCGACCTGCAGAACGTCGCCAAGCAGATGGGCCGGCCGTGGGATTTCGGCAAGGACTTCGAGGGCGCCGCCGTCATCGGCGAACTGGTGCCGACGAGCCGCATCGGCCACCCGGCGCGCGGGCGCATCCGGCTGGCGGTCAACGGCCAGACGCGGCAGGACAGCGACATCGGCGAGCTGATCTGGAGCGTGCCCGAGATCGTCGCCAACCTGTCGCACTATTACCACCTGCAGCCGGGCGACCTGATCTACACCGGCACGCCCGAGGGCGTGGGCGCGGTGCAGCCGGGCGACCGCCTGACGGGCAGCATCGAGGGCGTGGGCGAGATCGCGCTGACCATCGGGCAGCCCGCGTAGCTTGTCCGGCTCCGGACGCGGACAGCCGAAAACGGCGCGGCCGGCGCCCGCATCCGGTGCCGTGCGGGCGACTTCGGCGGGCCCGCTTGCGCCGTCGTCAACCGCGCCGCAACTGGAATTCATGCATCGCCACGGCGATGCAGGTGATGGCCCAGAACACCGGGTATTCGACGCCGCCGGTGTTCCACAGCCACTTGAACGAGCCGGTGACGACGAGCAGGGCACCGGCGGCCACCAGCAGCACCAGCGCCGCGCCCAAGGCGGCCAGGCGCGTGGCCACGCCCAGCAGCAAGGCCACGCCGCACACGACTTCGGTCAGGAGGGCGAGGCCCACGAATAACGCCGCCGGCTGAAATCCTGCCTCGGCGAAAAAGCCCACGGTGCCGGGGTTCAGCCCGCCGGCGGCGATCTTGCTGGCGGCGTGCGGCAACAGACAGAAGCCGCAGATGATGCGCAGGATGTTCCAGGGTCGCGTCAGGTCGAAGGCGCTGGCGCGGATCGCAAAATCGTGTCGAGTCAGACCGAGCATGATGTCCTCCGCTTTACGGTGCGTGAACCGACTGTATTCCTGCGTCTCGCCTCGCGCCAGTGCCGATGCGCCCCCACCCATAGAATCGTGCGGCATCCTGCGTCCTGTCATGAGTTCATCGTCCGACCGCCTGGCCGTCCTGCCGCAATACCTGCTGCCCAAGAAGCTGCTCACCCGGCTGGCCGGGCGCGCCGCCGACGCGCGGCTGGGCGAGGCCACGCAGGCCGTCATTCGGCGCTTCGTCGCGCGCTACGGCGTCGACATGGGCGAGGCCGCCAACCCCGACATCGGCAGCTACGCCAGCTTCAATGATTTCTTCACGCGGCCGCTGCGCGCCGGCGCCCGGCCGCTGGCCGATGCCGACTACCTGTGCCCAGTGGATGGCGCGATCAGCCAGTTCGGCGCCATCGAGCGCGAGCAGATCTTCCAGGCCAAGGGCCACGCGTACAGCACGCGCGCGCTGCTGGCCGGCGACGCGCGGCTGGCGGCCGAATTCGAGCATGGCCAGTTCGCCACGCTGTACCTGAGTCCCAAGGACTACCACCGCATCCACATGCCCTGCGCCGGCCGGCTGCAGCAGATGGTCTACGTGCCGGGCGATCTGTTTTCCGTCAACCCGGCCACGGCGCGCGGCGTGCCTGGGCTGTTCGCGCGCAACGAGCGGGTGGTGTGCGTGTTCGATACCGTGCGCGGTCCCTTCGCGCTGGTGCTGGTCGGCGCCACCATCGTCGGCAGCATGGCGACCGTGTGGCACGGCGTGGTCAACCCGCCACGGCCGGGCGAGATCAAGCGTTTTGCTTATGCCGATCAGCCGGTGGAACTGGCCAGGGGTGCCGAGATGGGGCGCTTTCTGCTCGGCTCCACCGTGGTGCTGCTGTGGCCCAAGGGCACGCTGCGGTTCAATCCCGACTGGGCACCCGGCCGCGCCATCCGCATGGGCGAGGCGATGGGCAAGGCGCTCGGTTGAGGCCGCGCGCTTTTTGGTGCAATCTGCAGCGAACAGGCCCAGAAACCGAGCGCGCCGGCCCATGCATTTTTGCCAAGCAAATGCTTGGCAAAAATGCATGGGCTTGCTATGCTGCGCCCATGCCCCGTCCTGCCGCCGCTTCCGAGCCGCCCGCGCCGGCAAGACGCGGCCGCCCGCGCAAGACCGCCGAGCAGCGCGATGAGGGCAACCGCAGGTCGGCGCTGGTGCGGGCTGCGGCCCGGCTGTTCCGCGGCAAGGGCTTCGACGCCACCAGCACGCGCGACATCGCGGCCGCCGCCGAGATGCAGAGCGGATCGCCGTTCTACTATTTCGACAGCAAGATCGCCCTGCTGCATGCCGTCATGAAGGATGGCATGACGCACGGTGCGGAAGGGCAGCAGCGCGCGCTGCGTGCGCTCGGCCGCAACGCCAGTGCGCAGGACCGGCTGCGGGTGCTGATCCGACACCACTTCGAGGTGCTGCTGGGCGAGGGCAGCGACTTCATCCCGGTGATGCTGTACGAATGGCGTTCGCTGACGCCCGAACAGCGGCGGGACATCGGGGCGAAGACCGATGCCTACGAGGCGGCCTGGATGCCGGCGCTGCGTGCGCTGCATCGCGCTGGCCGCTTGCGGGCGCAGCCCGAGGTGGCGCGCCTGTTCATCTTCGGCGCACTCAACTGGTCGGTGCAGTGGTTCAGGGACCAGGGCCCGCTCTCGCTCGATGAGCTGACCAGCCAGGCCATGCTGCTGTTCACGGGCGAGGCATGAGCGATCGGCCAGCTGCTGCGCCTGGCCGCGGCGGGGTGGGTGTCGTGCCCGGAAGCGCGACCGTTGCCGGCCCGGATCATGCAGCGTTGGGGGCCCGAGTTGACGGGCGCCGCGGCATTCTTCATTCGCATCTGGAGGCCACACGCATGAACGTGCAATTCGACTTCACCGACCGCCACGTCGTCGTCTTCGGCGGCACCACCGGCATCAACCTGGGCATCGCGCAGGCCTTCGCCGCCGCCGGGGCCAGGGTCAGCGTGGCCAGCCGCAAGCAGGCCAACGTCGATGCGGCGGTGGCCACGCTGGGCGAGCCGGGCTTCGGCATCGTGGCCGACGTGCGCGACGACGATGGCGTGGCCGCCGCGCTGGCGGCCTGCACGGCGCGCCATGGACCGATCGACGTGCTGGTGTCGGGCGCGGCCGGCAACTTCCTGGCTGACGTGGGCAGCATGTCGTCGAACGCCTTCAAGGTGGTGGTGGACATCGATCTCGTCGGCAGCTTCCACGTCGCGCGCCACGCCTTCGAGCATCTGAGAAAACCCGGCGCCAGCCTGATCTTCATCAGCGCGCCGCAGTCCACCGTGCCGATGCCTTACCAGGCCCACGTGTGCGCGGCCAAGGCCGGCGTCGATCATTTCATGCGCGTGCTGGCGCTGGAGTGGGGTGCCGCCGGCGTGCGCGTGAACGCCGTCTCTCCCGGCCCGATCGCCGGCACCGAGGGCATGAAGCGCCTGGCGCCGCCGGGCGAGGACGGCGACAAGCTGGTGCGCGCCATGGTGCCGCTGGGCCGCATGGGCACGCCGGCCGACGTCGCGCAGCTGGCGATGTTTCTGGGCTCGGACGCCGCCAGCTACATATCGGGCACCGTGATCGCCTGCGATGGCGGCTCGCAGAGCAAGCTGACGCCGATGATCAGCGCGGCGGTGCATGCCGGCATGGCGCGCTGAGGCAGGGCTTTTCCATCGGGGCTCGAAAAAGCCGCCCTCGGGCGGCTTGTCCTGCCACCGGCGGGCGGCGTGCTTACTTGAGGTAGTCCGACACCACCTTCCAGCGCCCGTCCTGGATCTGCGACAGGCGGGCCTGGTTGCTGGCCAGGCGCTTGGTGGGGCTGAAGCTCATCGGCGCGGAGCCGAAGATGTCGGAGTCGCTGGTGTAGCTGTCCATGGCCTTGATGAAGCTCTCGGTGCTGAGGTTGGCGCCGGCCTGCTGCGCGCCGCGGATGAAGTGGTCGATGGCGCCGTAGCCGTAGGCCGAGAACACCGTCGGGTCCTCGTTGAACTTGGTCTTGTACTTGTTGGCCCAGAAGCGAATCGGCTGCGAAGTCTCGTCCAGGTACGGGTGCTGTACCGTCATGGCGGCGTACAGGCCGTCCATGGCCTTGCCACCCAGCTTGTGGATCAGGTCGGTGTAGGCGGCGCTGGAGCCGACGAAGATCGGGTTGAAACCGGTCTTGCGCGCCTCGGCGATGGTGCCGACGGTCTCGCGGATCACGGTGCCGAGCACCACGATCTCGCAGCCGGCGGTCTTCATCTTCGCCACCTGCGAGGAGAAGTCGGTGGCGGCGCGCTTGAAGGTGGTCTTCTCGACGTAGTCGCTGCCCATGGCCTTCAGCGCGGTCTCGCCGCCGCGCATCACCTCCAGGCCGAACTCGTCGTCCTGGTAGATCGCGCAGGCCTTCTTGACGTTCTTTTCCTGCATCAGCTTGGGCAGCGCCAGCCGGATCTGGTCGTAGTAGGTGGCGGCAAACGCGTACTTCAGCTTGTGCAGCGGCTCGTACATCTCGCGCGCCGCCGTGATGGGGTAGAAGTTGAACACGTTCTTGGCGAACAGCACCGGGAAGGTGGCCACGTTCTGCGCCGTGCCGATGTGACCGACCATGGCGAAGATCTTGTCCTGGTTGACCAGCTTCTGCGCTGCCAGCACCGCGCGCTTGGGGTCGTAGCCCGAGTCCTCGATCTTCAGCTCGAGCTTGCGGCCGTTGATGCCGCCCTGCTCGTTGATCTCGTCCACGCGCAGCAGCATGCCCAGGCGCACCTGCTTGCCGAAACCGGCCAGCGGACCCGACAGGTCCTGGATGCTGCCGATGGTGATCTGGTCCTTGCTGACGCCCTGCGTCTGCGCCAGCGCCGGGCCGGCGAGCAGCAGCGCGCCGCCCAGCGCCACCAGGGTGTTCTTGAGTTTCATGGACAAAGCCTCCTAGTCATGAGAAATTGAAGAGCCCGGGCGCCTGCGCGCCGGCGGCCATGGCTGCGATTGTCGCGGCGAGGTTGGCCGTGCCGCCTCTGTGATTACCCTGACAACAGGCGGCATCAGCGGTACATGGCCTCGATCTGCGGCGCGTATTTGGTCTGCACCAGCTGGCGCTTGAGCTTCATGGTCGGCGTCAGTTCCTCGTCCTCGGCGCTGAGCTGGGTGTCGAGCAGGAAGAATTTCTTGATCTGCTCGACGCGGGCGAATTTCCTGTTCACCTCGTCGATCACGCCCTGGATCAGCGCCTGCACCTCGGGCGCGCGCGTCAGGCTGGCGTAGTTGGAGAACGGCACGTCGTGGTCCTGCGCGTACTTCTCGACGTTCTCCTGGTCGATCATGATGATCACCGTCAGGTA
Source organism: uncultured Ottowia sp. (assembly GCA_964534975.1). Taxonomy (GTDB): domain Bacteria; phylum Pseudomonadota; class Gammaproteobacteria; order Burkholderiales; family Burkholderiaceae_C; genus Ottowia. The sequence goes on along the minus strand of CAZHSD010000031.1, from coordinate 20,045 downwards.
GGGCAGCTTGTCGCCGATCACCACCGCGTCGGTGATGTAGGGGCTGAACTTGAGCTCGTTCTCCAGCTCGCTCGGCGTGATGTTCTTGCCGCCCGCGGTGATGATGATGTCCTTCATGCGGTCGGTGATGCGGAAGAATCCGTCCGCGTCCACGGTGCCGACGTCGCCGGTGCGCAGCCAGCCGTCCTCGGTGAAGCTCTCGGCGGTCTTCTCGGGCAGGTTCAGGTAGCCGGCGAACACGTTTTGGCCCTTGACCTGGATCTCGCCGGTTTCCGCATCCAGCCGCACCTGGTTGAAGCCGGCCGCCGGGCCGATCGAGCCCGGCTTGATGCGCTCCACCGGCACGCCGGTGGAGGCGCCGCAGGTCTCGGTCATGCCCCAGACCTCCAGCATCGGCACGCCCAGCGCCAGGTACCACTTGACCAGTTCGGGCGAGATCGGCGCCGCGCCGGTGACCAGAAAGCGCGCGCGGTGGATGCCGATCAGCTTGCGCACGTTGTCCAGCGCCAGCCAGCGCGCCAGCCGGAACTTGGCCTTGAGCGTGCCCGAAACCGGCTCGCCGGCCATCACGCGTTCGGCGATCCGGTGGCCGACGCCGATGCCCCAGCCGTACACCGCCTGCTGCAGCCGCGTGCCTTCCTTGAGCGTGATCATGACGCCGGAATAGAACTTCTCCCACACGCGCGGCACGGCGGTGAACACCGTGGGCGCGATCTCGCGCACGTTCTCGGGCACGGTGTCGGGGTTCTCGACGAAGTTCAGCCTGGCGCCGGTGTAGAGCGAGAAGTATTCGCCGCCCATGCGCTCGGCGATGTGGCACAGCGGCAGGAAGCACATGCACTCGTCCTGCTCGTGGCGCGCGATCAGGGTGTTGAAGCCGCGCGCGGTGTAGGTCAGGCCGGCGTGGGTGTGCATGGCGCCCTTGGGCTTGCCGGTGGTGCCCGAGGTATAGACCAGGATCGCCAGGTCCTCGGGCCGGCAGGCGGCGGCGCGGCGCTCCACCTCGCCCGGGTGGGCGGCGTTGTATTCGCGCCCCAGCCGGCGCAGCGCGTCGAGGCCGATGACGCCGGGGTCATCCAGCTCGCGCAGCCCCTTCATGTCGAACACCACGATCTTGCCCAGCAGCGGCAGGCGCTCGCGCACTTCCAGCGCCTTGTCGAGCTGCTCGTCGTCCTCGACGAACAGCACGCGGGTGCGCGAGTCCTCGCACAGGTAGTGCACCTGCGCCGGTGCGTCGGTCGGGTAGATGCCGTTGGCGACGCCACCGCTGCTGAGGATCGCCAGGTCGGCCAGTACCCATTCGAGCACCGTGTTGGACAGGATCGACGCGGTGTCGCCCGGTGCCAGGCCGAGGCTGATCAGGCCGCCGGCGATCTCGCGCACCGCCTCGCCGACCTCGGCCCAGGTCCAGCTGCGCCACACGCCCAGTGCCTTCTTGCGCAGCCAGACCTGCTCGCCGCGCTGGGCGACGGCGTTCCAGAACATCGCCGTGATGGTGTCGCCGTCTAGCACGCTGGCCGGCTGCGGCTGGATGTGGCTCAAGTCCCAGAGGTTCGACATCGGCTATCTCCAGGTCTTCTTCTTCTTCCAGCGCCGCTCGCCGCGCACGCCTTCGTCCTTCATGCCGAGGTAGAACTCCTTGATGTCGTCCTTCTCGCGCAGCCGCGCGCAGCTGTCCTCCATCACGATGCGGCCGTTCTCCAGCACGTAGCCGTAGTCGGCGGCGTTGAGCGCCATGTTGGCGTTCTGCTCCACCAGCAGGATGGTGGAGCCGCGCTCGCGGTTGATGCGCACCACGATCTCGAAAATCTCCTTGGTCAGCTTCGGTGACAGGCCCAGGCTGGGCTCGTCGAGCAGTATCAGCTCGGGCTTGGCCATCAGCGCGCGGCTGATGGCCAGCATCTGCTGCTGGCCGCCCGACAGCAGGCCGGCCGGCTGCGCCGCGCGCTCGCGCAGGATCGGGAAGTAGGCCATCACCTGCTCCATGTCGCGCGCCACGCCGTCGCGGTCGCGGCGCGTGTAGGCGCCCATCAGCAGGTTGTCGCGCACGCTCAGCAGCGGGAACACCTCGCGCCCCTCAGGCACGTGCGACAGGCCCAGCTGCACGATCAGCGCCGGGTCGCGGGCGGTGATGTCCTGCCCCTGGAACTCGATCGAGCCCTTGCGCGGGTCGATGATGCCCGAGATGGTCTTCAGGATGGTGCTCTTGCCGGCGCCGTTGCTGCCCAGCACGGTGGCGATCTGGCCTTGCTCCACCTGCAGGCTGACGCCGCGGATGGCCTTGATCGGGCCGTAGCTGCTCTCGACGTTGAGCAGCTTGAGGACGACTTCGCTCATGCCGCCTCCCGGTGCAGCGAGGCCACGTCGTCGATCGAGCCCAGGTAGGCCTCGACCACCGCCGGGTCGGTCTGCACCTCGCGCGGGCTGCCGGTGGCCAGCACCTGGCCCTGGTTCATGGCCAGCACGCGGTCGGACACGCGCGAGACCAGGCTCATGTCGTGCTCGACCATCAGCACCGTGACGCCGAGCTCCTGCACGATGTCCTGGATCCAGAACGCCATGTCCTCGGTCTCTTCCACGTTCAGGCCCGACGAGGGCTCGTCCAGCAGCAGCAGCTTCGGTTCGGCGCACAGCGCACGCGCCAGTTCGACCACCTTGCGCACGCCGTAGGGCAGGCCGGCCACCATCGATTCGCGGTGGTGCTGCAGGTCCAGCAGGTCGATCACGCGCTCGACCCGCTCGCGCGCCCGCAGCTCGGCCGCGCGCGTGGCGGGGGTGAAGAACAGCTCGCTCCAGAAGCCGGTCTGCCGGTGCGTGTGGCGCCCGATCAGCAGGTTGTGCAGCACGGTGGCGTGCTCGAACAGCTCGATGTTCTGGAACGTGCGCGCGATGCCCAGGCCAGCGACCCGGTGCGGCGGCTGCGCCGTCAGCCTGAGCATGCCGTTCGGGCCGGCGTAGTCGATCTCGCCGCTGGTCGGCGTGTAGATGCGGCTGATCAGGTTGAACACCGTGGTCTTGCCGGCGCCGTTGGGGCCGATCAGCGTGAACACCTCGCCGCGCCGCACCTCGAAGCTGACGTCGCTCACCGCCAGCACGCCGCCGAAGCGGACGCTGAGGTTCTTGGCTGAAAGCAAAACGTCCTGCGTCACATCCAGCCTCGTTGCACTGCACGGAGTCGAAGGGCCGCGGAGCAGGCCGGGCCAGCGACCACCGTGGAGCGGGCTTGGCCCGGCCACTGGTGGTGTCCCCCCTCTGGGGGGAAGGCGCGCAGCGACTCAGGGGGGGTCATTTCAACCTATCCGACTTCTGGAACGACTTCTGCCGCTTGAACATGCCCTTGCGGTAGAACGGGAACAGTTGCAGCCAGGTGCGGATCTTCAGCCAGCGGCCGTACAGGCCGAGCGGCTCGAACAGCACGAAGGCGATCAGCACGCTGCCGTAGACCGCCTGCTGCAGGCCCGGCGCCATGCCGATCGCGTCGGGCAGGTAGTCCTTGGTCAGCGAGATGATCTGCGGCATGGCGATCAGGAAGGCGGCGCCCAGGAAGGCGCCGTGCACCGAGCCGAGCCCGCCGATCACGATCAGCAGCAGCAGGTCGATCGAATGGATGATGTTGAACTGGTCCGGCGACAGGAACTGGATCTTGTGCGCGTACAGCGCGCCACCCAGCCCGGTCAGCGCCGCCGACAGCGCGAACGACAGCGTCTTGTAGCGCGCCAGGTGGATGCCCATGCTCTGGGCCGAGATCTCCGAGTCACGGATCGCCACGAAGGCCCGGCCGGTGGACGAGCGCAGCAGGTTCAGGATGCCGAGCGTGGCCAGCACCGCCGTGACCAGGCAGATGAAGTAGAAACCGCCGCTGGAGTCGATGGTCCAGCCGCCGATGGCCGGCGCGCCGAGCATCTTGCCGGCGTTGCCGCCGGTCACCGATTCCCAGCGCGCGAAGCCCTCCTCGACGATGAAGCCGAAGGCCAGCGTGGCGATACCGAGATAAATCCCTTTCAGCCGCAGCGCCGGCAGGCCCACCACCACGCCGACGGCGGCGGCGATCAGCGCCGCCATCAGCATCGCCAGCGGAAACGGCCAGCCGGCGTTGGTCAGCACCGCCTGCGTGTACGCGCCCACGCCCAGGAAGGCGGCGTGCCCGAGCGAGAACTGGCCGGTGTAGCCCGCCAGCAGCATCAGCCCCAGGCCGACGATGCCGTAGATCAGCACGAAGGTGAGCTGCGCCAGCCAGTATTCGGGAATGATCCAGGGCGCCGCCAGCAGGAACACGAGCAGTGCCGAGTACCAGAACCGGTGCCCGCCATGCTTGGCCAGGCGGATGTCCTGCTCGTAGCTGGTCTTGAAGATGAAGCGCATCCTGTTATCCGCTGCCTTGGTGCACCCCGAGAGATGACCGCACCTGCGGTGCATGAACCCGGCCTGCGGCCATCGATGACGCGCCATGCGGCGCATGACTGGATTCATGGCGCGCCAGCGCCGCCGTCATCGAAGGCGAAGCCGAGGTCATGGCGCGCCAGCGCCGGTCATTCGTGGTGCTCATACCTTCTTCACCAGCTTCTCGCCGAACAGGCCGTTGGGTTTGACCATCAGCATGAGCAGCACCACGATGTAGGCGGCGATGTCCTTGAAGCCCTCAGGCAGGTAGAAGCCCGCCAGCGCCTCGACGATGCCGATGATCAACCCGCCCACGATGGCGCCCGGCAGACTGCCGAAGCCGCCCACCACCGCCGCCGGAAACGCCTTCAGGCCGATGAAGCCCATGTTGGCGTGCACGAAGGTGATCGGCGCCAGCAGCAGGCCGGCGACCGCCGCCACCGCCGCGGCCAGCCCCCACACCAGGCCGTTTAGCCACTTGACCGGGATGCCCATGTAGTAGGCCGCCAGCTGGTTCTGCGACGCGGCCTGCATGGCGATGCCCAGCTTGCTGTAGCGGAACATGGCGTACAGCCCGGCGCAGAGCAGGGCGGTGACGGCGATCACCGTCAGCTGCTCGGCGCTCAGCACCAGCGCGCCGACATTCCAGGTCAGGTTCTTGTACGGCACCGGCAGCGTGTGGGTGTCGGTGCCGATGCCCGGGATCATGGTGATCAGCCCGCGCGCGACGTAGCCGATGCCGATGGTCAGCATCACGATCGAGAACGCCGGCTGCCCGAGGATCGGTCGGATCACCACGCGCTCCAGCAGCACGCCGAACAAGCCCATCGCGGCGATGGTCGACAGCACCGCCAGCCAGAACGGAAAGCCGAGCAGGGTCATGCCCGCCAGGCCGCCGAACGCGCCCAGCATCATCAGCTCGCCCTGGGCGAAGCTGACGGTCTCGGTGGCCTTGTAGATCAGCACGAAGCCGAGCGCGATCAGGCCGTAGATGCAGCCCTGCGCGATGCCGCTGATTACCAACTGCAGAAACTGCAACTTGCTTCCTTGTGTCCTGTGCTTGCCGGGAAAACGCGCAACTCTAGCCAGAGGGGCGCGCTGGCGCAGCCCCCGAGAAACCCTAGGTTGTCACCTTGGCAACTCCGGGCGACCGGGTGCCGGTGCGAGCATCGGGCCAGCCGCGCGCAAAGGCGCGGACCCAAGGAAATCCCCCGATGAACGTGAGCATCGACAAGCGCGGCCCGGTCAGCGTGGTGACGCTGGCGCGCCCGCACGTGCGCAATGCCGTCGACGGTGCGACCGCGCGCACCCTGCACCAGGCGTTCCTTGACTTCGAGCAGGACGCCGAGGCGCACGTCGCCGTGCTCCACGGCGCGCACGGGCATTTCTGCGCCGGCTGGGACCTGCAGGCCGGCGCGGCGCTCGCCGGTGATGTCGCGCGCAGCGTGCCCGAGCTGCTGGCGCGACTCGACTATCCGCCCGATCAGGCGCAGCCGCCGGGGCCGATGGGGCCGTCACACCTGCAGCTGTCCAAGCCGGTGCTCGCCGCCATCGAGGGCGCCGCGGTGGCCGGTGGCATGGAACTGGCGCTGTGGTGCGACCTGCGCGTGATGGCCGAGGACGCCTACTTCGGCGTCTACTGCCGGCGCTTCGGCGTGCCGCTGATCGACGGCGGCACGGTGCGCCTGCCGCGGCTGATCGGCCAGAGCCGCGCGCTCGACCTGATCCTGACCGGGCGCCAGGTCAAGGCCGAGGAGGCGCTGGCGATCGGCCTGGCCAACCGGGTGGTGCCGGCGGGTGCGGCGCTGGCAGCGGCGGTGCAACTGGCCGAACAGATCGCCGCCTTCCCGCAGGCCACGCTGCGCGCCGATCGCCTGAGCGTGCTCGCCCAATGGGGCTGGCCGGAGCGTGAGGCGATGCAGCGCGAATGGCAGGGCGGCCGCGCCTGCCTGGCCGACGCCCTGGCCGGCGCCGCGCGTTTTGCTTCCGGTGCCGGCAGGCATGGCCAGGCTGTTGCACAATCTGTCAAGAAAAATTGACGGATCAGCGCTGGCGGCGGTTGTGTCAGCGTCTCCCACACCGCATGAGCCCGCGCCCACCGCCCTTGCGTCAACTGTTGATGACACGCTTCGACTGGATGGAAGCGCGCGTGATGGAAAGCGCCCAGCGTGCGGGCTACGGCGGTGTCACGACGGCGATGAACCGCATGTTCGCGCACCTGCACAGCAAGCCGATCGGCCTGTCGGAACTGGCGCGGCGCCTGTCCGTATCGCGCCAGGCCGTGCACCAGCTGGCCAGCGAGGCAGCGGCGCTCGGCCTGGTCGAGTTCGTGCCGTCCGAGCGCGACGGGCGCGTGAAGCTGCTGCGCTTCACGCAGCAGGGCTGGGTGATGGTCGACAGCGCCATGCAGGCCTTCGAGCGCATCGAGCACGAACTGGTGCAGCAACTGGGCGCCGCCGACGTGGCGGCGCTTCGGCGAATCCTGGCACAGCCCTGGTCGACCGACGAGCCGCTCTGAATCTGCGGGAAAACCCCAGCGTTGATTTCGTCAATATAGATTGACGAATATCCTGGGCGCTCGAACAATTCTGTTCTGCCACCGGGCGGCCGCGCACAGCGGTGTGCCCGACCCAGCATGGGAGACCTGTCGATGGAGTCGTCGTTTGAAGCCTTGCGGCGTGAGCGGGTCGGTTGCCCGGTGCCGCGCACCATGATGGACGCGCCGCTGCGCGTGACCGACGTGATGCGACGCGCCGAACTGCTGTTTCCCGACGTCGAGGTGGTGAGCCGGCACGGGCCGGGCGATCTGCGCCGCTCCAGCTACCGCGCCGTGGCGCGCGAGGCACTGACACTGGCAGGGGCGCTGAAGGGCTTGGGTATCCAACCAGGCCAGCGTGTTGCCACGCTGATGTGGAACCACGCCGCGCACCTGGCGGCCTATTACGCGGTGCCGGCCATCGGCGCGGTGCTGCACCCGCTCAACCCGCGCCTGATGGCGGAAGAGCTGGCCTACATCGTCGCCGACGCCGGCGATGTGGCGCTGCTGGTCGACGACGACCTGCTGCCCCTGTGGCAGCAGGTGGCCGGACACGTGCGGCTCGACCCCGTGATCGTGCATCCGCTGGCTGCCCAAGCGCCGGCGGCCTTGCCGGCCCTCGAACACGGCTACCGCCTGTGGGCGGAAGTGCTGGCCGCAGCCGTGCCCTTGCCGGCCTGGCCGGAGGACGCCTTCGACGAACGCGACCCGGTGTCGATCTGCTACACCTCGGGCACCACCGGCCGCCCCAAGGGCGTGGTGTATTCGCACCGCTCGATCCTGCTGCACGGCTTAGGCGCGGCAACGCCGGACGCGCTCGACCTGTCCGGGCGCGATACCGTGCTGGCGCTGACGCCGATGTTCCACGCCAACGCCTGGTCGATGCCCTACACGGCGGTGATGCTGGGGCAAAAGCAGGTGCTGACCGGTCCGCGCATCAGCCCGGCCGAGATCATGGACCTGTTCGTCGCCGAGCAGGCCAACGTGTCGCTCGGCGTGCCGACGTTCTGGAACGACGTGCTGAACGTGATCGACCAGCATCCGGGGCGCTGGCAGTTTCCGCCCGGCACGCGCATCTACTGCGGCGGTGCGGCGCCGCCGCCCGAGATGTTCCGCCGCTTTGACCGTCTGGGCGTGCACCTGCAGACCGGCTGGGGCATGACCGAGACCTCGCCCATGGGCAGCCAGACCTGGGTGCGGCCCGAATACCGCGACCTGCAGGGCGAAGAGCTGATCCGCCTGCGCGTGTCAAACGGCCTGCCGCTGCCCTTCATCGAGATGCGCCATGTCGACGAGTCCGGTGCGGTGCAGCCGCGCGACGGCGTGGCCATGGGCGAGCTGCAGGTGCGCGGGCCCTGGATCACTGGCGCCTACCTCGGCCACCCCGATCCGATCCCGGCCACCAGCGCCGACGGCTGGATGAAGACCGGCGACATCGTGGTGTTCCAGGCCGACGGCTACATGCGGCTGGTCGATCGGCTGAAGGATCTGGTGAAGTCGGGCGGCGAATGGATCAGCTCGGTCGACATGGAGAAGACGCTGTGCGACCACCCGGCGGTGGCGGAGGCGGCCGTGATCGCCGTGCCCGACGAGCGCTGGAGTGAGCGCCCGCTGGCGCTGGTGGTGCTGAAGGCCGGTCAGGCCGAAGTGAGCGCCAGCGACATCCAGGACCACCTGCGCGCGCGCTTTGCCAAGTGGATGGTGCCAGAGCACATTGAGTTCGTGGCCGAGTTGCCGCGCACCTCGGTCGGCAAGCTCAACAAGCTGGCGCTGCGGCGCCAATACGCCGGCGTGAGCGCCTGATTGCAGCCCGTTGTTTCGTCAACCAATCCAGGAGACACCATGACCCGCTTCATCACTCGTCGGACCTTTTCCAGCGTACTCGCGCTCGCTGCGCTCAGCGGTGCGGCGGCAGTCCATTCGGCGCCGCTCGAGCAGGCGCGCATCTTCTGCGGCTTTCCCGCCGGCAGCACCATCGACGTGGTGGCGCGCCGCGTGGCCGACAAGCTCACGGCCGCCGGCTACGCCAAGTCGGTGGTGGTGGACAACCGCACCGGTGCCGGCGGCCAGCTGGCGGTGAGCGCCGCCAAGGGCCAGCCGGCCGACGGCAGCGTGATCCTGATCACGCCCATGTCGATCCTGGGCATCTACCCGCACACCTACAAGAAACTGCCCTACGACGCCGTGACCGACCTGACGCCGGTGTCCAACGGCGCCAGTTTCGACTACGGTTTCGCGGTCGGGCCGGCGGTGCCGGAGAGTGTCAAGACCATCCCCGAGTTCATGGCCTGGACCAAGGCCAACCCGGACAAGGCCAGCGTCGGCTCGCCGGCGCCGGGCTCGACGCTGCATTTCTCGGCGCTGATGCTGGGTCGCAACTCGGACGTTGAGCTGACGCACATCGGCTTTCGCGGCTCGCAGGCCGGCATCCAGGATTTGCTGGGCGGCCAGCTGCCGGCGATGTCGAGCCCGCTGGGCGAGTTCCTGCGCCACGCCCCGGCCGGCAAGCTGCGCATCCTCGGCACCTCGGGCGCGCAGCGCAGCCGCTTCACGCCCAATGTGCCGACCTACGCCGAGCAGGGCTACAAGGACATGACCTACAGCGAGTGGTACGGCTTCTTCCTGCCCGCCAAGGCCGGCAGCGATACCGTGGACCGGCTCAATGCAGCCTTGCGCGAAGCGCTCAAGGCACCCGAGGTGATCGAGTCGCTGCACAGCTTCGGGCTGGAATCCACGCCCAGCTCGCCGGCCGAACTCGGCGCCTTGCTGAAGGCCGACACCGAGCGCTGGGCGCCGATCGTCAAGGCGATCGGCTTCACCGCCGATTGAGCGCTCGTGTCGGCTGGCTGCTGTCCCGCGGTGGACAGCAGCCACGCATTTGTACCAAGCGGTTGCTTGGTGAAATATCTATACTGGCAGGCCAGTGAATCAGTACGCGGCCTCTCCGCGACCAGGAGATCATGTCGATGAGCGAAGCCTACGTATTCGACGCCATCCGCACGCCACGCGGCAAGGGCAAGAAGGACGGCAGCCTGCACGAGGTCAAGCCGGTCGACCTGCTGGCCGGTACGCTCGACGCGCTGCGCAGGCGGCATGATCTGGACACCGCCGCCGTCGACGACGTGGTGATGGGCGTGGTCTCGCCGATCGGCGAGCAGGGTTCGGTGATCGCCAAGGTGGCGGCGCTGAAGGCCGGCTGGGACTGGCAGTGCGCCGGCGTGCAGCTCAATCGCTTCTGCGCCTCGGGCCTGGAGGCGGTCAACCTGGCCGCGGCCAAGGTCAGGAGCGGCTGGGAAGACCTGGTGGTGGCCGGCGGCGTGGAGAGCATGAGCCGGGTGCCGATCGGCTCCGACGGCGGTGCCTGGGCGCAGGATCCGGCCACCAACAGCGCCACCGACTTCGTGCCGCAGGGCGTGGGCGCGGACCTGATCGCGACGCTGGAAGGCTTCACGCGCGAGGACGTCGACCGCTTTGCCGTCGAGTCGCAGCAGCGTGCCGCGCGTGCGCGCGAGGCGGGTCATTTCAAGGCTTCGATCGTGCCGGTGCAGGACTTCCTCGGCCAGGCCATCCTGGACGAGGATGAGTTCATCAAGCCGCGCACCACGGTGGAGGCGCTTGCGGGTCTGCGGCCCTCGTTCGAGCAACTGGGCGCCATGGGCTTCGACCAGGTCGCGATCAGCCGCTATCCGCAGGTCGAGCGCATCGTGCACGTGCACCACGCGGGCAACTCGTCGGGCATCGTCGACGGCGCGGCGGCGGTGCTGATCGGCAACGAGGCGGCGGCCAAAGCACACGGCTTCACGCCGCGCGCGCGCATCGTGGCCGCGGCGCTCTCGGGCGCCGATCCGACCATCATGCTCACCGGCCCGATGCCGGCCACGCGCAAGGCGCTGGCCAAGGCGGGCCTCGCCATCGAGGACATCGACCTGTTCGAGGTCAACGAGGCCTTCGCCGCCGTGCCGATGAAGTTCATGAAGGAATTCAAGGTGCCGCACGAGAAGGTTAACGTCAACGGCGGCGCCATCGCCATGGGCCACCCGCTGGGCGCCACCGGCGCCATGATCCTCGGCACCCTGATCGACGAGCTGCACCGCCGCCAGCTGCGCTACGGCCTGGCCACGCTGTGCGTGGGCGGCGGCATGGGCATCGCCACCATCGTGGAGCGCTTGTGAATGGCGCCGACCGGCACAGCCGAACATCCGAACGCCAAGGGCGCAAAGGCTTCGCAGAAAACGCAAGAAAGCATCCAGATCTTCTGGTGATTTTCTCCGCGTTCTCTGCGAAATCTCCGTGTCCTCGGCGCCCGCGCGTTGGGCTTTCATCCAATTCATAGAGCCATGAAACTCAAGACCTTGCATTACGCGCTGACAGGCGGGATCGCCACGCTCACCTTCGACGAGCAGGGCTTGCCGGTCAACACCATGAGCCTGCAGTGGCAGGACGACTTCGCCACGGCGGTCGAACGGGTGGTGAAGGACCAGGGCGCCATCTGCGGCATCGTGCTGGCCTCGGCCAAGAGGACCTTCTTCGCCGGCGCTGACCTGAAGGGCGTGATGCGCATGACGCAGGCCGACGCGCCCAAGGTGTTCGCCGAGATCGAGCGCATCAAGCGGAACTTTCGCACGCTGGAGACACTGGGCAAGCCGGTGGTGAGCTGCCTGAACGGCACGGCGCTGGGCGGCGGCTGGGAGTTGGCGCTGGTTGGCCATTACCGCATCGCGGTCGATGATCCGAAGATCCAGTTCGGCCTGCCCGAGGTCACCATCGGCCTGCTGCCGGGCGGTGGCGGCATCACCAAGATGACGCGTCTGCTCGGCCTGATGGGCGCGCAGCCCTACGTGCTGGAGAGCAAGCTGTTCGGCCCCGCCGAGGCGTTGCAACTGGGGCTGGTGCACGAATTGGTGGCCAGTGCCGACGATCTGCTGCCGCGCGCCAAGGCGTGGATCGAATCGGTGCAGGGCGACACGGACGCGGCCACGCACCCGTGGGACCACAAGGATTACAAGATGCCCGGCGGCACGCCGAGCAATCCCAAGATCGCGGCGGGCCTGGTGGTGGCGCCGGCCATGCTGAAGCAGAAGACGCGCGGCCTGTACCCCGCGCCGCACGCCACGTTGGCGGCGATGGTCGAGGGCGCGCAGGTCGACTTCGACACCGCGATGCGCATCGAAAGCCGCTACCTCGCCAGCCTGATGGTGAGCCCGGTGGCGAAGAACATGATCAACACGTTCTTCTTCAACCTGAACGCGATCAAGAGCGGACAGTCCCGGCCGAAGGACGTGGCGAAGTACAAGCCACGACAAGTGGGCATCCTCGGCGCCGGCATGATGGGCGCCGGCATCGCCTACGCCCAGGCCGGCCGCGGCATCGCCACGGTGCTGAAGGACGTGTCGTTGGAGAAGGCCGAGCAGGGCAAGGCCTACAGCCGGAAGCTCACGCAGCCGCGCGTCGACAAGGGACGCATGAATCCGCACGATCAGACCGCGCTGCTGGATCGCATCACGCCGACCGCCGACCTGGCCGACCTGAAGGGCTGCGAACTGATCATCGAGGCCGTGTTCGAGCAGCGCGAGCTGAAGGCCAAGGTGACGCAGGAGGCCGAGCCGATGCTGGCCGAAGGTGGCTTCTTCGCCAGCAACACCAGCACGCTGCCGATCAGCGGGCTGGCGCAGGCGTCGAAGCGGCCCGGGAAGTTCGTCGGCATCCATTTTTTTAGCCCGGTCGACAAGATGAAGCTGGTCGAGATCATCCGAGGGGAAACGACCGACGACGAGACCGTGGCGCGCGCGTTCGACTACGTGCTGGCCCTGGGCAAGCTGCCGATCGTCGTCAACGATTCGCGCGGTTTCTACACCAGCCGCACCTTCGGCACCTACGTCATGGAAGGCGCGGCCATGCTGGGCGAGGGCATCCCCGCCGCCGTGATCGAGAACGCCGCGGTGCAGGCCGGCCTGCCGGTCGGGCCGCTGGCGGTACTGGACGAGACCGCGCTGTCGCTGTCGGTGCACGTGCTCGACCAGACCCGCGCCGACTTCCAGGCCGAGGGCAAGGTTTACGAAGCCACGCCGGGTGAACTGCTTGTGGAGCGCATGGTCAAGGAACTGAAGCGCAGCGGCCGCGCGGCCGGCGGCGGTTTCTACGACTACCCCCAGGGCGGGAAGAAGCAGTTGTGGCCGGAGCTGAAGGCCCTGTTCGAGAAGTCCGACGTCGACTGGAGCGTCAAAGACATCCAGGACCGCCTGCTCTACCGCCAGTCGGTCGAGACCGCGCGCTGCCTGGCCGAGGGCGTGCTGACCAGCGTGCACGATGCCAACATCGGCAGCATCTTCGGCATCGGCTTTCCCGGCTGGACCGGCGGCGCGATGCAGTTCATCTACGGGGAGGGCATCGAGGCATTCGAGCGGCGCTGCGCCGAACTGGCGGCGAAGTATGGTCAGGGATTCGAGTTGAGCGACGCAGTGAAGGCGGCGATCCGGGAGTTCGAGCCGCAGTGGTGAGCCGCAGGGCTACGGTGCAATCAGTCGCACTGTCGGAAAGTACGCGGCATACCGCGTCGCGTCGCGAGTGAGAATGGGCAGATCGACAACGGCTGCATGGGCGCCGATGAAGAAATCGGCCAGCACGTTGGCCTTGGTGCCGCCGCGGCGGCGGTATTGCGTGAAGGCCTTGCCGGCGAGAAACAGGGCCGGCCGTGGCATCTCCAACAGCGTCAGTCGCATGCCGTCAATGGCATCGTCCAGCGCCTCCACCGTCGAAAAGGACAGTGACAAGTCGGCGTAGATCACCGGATTGATTGACAGCCGGTGCAACTGTGATTGCGCACGCAACTGCTGCAACGACCAATCAACCCAGGTCGGATCGTCGTTCAGGACGTCCAGCAGCACGTTGGTGTCGACGATCATTCGTCGGCACGCAGCAAGGCCATCAGGTCGTCGGTGCGCCAGCGGATGTCGGCCTTGCCGCGCGCCGCCTGGAAGCGATCGGGACGATGCTTGCGCGCCGCCCCGGCGCTGCGCAGCACGACCTGGCCCTTGTCGTCCAGGTCGAAATCCACGTGCGAGCCAGGCGCCAGGTCCAAGGCATCGCGGATGGGTTTGGGCACGGTGACCTGCCCTTTGACGGTGATGGTGCTCACGGCAGCCCCTTAAGTATTACCAAATTATTAATTGTAATACTTCACTCATGCTGCAGCGCCTCGATCGGATCCATGCGCACTGCGCGTGCCTGGCGGCGGAAAATCGAGCAGCAGCCGACCGGCGGCGACGGTCTACCCGCTGCTGCGTGAGTGCGCGACGGGATCGCTGGGCCGAGCGGCCCGCGTTCACTGCGCCAGGAAACCGCCGTCCACCGCCAGCACATGGCCGGTCACCATCGCGGCGGCCGGGCTGGTGAGGAACAGCACGGCGTGGGCCACGTCTTCGGGTTCGGCCAGGCGGCCCAGGGGCGTAACAGTGCGGATGCGTTCGCGCGTGGCATCGGTCAGCTCGCCGATGAAGGCGGTGCGGGTCCAGGTCGGTGCGACCGCGTTCACCCGGATGCCGCGCGGCGCCCACTCGACCGCCAGCGCGCGGGTCAGGTTGACCAGACCGCCCTTGGTCGCCTGGTAGGCCGGGTTGGGGTACAGGCCGCCACCGGACAGCCCCATGATTGAGGCCGTGTTGACGATGGTGCCGCCGTGCGGCATGTGGCGTGCTGCGGCGCGCGCGCACAGGAAGGCGCCGGTCAGGTTGACCGCCACCGTGCTGTTCCACTCAGTGATGTCCAGCTCGAAGGCCGACTTGCGGATCGAGATGCCGGCGTTGTTGAGCAGCAGGTCGATGCGCCCGGACTGCCGTGCGATGTCGGCAAACGCAGCTTCGACGGCATCGGCCTGGGTCACGTCGAGTGCGCACGATCGGCCACCGGGTAGCTGTGCGGCGGCCGCCGCGGCAGCCTGGCCGTCGCGGTCGGCCAGCACCACCTGGGCACCGGCGGCGGCCAGCAGGCGCGCACTGGCCAGGCCGATGCCGCCGGCGCCGCCGGTGACGACGGCGAGCTTTCCGTCGACGCGAAAGACGTCCAGCGCGCTCACGGCAACCCTCCTTTAGTCAAGCTTCAGCCCGGCTTCCTGGATCACCTTCTTCCAGACGGCGGTGTCCTGGCGGATGCGTTCGGCGTACTGGTCCGGCCCCAGGTCCATCAGCTCGTAGCCCAGCGTACGGTAACGGTCCACCATCATGGGCGAGTTCAGCGCCTCGCGCACATCGACGCTGATCTTTTCCTTGATTGCCTTGGGCGTTCCGGGCGGAGCGAACAGGCCGACCCACGCATTGCTTTCGAAGCCCTTGGTGACGGGTGATTCGTCGGCCGCGGGCACGTCCGGCAGAAAGTCCGAGCGCTTCTTGGCGCCCACGCCGATGAACTTGACCTTGCCGGCCTTTTCCATCGGACCGGCGCTGGCCAGGCTGCCCAGCGACCAGTCCACTTCCTTGTTGGCGACGCCGGTGAAGAGTTGCGGCATTTCCTTGTAGGGTACGTGGGTCATCGTGATGCCGGTCAGCGATTCCAGGCGCAGGGCGCCCAGGTGGCCGGGCGAGCCGACGAACCAGGAACCGTAGGTCAGCTTGCCCGGATTGGCCTTGGCCGCGGTCACGATGTCGGCCAGGCTGTTCCAGGGGCTGTCCTTGGCCACCACGACGTAGAAGTCGGTCAGCAGGATGGGGCGGATCGGCTCGAAGTCCTTGACCGGGTCGTACGGCAGCTTGCTGAAGGTGGTCGGGTGGGTGGTGATGTGGCTGCTGTCGGGCGCGATCAGTTCGTGCCCGTCGGGGTGCGCCTGCTTGAAGGCGCCGGTGGCGATGAAGCCGTTGCCGCCCGGCTTGTTGTCGATGATGACCGGCTGGCCCCATTTCTTGCTCAACAGGTCGCCGAGCGCGCGCAGCGCGGCATCGGGACCGCTGCCGGCAGAGGATGGCGTGGTGATCTTCACCGGCTTAATGGGAAAGTTCTGTGCCGAGGCCGGAATGGCGGACAGAACACCGGCCAGCGCCGTGACGGCGAGCAGGACGGTGGTGCGGTGGCAAGCAGTCATCGATGTCTCCGAATGGTTGAGGTTGGGGGAGGGGTCAGGAATCAGGGCAAGGAGGATGCGAGTTCGGGATCGCCGGCGGTCAGGTGGTCCCACATGCGTTCGAAGATCAGGCCGGCGCTGGTGGCGCGGCGGGCGCACTCGGTGCTGCTCAGGGTCACCGATTCGGCTTCGAGGCCGGCGCCGAGCAACTCCAACTCCAGCCGGGCGGCGTCTTCGAGGTACCAGGTCAGCACGACCGCGTGCATCAGCGAACTGCCGACGACCACCGCACCGTTGCCGCGCATCACCAGCGCTGCGCGGGCACCGAGCTGCTCGGCCAGCGCGGCCGCGGCCTCGTCCTCACGCACCAGCTGCGGG
The DNA here is from genome assembly GCA_964534975.1 of uncultured Ottowia sp. GTDB lineage: Bacteria > Pseudomonadota > Gammaproteobacteria > Burkholderiales > Burkholderiaceae_C > Ottowia. The sequence continues at coordinate 3,702 of CAZHSD010000031.1, read as the reverse complement.
TCGTCCCACAAGGCGATGCCGTCGTCGCCAAAGTAGGCGCCGAAGCCATGGCGTGGGCGCGGCACGCGGCGTGCGGTGCCCAGCGTCATCAGCCGGGGCGGCATGCTGCGCACCACCGCGTTCACCTCCGGGCGGCGCTGGTAGATCTGCTGGTGGATGCGCACTTCGCCCAGCACTCTGTCCGGCAGCGGGCCGCGCACGCCGACCACTGTGCCGGGTTCGCCCGCGGCGATCAGGCCCATCGGCCGCGCGGCGCAAACCAGGAACCGGTCGGCGTCCAGCCGCGCGCTGCAATGACCATAGGCGTGCACCAGGCCGTGGCGCGCCAGGGCGCGCGCCGACAAGCGAACCTCGCGCTGGCGTGTTTCCAGCGCGTCCGGGGCGGTGGTGGCCATCAGACCTGGAACTCGGGAATGTCGGGGCGCGAGCCCCACATGCAGAACGAGCTGTCCGCCATCGGAAACTGGCGCGGTTGATACGTCGCCTCCTGCTCGGGCGTGATGTTGCGCACGCCGCTGGAGTATTCGTACACCATGCCGTCGGGACCCTCGAAGTACAGGAACATGGCGCCCGAGGTCGGGTGCCGCCCGGGCCCGAAGACGATGCGCACACCGGCCTTCTGTAGCCGGTACCAGGCGCGCATGATGTCGTCGACCGACTCCACCTGGTGGTTGATGTGCTGCACGCCGATGCGCTGGGCCGGAAACAGCGCGATCTTGTGGTGCACCTGGTCGATGCGCAGCAGCGGCGCGGGGCCGATGCGGTCGCTTACCTTGGCGCCCAGTGTCCGAGTCCAGAAGTCCTCGTCGCGCGCCGGATCGGCGCTGCACAGGCCAATGTGGCTGAAGCCGGTGATGCCGGCGTCGCGCGAAGGCCAATGGCGGACGCCGCTGTGGTGCGGCTGCACCACCAGGTCGATCGAGCTGCCGTTGAGATCGCGGAAGTTGATGTAGGCTTTGACTGCGCGCGCTGCGCATTGCTCGGTAGTGCCGGCATGCACGGCGATGTCGGCTGCGTCGAGTGTGCTGGCCGCGACCTGCAGCTCATGCATGTCGCGCAACTCGAAGCCGACCGTGTGGTCCTGCGGATCGCCCTCGAAGTAGACCAACGTGTGGTCGCGGTCGTCGGAGCGGAAGTAGGCCGACTTGCCTTCGCGTCGGCCCAACTCCAGCCCGACCACGTTGCAGGCGTAGCGCGTCGCAGTCTCGACGTCGGGCGTGCCCAGGCGCACGTAGCGGATGTCCCAGAGATCAATCAAGTGCTTTCTCCTGCGGCGCCGCATAACTCTGCGGCGTCTTCGATGGCAAGCGAATCTATGCAAAGCTTTGCGATAGATCAAATGAAAACTTATCATTCAAGTTATTCGTTACATCGATGACAGGCCTTGATCAGCCGTACCCGTCCCCTCACGCGCCAGCTCGACCTGAACCTGCTGGAGCTGTTCGACACCGTCTGGCGCACGCGCAACCTGACGGCGGCCGGTGAGTTGCTCGGGCTGTCGCAGCCGGCGGTCAGCCACGGGTTGGCCAAGCTGCGGCGCGCCTACGGCGACGCTCTGTTCGTGCGCATGCAGCGCGGAGTCGAGCCGACGCCGTTCGCAGCCCAGATTGCACCGTCGGTGGCGGAGGCACTGCGCACGGTGCGCGCGACGCTCGCCAAGCCCAGTTTCGATGCGGCGAGCACGCGGCGCCACTTCCGCATCGCCATGAGTGACATCGGCGAGCGCTTCTTCGTGCCGCGCCTGTGGCCGCGGCTGGCACACGACGCGCCGGGCGTGAGCTGCGAATGCCTGACGCCCGGGCTGGACGAATTGCAGCACGGCCTGGCCAGTGGCGAGATTGATCTGGCAGTCGGCTTCATTCCCGGCCTGGGCACGCAGGTGCTGCATCAGACGCTGTTTCGCGAGCAGTTCGTCTACGTGGCACGGCAGAGCCATCCCCTGCTGGCGCGCAGCCGCGGCGTGAAAGCACTGCTGCGCACACCGCATGTGCTGGCCAGCCCGCCGGGCACCCAGCACCTGGCCGCGGTGGAGCGCGTGCTGATGCGCCGCGACGTGCGCGCGCCGGTGGCGCTGCGCGTGCGCAGTTTCCTGTGCATCGGCCCGATCGTGGCCGAGACGGATCTGGTCTCGCCGGTGCCGAGCAACCTGGCGCGCATCATCGCCGAGCATCTGCCGCTGCGCCTGATCGAGCCGCCGATCAGTCTGCCCGCGTTCGACGTGCGCATGTATTGGCACCGGCGCTTTGATGATGACCCGGCGCTCGTCTGGCTGCGCCGGCTGATGGTGGAGATGTTCGGCTCGTCCTGACGGTGCCGAGCGGTGGTGGCCGGGTCGGCCTCGGGTTCAGGCTCGGTCACTCATGCCGCAGCGCCTCGATCGGGTCCATGCGCGCCGCGCGCCGGGCCGGAAAGTAGCCGAACAGCACGCCGATGCCGGCCGAGAACACGAAGGACAGCAGGTTGATGCCGGGCTGGAACACGTAGGGCACCTGCATCAGCCGCGCCAGCAGCACCGAGGCGCCGCTGGCCAGCACGATGCCGATCAGGCCGCCCAACGCCGACAGCACCACCGCCTCGATCAGGAACTGCATCAGCACCTCGCGCTCCAGCGCGCCGATGGCCAGGCGCAGGCCGATCTCGCGCGTGCGCTCGGTCACGCTGACCAGCATGATGTTCATCACCCCGATGCCGCCCACCAGCAGGCTGACGGCAGCCACCGCGCCGAGCAGCATGGTCATCACGCGCGTGGTGCCCGACAGCGTGTCGGCCAGCTGCTGGGTGTCGAGGATGTTGAAGTTGTCGTCGTCGCCGCTGGCCAGCTTGCGCATCTCGCGCAGCAGCTGGGTCAGGCCGTTCTTGACGCGCGCGGCGTCACTGGCGGGGTCGAGCGAGACCAGCAGCGTGTTGACGTTGGTGCTGCCGGTCAGGCGCCGCTGCAGCGTCTTGATCGGCATCAGCACCACCTCGTCCTGGTCCTGCCCGAACGAGCCCTGGCCCTTGGTCTTGAACAGGCCGATCACCTGGCACGGAACCTTGCCCACGCGCAGCTGCTGGCCCAGCGGGTCGCCGCCGGCGTAGAGCTGGCGCTGGATGGTGCTGCCGATGATGCAGACGGCGGCGCCACTGCGCAGCTCGGCCTCGGTGAAGGCGCGGCCCGCGGCCAGCTCCCAGTTGCTGGCCTGCAGCCAGTCGCTGGTGGAGCCGACCACGCTGCTGTTCCAGTTCTGCCCACCGGCCACCAGCGTGCTGCTGCTGCGCGCCTCGGGCGCGACGGCGCGGATGCCGGAGATCTGCGCGGCGATCAGTTCGGCGTCGCTCTCCTTGAAGGGCGGCGCGGTGGCGCCGCCGCCGCCCGGCCCCATGCGCTGGCCGGGACGGATCATCAGCAGGTTGGTGCCCAGGCTGGAGATCTGGTCCTGCACCGCCTGCGTGGCGCCGCTGCCCAGCGTGACCATGGTGATGACGGCCGATACGCCGATCACGATGCCCAGCACGGTGAGAAAGGAGCGCAGCAGATTGCGCTGGATCGAGCGCAAGGCCAGCACCACTGTGTTCCACAGCATCAGCGCGCCTCCGCGGCGGCCGGCGCGGCGCGGCGGCCGGGCTGGGTAGGACTCGGGTTGCGCTGGTCGCTGGCGATCCGGCCATCGACGAAGCGCACGATGCGGTGCGCGTAGGCGGCCATCTCGGGCTCGTGCGTGA
>CAZHSD010000030.1:0-39790 GCA_964534975.1 uncultured Ottowia sp. | reverse complement strand
GGGGACTTCCTCATGTTGGCTCCATTCTCAATCGAAGGAGCCTCCTCAAAATGCGAGGCGGTTCATTGTGTGCGACATCCGCAGCAACTTGCGGTGCTTCCAAATGCGATGCATTCGATTCATGGGTGGCTCCTGACGGCCATTTTGATCCTTTGATAGTGCGCGTCGCGCTACATTGCAGGAATGACTGCCACCGAGTTCAATGCCCTGCTGCTGCTGGCTACCGCCACCAGTTTCACCCCGGGTCCGAACACTACCTTGTCCACTGCGATTGCCGCCAACCGCGGCCTGCGCGGCGCGATGCGTTTCGTCTGCGCCGTGCCGACCGGCTGGGCCGGTCTGTTCGTGCTGTGCGCGCTGGGCGTCGGCGGCCTGGTGCTGGCGGTGCCGGCGCTGCGCTGGGGCGTGCTGGTGGTCGGTGTCGGCTACATGCTGTGGCTGGCCTGGCGCCTGGCCGGCAGCCGCACGCTGGGGCAGGCCGACGCGCGCCGCATGCAGGTCGGCTTCGTGGAGGGCGTGGCGCTGCAGTTCGTCAACATCAAGGCCTGGATGCTGGCGCTGGCCATCGTCGCCGGCTGGATCGCGGGCCGGCCCGACTGGCTGCAGCGGCTGGTGCTGGTGCTGCCGGTGATGCTGTGCTTCGGCTTTGCCAGCAACTTCACCTACGCGCTGATCGGCTCGCTGCTGCGCGGCTGGCTGGCGCAGGGCAACCGGCTGCTGTGGTTCAACCGCGCCATGGCGACCGCGCTGGTGGCGACCTCGGCCTGGATGGTGTGGAGCGCGCAGTGAGCCCGGGCGGTGGTTCAGGTCACCGGCGGGCCATGGCGCTGGCGGAGGGCGGTGGCGACGCACGCCAGGTGCTCGGTTACTGGCTCGGCGTGCTGGGTGTGGCGATCTTCGCCGTCACCCTGCCGGCCACGCGCATGGCCACCGGCAGCGATGCCGATCCGCAGCTGTCGCCCGCCTTCGTCACCGCCGGGCGCGCGGCGCTGGCGGGCCTGCTGTCGGCGGCCTTCCTGCTGCTCGCGCGCTCGGCCTGGCCGGCGCGGCGGCACTGGTACTCGCTGGCGCTGGCGGTGGCTGGCAACGTGCTCGGCTTTCCGGTCATGCTGGCACTGGCCATGCGCAGCGTGACGGCGACGCACGCCGCGGTGATCATGGCGCTGGGGCCGCTGGCCACGGCGGTGGCGGTGGCGCTGATCATGGGCCAGCGTGCGCGCCCGGCGTTCTGGGTCTGCGCGGTGGTCGGCAGCGCACTGGTGATGGTGTTTGCCTGGCTGCGTGCGCAGGAGGCGGGTGGGTTCGGGGTGGGCTGGGCCGACCTGCTGCTGATCGGCGCCGTGATCGCCGCCGCCATCGGTTACGTGGCCGGCGCCCAGGTCAGCCTGGTGCTGGGTGCCGAGCGCACCATCTGCTGGATTTGCGCGGTGGCGCTGCCGGTCAGCCTGCCGGCGGCGTGGTGGCTGTGGCCGGAGAGCACGGTCGGCATCCGCGCCAGCGCCTGGGCCGGCTTCGTCTACGTCGGCGTGTTCTCGATGTGGGCCGGCTTCTTCGCCTGGTACCGCGGGTTGGACTGGGGTGGCGCGCTGCGCGTGAGCCAGATCCAGCTGCTGCAACCGTTTCTGGCGATGCTGTTCGCCATGCCGCTGCTGGGCGAGCGGCTGGATGTGGTTGCCGTCGGCTTCGCGCTGGCGGTGGTGGCGACGGTGATGCTGAGCCGGCGGCTGGCCAGGCCGGTGGCCACGGCGCGCGCCACTGATTCCGATGCGTTGATCGAACGAACCCGCCCATGAGCCCGAACCCGATGAGAAACGCTTCCCCCTGGCGCCTGGCCGAGCGCGCCGCCGCCATGAACCCGTCGGCAATCCGCGAGATCCTCAAGGTCACCGAGCGCCCCGGCATCCTCAACTTCGCCGGCGGCCTGCCGTCGCCCGAGACCTTCCCGGTCGAGGCCATGCGCGCCGCCTGTGCCACGGTGCTGGCAGAAGGCAGCGCCGTCGCCAAGCCCTCGCTGCAGTACGCCGCCAGCGAAGGATTGCCCGAGCTGCGCGCCTGGGTCGCGGCCGAGATGGGCCGGCAGGGCGCGCGCGTCTCGCCAGAGCAGGTGCTGATCACCACCGGCAGCCAGCAGGGGCTGGACCTGATCGCCAAACTGCTGATCGACAAGGACGCGCCGCTGCTGGTGGAAACGCCCACCTACCTCGGTGCGTTGCAGGCCTTCACGCCAATGCAGCCGCGCGTGGACAGCGTGGCCAGCGACGACGAGGGCGTGCAGCCCGAGGCGCTGCGGGCGCAGCTTGAAGGCATGGCCGAACCGCCGCGCTTCATGTACCTGCTGCCCAATTTCCAGAATCCCACCGGCCGCACCATGTCCGAGGCGCGGCGCGAGGCGGTGCTGGCGGTGTACCGCGAACGTGGCCTGCCGGTCGTCGAGGACAACCCCTATGGCGAGCTGTGGTTCGAGCAGCCGCCGCCGGCGCCGCTGCTGGCGCGCTGGCCCGAAGGCGTGCTCTATCTGGGCTCGTTCTCCAAGATCCTCGCGCCCGGCCTGCGCCTGGGCTATGTCATCGCGCCGCCGGCGCTCTACCCCAAGCTGCTGCAGGCCAAGCAGGCGGCCGACCTGCACACGCCCGGCTTCAACCAGCGCGTGGTGGCCGAAGTCATCAAGGACGGCTTCCTGGACCGCCACGTGCCTACCATCCGCGCGCGCTACAAGTCGCAGCGCGACGCCATGATGGCGGCGCTGCACCGGCACATGGCCGGGCTCGACGTGCACTGGACCGAGCCGGTCGGCGGCATGTTCGTCTGGGTGCGCCTGCCAGACGGCCTGGACGCGCAGGCGCTGCTGCCGCGGGCGGTCGATGCCGGCATGGCCTTCGTGCCCGGCGCGCCGTTCTATGCGCAGGCGCCGGAGCCCAACACGCTGCGCCTGTCCTTCGTCACTTCCACCGCGGAGCAGATCGATCGCGGCATGGCGGCGTTGGCGGCGGTGGTGCGCCAGGCCCTGGCGGAGCGGTCGGCGAGGGTGGCTGCATGAGCCCGCGCCCGCGCCCATTCGCCCAGGTCGAAGTCTTCACCGACACGCCCGGCTACGGCAACCCGGTTGCCGTGGTGCTGGATGGCGGCGGGCTCGATGACGCCGCCATGCAGCGCTTCGCGCGCTGGACCAATCTGTCGGAAACTACCTTCGTGCTGCCGCCTTCCGACGGCGCGGCCGATTACGCGCTGCGTATCTTCACGCCGGGCGGCGAGTTGCCGTTCGCCGGCCACCCGACCCTGGGTTCGTGCTTCGCCTGGCTGGCGGCGGGCGGGCCGCCGAAATCGGCCGGGCGCATCGTGCAGCAATGCGCCAAGGGGCTGATCCCGATCCGGCGCGACGGTCCGCGCCTGGCGTTTGCCGCGCCGCCAAGTGTGCGCAGTGACCCGTCGCCCGAGTTGCTGGCGCAGGCCACGGCGGCACTCGGCGTGCCGGCGGCGCAGGTGCTGCGTGCGCAACTGCTCGACAACGGCCCGCTCTGGCTGGCGCTTCAATTGGCCAGCGCCGATGCCGTGCTGGCCTTGCAGCCCAACCATGCGCAGATCGAGCGGCTGGGGCACAAGATCGGCGTGGTCGGCGTCTGCCGGACGGAAGATGCCGGCCCGCTGATCGCGCGATCGAACCGCGAGGCGCGCGCCTTCGCCGCCGCCGCGGGGTGCGAGGACGCGCCCTGGATCGAGGTGCGCGCCTTCGCGGCGCCGATCGGCGTCGCTGAGGACCCGGTCACCGGCAGCCTCAACGCCAGCCTGGCGCAGTGGCTGATCGAGGCGGGCCAGCTGCCGCCCCGCTACGTGGCGGCGCAGGGCACGGCGCTGGGCCGCGTCGGTCGGGTGCAGGTCGAGCGCGATGCGGACGGACAAGTGTGGGTGGGTGGCGGCTGCGTGCGCGTGGTCCATGGCGAGGTGCTGCTGTGAGCGCGCCGCTGCACGACCGCGCCCGCCTCGACCATCTGGTGGTGCTGGCCCACACGCTGGACGAAGGCGCCGCCTGGTGCGAGGCCACGCTGGGCGTGGCGCCCGATGCCGGTGGCGAGCATCCGCTGTTCGGCACCCATAACCGCGTGCTGGCGATCGCTGCCGAGGCGTTCCCGCTGGCCTACCTGGAGATCATTGCGATCGATCCCGCCGCCGCGCGCACCGCGCGTGAGGCGGCCGGCCAGCGGCGTTGGTTCGACATGGACGACGAGGCGCTGCGCGAGCGGGTGGCGGTGCAGGGACCGCGCCTGATCCACTGGGTCGCGCGCGTGCCCGACCTGCAGGCGGCGGTGACGCGGCTGGCGATGCTGGAGATCGACCGCGGCGAGCTGCTGCATGCCAGCCGCATGACGCCGCGCGGCCGGCTCGAATGGCAGATCAGCGTGCGGCCCGACGGCCGGCGCCTGTTCGATGGTTGCTTGCCGACGCTGATTGAGTGGGGTGCGGTGCACCCGGCCGCCAGCCTGCCGCCGCGCGGGCTCGAACTGCGGTCGCTGGCGCTGCGGCATCCGCGCGCCGGCGCATTGGCCGAAGCCTGCGCCGCGGCCGGCCTGGATGGGCTGGACATCCGGCCCGATGTGCAGCCCGCCATCGAGGCCGTGCTGACGACGCCGCGCGGCGCAGTGACCCTGTCGTCGGCATGGCAGGCATGATGACGGCCTGAAGGAGAATGCCATGGCCATGCCGCACCTGCCCACGCTGGCCGAGATCGAAGCTGCCGCCGAACTGGTGTACCGCGAGATGCCGCCAACGCCGCAGTACCGCTGGGGCCTGCTGTCCGAGCGCCTGGGCACCGACTGCTGGGTCAAGCACGAGAACCACACGCCGGTGGGCGCGTTCAAGATCCGAGGCGGCCTGACGTTCTTCGAAGCGCTGCAGGCGCGCGGCCAACTGCCGCATGAAGTGATCAGCGCCACGCGCGGCAACCATGGGCAGAGCGTCGGCTGGGCCGCGCGCGCGCATGGCGTGCGCTGCACCATCGTGGTGCCGCGCGGCAATTCGGTCGAGAAGAACGCCGCCATGCGCGCGCTTGGCGTCGAGCTGGTCGAGCACGGCGAGGACTTCACCGCCAGCCTCGATCATGCGCGCCAGCTGGCCGATCGGCGCGGCGCGCTGATGGTGCCGAGCTTCCACCCGGACCTGGTGCGCGGCGTGGCATCCTACTGGTGGGAGTTCCTGCGCGCGGTGCCCGATCTCGACGTTGCCTACGTGCCGATCGGTCTCGGCTCCGGCGCCTGCGCGGCGATCGCCGCCCGGCGGGCGCTGGAGCATCCCGTGCGCATCGTCGGCGTGGTCAGCAGCGGCGCCACCACCTACGCCGAGTCGATCGCCGCCGACCGCGTGGTCGAGTCGGCGGTCAGCACGCAGTTGGCCGATGGCATGGCGGTGCGGCGTGCCGACGCCGGCGCACTGGCGGTGCTGCGCGAGCAGCTGGATCACGTGGTGCGGGTGAGTGAAGAGGAGGTGGCGGCCGCCATGCGCGCGATCTACACCGACACCCACAACCTGGCCGAGGGTGCGGGCGCGGCGGCCTTTGCGGCCGCGTTGCAGGAGCGGGGCGGTTTGCGCGGGCAGAGGGTCGGCGTGGTGATCACCGGCGCCAACGTCGATGCGTCGGTGTTTGCCGAGGTGCTGCAGGCGGGATAGCCGGCGCTCGCCATCGGCCGGCGGCAGACGGACCAGTCGCCGCGGTGACCGCACAGCGCCGGATCGACGCCAGCGTCAACGCACAATGCCGGCATGGGAACCCTTTATCTGGTGCGCCACGGCCAGGCCAGTTTCGGCGCCGATGACTACGACCAATTGAGCGAGCTGGGCCGGCGCCAGAGCCTGCGCCTGGGCCAGTACCTGCGCGAGCGCTTTGGCGACGGCCTGCGCTTCGACGCCGTGCTGACCGGCACGCTGCGGCGCCAGCTCGGCACCTGGCAGGCGATCGCCGAAGGTGGGGCTTCGATGTGCCGTCTCTGCAATGGCCGGGCCTGAACGAATACGACAGCCACGCCGTCATCCGCAGCGTGCACCCCGATGCGCTGCCCCGGCCCGACACGCCAGAGTTGTATCGCCAGCATTTCCGCCTGTTGCGCGACGGCCTCGCGGCCTGGATGGCAGGGCGCGTGCAGCCCCAGGGCATGCCCAGCTACCCCGACTTCCGCGCCAGCGTGACGGGCGCGCTCGACCACGTGCGCGAAAACTACGACGGCAAGGTGCTGCTGGTGTCCAGCGGCGGCCCCATCGCCACCGCCGTGGCGCAGGTGCTGGACGCGCCGCCCGCCACCAGCATCGAGCTCAATCTGCGCATCCGCAACACGGCCGTGACCGAGTTCGTCTTCAACCCCAGGCGCCACCAGCTGCTGAGCTACAACACGCTGCCGCACCTGGACGCCGCTGAGTACCGCGACTGGGTGACCTACGCTTGAGGTGATGAGCGGCAGCGCCGTGTTGCCCCGCTGCCGGCCCCCACCCCAACCCTCCCCCAGCGGGGGAGGGAGACAAGCGCTGCGCAGCAGGCGCGCCCAGGGGCCGCGGAGCAGGCCACTCCAGGCCGCCGCGGAGCGGGCTTGGCCCGGCTGCTGGCGGCGTTCCCCTCTAGGGGGAAGGCGCGTCAGCGCCACAGGGGGAGCGTCATCTCGGCTGAAAGCCGCTCTCGCCGATGATGCGCGACCAGACCTTTGTGTAGGCGCGCTCGCGTTGATCCAGCTGACTCGGATTCATGTAGTCCACCGTCAGGCCCAGCTCGACCAGCCGGTTGCGCACCTCGGGCTGGGCCACCACCTTCTCCAGCGCGCGCGTGAAGCCGTCGATGAAGGCCGCCGGCGTGCCCTTGGGGCCCCAGATGCCATAGAACGGCAGATCCTCCAGGCCCTTGAAACCCAGTTCGCTGAAGGTCGCCACCTCCGGCATGGCCGCTTGGCGCTGGCCGCCCAGCACGCCAATCATGCGCAGCTTGCCGACGCGCTGGTACTCGATGAAGTCTTGCACCGAGCCGGTGCCGGCCGGGATCTGGCTGCCCAGCATGTCGGCGATCATCGGCGCGCTGCCCTTGTAGGGCACCGGCGTCAGATCCAGCCCGTAGCGCTTGCCGATCAGCTGCACCAGGAACTCGGGCGTCGACGCCGGCGCCGGAATGCCGACCGCGCTCTTGCCACCCTGCGCCTTCACCCAGTCGACGTACTCGGGCACGCTCTTGACCGGGGTGTTGGGCGACACCGCCAGCCCGTTGACGAAGGTGGCGAAACCGCCCAGTGCGACGAAGTCCTCCTGCGGCGCGTAGCCGGGCTTGGCCACCACCTGCGGCAGGATCGAGATCGTGTGGTCGTGCGACAGGAACAGCGTGGTGCCGTCGGGGCGCGCGGCCTTGAGCTGCTGCGCGGCGATCTGGCCGCCGGCGCCGGGGCGGTTCTCGACCACCACGCTGCGGCCCAGCTCGGCCTGCAGCCGCTCGGCCAGCAGGCGCGCGATGACGTCCGAGCCGCCACCGGCCGGAAAGCCGACCAGGATGTGGATCGGTGCCTCGCTCTGCGCCCAGGCCGGCAGCCAGGCGCCACCCAGCGCGGTGGCGGACAGCAGGGCGGTCGAGAAACGGCGGCGGTTCAGCATGGCAACTCCTTGGGGTTAGGTGTAACAGTCCACATTATTGAAGGGAAATCGAGACGGCTGGAAACCGCTGGACGCAGAGGGCGCGGAAATCACGCAGAAGACGCAGAAAAGATTGTTGCTTGGGTGCCGATCGAACAAGAGTCTTGCTTTGCGGTTCTGCCTTGCTCTCAATTGAGGAGTAAGTTGAATCTTTTGCATCTTTTGCGAAACCTCGGCGTTTTCTGCGTTCGGCTGTCCCGGCCGTTTGCAAGGCCCTATCGGTTCCGATGCCGCAGCGTGTCGGCCGGCAGGCGATCGATCTCCACCAGCACCCGGGCCAGTGCGCGGCCGGCAGCGTCGATCAGGGCCTGGCCATCCTCGGGCGTGGCGGCGGCGGCGTTGCCGGCGACGCCGGCCGGGTTCAGGTCCTGCGCCGCCCAGGCCAGCTTGGCGCTGCGGCCATTGCCCAGGATGGCGAAGTCGCGTGCGCGCGCCTGCGAACTGGAGGCGAAATCGCGCGTCTCGGCACGGCGCACCCGCTCGGGCGCCAGCGCCAGCATCATCGCGGTCTCGATCTGCCCGCCATGCACGCCGAAGCGCTGCTCCGCGGCGCAAAAGCGCGCCATCACATCGCTGCCGTCGGGGGCGGTGAGCGGCAGGTTGAACCAGCTCACGCCGTACACCAGCAGGTCCAGGCGCTGGCGCCAGTCGCGCGCCACCACGTCGAGCAGGCCGACGTTGCCGCCATGGGTGTTGAACAGCAGCAGCTTGCGCACGCCGCTGGCGGCCACGCTCTCGGCGATGTCGGTCCACAGGCGGATCACGGTCTCGGCCTTCAGGCTCAGCGTGCCGGCGAAGTCGGCGTGCTCGGGGCTGTAGCCGACCGGCTGCAACGGCAGGAACAGCGCCGGCAGCTCGGCCGGCACATGCGGCGTGCAGGCATCGACGATGCCGCGCGCCAGATCGCTGTCGACCGACAGCGGCAGGTGCGGGCCGTGCTGCTCGGTGGCGCCCAGCGGCAGCACCGCGATCGTGCGCGTCAGGTCGAGCGCGGCGAAATCCATGCTCGTGAGATCGGCCCAATGGTGGCTGCGCGGCGGCTGGGGTGGACTCATGGCGGCCATCTTACGCGCGCCGGCCCGCGCCCGGCGGGTGGTGCCGTTACCATTGCCCGCATGACCGAAGAACTGTTTCGCGACGACGCCACCCTGACCGAATGCCAGGCGCGGGTGCTGGCCGCGGACGAGCGCGGCGTGGTGCTGGACCGCACGGTGTTCTACCCGCTTGGCGGCGGCCAGGCCGGTGACGCCGGCTGCTTGCTGCTGGCAGATGGCACCGAGCTGCCGATCGGCGACACGCGCAAGGAAAGCGGCCAGGACGGCCGCCCGACCGGCCGCATCACGCACCTGGTGCCGGCGCACGCGCACGATCTGCTGGCGCGGCTGCGGCCCGGCGATGCGGTCACGGCCCGCATCGATGCGGCGCGCCGGCGCCGGCTGATGCGCTTTCACACCACCACCCACCTGCTGTGCCATCTGGTGGACAAGCCGGTCAATGGCTGCTCGATCACGGCTGACCATGCGCGGCTGGACTTCCATATGACCGAGCCGCTCGACAAGGAGCGGCTTAGCGCCGGCATCGCACGCCTGGTGGCCGCCGCGCTGCCGGTGGTGGTGGGCAGCGTGAGCGAGGCCGAACTGGACGCCAACCCGCAGCTGGTCAAGAGCATGAGCGTGCAGCCGCCGCGCGGCACCGGTGCGGTGCGTACCATCCGCATCGGCCAACCCGATGGCGAGCAGATCGACCTGCAACCCTGCGGCGGCACGCACGTGGCCAACACCGCCGAGATCGGCGCGGTGGTGGTGACCAGGATCGAAAAGAAGAGCGCGTCGACGCGACGCGTGGTGCTGGGTTTTGCCGCTGCCTGAGGGCGTGCCGACAGGGTTGATCAGGGCGTGCCGGGACCCCGGCGGCGCCCCGTGAGCCACCACGCCAACACGCCAAACGCCATCGTTGCCAGCAGCAGGTAGGCAATCAGCACCAGCCGCAGGCGCTGTACGAAGGCCTGGTCATTGCCGACGTCCAGCGCCATCGCCACCGTCAGCGCGGCGGCGCCGTCCATCGGCATGCGCATCAGCATCGCGCTGCCGCGCCAGAAATGCCCGGCTTCCATCCAGTCCACCAGCGGCACCGGCTGCGCCACGGCGGGGTGGGCCAGCAGCCGCATCGGCATGGCGGCGGCGGGCGCCTGTTCATACAGCGGCTGGCCCAGCGGGTCCTGAATGCGCACCGCCAGCGCGTGCTCGTCGCCGAAGGCATCCTGCAGCTGCGTCGGCAGCGTGGACAGCCGTGCCGTGTGGTCGACGCGCGCCAGCAGGATGCGCGCACGCTCCAAGTGGCTGTGCAGCAACTGGCGGTCGCGTGCCTCGAAGTGCATCTGCACCGCCAGCAAGGTCACCGCCGCCAGCAGTGCCAGCAGCACGCCGGCGATCAGCGTGAGCCACAGGCCCAGCCAAGCGGGCGTTCGGGCGGTCGGGGAATTCAAGGGCACGGGAAGCGAAATTGGCGTGGCTGGCCGACAATCGTGGCACACGGATGCGCAGTGTGCCTGCAAGCGGCTGCGTGGCTGCCGTGGCGCGGTTTTGGAGCGGTCGCGCGCATCGCTTGAATGAGGAAAAGGTCATGAACACCCATCGTCGTCGAATCCTGCAATGGCTGGCGGCTGCCGGCGCGCTCACTGCGCTGCCCGTGGTGGCGCGGCGCAAACTCGAGCCCTTCGCGCTGGAAGTCTGGAAGGACGCCAGCTGCGGCTGCTGCGGCGACTGGATCATGCACATGGAGCAGCATGGCTTCAAGGTCAGCGCGCACGACACCGGCAACAACGCCGTGCGCGCACGCCTGGGTCTGCCGGTACAGCTGGGTTCGTGCCACACCGCGCTGGTGGGCGCTTATCTGGTCGAAGGCCATGTGCACGCCGACGAGGTGCACCGCCTGCTGCGCGAGAAGCCGCAGGCGCTGGGCCTCGCGGTGCCGGGCATGCCGGTCGGCTCGCCGGGCATGGACGGCCCGGTCTATGGCGGCCGGCGCGACAAGTACGACACGCTGCTGGTGCGGCGCGATGGCAGCACCAGCGTGTTCAAGCGCCATTCCTGAGCACGCCGTCCCGGTTCGATCCGAGTTGATGGACGGTCGGTCGCCGCGCCGCCAAGCGATGCGGCGGTCCATCCTGCCGATCGTCGTTGTCGCGCTGCTGCTGTCTGCCAGCGTCGCCTGGCGCTGGTGGTCGACACCGGCTATGGCAGCGCACAGCCTGCGCCCGGATGACACGGCGCTGGTGACCCAGGGCCAGCGTATCTACACAGCCCATTGCGCGGCATGCCATGGCGCACAGCGTGAAGGCCAGCCGAACTGGCGCCAGCGCGGCCCGGATGGCCTGCTGCCGGCGCCGCCGCACGATGCCGAAGGCCACACCTGGCATCACCCGGACGAACAGTTGTTCGCCATCACCAAGCACGGCATCGCCAGCGTCATCGGTCAGCCGGGCTATCGAAGTGCCATGCCGATCTACGACGGCATGCTGAGCGACGGCGAGATCGTCGCCGTGCTGTCCTGGATCAAGGCCCAGTGGCCGCCCGAGGCACGGCGACACCAGGACCAGGTCAATGCGCAGGCGGCGCGCACCCGCTGAGCGTGGCGTGCCGCGCATGGTGGTCCCCGACTTGCGAAATTGCGCTTTGCGTAGTCAAATTACGCATTTGACCTTCATCAGGCTGCCCGCGCCATGTCCCTCGAATCCATCGCCGCCCGCTGCCCCATCGACCACGCTGCCCTGACGGGCCAGACCGGTCCCACCGGCTGCCCCATCACCGCCGGCGCGGCCGAGTTCGACCCGTTCGAGGACGGCTATCAGCAAGACCCGCCGGAGTACCTGCGCTGGTCGCGCGAGCAGGAGCCGGTGTTCTTCGCGCCCAAGCTGGGCTACTGGGTGGTCACGCGCTACGACTACATCAAGGCCGTGTTCCGCGACTACGAAACCTTCAGCGCCTCGATCGCGCTGGAGAAGATCACGCCGACGGGCGACGAAGCCAACGCCGTGCTGGCGAGCTACGACTACGCCATGAACCGCACGCTGGTGAACGAGGAAGAGCCGGCCCACATGGCGCGCCGCCGCGTGCTGATCCAGCCCTTCACGCCCGAGGCGCTGGCCGAGCACGAGCCCATGGTACGGCGCGTGGCGCGCGAGTATGTGAATCGCTTCATCAACTCAGGCCGCGCCGACCTGGTCGACCAGATGCTGTGGGAGGCACCGCTCACCATCGGCCTGCACTTTCTCGGCGTGCCCGAGGAGGACATGGAGCAGCTGCGCAAATATTCGATCGCGCACACCGTCAACACCTGGGGCCGGCCCAGGCCCGAGGAGCAGGTGACGGTGGCGCACGCGGTCGGCAACTTCTGGCAGCTCTCGGGCAAGATCCTGGAGAAGATGCGCCAGAACCCCGATGCGCCGGGCTGGATGCAATACGGCATTCGCAAGCAGAAGGATTACCCCGAGGTCGTCACCGACTCGTACCTGCACTCGATGATGATGGCCGGCATCGTGGCCTCGCACGAGACCACGGCCAACGGCATCGCCAACGCGCTGAAGATCCTGCTGCAGAACACCGCCGTGTGGCGCGAGCTGTGCGAAGACCCGAGCCTGATCCCCAGCGCGGTGGAGGAATGCATTCGCCACAACGGCTCGGTGGCGGCATGGCGTCGCATCGCCATGCGGGACGCCACGGTGGGCAGTGTGCACATCCCGGCCGGCAGCAAGCTGCTGATCGTCATGTCCTCAGGCAACCACGACGAGCGCCACTTCGCCGACGCCGACCGGCTCGACATCCGCCGCGACAACGCCAGCGACCACCTGACCTTCGGCTACGGTTCGCACCAGTGCATGGGCAAGAACCTGGCGCGGCTGGAGTTGCAGGTCTTCTTGGAGGAATTCACCAAGCGCCTGCCGCATATGCGCCTGGCCGAGCAGCGCTTCGACTACGTGCCCAACACCTCGTTCCGTGGCCCTAAGCACCTGTGGGTCGAATGGGACCCGGCGCAGAACCCCGAGCGCGCCAACCCGGCCATCCTGCAGCAGGCACTGCCCGTGCGCCTCGGCGAGCCGTCGAAGCAGACGGTGACGCGGCCGATGGTGGTCGAGCGCATCACGCGCATCACCGACGACACCGTGCTGCTGCGCCTGGTCGCCGCCAACGGACGGCCGCTGCCCAAGTGGCAGCCTGGCGCGCACATCGACATCGAGTGCGGCGACGCCGAGCTGTCGCGCCAGTATTCGCTGTGCGGCGATCCGCAGGATGCCGGCGCGTTCGAGATCGCGGTGCTGCGCGATCCTGAAAGCCGCGGCGGTTCGACCTGGGTGCATGATCAGCTCAAGGAAGGCGACCGCGTGCGCATCCGCGGCCCGCGCAACCACTTCCGTTTCGACGAAACCGCGGAGAAAGCCATCTTCATCGCCGGCGGCATCGGCATCACCCCCATCGCCGCCATGGCGCACCGCGCGCGGCTGCTGCGCATGGACTACGCAATCCACTACAGCGGTCGCGGCCGCAAGCTGATGCCGCTGCTCGAAGCGCTGGTGGCCGAGCACGGCGAGCGCCTGCACGTCTACGCCAAGGACGAAGGCCAGCGCGCCGACCTCACCGCGCTGCTGGCGACGCCGCAGGACGGTGTGCGCATCTACGCCTGCGGCCCCGAGCGCATGCTGAGCGCGCTGGAGGCCTGCACCGCCCACTGGCCCGACGATGCGCTGCGCATCGAGCATTTCCAGACCGAGCCGCCGACGCTGGACCCGAGCCAGGAGCACGCCTTCGAAGTCGAGCTGAAGGACTCCGGCATCACGCTGCAGGTGCGTGCCGACCAGACCATCCTGTCGGCGCTCAAGGGCGCCAACATCGACCTGCAGAGCGACTGCGGCGAGGGTCTGTGCGGCTCGTGCGAGACGCGCGTGCTCGCCGGTGCCATCGACCACCGCGACGTGGTGCTGACGCGCGGCGAGCGCGACGCGCAGGACCGCATGATGGTGTGCTGCTCGCGCGCCGCGGGCGACAAGCTGGTGCTGGCGCTTTGAGTGCCAGCACATCGAGCATTCGCCCTTCGGCGCCTGTGATCACCGATTGGCGTCTCCGGCGAAGCCCAGCGCGGCGCTGATCGCATCCGCCTCCTGCCGCACCCGCGCGGCGATGTGGCCATCGGGCGCGGCATCGAAGCCGCCCGAGGTGCCTAGCGCGGTCAGCACCGCCACCACCTGGCCCGTGTGCTGCCGGATCGGCGCCGCCACGGCGCTGATGCCGGGCGACAGCAGGCCTGCGACCGAGGCCGAGCCCAGCTTGCGCACCCGTGCGCGCAGAACCGCCACCGGATCCTTGCCCTTGAGCTGGGTGCGCTGTGCCGGCGTGGCGCCGTCCCATTCGCGGCGTGCCTGGTCATCGAGCCGCTCGCCGTCCGACCAGGCCAGGAACACCTGACCCGTGGCCGACAGCAGCAGCGGCAGCACCGAACCGGCGCGCACGTTCACCACCACCGGCAGCGCCGGCTCCTCGATGCGCAGAATGGTCGGGCCCTGGTTGCCCACCACGGCGATGAAGCAGGTCACGCCCAACTCGTCGCGCAATCGTGCCAGCGCCGGCTCGCCGGCGCGGATCGGGTCGCACTGGCGCAGCGCGGCCAGGCCGATGTGGATCGCCTCCTGGCCCAGGAAGTAGCGCTGGCTGGCCGCGTCCTGCGCCACCAGACCCTCTTCCACCAGACTGGCCATGTAGCGGTGCACCTTGGCCGTGCTTTCACCCACCGCCTGCGCCACCGCCGTGAGGCTGGCCGCGCCGCCGAGGCGTGCCAGCGCCTTCAGGATACCCATGCCCATCTCGGCCGACTGCACGCGGCGGCGGCGGGCGGGGGTGGGGCTGGATCGTGTCAAAAGCGGGATTGGTCAGGCGGTTCAGTGCCGATGGTAAGCGGCATCGGTCCCAGGCCGGCAGCTTGCGATGACAAACGGCAACTTCATGCATGGCGGCGGCGCCAGTCATGTTCCGTGCACTCTGGCGACCGTCACTGGCGCCATGTCGGCGATCATCGCGGCGCCCAAGGTCGTGCGGCTGCAAAGCTCAAGAGCCACATGCAGGGGAAGTGCGGGCCAAGAGCGTAACAGCGGAGTGGTCGCTTCGTTTTTGATAGCTGTTTGTTCTTGATCAAGGCGCGTCAACACTGGTCTGGCATATTGCTTGACTGGTCGCGCAGGGTTGTCGGCGGCCGGCCGAACTTGGTTCGGCAGTTGCAGATTTTGTGACTGTTCGGCCTGCATGGCGTCTGGTCAAGCGATTTCGAACACGCGCCTCGATTCCCCTTTTTTGTGAGTAATCCATGCTGAAGAAATCCACTGTGGTGCCGGTCCTGTTGACGGCGCTGGCGCTGACGACCCCGTTGGCGCAGGCGCAAAGCTCGGTGCAGTTGTCCGGCCTGGCCGATCTGTATGTCGGCTCGATGCGCATGGCCGGGGATGCGGCGCGGCGCAACACCGTGGGCAGCAACGGCATGACGACGTCCTGGCTGGGCGTGCGCGGCACCGAAGACCTGGGCCACGGCCTGAAGGTGGGTTTTGCCTTCAGCTCTTTCCTGCGCCCGAGCATGGGTGAAGCGGGACGCTTTGCTGCCGACACATTCTGGTCGCGCGAAGCGCACGTGACCCTGTCGGGTGGCTTCGGTGCGCTGCTGCTGGGGCGGGCGGTGGCGCCCAACTTCCTGCCGACAGTGCTGTTCAATCCCTTCGGTGATTCCTTCGTGTTCTCCCCGTTGGTGCTGCACGCCAACGTGCCGCTGTACAACGGCACCGGGTGGACCAGCACCACGCCGGCAGACACGGGCTGGAGCAGCCAGATCGCCTACACCACACCCAGCTTCGGCGGGCTGAAGGGCACGCTGCAATACCAGTTCCGCGACGGCGCGGCAGACGGCAAGAACTGGGGCGGCAACCTGATGTACCTGAACGGCCCGATCGGGCTGACCGCGTTCTATGAGCGCGCGCAGCTCAGCAACCCGGCGGTGGCGCGCTATGCCGATGGCTCGACCCGCACCAACTGGATGCTGGGAGGCTCGTACGACTTCCAGGTCGCCAAGCTGTTTCTGACCTACGGGCAGTCGAAGAACGACGTCAGCAAGGCCAAACTGAAGACCGCGCAGGCGGGCTTATCGGTGCCCATCGGCGCCGGCAAGCTGCTGGCCTCGTATGCGCAGACGCGCAACAACCTGCTGGTCGTCAAGCGCCAGACGCTGACCGTGGGTTACGCCCACTTCCTGTCCAAGCGCACCGATCTGTACGCGAACCTGATGCACGATCGCATCACCGACCGCAGCAGCGGCACCAGCTACGGCATCGGGCTACGCCACCGCTTCTGAGGCGGCGAGCAGGCCATGGACGAGATGGCCCATGCCTGGCGGGACTACCGCGAGGATGTGCCGGCAGCGCTTGCAAGAGAAGCGCTGGTGCATCGCGTCCCCGGCGGCAGGCTGCCTTGATTGATCAGCCCCCGCGCAGCGCCGCCAGCAGCTTCTGCCCTGCGCGGCCGTCGGCCTTCATGCCGAGCTGCTGCTGCTCGGCCTTGATCGCCTCGCGCGTCCTGGCGCCGATCATGCCGTCGGCGCTGCCGATGTCGTGGCCGCGCGCCAGCAGCAGGATCTGCAGCTCGCGGTTCTGCGCCCGCGACAGGCCGGGATCGTCGGTCGGCCAGGGCGTGGCGAAGCCGAGTGCGTCCGATCGATTGGCGACCAGGTTGGACAGTTGGGCGATCGCCAGCGCGTAGTTCTCGCTGGCGTTGTAGCTGTACAGGGTGTCGAAGTTGCGCCCGACCAGGAAGGCCGGGCCGCCGGGCGCCGGGATCAGCAGGCCGGCGCTGGGCAGGCTGTCGGGCAGTTCGGTGCCGTCGGCCAGCGTCAGGCCGGCGCGGCGCCAATCCGTGATCAGGCGCTTGTTCTTGCGGCTGGCGCCGGAGACATCGAAGCCGGCCGGCAGCTTGACCTCGAATCCCCAGGGTTCGCCCTGCCGGTAGCCGGCATTCTGCAGGAACTTGGCGGTGGAGGCCAGCGCGTCCGGCACGCTGTCGACGATGTCGCGCCGGCCGTCGCCGTCGAAGTCGACCGCGCTGCGCAAGAAGGTGCTGGGCATGAACTGCGTCTGCCCGAAGGCGCCGGCCCAGGAGCCGCTCAGCTTCTCGGCCGGCACGTGGCCTTCCTGCAGGATGCGCAGCGCGGCCGCGAACTCGCCGCGGAAATAGCTCTGCCGGCGGCCGAAGCACGACAGCGTGGCCAGCGACTGCACCAGCGGCCGGCCACCCAGGTTCTGGCCGAAGTTACTCTCCACGCCCCAGACGCCGACCACGATCTGCGGCGCCACCCCGGTCTGCTGCTCGATGCGCTGCAGCGCCGGCTGCCACTTGGCGAACGCCGCGCGGCCGTCGGCCACGCGCTCGGCATCGACCAGCACCGCCAGGTAGTCCCACACCGGCATGGTGAACTCGGGCTGGCGGTTCAGCAGCACCAGCACCGAGGGGTCCGGCTCCAGGCCCTCGGTGTGCTGCTCGAAACTGGCGCTGGAGATGGCGCGAAACGCCTGCGCGCCCTGCAAGGTGCGCAGGCAGCTGCGGAACTCGGCGTTGTCGAGTGTCGGCGGCGAGTCCTGTGCGTGCGCCGCCGCTGCGAGCAGCATGGCGGCGCCCAGCAGCGCCAGCGGATGTCGGCGATGGAATCGGGTCATTAAAAAATGGTAGCGCACGCCGGGGTTCGCAAGCGTGCCCGAGCTGAAAGCCTTTGCAAGCGCGGCCTTGTCCGACAGCGTTTTCAGGCGCGCTGCGACTGCGGCTGCAACTCCAGCACCAGCTGGTGCGTGCTGTCGTCGCCCGGCGTGACCTCCTCATTGAAGCCGAGCACCCGGCCGAGCTTGCGCATGCGGTGGTTCTCGGCCAGCACGGTGGCGTTCATGTGCTGCGTGCCGGCGGCGCGCTGGTAGCCGATCAGCTTGTCCATCAGGATGCGGCCCAGGCCCGAGCCCTTGAGCTCGGGCCGGATGATGATGCCGAACTCGGCGCCGATGTTGTCCGGGTCGGCCAGCGCGCGTGCCACGCCCAGCGTCTTTTCGCCGCCCTCGCCATCGGGCACGGTGGCGATGAAGGCCATCTCGCGCGTGTAGTCGATCTGCACCAGGCGCGCCAGCTCGCTGCGCTCCATGGTGCGGCGGCTGTAGAACAGGCGCATGCGGATGTCCTCCGGATCCAGGCTTTCCAGGAAGGCGCGATGCATCTCCTCGTCCTCGGGCCGGATCGGGCGCAGCGTGACGCTTTGATCGCGCCAGCGCACGGTCTCGATCAGGTCGGCCGGGTAGGGCCGGATGGCGAAGTTGGCCGCGCCGGCCGGCAGCTTGCCGCTGACGCGCACGCGCGCGTCCAGCGCGATCGCGCCTTCGTGGTTGACGATCAGCGGGTTGATGTCCAGCTCGGCCACCTCGGGCACGTCGGCCAGCAGCTGCGACACCGCCATCAGCGTGGCGACGATGGCTTCCATGTCGGCCGGCTTGACGTCGCGGTAGCCCTTGAGCAGGCGCGCCACGCGGGTGCGGTCGATCAGCGCGCGCGCCAGCGGCGCGTTCAGCGGCGGCAGCGCCATGGCGCTGTCCTTCATCACCTCGACCGCGGTGCCGCCCTGGCCGAACAGGATCATGGGGCCGAAGGCGGGGTCGATGCTGGCGCCGACGATCAGCTCCTGCGCCTGCGGCTTCTTCACCATCTGCTGCACCGTGAAGCCATCGATGCGCGCCTTGGGGTGGCTCTTGGCCACGCGCGCCAGCATCGCGGCGGCGGCGGCGCGCACGTCGTCGGCGTCGCTCAGGTTCAGCACCACGCCGCCGACGTCGGACTTGTGCGAGATGTCCTCGGACAGGATCTTGATCACCACCGGGAAGCCGATGCGCGCGGCCTCGGCGGCGGCGGCCACGGCGTCGGCCGGCACCGTGCGCGTGGCCACCACCGGGATGTGATAGGCCTCGCACACCGCCTTGGCCTCGGGCTCGGTCAGCATGTCGCGGCCGCTGGCCAGCACCGCCTGCACCAGCTTGCGCACGCGCGCCGCGTCGGGCGTGCTGCCATTGTGCAGCTGGCTGGCGGGCGGCGCCTCGCTTAGCTCGGCCTGGTTGCGCGCGTAGCGCTGCAGCACGCCGATGGCCGCCACGGCCTGCTCGGGCAGCTCGTAGCAGGCGATGCCGGCGTCGATGAAGAGCTGCCGCGCCTCGGCCACCGCCGGGCCGCCGACCCAGGCGCTGATCAGCGACAGCGGCCGCTTGCCCGGCGGCTGGATGGCCGGCAGCATGGCGCGCGCGATGTCGGTGGAGGGCACGATGGCCGTCGGTGCGTGGATGAACAGCAGCGTGCCGGTGTCCTGCGGGTGCCGGGCCAGCGCGTGCAGCGCGTCCACGTAGCGCTGCGCCGGTGCGTCGCCGATGATGTCGACCGGGTTGCCGCGCGACCAGTTGGCAGGCAGCACCTTGTCCAGATCCTTGATCAGCGGGGCGCTCAGCTCGGCCAGCGGCACGTCGTGCGCCGCCGCCGCATCGGCCGCCATCACGCCGACGCCGCCGCCGTTGGTGAGGATGGTCATCACCTCGCCGATCGGCGCCCGATAGCGCGTCAGGATCTCGGCCGCCAGGAACAGCTCTTCCAGGTTGTCCACGCGCAGCATGCCGGCGCGGGCGATGGCGGCGTCGACCACGTTGTCGGCGCCGGCCAGCGCGCCGGTGTGCGAAGCGGCGGCCTTCTGGCCCTGCTCGCTGCGGCCGGCCTTGACCACGATCACCGGCTTGTTGCGCGCCGCCGCGCGCGCCGCCGACATGAACTTGCGCGCCTGTTCGATCGATTCGATGTACAGCAGGATGGCGCGCGTCTGCGCGTCGTTGGCCAGGTAGTCCAGCATGTCGCCGAAATCGACGTCGGCGTGCTCGCCCAGCGACACGAAGTGCGAAAAGCCGATCTGCCGCGCCTCGGCCCAGTCCAGCATGGCGGTGACCAGCGCGCCCGACTGCGAGACGAAGGCCAGCTCGCCCGGCCGCGCGGGAATGTGCGCGAAGCTGGCGTTGAGCTTGGCGTGCGGCGCCAGCAGGCCGACGCAGTTGGGCCCCAGGATGCGCAGCAGCGTCGGCTTGGCGGCGTTCAGCATGGCCTGCTTCTGCTTGGCCGTCAGGCCGGCGCTGATCACCACCGCGGCCTGGGTGCCGCGCTTGGCCAGTTGCTTGACCAGATCCACCACCGTGTCGGCGGGCGTGCAGATCACCGCCAGCTCGGGCGTCTCGGGCAGGTCGGCCACGCGGGCGTAGCAGGGCTGGCCCGACAGCTCCTTGTATTTGGGGTTGACCGGGAAGACGCGGCCGGCGAAGCCGCTGCTGCGCATGTTGCGCCACAGCGTGCCGCCGACGGAAAAGGGCCGCTCCGAGGCGCCGATCACGGCGACGCTGCGGGGGTCGAACAGGGAATCGAGATTGCGGATGCTCATCTTTGAAGTGTCAGGACAGCAGACCTTGCGGTCGAGGCCGACAGCTTAACGGCCCGGCGTGAAGCTGCCGCGACAGCCCGGCGGCTTGATCTGGCGCAAATGGCTTGCAAAGAGACGTCTGGGCGCGGAACGATCGCGGCGCGTCGGAGTCGGGTAATCGATCTTGAATGATTCGTCCCCTGGCGACCGGGTTTCAGTGCCGATGTGCCGGAGCCGAGCGCCTTGTCCCTCCACCCTGTTGACCGCCCGGAGTGTATCCATGAAGCCTATCGCAGCCTGTCTGCTTGTCGCCGCCACAACCCTCGGCATGGCCGTCCATGCCGAGCCCGCGACCTACAAGATCGACGCGCACCACACCTACGCCACCTTCGCCATCGACCACTTCGGCGCCTCGGTCAACCGCGCGCGCTTCGACGACGTGTCGGGCAGCGTGCGCTTCGACAAGGCCGCCAAGGTGGGCGAGATCGATGTCACCGTGCAGATCGCCAGTGTCTACAGCGGATCGAAGCAGTTCGACGAGCATCTGCTGGCGGAGGATCTCTTCAACGCCGCCAAGTACCCGACCATGCGCTTCGTGTCCGAGAAGCTGGTGTTCGAGGGCGACAAGCTGGTCGAGGTACCCGGCCAGCTCACGCTGCTGGGCCAGACCCAGCCGATGACATGGAAGGCCAATCAGTTCACCTGCTACCCGAACCCGATCGCCAAGGTCGAGGCCTGTGGCGGTGACTTCGAGGCGGTGATCGACCGCACGCAATGGGGCATGAATGCCATGGTGGACATGGGCATGCCGAAGAACGTCAAGATCACGGCGACGATCGAGGCGTTCAAACAGTAAATTTGCGCGCTGCGGGCACTGTCGGCCGGGATGTGCGCCCGGCGGCGCACCTGCTTTTCTTGTCCCGCCAAGAAAAGCAGGCAAAGCAAGGCGACCCCGCTGGCCGTGTCCCGCAGCGTTGCTGCGGGCAGCCTGCGATGCTCGGTCGCGGGGCGGCGCTGCGGAACTCACTGCGCGCCTGCGGCGCTCCGTTCAGACAACCGCAGCGAGTCAGATCACGAAGCATGGGCACGCTGCGCTGCCCATGCCTGCCCCACGCCCTGCGCTTCTCGGCACGGCCAGAGGGGAGTTGAAGTCCACATACAGGCCATCGCTGCGCTCGGCCTGGTATTGCTCCCTCCCCCGCTGGGGGAGGGTTGGGGTAGGGGCTGCAGTGCCGACCGGCGCCCTGCACTTCTCGGCACAGCCATAGCTTGAAAACCCAGACTGGTCATCCCAGAGCTCGGCCCATGGTTTCTCGCTCCCCCACCCGCTCGCGGGAGCGGCTGGGTAGGGCAACTCGTCTTAAAGAAACCTTGCTGGCTTGTCCCCGAGCATGGGGAATGCGTGTCAGCGTCCCAAAGGAGGTTACCTCCTGCTCGCCGCTTCCGCCACCGCCAGCGCCGTCATGTTGACGACGCGCCGCACCGTCGCCGACGCGGTGAGCACGTGCGCGGGCGCCGCGGTGCCGAACAGGATCGGGCCGATGGTGACGCCGTGGCCGACGGTGATCTTCAGCACGTTGAACAGGATGTTGGCGGCGTCCAGGCTCGGGCAGACCAGCAGGTTGGCCTCGCCTTCCAGCGTGCCTGCGGACACCGCGCGCGCGCGCAGCTCGGGCGACAGCGCGCTGTCGCCGTGCATCTCGCCGTCGCAGGGAATCGACGGGTGCTGGGCGCGGAACAGGTCGCGTGCGCGCCGCATCTTCAGCGCCGACGGGCGCCGCGAGGAGCCGAAGTTGGAGTGCGACACGAACGCCACCTTGGGCGGCAGGCCGAAGTTGCGCACCTCGTCGGCGGCCATCTTGGCGATCGCCGCCAGCAGCTCGGCGCTGGGGTCCTCGTTGACGTAGGTGTCGGTCACGAACAGCGTGCGGTCGGCCAGCATCAGCGCGTTCAGGGTCGCGTAGCAGGGCGCGCCGGGCTCCAGGCCGATGACGTCGTGGATGTGCTCCAGATGCGTGTCGAAGCGGCCCAGCGTGCCGCACAGCATGGCGTCGGCGTCGCCCAGGTGCACCATCAGCGCAGCGATGGTGGTGGTCGAGCGGCGCACCGTCGCCTTGGCCGCCTCCACCGTGACGCCGCTGCGCGCCATCAGGGCGTGGTAGGCCTCCCAGTACTGGCGAAAGCGCGGGTCGTCCTCGGGGTTGACGTTCTCCACGTCCTTGCCCAGCCGCAGGCGCAGGCCGGCCTTCCTGATGCGCTGCTCGATCACCGCCGGCCGGCCGATCAGGATCGGCGTGGCCAGCTGGTCGTCGATGGCGATCTGCGCCGCGCGCAGCACGCGCTCGTCCTCGCCCTCGGCGTAGGCCACGCGTTTGCCCGCCGGCGCCACCGCCTTGGCGGCGGCGTACACCGGCCGCATCACCATCCCGGTCTGGTAGACGAAGCGCTCCAGGTGCATGCGGTACGCCCCCATGTCGGCGATCGGCCGCTCGGCCACGCCCGAATCCATCGCCGCCTGCGCCACCGCCGGCGCGATGCGCGTGATCAGGCGCGGGTCGAACGGCGTCGGGATGATGTAGTCGGGACCGAACTGCAAATCCTTGCCAGCGTAGGCGGCGGCCACCTCGGCGCTGGTCTCGGCCTTGGCCAGCGCCGCGATCTCGTGCACACAGGCCAGTTTCATGGCCTCGGTGATCCTGGTCGCGCCGCAGTCCAGCGCGCCGCGGAAGATGTAGGGAAAGCACAGGACGTTGTTGACCTGGTTGGGGTAGTCCGAGCGGCCGGTGGCGATGATGCAGTCGGGCCGCACCGCCTGGGCATCCTCTGGGCGGATCTCCGGCTCGGGGTTGGCCAGTGCCAGGACGATCGGCTTGTCGGCCATGGTCTTGACCATCTCGGGCGTCAGCACGCCGGGCGCCGAGCAGCCCAGGAACACGTCGGCGTCCTTGACCACGTCGGCCAGCGTGCGCAGGCCGGTGTCGGGCTGGGCAAAGCGTGCCTTGCTGTCGTCGAAGCCGCCCGGGCGGCCCTGGTAGATCAGGCCCTTGGAGTCGCAGGCATGCACGTTGGCGGCCTTGACGCCCAGCGCCAGCATCACGTCCAGGCAGGCGATGGCCGCCGCGCCGGCGCCGCTGACCGCGACCTTGACGGTCCCGATGCTCTTGCCCACCAGCTCCAGCGCGTTCAGCAGGGCGGCACTCGAGATGATGGCGGTACCGTGCTGGTCGTCGTGGAACACCGGGATGTTCATGCGCTCGCGCAGCTTGCGCTCGATGTAGAAGCACTCGGGCGCCTTGATGTCCTCCAGGTTGATGCCGCCCAGTGTCGGCTCCAGCGCGGCGATGATGTCGACCAGCTTGTCGGGGTCGCGCTCGGCCAGTTCGATGTCGAACACGTCGATGCCGGCGAACTTCTTGAACAGGCAGCCCTTGCCCTCCATCACCGGCTTGCCGGCCAGCGGCCCGATGTCGCCCAGGCCCAGCACCGCGGTGCCGTTGGTGATGACGCCGACCAGGTTGCCGCGCGAGGTGTAGTCGAACGCCTTGGCCGGGTCGGCCTGGATGTCCAGGCAGGGATAGGCGACGCCGGGCGAGTAGGCCAGCGACAGGTCGAGCTGGTTGACCAGCGGCTTGGTCGGCGTGACCGAAATCTTGCCGCGTGAAGGCGTGCGATGGTAGTCGCGCGCGGCGTCGCGCAGTGCCGTCTCGGCGGGCGAGAGGGGGTTGGGCATGATGGACTCCTGGATTGTTCTGGCTTGTTCGAGCGCCCGGACCCGTACCGTTCTCGCGCCCGAAAACGTCACGGTGGGTGACGGATAAACAAGACTACATCAAATCCGATCGGCGACATGCCGGTGTCGCCGCGAATGAGTCCGAAATGGCCAGGCCGTACTGCCGGGGGCAGTGCCGGCGCTCAGGCCTGGCAGCGGCTGCGGTACGGGGCCCGGTCCGGCCAGCGGCTGCGCGTCCACAAGGCAGCCGCATGCAGCCATCGCGCCGGATGCCGTGGCGCGTCGCACCAGTCGAAGGCCACGATGCGCGCCGGCGCGCCGTGCAGGCCGATCGGTTCCAGCACCAGCGTCTCGCCCGCGCGCAGCGGCAAGCGCATGCCTGGCGTCAGGATCAGGTCGCCCTGCGGGCCACTGGCGGTGGCGTCATGCGGCCCGTTGCGGGTGGCCCAGACGTTGCCATGCACGATGTGCAGTTCTCCGTCCCGACGCGGGCGCAAGTGCATTGCGCGCGCCGGCGCCAGTGTCTGCAGGCCCTGCACCGCAGCGGCGAGGGCGAGTTGTGACAGGGTGCTCTGGGCGCTCGACATGATCCGCTCCTGTGTGTTGCTTCGGCATCAATCCAGAAGTGAATGTTGCGCCCGCGCTCATTGACAGTCCAATGAAATCACGCCACGCTATTGATTCCCTTATCGCATCAATTCCCATGCTGCACTCGCAGACTCACCTGCGCACCCGGCCGGTCCAGGCCGGCCACCTGCGTGCCTTCGACGCGGTGGCGCGTCACCTCAACTTCCGTCTGGCAGCGGAAGAGATGGCGCTCACGCAATCGGCGGTCAGCCGCCAGATCCAGGCGCTGGAAGAAGAGGTCGGCGTGCCGCTGTTTCTGCGCCACACGCGCGCAGTCGAACTCACCGCGGCCGGCATGCAACTGCTGCAGGCCGTGAACCAGGCGCTGCCACGCATCGATGCGGCGGTGCGCCAGATCCGCCAGAGCGCCGGGCGCCGGCAGGTGTCGGTGACCACATTCGCATCGTTTGCATCGATGTGGCTGATTCCGCGTCTGGAGGCGTTCCAGCGTGCGTATCCCGACATCGACATCCGCATCGATGCCTCCGACACCAGCTTCGACCTGGAGCTGTCGGATGTCGACATCGCGATCCGCTACGCACCGGTGGCGCGGGTGCCGGCAGGCGCGCGGCGGCTGTTCGGTGAATACGTCACGCCCATGGCCAGTCCCTGGCTGCTCAAGGGCGGTCCGGCGGTGCGCAAGCCGGCCGACGTGCTGGGGCATACCCTGATCGAGGCCGGCGATGCGTATACGCCACATCTCGAGTGGCTGACCTGGCGCCGCTGGCTCGATCACAACGGCCTCGAGCGCGCGCAGCCCAAGCGCTGGCTCAGCTTCAACTACGCCTACCAGATGGTGCAGGCCGCGCTCAGCGGTCAGGGCATCGTGCTGGCGCGCCCGCCGCTGGTGGCCGAGAGCCTGGCGCGCGGTGAACTGGTGGAATTGTTTCCCGGCACGCGCTTGCACTCGCCCATGGCCTACTGGCTGTTGCTGGCTGCGCGCAGCGGCGCGCGCACCGAAGTCAGGGCCTTCACCGACTGGCTGGAGCAGCAGGCCGTGGCGACCCGGGTGGTGGTCGGGGAGGGTGACGATCCGGATCTGCGGAACGATCTGGACTGAGTCGTCTGGCGGCCCCCAGCGCGACAGCCAGGGTCTGTTCGGGCGATTTTTCGCATGCGTTGTGGGTCAAGAAGGCCACTCGCCAAGGCTGGTAACGCCGGCGATGGCCTTTCTGATCGCAACCCGCAGGTTCTCGCGTACGGAAAAATAGCGTGAACAGGCCCTATTGGCGTGCCACCGCGATGCACTCCACCTCGGCGCGGGCGTTGAAGGCCAGTCCGCTGCTGCCGAAGGCGCTGCGCGCCGGGTAGTTGCCGCTGAAGTAGGTCTTGTAAACGTCGTTGAACGCACCCCACTCCTTCATGTCGGCCAGCATCACGGTGCACTTGACCACATCGGCTATCGACAGGCCGTGCGCTTCCAGGGAAGTCTTGATGTTGTCCATGGTCTGCCTGGCCTCCGCCGCCATGCCGCCTGGCGCCAGCTTGATCGGTCCGGGGCCCGGCACGTTGCCGATCTGGCCCGACAGGTAGACCGTGTCGCCCACGCGCACTGCCTCGGAAAACGGCAGTCCGGTGGGCAGCACCTTGCCCGAGTTGAGATGGGTCACGCGTGGCGCATGCGTGGCGCAGCCGGTTTGCAGGCCGACGGCAGCCAGGGCGACAAGCAAGGCAAGGGCTCGGATCTTCATGTATGTCTCCTCGGGTATCGATGTTGGAACCAGGGCGGCCGCCGGTGGCTGAATACCACCCTGGCGCCGCCGATTAGAGCAGCTTGCGGTTGACTACGGCGCAAGTGTGTCGTGTGGGTTGTAGCGGGGGGCACGAGCGCGCGGCCTGTGCGCCCATCAAATCACCGGGGTGCAGTGGCCTGAAATCGGTACCGGCTTGCCGATCGGGCTGGGTTGCCCTTGACTCCGGCGCCGGTGCCGGCTCAGATCAAGGCCTGCGGACGCTCGCCGCGCTCGTAGACCACGTGTGCGCGGCCGACGATCAGCGGGTCGAGCTTGCCAATCTGTGCCAGATCCTTGCCGGTGTAGGGCAGCTTGTGCAGCACGTAGCGCATGGCATTCAGTCGCGCGCGCTTCTTGCAGTCGCTCTTGACCACCGTCCAGGGGCTGTCGGCGGTGTCGGTCTCGAAGAACATCTGCTCCTTGGCGTGGGTGTAGTCGTCCCACTTGTCCAGGCTGGCCTTGTCGATCGGGCTCAGCTTCCACTGCTTGAGCGGATGACCCTCGCGTTCCTTGAAGCGGCGCCGCTGCTCGGCCCGGCTGACCGAGAACCAGAACTTGATCAGGTGCACGCCGGAATGCACCAGATGGCGCTCGAACTCGGGCACCTGGCGCATGAAGTCGTGGTATTCCTTGTCCGAGCAAAAACCCATCACGCGCTCGACGCCGGCGCGGTTGTACCAGCTGCGGTCGAACAGCACGATCTCGCCGAAGGTCGGCAGGTGCTGCACGTAGCGCTGGAAGTACCACTGGCCGCGCTCGACCTCACTGGGCTTCTCCAGCGCCACGGTGCGTGCGCCGCGCGGGTTCAGGTGTTCCATGAAGCGCTTGATGGTGCCGCCCTTGCCGGCGGCGTCGCGCCCCTCGAAGATGATCACCACGCGGGCGCCGGTTTCCTTGACCCAGCTCTGCAGCTTGAGCAGTTCGACCTGCAGCTTGAACTTGTGCTTCTCGTAGGTCGCGCGGCGCAGCAGGTTCTTGTAGGGGTAGCCGCCGTCGCGCCAGTCGGGCGCCAGTTCCTCGTCGGGGTTGACGGCCTCGATCGGCGCATCGTGCTCGCGCAGCGCTTCGCGCAGCGCCTGGCGGTCGTCGGCCGAGGCACCCTCGAGGATGGCGCGCAGCGCCTCGGCGCGCTCGGCCGGGGTGCCCGCCTGCTCGCCGCGCACCAGCCGCCGCGCCGCCGCCAACTGCTTGTCGCGCGCAGCGGCTGTGGCGTGCTCGACCACGTGTTTCTCGAGCGCCTGCGGTGCCAGCGAGGGCACCACGTCACCCTTCCTGGCTGGCCGTACGGTGGTGTTGGCGTTCGTGCTGCTGGCGGTGCCGCCGCGTGCGCGGCTGGTCTTGCCGCTGGCAGGGCGCTTGGTGGCCGTTGTCTGGCGGGGGGTGCTGGCTTTGTCCATGGTGAGTGTGTTCGCGCTGGGCGGTCCGGGTCTGGTGATGCGACTGTCAAACTTTCAACTGTCAGTCCGTCACAAAATCGTCATTTTGATGATGGTCAAGAATACCCATAACTTGACCATGAGATTCGTGACATATGTCACGCCGCTCCCACCGGCCACACCACGCCGTTGTCGTTCAGGATGGCGTCCAGCGGCTGATCGTGCGGCTCGGGCTCGAAGTCGTCGATGAAGCCGTTGGTGAAACCCAGGCCCACCGTGAACGGGCGCGGCGTCATTGCCGCCAGCGTGCGATCGTAGAAGCCGCCGCCGTAGCCGAGCCGGTAGCCGCCCGGGCCGTAGCCGACGCAGGGCACGAACAGCAGCGTGGGCACGATGACCTCGGTGTCCTTGGGCTTGGGAATGCCGTAGGCATCGTCCTCCATCGGGCAGCCGGGGTACCAGGCGTGGAAGCGCAGCGTTTTGTGGAGCTTGTCGATCACCGGCAGGCCGATGCGGCGTGGCTGCGGCTCGTCCAGCAACTCACCGTCCTCCTTCCAGCGGTGCAGCGCCGGCAACGGGTCGAACTCGCCCTTGATCGGCCAGTAGGCGCCGATCACCACGTCCGGGCGGCCGATCAGCCAGATGCGCATGATGTCCTGCAGCGCATCGGCGCGCGACAGCCGGTCTTCCAGCCGCAGTCGCTCGCGCACCAGGCGCTCGCGCAACGCCTTCTTGTCGAACTTGCTCATAATGGGTCGATGCGTTTTTCAGGGATTCTGACAGTCTTGTGCCGGATCGGCGCGGTACTTTCGTGTGCCGCGCTGCTGCCGTTGCACGCCGGCGCGCAATCGGCGGAGTCATCGCCGGCGGCGCCGGCGGAGCCCTTGCCGGTGGCGCCGCTGCTGCCCGTGGCACCCGTTGTGCCCGTGGCACCAGCGCCAATGCTCGCACCGACGCTGCTGGCCAGCGACAGCACCATCCTCGAGATGCGCGAGGCCTACCGCCGCAACGACAAGTTGCGCCTGAGCGAGTTGCTGCCGCTGGCCACCGGCCATGCGCTGGAGCCCTGGGCAGCGTACTGGGAGCTGAAGGCGCGGCTGGAGGAAGCCAGCCCGCTGGAGGTGCGGGATTTCCTCGCCCGCTACCCCGGCACCTACCAGGAGGACCGCTTGCGCAACGACTGGCTGCTGCTGTCGGGCCAGCGACGCGACTGGGCCGAATTTGCCGCGCATTACCCGCTGTTTCGGATGCGCGACGACCGCGAAGTGCGTTGCTATGCCGTGGCGATGGACGTCTACCAGGGCCGCGAGGTGACGCGTGAAGCCGCCCTGCAGGTGCGCACCGACTGGTTCGACCAGCGCAACCTGGACGACGGCTGCCTGCTCGCCGCCGGCCTGCTGCATCAGGCCGGCAAGCTGCCCTACGAGGATCTGTGGAAGAAGGCGCGGCTGGCGCTGGAGGCCAACCGCGCCACGCTGGCGCGCGCCGCGGTCGAGCTGGACGCGCCCGATGTGGCGGCCGACGTGGCGCAGATCCAGAGCAGCGCGATCCGCTACCTGAGCTCGCGCACGCCGGTGGTGACGCGCAAGCGGCAGGAGCTGGTGACGCTGGCGCTGATCAAGCTGGCCAGCGCCGACCCGGATCAGGCGGCGGCGCAGATGCAAGGCCAGTGGGCCGCGCAGCTGGCGGCCGAGGAGCGCAACTGGGTCTGGGCGGTGATCGGCAAGTCGGCCACGCTGAAGCTGCAGGATGGCGCCGCGGCGCATTTCGCCAAGGTCACGCGCGAGCGCGACCTGAGCGATGACCTGCTGGCCTGGCAGGTGCGCGCCGCGCTGCGCCAGGGCGACTGGCGCATGGTGCGGCGCGCGGTCGAGGCGATGAGCGAGGACGCGCGGCGCGATCCGGCCTGGACCTACTGGCTGGCGCGCGCGCAGCTGGCGCTGGCCAGCGGCGACACCGATCGCGCCGCCGCGCAGCAGTTGCTGGAGGGCATTGCCGGCATGGGCGGCTTCTACGAGAAGCTGGCGCTGGAGGAACTCGGCCGGCCCATCGCGGCGCCGCCGGTACCGCCGGCGCCGACCGCCGCCGAGCGCGACTGGGCGCGCGGCCACGCCGGCCTCAGCCGCGCGCTGCAGGCGATCGGCCTCGGCCTGCGCAGCGAGGGCGTGCGCGAGTGGAACTACTGGATCGCCCTGCACAGCCCCGGCGGCAAGAGCGACCGCGAGCTGTACGCCGCCGCGGAGCTGGCCTGCCAGCGCCAGGTCTGGGACCGCTGCATCAACACCAGCGAGCGCATCCAGTCCTTCGACGACTTCGCGCAGCGCTTTCCGATGCCGCACCGCGATGCGGTGGTGCGCCAGGCGCAGGCGATCGGGCTGGATGCGGCCTATGTCTACGGCCTGATCCGGCAGGAAAGCCGCTTCATCATGGACGCGCGCTCGCACGTCGGCGCCTCGGGGCTGATGCAGATCATGCCGGCCACCGCGCGCTGGACTGCGCGCAAGATCGGCCTCGATGGCTTCACGCCGTCGCAGATCAACCAGCTGGACACCAACATCCTGATCGGCACCAGCTACCTGAAGCTGGCGCTGGACGAGTTCCGCGGCTCGATGCCGCTGGCCGCCGCGGCCTACAACGCCGGCCCGGGCCGCCCGCGTGCCTGGCGCAACGGCCCGGTGCTGGAAGCTGCGATCTGGGCTGAGACGATCCCGTTCGGCGAGACGCGCGACTACGTCAAGAAGGTGCTGTCCAACACCACCGACTACGCCGTCCTGCTGAGCGGCCAGCCGCAGTCGCTGAAGCAGCGCCTGGGCAGCGTCGGCCCGGCCCCGGTCGATGAGCCGGTGCTGACGACGGACTTGCCTTGACGGCGCGCGCCACTCGGGCACGATAGCGATGCCGGGTCGGCAGCCAGCCGACAGCGAGGCGGCCGAATCTGGCTGCCAGGCGACCAGAGACTAGAGGAGGTTTTGACTCATGACACAACGTGTGCTGATCCTGGGCGGCTCGGGTTTCGTCGGGCGCCATGTCGTCGAGCGCCTGCAGCGTGAGCAGGTCGCGATGACGGTGCCGACGCGCCGGCTGACCAGCGCGCGCCACCTGTGGCACCAGCCGCAGGTGCAGGTGGTGGTGGCCGACGTGCTGGATGCGGCCACGCTGGCGCGGCTGGTGGCCGAGCACGACGCGGTGGTCAACCTGGTCGCCATCCTGCACGGCAGCGAGAAGCAGTTCGAGCGCGTGCACGTCGAGTTGCCGCGCCTGCTGGCCGAGGCCTGCGCGCAGGCCGGCGGGCGGCGCGTGCTGCACCTGAGCGCGCTGGGCGCGGCGGCCGACGGCGCCTCGAAGTACCAGCGCAGCAAGGCGCGCGGCGAGGCGGTGCTGGGCCAGGCGGCGCAGGTCGGCTCGCTCGGGCTGTCGGTGTTGCGCCCGAGCGTGATCTTCGGCGCCGAGGACCGTTTCCTCAACCTGTTCGCCGACCTGCAGCGGGTGTTTCCGGTGATTCCGCTGGCCGGCGCCGACGCGCGCTTCCAGCCGGTCTGGGTGCGCGACGTGGCGCAGGCCATCGTCACCTGTCTGCAGGACGGCGCGACGATCGGCCAGACCTACGAGGCCTGCGGTCCCGAGGTGTGGACGCTGCGCGAACTGGTCAAGGCGGCCGGCCGCTGGGCCGGCATTGGCGGCGGCCAGGGACGACCGGTGATCGGTCTGCCGATGGCGCTGGGCCGCCTGCAGGCGCTGGTGATGGAGCTGATGCCCGGCCGGCCGCTGATGAGCCGCGACAACCTGGACTCGATGCAGGTCGACAACGTCGCCAGCGGCCAGTTGCCCGGGCTGGACGCGCTTGGGATCCGGCCGGCGCCGTTGTCCGCGGTGGGCCCGCTGTACCTAGGCGGTGCCGGCCTGCAGGCGCAGCTGAACGCCTACCGGCGCGCCGTGCGACGCTGATATCCTGCGCGCTGGCCGACGCGCTGACCGTGTCGGCGGCGGGGTGATTCGTGACCGCTGGCTGGCGTCGGCCGCGCTAGCATCGGCAAGCACACAGAAGAGGCCAATCCATGCTCAAGCTCTACATCGGCAACAAGAACTATTCATCCTGGTCCATGCGCCCCTGGGTGCTGATGACGCAAGCCGGCATCCCGTTCGAGGAAGTGATGGTGCGCTTCGACTCCTTCGACGCCGGCTCGCAGTTCAAGCAGACGCTGGCCGGCATCAGCCCGACGGCCAAGGTGCCGGTCTTGGTCGATGGCGAGCTGGTGGTGTGGGACACGCTGGCGATCGCCGAATACCTGGCCGAGCAGTTTCCCGAGCTGTATCTGTGGCCGCGTGACGCCGACAAGCGCGCCCGCGCGCGCAGCGTGTGCGCCGAGATGCACAGCGGCTTTGCCGCGCTGCGCGGCGCCTGCCCGATGAACATCGAGGCGCGCCTGCCGCGCATCGGCGCACTGGCCATGCGCGATCAGCCGGGCGTGCGCGCCGACCTCGAGCGCCTGATCGACATCTGGCAGCAATTGCTGGGCGACTACCGCGGGCCGCTGCTGTTCGGGCGCTTCTCCGTCGCCGACGCCTTCTTCGCGCCGACGGTGATGCGCATCCGCAGCTACGAGCTGCCGGTGCCGCCCGAGGTGGCGGCCTACATCGAGCGGCTGTGCGCCACGCCGGGGGTCATGGCCTGGATCGACGGCGCGCTGGCCGAGCACGATTTCCGCGCTTTCGAGGAGCCGTACCGGCTGGGGCCCGAGGCCTGATGCCGGCCTGATCGAGCGCCACGGGCCGCCGCGCCACCCCGCGACCCACGCGCGCCCGCGCACCGCTTCCCATGCCCACACCCGAAGCTGCCCTGGCCTTCTTCTCGCTCGCCGTGCTGCTGGCGCTGGCGCCCGGCCCGGACAACCTGTTCGTGCTGATGCAGTCGGCCACCGGCGGCCGGCGCACCGGCTTTGCCGTGCTGAGCGGGCTGATGGTCGGCGTCATGCTGCATACGCTGGCGGTGGCGCTCGGGCTGGCGGCGGTGTTCGCGGCGTCCACCACCGCGTTCACGGCGCTCAAGCTGGCCGGCGCCGCCTACCTGCTGTACCTGGCCTGGGGTGCCTGGCGCGCGCCGCCGATGCTGGCCGACGGGGGTGGTGAGAATGCGCCGGCCAGGGGCAACTCCTGGTCGCGCCTGATGCTGCGCGGCGTGGTGATGAACCTGACCAACCCCAAGGTGGTGCTGTTCTTCCTGGCGCTGCTGCCGCAGTTCGTGCAGCCGGGGCGCGGTTCGGTGGCCGGGCAGATCGTCGTGTTCGGCCTGCTGTTCATCGTCGCCGCCACGCTGGTGTTCGGCGCCATCGTGCTGGCCGCCGATGCGCTGCGCCGCCAGCTGGCCGGGTCGGCGCGCGCGCAGCGCCTGCTCAACCGCGCCGCGGCGCTGGTGTTCGCGGGCCTGGCGCTGCGGCTGGTGATGGCCGAGCGCTGAAAAGAGGTTCGGCGTTCGGCGTTGAGCGTTCAGCGTGAACACCGGAACTGTTTGACCCCGAGCGCCCCACCCGCTCAACGCTCAACGCTCAACGCTCAACGCTCAACGCTCAACGCTCAACCTCATCTTCTTACACTCTCGGCATGAAGATCTACATGGTGGGCGGCGCGGTGCGCGACCGGCTGCTGGGTTTGCCGGTGACGGACCACGACTGGGTGGTGGTCGGCGCCACGCCCGAGCAAATGGCGGCGCGCGGCTTCGTGCCGGTGGGCAAGGACTTTCCGGTCTTCCTGCACCCCGAGACGCACGCGGAATACGCGCTGGCGCGCACCGAACGCAAGAGCGGGCGCGGCTACAAGGGCTTCACGGTGCACACCAGCCCCGAGGTGACGCTGGAGGAGGACCTGGCGCGGCGCGACCTGACCATCAATGCGATCGCGGCGCAGGACGGCTGGAACGCCGCCGCCGGCGCGCCGGAGCCGGCGCTGATCGACCCCTTCGGCGGCCGGCGCGACCTGCGAGGCAAGGTGCTGCGCCACGTCACCGAGGCGTTCCGCGAGGACCCGGTGCGCATCCTGCGCGTGGCGCGTTTCGCGGCGCGCTTTCACGACTTCTCGATCGCGCCCGAGACCATGGCGCTGATGCGCGACATGGTGGCCGAGGGCGAGGCCGACCACCTGGTGGCCGAGCGCGTCTGGCAGGAGCTTTCGCGCGGGCTGATGGAAGACCACCCCGAGCGCATGTTCGAGGTGCTGCGCGAGTGCGGCGCGCTGCGCGTGGTGCTGCCCGAAGTCGATCGCCTGTGGGGCGTGCCGCAGCGGCCCGAATACCACCCCGAGGTCGACACCGGCGTGCACCTGATGCTGGTGCTGCGGATGGCCGCGCAGCTGCATGCACCGCTGCCGGTGCGCTACGCCTGCCTGACGCACGACCTGGGCAAGGGCACCACGCCGGCCGACGCGCTGCCGCGCCACATCGGCCACGAACAGCGCGGCGCGCGCCTGCTGAAAGGCCTGAGCGCGCGCCTGCGCGCGCCGACCGAATGCCACGAGCTGGCCGACGTGGTGGCGCGCGAGCATGGCAACATCCACCGCAGCGGCGAGCTGGGCGCGGCGGCGCTGCTGCGGCTGCTGGAGCGCTGCGACGCCATCCGCAAGCCGGCGCGCTTCGCCGACGCGCTGCTGGCCTGCGAATGCGATGCGCGTGGGCGCCTGGGGCGGCAGGACGACGCCTACCCGCAGCGCCCGCGCCTGCTGGCCGCGCTGGCGGCCGCGCTGGCGGTGGCGACGGCGCCGATCGCCGCCGAAGCCATCGGCGCCGGCGCTGACGGCCCCGAGGTCGGCCGGCGCATCCACGCGGCGCGCGCGCGTGCCATCGCCCAGGCGCTGCCGGACGCCGGCCCATAATCGCTGGCGTCATGGCCCGGCCGATTTCCGCCTCCCACAACCTGCGCCGCGACGAGATCCTCAACGTCGCCGCCGCCTGCTTTGCGCGCTAGAGCTATCCGGCGACCAGCATGAACGACATCGCCGCCGCCTGCGGCACCTCGAAGGCGCGCCTGTACCACTACTATGAAAGCAAGGAGGCGATGCTGTTCGACCTGCTCGACCGCTACACGCAGAAGCTGCTGGCCATCGTCGGCCAGGTGCAGGCGACGGCGCACCGGCAGGCGCTGGACGAGCGCGCCACCCTGCACGAGCTGATCCACGCCTTTCTGCGCGAGTACGAGACTTCCGCCACCCGCCATGCCGCCCTGCTCAACAGCACCCAGTTCCTGCGTGAAGAGCAGCGCGAGATCATTCTCGATCGTGAGCGCGACGTGGTGTCGGCGGTCACGCGGGCCTTGCGGCGCGCCTACCCGGCGCGGCTGGACGAGCGCAACCAGACCGCCATCGCCATGACGCTGTTCGGCATGATCAACTGGACCTTCACCTGGTTGCGGCCGGACGGCCCGCTGAGTTACGCCGCGTTTGCCGAGGAGGTGATCGGATTGCTCGAGCGTGGCCTTGCTGCCGGCCCCTGACGCCGCCGGTACGCCCATAGCGGCGGCGCGGCAGCGCTGTGGTACAAGCGCCTTCCCATGAGCAGCATCGATCGGATCCGACCACCCAAGTCGTGCTTCGACTGCGCGCTGCGACGCCAGAGCGGCTTCACGCCGGTGACGGCGGAGCAGCTGGCCTGCATCGAGTCCTTCCGCTCCGACATCGAGCGAGTGCGCGCCGGCCGCGCGGTGGTGCCCGAGCATCGCGCGTCCAACAAGCTGTTCACGCTGTACTCGGGCTGGGCGTTTCGCTACAAGAGCCTGGCCGACGGACGCCGGCAAATCCTCAACTTTCTGCTGCCGGGCGATCTGATCGGCCTGCAGGCCGAATTCATCGACGAGGCGACGCACGGCGTCGAGGCCCTGACCGAGGTGCACCTGTGCGTGTTTCCACAGGATCGGCTGTGGGCGCTGTTCCAGCAGCAACCGCAACTGGGCTACGACCTGACCTGGCTGTGCGCCAGCGAGGAGCGCCTGGTGGACGAGAACCTGGTCACCGTCGGCCGGCGCAGCGCGGCCGAGCGCATCGCCATGCTGCTGATCCACCTGTGGCGGCGCGCCGAACGCGTCGGCCTGACGGCCGAGGACGGCAGCATCGTGTTCCCGCTGACGCAGCAGCACATCGCCGACGCGCTGGGCCTGTCGCTGGTGCACACCAACAAGACGCTGCGCAAACTGCAGCGGCTGGGCTTGCACGAAATCCGTGGCGGCCGCCTGCGCCTGGTGGAGCCGCAGGCCCTGTCGCGCCTGGCCGACTACTACACCCAGCCGATGCGCTCGGTGCCGCTGCTCTGACGCGATCGCGCACGACGCCTGCCGCTCGAGCCGGCCGAACCACTGGACCCAAGCCCGCGCCGTCATGGCGCGGCGGCACGGGGCGCCGACCAGCTGCGTCGTGGCACGGATAATCGCGTTGATCCATATTTGCCGTGGGAGCGGGAACACATGAGCCAAGTCGACGTCGTCATCATGGCCGCGGGCAAGGGCACGCGCATGAAAAGCCGTCTTCCGAAAGTGCTGCACCGGCTGGCGGGGCGGCCACTGCTGGCGCATGTGCTGGGCGGCGCGGCCGCGCTCGGCGTGCGCTCGATGACGGTGATCACCGGCCATGGGGCCGCCGATGTGGAGGCGTTCTGCGCCGACTGGACCCAGGAGCAGCAGCAGAGCTTCGGGCGCGTCATCCTGCGCACCGTGCGCCAGGAGCCCCAACTGGGCACCGGCCACGCGGTGCAGCAGGCCGCGCCGGTGCTGCCGGACGACGGCGTGACGCTGGTCCTCAACGGCGACGTGCCGCTGGTGCGCGCCGAGACGCTGCGCCAGCTGATCGCCTTGTGTGCCGGCCGGCGCATCGCGCTGCTGACCGTGGACACCGGGTTCGACGCCGGCGCCTACGGTCGCATCGTGCGCGGCGCGGCCGAGGACGATGGCGACGTGCATGTGCGCGCCATCGTCGAGGCCAGGGACGCCTCGCCCGACGAGCGCGACATCACCGAGTGGTATTCCGGCGTGATGGCCGCGCCGACGCGTCTGCTGAAGCGCTACCTGGCGCGACTGGACAACCGCAACGCGCAGCAGGAGTATTACCTGACCGACGTGGTCAAGCATGCGGTGGCCGACGGCACGCCGGTGCTGGCGCTGCGCATCGGCGACGAGATCGAGGTGGCCGGCGTCAACAGCCCGCTGCAGCTGGCCGAGCTGGAGCGCGAGGTGCAGCGGCGCGGCGCGCTGCGCCTGATGGAGGCTGGCGTGCGCCTGATCGACCCGGCGCGCCTGGACGTG
This sequence comes from uncultured Ottowia sp., assembly GCA_964534975.1. Taxonomy (GTDB): domain Bacteria; phylum Pseudomonadota; class Gammaproteobacteria; order Burkholderiales; family Burkholderiaceae_C; genus Ottowia. Next base: position 2,907 of record CAZHSD010000030.1, on the reverse strand, counting down.
CGCGGCGAGCTGCAATGCGGGCAGGATGTCGAGATCGACGTCGGCTGCGTCTTCGAAGGCCGGGTGGATCTCGCCGACGGCGTGCGCATCGGTGCCCACTGCGTCGTCGCCAACGCGCGCATCGAGGCCGGCGCCGTGATCCAGCCGTTCACCCACATCGACGGCGGCCAGCAGGGTGCGGTGGTCGGGCCGGGCGCCCAGGTCGGGCCGTTCGCGCGCCTGCGCCCGGGCGCGGAACTGGGGCCGGAGGTGCACATCGGCAACTTCGTCGAGGTGAAGAACTCCACCCTGGCCGCGGGTGCCAAGGCCAACCATCTGGCCTACCTGGGCGATGCCACGGTGGGCGAGCGCGTCAACTACGGCGCCGGCAGCATCACCGCCAACTACGACGGCGCCAACAAGCACCGCACGGTGATCGAGGCCGACGTGCACGTCGGCAGCAACTGCGTGCTGGTGGCGCCGGTGACGATCGGCGCCGGCGGTACCGTGGGCGGTGGCTCGACCATCACCAAGAGCACCGCGCCCGGCTCGCTCAGCGTCGCACGTGGCCGGCAGACCAGCATCGCCGGCTGGCAACGGCCGGAGAAGCGCAACAGCGCGTGATGGCCGGGGCGGGCGGCGCGCCTTTCGACCGATCTTGAGGATGCGCGGTGCGCCAGCCGGCTGAGTGGCGCGTGTCCGCCGCAGCGCCTCCCGCCCGAGCCTTCGTCCGCCAGGCGCCCGCGCTTGCCTGGCTGAACCGTCAGGTTTGCTGAACCAGGCGCCGATCGAGGCCAGCACGCGCGCTGCGCCAGGGTCGGATCGGCTTGGCGCGTCGGTGCGCGCGAAGCCGCTCCCGGCCGCTGGCGCGACGGCAATCGCGGGATTACAGACTATTACGGTATTTCAGTACTAAAATGCATTAAAATCCGCCGCCACCGGCCCGAGCGGCCATACGCAGTCCGAATTGCCGGCCATCGGCAATGCCCGTGACTTCCCCAACTTCACGACGATCGAGGTGTGCGTTCCCCACGCCCGTCGCTTGGCGGCGCGGCGAGTCGACGAGAGCAGGATCGGCACCACGAGCGGAGGAAATACCCATGCGCGAAATCGACATCCACCAGCTCACCGGCGAGGCACGCTTCAACGGCTTTCATCTGAAGGTCCTGCTGTGGTGCGCCGCCATCATCATCTTCGACGGCTACGACCTGGCCGTGGTCGGCATCGCCCTGCCTTCGATCATGAACGAGATGGGCGTCGACCCGACGCAGGCCGGCTTGATGGTCAGTTCGGCGCTGTTCGGCATGATGTTCGGCGCCATCTTCTTCGGCACCATCGCCGACCGCATCGGCCGCCGCTGGGCGATCGCGATCTGTGTCGCGCTGTTCTCGGTCTTCACCGCCGTGGCCGGGCTGACGAATGATCCACTCAGTTTCAGCGCAGCGCGCTTTCTCGCCGGCCTGGGCATCGGCGGCGTGATGCCGAACGTGGTCGCGCAGATGACCGAGTACAGCCCGCGCCGCATCCGCGCGACGATGGTGACGCTGATGTTCAGCGGCTACGCCGTCGGCGGCATGCTGGCCGCGCTGCTCGGTAAGGGCCTGATCGAGCGCTTCGGCTGGTCGTCGGTATTCCTGGCCGCCGGCCTGCCGGTGTTGCTGATCCCGCTGATCCTGCGCCAGTTGCCGGAGTCGATGAGCTTCCTGCTGAAGGCCGGTCGTGAGCGCGAGATCGCGCCGATCGCGGCGAGCATCGATCCGGCGAACCCGCCAGCGGCGGGCGACCGCTTCGTCGACCGCACGACGCCCATCATCGGCGCGCCGATCGGCCAGCTGTTCGCCGATGGCCGCACGCGCAGCACGCTGATGTTCTGGATCGCCTTCTTCATGTGCCTGTTCATGGTCTACGCGCTCAGCTCCTGGCTGACCAAGCTGATGGCCAGCGCTGGCTACAGCCTGGGCTCGGCGCTGACCTTCGTGCTGGTGCTGAACTTCGGCGGCATGATCGGCGCCGTCGGCGGCGGCTGGCTGGCCGATCGTTTCTCGATCAAGGGCGTGCTGGTCGGCATGTACCTGCTGGCGGCGGTGTCGATCTCGCTGCTTGGTCAGCCGGTGCCGACGCCGCTGCTGTTCGTTCTGGTCGCTCTGGCCGGGGCGTCGACGATCGGCACACAGATCGTCACTTACGCCTACGCCGGCCAGTTCTACCCGCCGGCCGTGCGCTCCACCGGGATTGGCTGGGCCTCGGGCGTCGGCCGCAGCGGCGCGATCCTGGCGCCGATCGTCATCGGCGTGCTGGTGGCAATGCAACTGCCGCTGCCGCAGAACTTCGTCGCGATCGCGATTCCGGCCGCCGTCGCGGCATTCGCCGTGCTGCTGATCGATCGCCGCCGTGCGGCGAGCCACCGGGTCGTGATCATGCCGCCGATCCCGGTCGGCGCGCGCGAAGCCCAGGCCGAATAGGCGCAACTCCGATGGCGCATGGGAGGCGCCCGCGGACCTCGCGCGGCTGATGCGGAAGGTCATGGAACAGGGTTCCCGTTCTCGGCCACGCTTGTGCCGATCCCAAGTCAGCGAAGGCATGTCCCGACCATAGAACTACTTGGTCAGGATCAACTTCCCCAGCCTGGTCATCTGAAGGCGATAAACCGCCCCGTTATGGCTGATCTCGACCACTTGGCGGCCTTGAAACAACTGAGTGCTGGGCACCGGTGGCTTGATCTGCATGGCATGCACTGCCTTGTCGGTCGAGATGGTTCGCACGGGGTCGCAGACCGCATCGGCCGGCAGCGATTCGTCGTCACCAGGCATGGGCGCCGGCTCCTTCACGGCTCGCTGCGCCGAGGCTCGGTGATGAAGCCGATCTTCGACAGGCCCGCCTGCTGCGCCGCCGCCATGGCCTGCGCCACGCGCTCGTAGCGCACGTCGC
>CAZHSD010000029.1:0-42766 GCA_964534975.1 uncultured Ottowia sp. | reverse complement strand
TCATGTTGGCTCCATTCTCAATCGAAGGAGCCTCCTCAAAATGCGGGGCGGTTCAGGCCAGATGGTCAGCGTGCGGCTGTATCCGACCGGGTCAAGGTGGTGGCTGGGGACGCTATCGTGGCCGAGCATGAGCGACTCTCAGACAAGGGACGCACCGCCTATGACTGGCAGTAGAGTGGAGTGACGTTCCCCCGGAAACCGGACAGTTCAGACCTGTAGGTTGGTCGCTTCTTCGGGTTTCGCTGACCTTCTTCGGACGAACTCACTCGGGGTCAGGTGACCGAGCGATCCGTGGGGACGATGATGGTTGTAATCGTGCTGCCAAACCTTCAACTTCTCGCGAGCGTCTTGCAGTGTGACGAACTCATGGACATTCAGAAATTCGTCGCGCAGCCGACCGTTGAACGACTCGATCAAGCCATTATCGGTGGGTTTGCATGCGCCAGAGCGCCCGGCCAATGCTCGCGCCCCCCTTGCGCGCCTTGACCCCGCCGCTGGCCGATACGGCCCGCTACGACCGCTTGCGCAGGCTGGAGGCCGATCATGCGTGATGTGGCCAGTGAACTGAAGGCATTGCGCCTGCATGGCATGGTCGCGGCCTGGGCCGAGCTGGAGAGTCAGGATCACGAAGCCCTGGAAGCTAGTTCGCGCACCTGCTGCAGGCTGAAGGGGTGGATCGGGCCGTGCGTGCGGTGCGCCACCAGATGAGCGCGGCGCGCCTGCCCACGCACCGCGACCTGGCGGGGTTCGACTTCAGCTGCTGCTGTCGGAAGGTGGCAGGCCCACGGCCCTCGGCACACTGCTGGATAGGATCCGCAGCCGGCCCGGAGTGTCGCTGCGCCACATCATCGCCACGCCCAAGGGTCAGCCCCTGAACGTCTGGACGATGCGTGTAAGGTTCGATGCCGCTCGCACAGCCGCTGCTGCGGCGCATCCTGAGCTGACAGAGAGGATCAAGGCGTTCGTTCCGGTTCGCCGACACGGCCCAAGGCAGCCAGCGAGACCACGCTGGAGCATGCCAAGGAACTGCTGGGGCACACCACCGAGCAGATCACGAAAGTCGTCTATCGGCGCGTCGGCGCGACAGTTTCACCGACGAAATAGCGGGTAGTTGCTCGAATCATTCCAACAAGTTGCTGGAATGATTATCTTTTTGATAGCAAGACACCCGCATGGATACTGGAGGCGCGTTCCGGAGTCGAACCGGACTGGACGGATTTGCAATCCGTTGCATAACCGCTTTGCTAACGCGCCGGACAGGTGATCCGACAAAAAAGGGAAGCGGCTGCTTCCCTTTTCTTGGCGGCAACCACTGGCTTGGCAGAACCAGCGATCAAATATTGGAGCGGGAAACGAGGCTCGAACTCGCGACCTCAACCTTGGCAAGGTTGCGCTCTACCAACTGAGCTATTCCCGCGCTGAGCCTTGCATTCTAGCACAGCAAACGGCTCTCAATGCAAGAGGACAGCAAAAATGTGCCGCCCCCCTTGTGTTGCATGCGACGGCACCCATACGCCTGGAATCAGTGCTTGACGGTACGCCGCTCGGCGGTCTTCTTGGCGGTCGCCGGGGCCGCCGGCGGCACCTCTCCGACAGCGGCCTCCTCGTCGGTCAAGGGCACGGGCTGGCGCTCCAGCGCCAGTTCCAGCACCTTGTCGATCCACTTGACGGACACGATCTTCAGGCCGTCCTTCACGTTGGCCGGAATCTCCTGCAGATCCTTCACGTTGTCCTCCGGGATCAGCACGGTCTTGATGCCACCGCGCAGCGCCGCCAGCAGCTTTTCCTTCAGGCCGCCGATGGCGGTCACCTCGCCGCGCAGGGTGATCTCGCCGGTCATCGCCACTTCGCCACGCACCGGAATGCCGGTCAGCGCCGAGACGATGGCGGTGGTCATGGCGATGCCGGCGCTGGGGCCATCCTTGGGCGTGGCGCCGTCGGGCACGTGGATGTGGATGTCCCTCTTCTCGAACACCTCATCCTTCAGCCCCAGGCCACGCGCGCGCGAGCGCACCACGGTGCGCGCCGCCTCGACCGACTCCTTCATCACCTCGCCCAATTGGCCGGTGCGCTGCACGTTGCCCTTGCCGGGCATGGTGGCGGCCTCGATCGTGAGCAGGTCGCCGCCGACCTCGGTCCACGCCAGCCCGACCACCTGGCCGATCTGGTTCTGCTGCTCGGCGCGGCCGAAGGTGAACTTGCGCACGCCCAGGAAGTCGTTCAGGTTTTCTGCGGTCACCTGGACCTGCGGCTGCATCTGCTTCAGCTGCAGGGCCTTGACCACCTTGCGGCAGATCTTGGACAGCTCGCGCTCGAGCGAGCGCACGCCCGCCTCGCGTGTGTAGTAACGCACGATGTCGCGCACGGCGTCCTCGGAGATCGACAGCTCCTCGTCCTTCACGCCGTTGTTCTTCATCTGCTTGGGCAGCAGGTACTTGGTGGCGATGTTGGTCTTCTCGTCCTCGGTGTAGCCCGACAGGCGGATCACCTCCATCCGGTCCAGCAGCGCCGGCGGGATGTTCATCGAGTTGCTGGTCGCCACGAACATCACGTCCGAGAGGTCGAAGTCGACCTCGACGTAATGGTCGCTGAAGGTGTGGTTCTGCTCCGGGTCCAGCACCTCCAGCAGCGCGCTCGACGGATCGCCGCGGAAGTCCATGCCGAGCTTGTCGATCTCGTCGAGCAGAAACAGCGGATTGCGCGTGCCGACCTTGTTCAGGCTTTGCAGCACCTTGCCCGGCATGGCGCCGATGTAGGTACGGCGGTGGCCGCGGATCTCGGCCTCGTCGCGCATGCCGCCCAGCGCCATGCGAACGTACTTGCGGCCGGTGGCCTTGGCGACCGACTGCCCGAGCGAGGTCTTGCCGACGCCGGGTGGGCCGACCAGGCACAGGATCGGCGCCTTGACCTTGTCCACGCGCTGCTGCACGGCCAGATACTCGAGGATGCGGTCCTTGACCTTCTCCAGCCCATAGTGGTCCTCGTTCAGCACGTTCTCGGCGTAGGTCAGGTCGTGCTTGATCTTGGTCTTCTTGCTCCAGGGCAGGCCGACCAGCACGTCGATGTAGTTGCGCACCACGGTGGCCTCGGCCGACATGGGCGACATCAGCTTGAGTTTCTTCAACTCGCCCTCGGCCTTCTTGCGCGCCTCGGCGGGCATGCGCGCGGCCTTGATCTTGCGCTCGATCTCCTCGATGTCCGCGCCCTCCTCGCCTTCGCCGAGCTCCTTCTGGATCGCCTTGACCTGCTCGTTGAGGTAGAAGTCGCGCTGGTTCTTCTCCATCTGGCGCTTGACGCGGCCGCGGATCTTCTTGTCGACGTTGAGGATGTCGACCTCGCGCTCGAGCTGCTCGAACAGGTTTTCCAGCCGGTCCTTGACGCTGGCGAGATCGAGCACGAGTTGCTTGTTCTCGAGCTTCAGCGGCAGGTGCGCGGCAATGGTGTCGGCCAAACGCCCCGGCTCGTCGATGCTGGCGATCGAGGTCAGGATCTCGGGCGGGATCTTCTTGTTCAGCTTGACGTATTGGTCGAACTGCTGCATCACGGCGCGGCGCAGCGCCTCGACCTCGGCGTTGTCCTTGTCGGCGTCCGAAGCCTCCAGCGGCGTGACGGTGGCCGTGAAATGCGTCTCGCCATCGTCGATGTGCGTCACGGTGGCGCGCTGCTGACCCTCGACCAGCACCTTCACCGTGCCGTCGGGCAGCTTGAGCATCTGCAGGATGGTCGAGACGCAGCCGACCTCGAACATGTCACCGACCGAAGGCTCGTCCTTGGCGGCGGTCTTCTGCGCCACCAGCATGATGCGGCGCTCGGCGGCCATCGCGGCCTCCAGCGCCTTGATGCTCTTGGGCCGTCCCACGAACAGCGGGATGACCATGTGGGGAAACACCACCACGTCGCGCAAGGGCAGCATCGGCAGATCGACTGGGGTGGCGGACAAAGGAGTGGTTCCGGGCATGAAGAATCCTCTGGATGATCAGCCTGAACATGGCTGCTCGGCTGTCATTTTCAACCCAGCCGCGGGATTTGGGGCGACAGGCGCCGAAATCACCGCAAACCGGCGCGCGCCGGCGGGCTGGAATCAATGCATTGGCGTGGACTGGGTGAAACGGGAACCAACCCAGCGATTCGGTGGATGCGCGGCTTGCCGGGTTTTCTTCGTCCACCCGACTCACCGCCCGGCACGTGCCGCCGGTCGTCCGAGGTCAGGCCTTTCTTGCCGCCTCCCGGTACACCAGCAGCGGCGGCTGGTTGTCCTCGATGGTGTTCTCGTCGACCACCACCTTGGCCACGTTGGCGGTGTGTGGCAGATCGAACATGGTGTCGATCAGTGCGCCCTCCAGGATCGAGCGCAGCCCGCGCGCGCCGGTCTTGCGCGCCAGCGCCTTGCGCGCGATCGCCTTCAGCGCCGACGGACGGAACTCCAGCTCGACGCCTTCCATCTGCAGCAGGCGGCTGAACTGCTTGACCAGCGCGTTCTTGGGCTCGGTCAGGATCTGCACCAGCGCATCCTCGGTCAGCTCGGCCAGGGTCGCCACCACCGGCATGCGCCCGACCAGTTCGGGGATGATGCCGTACTTGATCAGGTCCTCCGGCTCGACGTCCTGGAACACCTCGCTGATCGAGCGTTGCTGCTTGCTGCGCACGGTGGCGCCGAAGCCGATGCCGGACGCCTCGGTGCGCGCCTCGATCACCTTCTCCAGCCCCGCGAACGCGCCGCCGCAGATGAACAGGATGTTGGTGGTGTCGATCTGCAGGAAGTCCTGGTTCGGGTGCTTGCGCCCGCCCTGCGGCGGGATGCTGGCCATGGTGCCTTCGATCAGCTTGAGCAGTGCCTGCTGCACGCCCTCGCCCGACACGTCGCGCGTGATGCTGGGGTTGTCGGCCTTGCGGCTGATCTTGTCGATCTCGTCGATGTAAATGATGCCTCGCTGGGCCCGGTCGACGTCGTAGTTGCAGCTCTGCAGCAGCTTGCTGATGATGTTCTCGACGTCCTCGCCGACGTAGCCGGCCTCGGTCAGCGTGGTGGCGTCGGCCATGACGAAGGGCACGTCGAGCTGGCGCGCCAGCGTCTGCGCCAGCAGCGTCTTGCCGCTGCCGGTGGGGCCGATCAGCAAGATGTTGCTCTTGGCCAGTTCGACATCGCCGCTCTTGGACTCTTCCCGGTGCCGGAGGCGCTTGTAGTGGTTGTAGACCGCCACCGACAGCGTGCGCTTGGCACGCTCCTGGCCGATCACGTAGTTGTCTAGGTTGGCCTTGATGTCGGCTGGCGTGGGCAGATCGGCGCGCGACTCGCCCGCCGTGCTTTCGGCCGGCACCTCCTCGCGGATGATGTCGTTGCACAGCTCGATGCACTCATCGCAGATGAACACCGACGGGCCAGCGATCAGCTTCTTGACCTCGTGCTGGCTCTTGCCACAGAACGAGCAATAAAGCGTCTTTTCGCCGGAGGCGCCCTTCTTATCGGCCATTGGATGACAGTTTCATGATGGATCGGCGCATGATAACCAACTCATGCGCGGCTGGCATTGCCGCGCATTGCCACCGTGCAACGCGCCAACAACGCACAGATCAGGTGGCCGTGGAGCAGGCCAAGCCAGTGGACGCCGTGGCAGGGCATGCATCGGGCACTGGCGTTGCCCCTTTGCATAGCAAAAAAGGCAAGCAGCGTCAGCCGTACAGGGAGTTCACGGCCGGTTGGCGATCACCTGGTCGATCAGGCCGTAGTCCTTGGCCTCGTCGGCAGTCATGTAGTAGTCGCGCTCGGTGTCCTGCTGGATCTTGTCCAGCGTCTGACCGGTGCGCTCGGCCAGGATGCGGTTCATCTGGGCCTTGGTGCGCAGGATGTCGCGCGCCTGGATCTCGATGTCGGTCGCCTGCCCGCGCGCGCCGCCCAGCACCTGGTGGATCATGACCTTGCTGTTGGGCAGGCTGTAGCGCTTGCCCTTGGCACCGGCCGCGAGCAGGAAAGCGCCCATGCTGGCCGCAAAGCCCAGGCACATGGTCGACACATCGGGCTTAATGAACTGCATGGTGTCGTAGATCGACATGCCCGCCGTCACGCTGCCGCCGGGCGAGTTGATGTAGAGCGAGATGTCCTTGTCCGGGTTTTCGCTCTCGAGGAACAGCAGCTGCGCCACCACCAAGTTGGCGGTCTGGTCGTTGACCTCGCCGACCAGGAACACCACGCGTTCCTTCAGCAGGCGCGAATAAATGTCGTACGAGCGCTCGCCGCGCCCGGACTGCTCGACCACCATCGGGATCAGGCCGAGGTTGCGCTGGGTTTCGTAGGTACTCATGAAAGCTCCGTGTTCTTGATGGCAAAGCAAATGGGGCCGGAACCGCGCGATTCCAAGCCCCATTGTCGCTGTGCCGGAAGCGGCGGGCGGACGCGTCAGGCCGGTTGCTGGCCCATCAACTCGTCAAAGCCCAGCTTCTTCTCGCTCACCTTGGCCTGGCCCAGCACGTGCTCGGTCACGTTGTTCTCGATCACCATCGCCTCGACGTCGGCCAGGCGCCGGTTGTCGGCGTAGTAGTAGCGCACCACCTCGTCCGGCTTCTCGTAGCTGGCGGCAAGCTCTTCCACCTGCGCCTTGATCTGCTCCGGCTTGGCCTGCAGCTGGTGCGCCTTGACCAGCTCGGCCACCACCAGGCCCAGCCGCACGCGCTGCTCGGCCTGCGGGCGGAACGTGTCCTCGGGGATCGGCAGCTTCTCGACGTCCTTCAGGCCGCGCGCCTTCAGATCGGCGCGCGCGCTCTCGACCATGCGATCGAGCTCGGCCTGCACGCTGGACTTGGGCAGGTCCAGCTCGGACTTGGCGATCAGCGCGTCCATCACCGCCTGCTTGTTGCGCTGGTTGAGGCGGAACTTCAGCTCGCGCTCCAGGTTGCTGCGGATGTCGGCGCGCAGCGACTCGACGGTGCCGTCCTTCACGCCCAGCGACTTGGCCAGCTGCTCGTTCACCTCGGGCAGGTGGGCGGCCTCGATCTTGTCCAGGGTGACCATGAAGTCGGCCGTCTTGCCGGCCACTTCCTTGCCGTGATAGTCCTCGGGAAAGGCCAGCGGGAAGGTCTTGTTCTCGCCCACCTTCATGCCGCGCACGGCGTCCTCGAATTCCTTCAGCATCTGGCCTTCGCCGATGACGAACTGGAAGTCCTCGGCCTTGCCGCCGTCGAAGGGCTCGCCGTCGATGGTGCCGGCAAAATCGATCGTGACGCGGTCGCCGTCTTCGGCGGCCGCGTCCTTGGCGCGCTGGGCGAAGCTGCGGCGCTGCTTGCGCAGGATCTCGATGGTGCGCTCGATCGCCTCGTCGCTGACCTCGGCCGACACCTTCTCGATCTCGGCCGTGCCAAGGTCGCCGATCTTCACTTCCGGGAACACCTCGAACACCGCATCGAAGGCCACCTGCCCCTCCGGCGCCCCGTCCTTCTCGGTGATGGTCGGCTGGCCGGCAACGCGCAGATTGGCCTCGTTGGCGGCGCTGAAGAAGGCCTCGCCGACCTTGTCGTTCATGACCTCGTACTGCACCGAATAGCCGTAGCGCTGCGCCACGATGCTCATCGGCACCTTGCCGGGACGGAAGCCGTCCATCTTGACGGTGCGGGCCAGCTTGCGCAGGCGCGCGTTGACCTCGTTCTGGATGGTCTCCACGGGCAGCGTCAGCGTGATCTTGCGCTCGAGCTTCTCAAGGGTTTCGACATTCACGGCCATTGCGGTGTTTCTCTTCTCGAAGTTGACATGTCTGGTGCGCGGGGGGGGACTCGAACCCCCACACCATTGCTGGCGTCAGGACCTAAACCTGGTGCGTCTACCAATTTCGCCACCCGCGCAGCGGTTTGCAAACGAATCGGGCGGTTCGCATGGCTGCAACCGCCCGTTGAAATTTGGCGAACTGATGATTTTAACCTGCCCATGGCTGCGGCCCCCTGCGTCGGGCGCGACGACGTCCAGTTGTGCCCCGACCGCTGCGCCGCGCCCTCATGCCTGCTGCAGTTCCTGCACCTTCCGGCTGTACGCCTCCATGGCCGCATCGCGCGACAAGGACCTGCAGCGGGCCCAGGCATCGTATTTCGCACGCCCGACCGGGTCCATGATGCCTGGACGATCACCAGTGACGTCACCGTCGGTGGCCTGCTTGTACCAGCCGTACAGATCCAGCAATACCGATTCCGCCGGAGCCTTGGACAGCGCCTTGACGGCAACGCGCGCCGCCTCGAACGCCTGCTCGACCGCGCTCGGACCGGTGGACTCGGGGGCCGGGCCGAAATGCGCATCCTCCAGCGCCACATCGTCCGGAAACCAGCGCGCGTCCAGCAGCTTGCCGGCCCGCACGGCGAAAGCCAGGATCCCCTGCGACAGCAGTGTTCCCGCCGTCAGCGTGGCCGGCCAGACCACGACGCCGGCATTGAACACCGGCTGGCCGAAGGCACTGAATCGCACCTCGTCCTGCACCCAGCGCAGCAATTGCTGCAGCCCCTTCTTGCCGCGATATACGCCGGTCGCCCGGTTGCTGCCCGGCTGAAACCACGCCAGGTCGAGACTGCCCTTGGCATACAGGCCGGCGAAGTCACCCGCCTGCAGCAGCGCGCGCAGTTCGTGCACGAACGCCAGCAGCGCTGGCGGGCTCATCTGCGCATCCTCCACCGCCATGCCCAGCGACGCGGCACTGCCGACGCCGAAGAACTCGAGCACGTTGCGCGCGACCTGCTCGCGATCGTTGTCGACACAGATCATGTGGTAGCTGTTCTCCAGCACCACCATGCGCGCCCTGGCGCCGCCGATCTGCTCCACCAGGTAATTGGCCGAGTTGAGGCTGGTGAGTTCGTCCTCGCGCGCGTGAATCACCAGCGTGTCGGTGACCATGTCCTTCAGACCGCGCATGACCCAGCCGCGCAGCCGGTCGACCTGCTGGATACAGGCCAGCGGCACCCAGCGGTAATGGAAGTTCTCGCCGCGCGCGAACTTGGCCTTGACGATGGCACGCAATTGCTCGTTCTTGATGCCGAAGGGATCTTCTTCCTCGATCCGCATGCGCGCCGGCACGCCCGGCACGTGGTACAGCAGGTGGCGCAGCGGCGCATACCAGGCCATCGCCCAGCCATCCAGGTAGATCGGCGGCGCCAGGACGATCAGGCGGCCGCGCGCGTGGCGCTGGCGCTTGGCCAGTTCCGTGGCCAGCAAGGCCCCCATGCACATGCCCATGATGTGAAAGCTGCCGTGCTGCGCCGCCACTTCATGGTACTTGGCGGTCACCGCCTCCAGCCACTGCTCGGCGGTGACGCCGACCAGATCCTCCGGCGTGGTGCCGTGCCCCGGCAGCGTCAGCGAATGGGTGACGAAGCCGGCGTTCTGCAGCCGCTTGTGCATCGAGCCCAGGTCGTACTGCGTGCCCCCCAGGCCGTGGATGAGAAACACCGCCGGCGGGCGCTCGGCCGAAGGCGCGCCGGCCGCGGAAACGACTTCAGCCACCACGGGATTCGTCGACCTCAAACAGCGCGGCCACCAGTTCGACCCGCCCATCGGCACCACGCACGCCCGACAAACGGCCACTGACCGGCACACTGCCGCCGTCGCCCCAGAACAGTTCGACGTCCCAGGACACATTCGCGCGCCGGCCCTGGGCCAGGTCATCCCAGTCGGCCTGCAACCCGGGCTGTGTGGCCGGTTCGGCGTGGGCAATGACGTCGCCAATGGCCAGCAGGCGGCTGACGTCGGTGCGCATCAGCGCGCTCGCGCCCTCGCCCCAGCGGGCGCGCCCGGTCACGGCGTCGAAATCCGCCATCACTGTGCGGCTGGAATCCAGCACCTGCCGATAGCGCGTGCGCCAGTCCTGGGCCTCCGCCAGCGCGCGCACCGCGGTAGCACCGAGCGCGTTGACGATACCAACCAGCAGGGCCATCACCACCACGTAGCCCTGCACCTCGATCACGGCCTCTCCGCTGAACCCCTCGACCGCAGAAAACGGCCCCGCGCCCGCGTGGGTCCAGGCCATCATCGCCACGGCGCCCAGAAACGTCGCCAGCGCGCCGCCGCGCTCCTTCCAGAAAATGGCGGTGACGACGATGAAAGGCAGAGGCAGGTAGGTGAGCGTGGGACCCAGAGAGGCGCCGAACCACTTGGTGACGTCAGCCGAAAAAATCAGGGCGGTGACGACGAAGAACAGCAGGCAGGCCAGTGCGCCCGCCACGAACTGGCCCCATCGCAGGCCGCCCGAACGCTTCACCCGAAAGCCCGCAAATGACAGCACCAGGGGCGCCACCAGCAGCACCCCGCAAAAGCCGGAGAGGAACCACACGCGCCATTCCCGGCCGAGTTGCACCTGCCCGGGATCGACCCAGCTCCACAGCAGCAGCGCCACGCTGGCGCCCAGTGACGCGGTCAGCAAACCGCCCAGCAGCAAGCCGCCGTAAGCCTTGTCGGGTCGCGTCCGACCGCTCGCGTCGCCAGCCCGCAGCCGCAACGCCCACCAGGCACCCATGCCTGCCGAAACCACCTCGTTGAGGCCGAAGCCAAGCGCTTGCCACGGACTTAGGCCGTCGCGCAGCGCGAGCAGCACCGCGGCACATCCTGCGCCCAACAGCACGCCGGGGCGTTTGGCCGGCTTGACCGCCAGCAAGGCGCCGAAAGTCACGCCGGTGGACAGCCAGACCGCCGCGCTGTGCGTCACCGTGTCGCTGATCTGAAGCGACAAGGTCGCCGCGGCGATCCAGGCAACGAAGGTCAGAAGCGTGGCGACGGTCAACGGCACGATCATGGGCGGTCACTCTGGTGGACTGAAATCCGACGGTGCGCCCATGCAGAAAGTGCCGCGGCCTGCCACGGCAGGCCTCAGGCGATGCGGCCAAGCCGCAGGCAACGGAATCCGCAGGGAAACAGCCGATGTTCATTGTAAATAATTGCATTCGGCCAACCATGGATCGTCTGATCGGGTTGGCTCACGATTCACCAGCCGGTTGCCAGTGAACCGGGCGGCGCAAGCGACAATGGCCGTCGCTGCCATGTCCGATCACGCCACGTCCGCCACCATCGGCCACTACGAGAACTTTCCGGTCGCCTCCTGGCTGTGCCCGCCACGCCTGCGGCCGCCGATCGCAGCCATCTACCACTTCGCGCGCACCGCGGACGATCTGGCCGACGAAGGCGAGGCGCCGGCGGCGCAGCGGCTGGCGGACCTGGCGGCCTACCAGGCGGATCTGTACGCCGTCGCCGCCGGCCAGCCCCCTTCCAGTCGCTGGCCATCGATCTTCGGCCCGCTGGCGATGCAGATGGGCGCCTTTGCGCTGCCGCGGCAACCGCTGGACAACCTGCTCTCGGCGTTCACCCAGGACGTGGTCAAGACGCAGCTGGGCGCGGCCTACGCCGACCAGGCCGAGCTGCTCGACTACTGCAGCCGCTCGGCCAACCCGGTCGGGCGCCTGCTGCTGCACCTGTACGGCGTGCGGGATGTCCAGGCGCTGCGGCAGAGCGACGCCGTCTGCACCGCGCTGCAGCTGATCAACTTCTGGCAGGACCTCAGCATCGACATCCGGCGCGGCCGCTACTACCTGCCGCTGGCCGACTGCGCCGCGCATGGCGTGGCAATCGAGACTCCCGCGCGCGATTTCGCCGCCCTGCGCCCCGACGCCGCCAGCTGCGCGCTGGTCGCGGCGCTGGCTGGCCAGGCGCGGCGCACCATGCTGCGCGGCGCGCCGCTGGTGCATCGCGTGCCGGGCCGCGCCGGCTGGGAGTTGCGCGCCGTGATCCAGGGCGGGCTGCGCATCCTCGACCACATGCAGGCCATCGGCCACCGCACGCTGCAGCAGCGCCCGACCCTGGCACGCCGCGATGCGCCACGAATCGCGTGGCGCATGCTGTGGATGTGAGCGGCGGCGCCCCTGGCCCGATGGGACAATCGCCCGCGTGAGCAATCCGCAAGAGTACGTCCAGCAGCGCGCCGCCGCCTCGGGCAGCAGCTTCTACTACGCCTTCCTGTTCCTGCCGCCCGAGCGGCGTGCCGCTATCACCGCCTACTACGCCTTTTGCCGAGAAGTCGACGATGTGGTGGACGAGGTCAGCGATCCCGGCGTCGCCGCCTCCAAGCTGGCCTGGTGGCAGTCCGAGGTCAACCACGCTTTCGAAGGCGCGCCCACGCACCCGGCGACGCAGGCGCTGATGCCCGGCGCGCGCGAGTTCGGCATCGAGCCACGCCATCTGCTGGCGGTCATCGAGGGCTGCCAGATGGACCTGACGCAGCTGCGCTACGCCGACTTTCCGTCCCTGCAAGCGTACTGCCACCTGGTCGCCGGCGTGGTCGGCGAGGCCGCGGCGCGCATCTTCGGCCAGACCATGCCGCAAACCACCGCCTACGCGCACAAGCTGGGCCTGGCGTTCCAGCTCACCAACATCATCCGCGACGTCGGCGACGATGCGCGGCGCAACCGCATCTACCTGCCGATGACGGAACTGCAGCGGTTCGGGGTGACGGCGCAGGAGCTGCTGACGCGGCAGTATTCCGACCGCTTCACGGCGCTGATGAAGTTCCAGGCCGAGCGCGCGCACCGCCTGTACGACGAAGCCGTGGCCCTGCTGCCGGCCGAGGACCGGCGCAGCCAGAAGCCCGGCCTGATGATGGCCAGCATCTACCGCACGCTGCTGCGGGAAATCGAGGCCGACGGCTTCCAGGTGCTGCACCAGCGCACCGCGCTAACCCCGCTGCGCAAGCTGTGGCTGGCGTGGAAGATGCAGGCACTCGGGCGCTTCTGAACGGCTCGATGAACATCGCCATCATCGGCGCCGGCTGGGCCGGCATGGCGGCGGCGGTGCGCGCCGCGGAACTGGGCCACCGGGTGACGGTGTTCGAGGCCGGGCGCCAGTTGGGCGGCCGCGCGCGCGGCGTGCCGCTGGCGCTGCCGGACGGGCGCGAGCTGATGGTCGACAACGGCCAGCACATGCTGATCGGCGCCTACACCGAATGCCTGCGACTGATGCGTCGGGTGGGCATCGACCCCGCCGCTGCGCTGCTGCGCCTGCCGCTGACGCTGCGCTTCGCCGATGGCACCGGGGTGCGACTGCCCGACCTGCCGGCACCGTTCGACGCCATCGCCGGCGTGCTGACGGCGCGCGGCTGGTCGTGGCCCGAACGCGCCGCACTGCTGCGCACGGCGCGGCACTGGCGGCGCCACGGCTTTCGCTGCGACGAAGGCCTGAGCGTGGCCCAGTTGTGCGCGCCACTGCCGCCGCGCCTGATGGCCGAGTTCATCGAGCCGTTGTGCGTGTCGGCCCTCAACACGCCGATCGAGCAGGCCAGTGCCGCCACTTTCCTGCGCGTGCTGCACGATGGCATGTTTGCCAGCTCGGGCAGCTCCAACGCCCTGCTGCCGCGCATCGACCTGGGCGAGCTGTTTCCGCGGGCCGCGGCACGCTGGCTGCAGGTGCGCGGCGGCACCGTCGCCACCGCACACCGGATTGAGTCGCTGCGCCGACAGGCGGCGCAATGGCTGGTGGGTGATCGACCGTTCGACCGGGCGATCGTGGCCACGGCAGCACCAGCCGCGGCGCGCCTGGTCGGACAGGCGGCGCCAGGCGATGACGATTCCATGGCCGAGCGCCTGGCTGGCTGGAGCCGCAGCGCAGCGCGGTTGCCGCACCACGCCATCAGCACCGTGTACGCGCAAGCGGACGCGCCCGTGAGCCGCCGGACCCCGCTGCTGCCCGTCCCCATGCTGGCGCTGCGCAGCAGCGAGTCGGCGCCGGCGCAATTCGTGTTCGACCACGACACCATCCGGCGCCCCGAGGGCGCCACGCGCCTGCTGGCCTTCGTCATCAGTCTGAGCCGCGGCGAGCGCGCCTCGCTGGAGGCGGCCGTGGTCACGCAAGCCCGGCGCCAGCTCGGCCTGGCCGTCATCCCGCTGCTCAGCGTCACTGAAAAGCGCGCCACCTTCGCGTGCACGCCCGGGCTGCAGCGCCCCGGCGCGGCGATCGCGCCCGGCCTGTGGGCGTGCGGCGACTACGTCGATGGTCCCTACCCCGCCACGCTCGAAGGTGCGGTCCGCAGCGGGCTGCGCGCGGCAGAGGCGCTCCAGTAGAATGGCCGCTTGCCTGCGCGGGTGTAGTTCAATGGCAGAACGGCAGCTTCCCAAGCTTCATACGAGGGTTCGATTCCCTTCACCCGCTCCAGCCGCCTGAGCCGACTGGGCTTTCGTCAGTCGCCTACTCCCCTGCTTGCTTCATCAGGACGGTTTGAATGCCTGTTTCCAGCATGACCGGCTACGCCAACGGCCAGCAAACCGTGACCGAGCGGACCGGCAGCGCGCGGTCCCAGGCCGAGGCACGACTGGCGGTCGAGTTGCGTTCGGTCAACAGCCGTTTTCTGGATCTCGGCTTTCGCCTGCCCGACGAACTGCGCCAGCACGAACCCGCGTTGCGCGAGCTGCTGGGCAAGCGCCTGGGGCGCGGCAAGGTCGAACTGCGCGCGCACGTCGAATACCCGGACGCGGCCTCGCTGGCCGAACCGCAAGCCAGCCTGCTGCGACGCCTGGCCAAGCTGCAGGAGCAGGTGCGCCTGTGGTTGCCGGACGCACAGTCGCCCTCGGTGAGCGAGGTGCTGCGCCTGTCGTCGAGCAGCGCCAACCCCCTGGCCGGCAGCGTTGCCACGGCGCTGCTGCCGCTTGCCAGCCAGGTGCTGGACGATTTCGTCGCCGCGCGCGAACGCGAGGGCGCGCGCCTGGCCGGGTTGCTGCACGAGCGCATCACCCGATTGCGCGAGCTGGCCAGCCAGGCGGTACCCCTGGTCCCGCTGGTGGTCGAGGCGCAGAAGCAGCGCTTCCTGACGCGCTGGAACGAGGCGCTGGTCGGCACCGACGGCGGTGCCGCGACCGAGGCCGGTCAGGAGCGCGCGCTGGCCGAGGCCACGGCGTTCGCGATCCGCATCGATGTGGCCGAGGAACTGGGCCGCCTGCTCACCCACCTGGACGAGATTGCGGCGGTGCTGGACAAGGGCGGCGAAGTCGGCAAGCGGCTCGACTTCCTGATCCAGGAACTGCACCGCGAGGCCAACACGCTGGGATCGAAGTCGGCAACGCTGGAATTGACCCGCATCTCGGTCGACATGCGGGTGTTGATCGAGCAGATGCGCGAGCAGGTGCAGAACATCGAATGAGTCGCGGATCGGGCCAGCGGTGCAGCGGATGAAGGCATCAGCCCAACACGGCCAGAAACGACCCAGGCGCGCCGCACCACTTGCCGGATGCGGCGCGGCGCGGCGCGCGGCGCACGGGTGCCTCACTTCCGCATGTCGTCGGCATCCTTGACCAGTCTGAAACCCACGTGCGACATCGGGCTGTGCGGGTCGGCTCCGCGCCTTGCGCTGGGTCGGAAGGATAAACAGTAGTCCTGATTGCACAGGAAAGAGCCGCCCCGGATAACCTTGCGCGGCGCGTTCACGGGCACGCCAGGGTCGTCGGGATCGAAGGAATCATCCGGTCCAGCCGGGTTGTCGGGCACCTTTTCTCGGAAAGCCCTTGCCTGCGCGCCGAAATGGTCGGCGCGGTACCAGTCCGCAACCCATTGCCAGGCGTTGCCCGTCATGTCGTACAGGCCGTACCCGTTGGCCGGAAAGCTCATCACCGGCTTGGTGCCTGCGGCTCCGCCCGCCTTTGCATCGACCACTGGAAAAGGCCGCTCACGCACATCCCAGTAGTTGGCCAGTGTCTGGCCTTCGGGCATCAGTTCGTTGCCCCAGGTGTAGGTGGCCTGCTCCAGGCCTCCCCGCGCTGCGAACTCCCATTCGGCCTCGGTCGGCAGGCGCTTGCCTGCCCAGCGTGCATAGGCCTGGGCATCCTCGTGGCTGACCTGCACGACCGGATGATCGCCCTTGCCCTCGATGTTGCTGCCCGGCCCCTGCGGGCGCCTCCAGTCGGCACCAGGGACATAGCGCCACCAGCGCGAATAATCGTCCAGACGTACTGGGCGACTGGTTCCGACAAACACCATGGCACCGGGAACCAGCGCCTCGTCCGGCGGCTTGGACACACCCGGCGGAAGCTGCACGCGAATGGTGGCCCAATCGGGTTGGCGCTCGGCCGTGGTCACGTACCCCGTCTGCCGGACGAACTCGGCGAACTGGTCGTTGGTGACGTGGGTGGCATCGATCCAGAACCCCTTGACACGCACGGCATGCGCGGGGCGCTCGTTGGGCTGCGCCAGTTGGTGATCGCTGCCCATCAGGAACACGCCCCCGGGCACCCAAGCCATGCCTTGGGTGCCCGCTGCGGCGTCGCCCAGAACGATAACCGGTTTGGCGGGTGCCTGCGCTGCACCGCCGACGAACCGGGCTGCGGCAACGGCGACCAGCACAGCCGCGCCGGCCAGCGCGGCCCAACGCCATTTCCTTTGTGCACCGATGCGCATCACGGCTCAGTACACCCCGTGGCTGGGCGGGCAGACCTTGCCCAGGTTCTGCGCAACGATCTGACCATCGGCAGCGTCGGTCTTCCCGTCGAGCATGCCGCCGACGAAGAAGTCGTACACGCTGGACAGCCCCCAGCCTTGCGCAACGGCGCGCCAGTTGTCCACGTCGGCCTGATCGACCACGCCATCCTTGTTGCCGTCGCCGGGACAGGCCGGCTCGGAAGCGAGCAAGTCATCGAGCCCGGCCTTAAGCGCCTTGAAGGCCGCCAGCTGCGCGGCGGTGGGCATGCCCAGCAGCAGGTTGTTCTCACCAGGCTTTTCGAGCCGCGGGCTGCCCTTGGCCTGGTCGATCTCGTAGAACTCTTCCGTGACCCGGTCCACGCTGCTGTCACTCGCCGCGTCGTAATCCGTGCTCAGGTTGCGCACGATCTTGTAGCGAGTGTCGCGCATGGCCGAGGAGCGCTCTGGCAGCACGGTCGTCCACGGCGCGCCGGGGTCGGCCTTGTGGATGGCCTGGTTGACTTCCCAGCAGCGCGTGTATCCCGCGCCACCGTTGGGCACCACGGACGCGTCCGTGTAGCCCCTGCCCCACCACACCCCGCCGTTGTCCTCGCACACGCTCTTGGAGGTGGGAATCTGGGTGCAGCTGCCGCCACCGGACGGCAGCGCCGACCCGCCGCGCCCCATCACGCACGGGCCGTTGCGCCCGCCGCCGGCCTGCAGGTTGATGCCCGACTGCGTGAAGTTGATGCTGCGCAGGCTGGCCGCGCCGGGATCGGTCAGATAGGGCCGCAGTCCGACGCTGTCGAGCGTGCGCGGCACGACGCTGTGCGCGTTCACCCCCGCGAGTTCACCGAAGAACTGGAACAGGTCCACGCCGTTGACCATGTGCTCCACCTCGCGGCCGGGCTGCGCCACTCCCGCCCCAGCCACGATGAGCGGAACCCACACGCCGGTCTGGTACGAGGTGCCCTTGGCCAGCGTCGCGTCGAACGGCTGCTTGGCGGCATAGCCCAGCGAGCCGTTGTCGCCCACAATCACGATGACTGTGTTGCTGGCCGAGGGGTCATAGGCCAGCCTGCCGTCGGCGCCGCGCGTGGCCAGGCCGGTTTCCACCAGCAGACGGCCGAACTCGGTGTCCATCGCCTCGGTCATCTGGTTCTGAATGAGGCGGCCATGCACCGTGTCTCGACAGTCAAGAACATTGCCCGACAGCCTGCCGTTGGTGATCGGCGCGAGCGCCATCGGCGCATGCTGCCAGGGCGTGTGCGCCGCGGAATAGCTGACCGTCGCCATCCAGGGTTTGCCCGGCGCGCGCGAGCGGATCCAGCGGATCGCCGCATCGGTCTCGATGGTGGTGCGGTAGCCGCGCGCCCGCGGGTCGCTGAGGGGCACCTGCTCGGTCCTGCCCTCGTCCACGATGACCAGCGGCGACACGTAGTACGCGTTCTCGCGCTCGAAATCGAGCGTCACGCCCCGCGGCATCGGCTGGCCGCACGCGTGGTCCCTGACAAAGATGCCGCCCGCAGCCAGGCATTGCAGCCCCGACGAATCCTCGGACAGCGGCGGCGCCGCCATGGTCTCGCAACGGCTGTCGGCAAAGGTGCACGAGCCCGCGACATGGTGCGGGTAGAAGCCACAGGCCTGTGGCCTGCCCCCCTCATGCACACCGCCCGCGGTGGTGTCCACCGATCCGGGCAGTCCACCCACCCAGCCATGGAAGTGATCCCACCCGAGCAGCGCCGGCGTCGAGTTACCCGCTGCGTTGTGCTCCGGTCCCGCCAAGTGGAACTTGCCGAACATCGCGCTTTGGTAGCCGGCGGCCTTCAGCATCTTGGGCACGGTCACGTCGTGCGGCGACAGCTGCGAATTCGCCAGGTCGTTCGGGCCCAGCGCCTGGTACATGTCGGTGCGCAGCGGGTAGCGTCCGACGAAGAACGACGCGCGGCCCGGCGAGCATTCCGGCATCGACCAGGTGTTGCGGAACCTCACGCCTGCATCGGCCACGGCATCGATGTTGGGCATGGGCGGCGGTGTGTTGCCGCCATAGCCGAAGCTCTGCATCTGGTCGATGCCGACGTCGTCCATGATGACGAACAGGATGTTCGGCGCTGCTGAGGCGCCACCGCCGTCATCGGTGCCTCCGCTGTCCGGCTCTTCGCCGGATCCCCCGCCACATGCGGCCAGCAGGCTCAGCACGGCTGCGGCCAACACCAATTTGATGGTCTTCCACATTCGGTTCATGGGGTACTCCTATGTCGATCGCATCGCGCCAGCAACACCTGGGACGAAATCCACCGCAGCCTCAGGATCGGGAGGCACAGCGCCGGCCCAGGTTCTGCTCAATGAGGGCCAGGTCTGCAGCGTCGGTCCTGCCATCGTGGTTGATGTCGTACCAGCTCGACTGACCGTCGTTGAGTTCGCTCAACTCCTTCCAGTTGTCCAGGTCGGTCTGATCGACCACGCCATCGCGGTTGCCATCGCCCGGGCAATGGGTGCGGTCGTAGTTGCGGTTGTAGATGGCAACGGCGTCGCGCTGATCCAGTTCGGCCTTCAGCGTGTCGTAGGCCATGCGCTGTTCGCCGCTCAAGCCGGTAATGACGGGCGCGCTATCGTCCGTCGCGGTAGCCGTGGCGAGGGGCGGCGCCGCCAGGGTGGCGCCGTCGTCGCGGTCCAGCCGGGGGTTGGGCGTGGCCGTGTCGATCCGGTAGAACTCCTCGGTCCGCGCCTGGCCGCTGCATTCGGCGCCATAGATGTCGCTGCTAACCGGGCAGTTCTGCCGATCGACGCGCACCAGCTTGTACGTGCCGTCGCTGGCGGCCTTCTGCGCATGCGGGTAGGCCTTGACCGCGCTCTGTCCGCTGGCCACGCGCAGCGACGACACCTGCGCGCAGTTGCTGAAGCCGTCTGGCGCAGGTACGCCGACGATGCTCGATCCGGGGCCGTACCATACGCCGCTCTGATCCTCGCACAAGGCCTTGTTGGGGAAGAACACCAGGCAGATGTCAGCGGCCTCTATCACGCAGGGGTATGGCGTCGCGGCAGCGAGCGGATTGCTGAAGTTGGTGCCGACCTCGGTGAAGTTGCTGCTGCGGATGCTGGGCTGGCCAGGATCCGTCAGATAGGCCAGCATCGGTTTGCCGTCGATCGGACGGTGCGGCGGCACCTCGGCGGTGACGTCGGCCCCGGCCAGTTCGCCGAACAGCTGGTACAGGTCGGTCGCGTTGACCATGTGGGGCACTTCCCGCCCAGGCCGCTTGACCATCGGCCCCGCAACCAGCAGCGGCACCCACACGCCGGTCTGATAGGGCGTGCCTTTGGATCGCACCGCGTCGAACTGCCCCGGCGCCGTGAGCTTGACGCTGTTGACGTAGCTGCCGTTGTCGCCCATCACCACCACCACGGTGTTGGTCTTCTCGGGCTGGTAATCGAGCGATGCGTCGGCATTCCAGCGGGCCAGGCCCAGTTCCACCAGCAAGCGACCGATCTCCCTGTCCATCGCCTCGGTCATCAGGTTGCTGATAAGGCGCGGATCGACCAAGCCCGCCACCGTGCCCGGCAAAGATGGGGCATCCTGGGCGTCACTGCCGGGATAGCAGACGAACGGGTCGTTGCGGCCCAGCGTGTCGTCGGAGAGCAAGGCCTTGGGCGGGAGTTGCAGCGGCGTGTGGATGGCCGAATAGCCTAGCGTCAGCATCCAGGGCCTGTCGCCGCCCTGTTGTCTGGCCCAGGCGATGGCGCGGTCGGTCTCCATGGTGCTGCGGTAGCCGCGTGCGGTCGGGTCCGTGGCCGGCACCTTCCTGGCGCTGCCGTCGGCCTCGCTGACGACGAAATCGCCGGTGTAGTAGCCGTTCTGCGATGCAAAGTCGAGATGGCTCGGGATGCGACCCTGGCAGCTCTGGTGTGGATCGAGGATGCCCCCGCGCTCCATGCAGGTGCGGCCCGGCGCCGTGCCTTCGGTGTTCACGACGAGGTTTTCGCAGCTGCCGGTGACCTGGTAGCAGGCGCCGGTGTCGGCGCCACCGGTGAAGCCGGCGCGCGGCACGAAGCCGCACCGGTAGGGGCCGCTGGCCGAATCGTCGCCGAAGGTGGACAGGCCGGCGCGCGTGTCGATGGGGTAAGGCGCACCGTCCAGGTAGCCATCGAAGTGGTCGAACCCCAGCTTCCACATGGTCTGCAGGCCGTAGGGAAGATTGCGCGAGCCATCCAGGTCGGAGCCGGTCAGGTGCATCTTGCCGATCAGCGCGCTGGTGTAGCCCTGCATCCGCAGCAGCTTGGGCACGGTCAGCTCGTAGGGTGAAATCTCCGAGTTGGCCAGGTCGCTCGATACCACGGCGTTCAGGATGTTGGTGCTGGACGGATAGCGGCCGGTGAAGAAGCTGGCGCGGGTCGGCGTGCAGGTAGGCATGGCCCAGGCGCTGCGGAACAGCAGCCCGGCCTTGGCGATGGCGTTCAGGTTCGGGGTCCTGGCCGGGGCCGCGCCGCCGTAGCCATAGGCGGTAAGTTGATCGACGCCAAGATCGTCGATGACAATGAACAGGATGTTCGGCTTGGCCGCCTGTGGCGGCGCGGGCGGAGCCGTCTCGTCGCCCGAATCGCCGCCGCTGCAGGCGGCCAGCAGTAACGCCGCACCGCCGAGGACGAGCAGGCAGCGCCTGGCACCGGCAAGTGGTCGTTGGATCATCTTGTTGTTCATGTCGCCATCTCCTGTTCAGCGACGAGCCGTATGACCTTGTCCAGGCCAGGGCCGCCGTCTGTCGCCAATCTAGTGGCTCAGCGCGTCACGCGCCTATACCCGATTCGGGGTAGTCGCGCCAGCTCGGCTGCTCTCACCTCTTTTCTCGTCCTGCCGCCTGGCGGCCTACCCCAAGTCAGGTATCAGTAAACACTGCATAGTCGTGCTACCTTGGCCCCATCCCACGCACTCCGCCCACCACCTCATGCACACTGGCCCCGCTGCCGCCACGAACACCAGCCCGCCGCCATGCCGGGCACTGCTGATCGAGGACGACGCCCCTTTGCGCGAGCGCTTCGCGCGCCTGCTGCGGGCCTGGACCGGCGGCGAACTGGTGGCGGCCTGCGCTACACTGAGCGAGGCGGTGCGCTACCTGTACGATGGCAGGATCGACCTGTTGCTGACCGACCTGAAACTGCCCGACGGCCACGGCACGCAGGCGATCCGCCTGCTGCGCGCGCTCAATCCCGCAGCCGACGTGATGGTCATCTCAGTGCTCGCCGACGACGAAACCGTGGTGCAGGCGATCGAGGCCGGGGCTGCGGGCTACCTGCTGAAGGACGCCGACCCATTCGAGCTGATCGAGGCCGTGGAAGAGTTGCGGGCGGGGCGCTCGCCCATCTCCTCATCCATCGCCCGCGTCATCGTGCGGCGCCTAAACGAACCGCCGGCCGCGCCGCCGCTGCTGCCGCTCGGTCGGGCGCTCACGGCGCGCGAGATCGACATCCTCTGGGGTATCGCCAAGGGCCTGACCTACGCCGAACTGGGCGAGCAACTCGGCATCTCCAAGCAGACCGTGCCGGTCCATGTGAAGAGCATTTATCGCAAGCTGGAAGCCAACAATCGGGCCGAGGCGGTCTACGAGGCCTCGCGCCGGGGCCTGCTCAAGCTCTGAGCAGCATGCATCGCCTCGACCGCTCAGCGCCGGCGCACCCATGAATGCCGCCGCTGCACCCGCCCCCGACCCCACCGGCCCGCACTTGCGGCAGCCGCACTGGTGGCTGCTAAGTTTGCTGCTGCTGGTGCTCGGCCTGGCGCCGTTCTGGCTGGCCCTGCCCAAGCCCCAAGGCGACCAAGTGATCACCGAGGCCAGCTACCGAGCGCCCGGCTCGGTGACGACCCGCACGGTCACGCTGCCCCACCGCTGGTACGGCTTCGTCGACATCCGGGGCGAGGTCGGTGAATACGAGGTGGAATTCGAGCTCCCCGCTGCGCCGCCCGCCGAGCCACTGTACCTCTACATCCCCTTGCTGAGTCAGAACGTGAGCGTCTGGCTGCAGGACCACGAACTGTTCAATACCGAGACACGCTCGCAGCAACTGGGACTGTCGTCCGGCATCACCATGATCACGCAACTGCCCGGCAGCGCCTTGCACCCAGGCCGCAACGTGGTGCAGCTGCAGCTGAAGACCCGCGGCGTCATGCCCGGCTATCTGTCGCAGGCCCACGTCGGCACGCTGCAGCAGGTGGCCACCCCCTATCGCGCCCGCGTGTTCGTGTTCGAGCACCTGCGTCTAATGACGCTGGCCGGCCAGTTGCTGCTGACCACCGCCGTGCTGGTGACCTGGCTGTACCGCCCCAGGGAGCTGTTCTTCGGCTGGCTGGCCGCGCTGCTGGGCATTTCGCTGCTCAGCTACTCGGGTCAGTTCGCCGACTTCTATCCGCCGCTGGCAACCGCACTCCCCTGGACCTACATCCTCGGCACCGCATCCAGTTTCATGCCGCTGATGCTGCTGCTGATCATCAACGGCACGCCGATTCCTCGCTGGCTGCAGCTCATGCCCGTGCTGATCCCTGGCATCCCGGTGCTGCTGGCGGCCAGCGGCGTGGCGCCGCCGCAAGTGCTGGCGGTGTGGGTCAGTGCGCCGCTGAATATCGCCGGCATGCTGAGCGCGCTGGTGGCCGCGTTCTGGATCGTGCTGGCGCGGCGCAGGAGCGAGGCCTATCTGCTGCTGACCCCGCTGCTGATGTCGGCGGGCGCGGCGGTGCACGACCTGTTGTCCGTACTGGGGGTGGTCAGAGATCCGATCCAGATGCTGATCTATTACCGCCCGCTCGAACTCCTGGGCCTGACCATCATCCTGATGCGGCGCTTCGGGCAGAGCCTGCACCACCTCGACCGCGCCAACGTCCATCTGCGTGAGCAACTCGAGCAACGAGAGGCCGAACTGGCCCAGCTCCACGCCGAGGAGAAGCGCCAGGCCGCCCGGCAGGTGCGCGGCGAGGAGCGGCGACGCCTGACGGTCGATCTGCACGATGGCCTGTCAGGCCATCTGGCCTCCATCATCGCGTTGGCTGAGCGTGAGCATGTCGAGGACATCGAGCGCACGGCGCGCGAGACGCTGGACGATCTGCGCGTGGTGATCCACTCGCTCAGCGTGGGTGATCGCGAGCTCGGACTGGCGCTGGCAACCTATCGTGATCGGCTGGCCAGCCAACTCAAGCGCGTTGGGATCACGCTGGACTGGAGCCATGTGCGGCTGCCAGACATCTCCAACGTGACGCCCACGCATGCGCTGAACGTCCTGCGCATCCTGCAGGAAGCCATCACCAACGGGCGCAAGCACGGCCCGGCCACCCGCATCAGGGTGCGCGGCGAAGCCGATGCCGACGGGGGCGCTCTGCTGACAGTGGAAAATGATGGCGCCCCGTTCTCCGAGCAGGAGGTGGGTGCGGGTCTGGCCAACATGCGGCGGCGCGCGGCGCAACTGGGAGGCTCGCTCGCCATCGAGCGGTTGCCCGCGGGAACCCGCGTCGTCCTGCGCCTGCCAATCGAGCTTCCCGAGCCGCCGGGCGAAGATCAGCGCCAGGGAAACTACCGATAGCGCCAAGTGACGGCTGCAACCAACTCTTCCGACCTACGGCATGACCCGTCTCGCCGGACGCACCTTCCGGATCGGCGGTAAAAGATGCATAATGAATGCATCTATGAACTCCCGCATGCGCTGGCGAGTTGGCCGGATTATCGCGGATCGCGGCGGATGGCTGCCAACGCGGCGCCGCGAGACACCAGCCGGCGTCACTGCGTCCGTGCCGTGCGGTCCTTTCGATGCCCTGCACAATCGGAGCGGCTTTGTTAACCTTTCTAAGCTGATGCCGCCAGACGGCACCAACCTAACGGAGATGCTGCATGCCAGTACTGGAATCCACTGACACACCGGCGATCCAGCCTGACGACGTCCTGGAGCGTTCCCTGCAACGCCCCTACGCGCACGGCTTCATCACCGACATCGAGTCGACCTCGCTGCCGCCGGGGCTGGATGAGGGCACGATCCGCGCCATCTCGCACATCAAGAAGGAGCCCGAGTTCCTGCTCAAGTGGCGCCTGGCGGCGCTGGAACGCTGGCTCCAGATGCCGATGCCCGAGTGGGCGCACCTGAAGATCGAGCCGATCGACTTCCAGGCGCTGTCGTACTACTCGGCGCCGAAGTCGCACAAGGACGGCCCCAAGAGCCTGGACGAAGTCGATCCCAAGCTGCTGGAGACCTACGAGAAGCTGGGCGTGCCGCTGCACGAGCGCGCGCGCCTGGCCGGCGTCGCGGTCGACGCGGTATTCGACTCGGTCTCGGTCGGCACCACCTTCCGCAAGCAGCTGGCCGACGTCGGCGTGATCTTCTGTTCGTTCTCGCACGCGGTGCAGGAGTACCCCGAGCTGATCGAGAAGTACCTCGGCACCGTGGTGCCGCAGGGCGACAACTTCTACGCCGCGCTCAACTCGGCAGTGTTTTCCGACGGCTCCTTCGTCTACATCCCGGAAGGGGTGCACTGCCCGATGGAGCTGTCGTCCTACTTCCGCATCAATGCGCAGAACACCGGCCAGTTCGAGCGCACGCTGATCATCGCCGAGCCCGGCAGCCACGTCAGCTACCTGGAAGGCTGCACCGCGCCGCAGCGCGACGAGAACCAGTTGCACGCCGCAGTGGTCGAGCTGATCGCGCACGAGGACGCGCACATCAAGTACTCGACGGTGCAGAACTGGTACCCCGGCGACGAGAACGGCGTCGGCGGCATCTACAACTTCGTCACCAAGCGCGGCGTGGCCGCCGGCAAGCGCTCGCGCATCTCCTGGACCCAGGTCGAGACCGGCTCGGCCATCACCTGGAAGTACCCCAGCGTGGTGCTGCGCGGCGACGACTCCAGCGGCGAGTTCTATTCGGTGGCGGTGACGCACCACCACCAGCAGGCCGACACCGGCACCAAGATGATCCACCTGGGCAAGAACACCTCCAGCCGCATCATCTCCAAGGGCATCAGCGCCGGCAAGTCGCAGAGCAGCTACCGCGGCCTGGTGCGCGTCGCGCCGACCGCCGCCGGCGCGCGCAACCACACCCAGTGCGATTCGCTGCTGATCGGCGGCGAGTGCGGCGCCCACACCTTCCCCTACGTCGACGCGGCACGCTCGGATGCCGTGGTTGAGCACGAGGCCACCACCACCCGCATTTCCGAGGAGCGGCTGTTCTATTGCCAGCAACGCGGCATCGACGCCGAGGAAGCCACCGCGCTGATCGTCGGCGGCTTCTGCCAGGCGGTGCTGGAAGAGCTGCCGATGGAATTCGCACTGGAGGCGAAAGCGCTGCTGGCGGTTTCGCTCGAAGGCGCGGTCGGATGAACACGCCATAGCAAAGAGAGACGAAACCAATATGACCAAGACCTCCTCCCCCCTGCTGTCGGTGCGCGATCTGCGCGTCGACGTCGCCGGCCACCATGTGCTGACCTCGCTGTCGCTGGACATCGCGCACGGCGAGATCGTCGTGCTGATGGGCGCCAACGGCAGCGGCAAGAGCACGCTCGGCATGGCGCTGGCCGGCCACCCGCGCTATGAGATCCTCGGCGGCACCGCGATGCTGAACGGCAAAGACCTGCTGGCGATGGCGCCGGAAGAGCGCGCCCGCGCCGGCCTGTTCCTGTCGTATCAGTCGCCGCCCGACGTGCCCGGCGTCAAGACCAACCTGTTCATTCGCACCGCGCTCAACGCCGTGCGCCACGCGCGCGGCGAAAAGCCGCTGGATGCCTTCGACTTCCTGACGCGTGCCCGCAGCGCCTCGGCTCCGCTCGGCTTGCCGGACTCGATGCTGGGCCGCCCGGTCAACGACGGCTTCTCGGGCGGCGAGCGCAAGCGCAACGAACTGCTGCAACTGGCACTGCTCGAGCCGCAACTGGCGATCCTCGACGAAATCGACTCCGGCATGGACGTCGACGGCCTGCGCGCGGTGATCGAACTGGTGCAGAAGCAGCGCCAGGCCGGTTGCGGCTTCATCGTCATCAGCCACCAGCTGAGCCTGATCGAGGCGCTCCAGCCGGACCACGTGGCCTGGCTGCAGGACGGCGGCGTCGGCGAACTCGGCGACGTCGAACTGGCGCGCCGCCTGGCGGCGCAGGGCTATGCCAGGCAGGCCGAGGCGGCCAAGGTGGCGGCATGAGGCAAGCCGAGGCCGAGATCCGGGCAGCACGCGCGCAGCTGGCCAAGAGCGGCTGGATCACGCGCAAGGTCGAGTCCTTCCGCCACCTGCCGCCACCGCCGGCCGAGCTGTGGCTGGGCGATGACGTCGTCGCGCAGACCGAGGCTTTGCCGTTCGAGCTGGCCGGCTGGACCCTGCAGCCGGCGGGCCGCACCCTGCACACCCACACCAGCGCCCAGTGGCTGGACGCCGCCGGCCCGCAGCGCCAGCAGTTGTTCGACGGCCTGCCGTTGCCGGACGCCAGCGGCGACGATGCCGCGCCCTTTGCCTGGGCGCATCGCGCCTTGTGCCGCCAGGGACTGCGGCTGCGGGTCGACAAGACCGAGACCGCGCCGGCGCCGGAGGAAAACGCCTGGCTGGCGCTGCACTATCAGCCGCGTGCGCCGATCGAGGCGCCGCTGGCGGTGATCGAAATCGGCGCCGGCGTGCGCGCGGTGCTGGTCGAGACCCATACCCACGCCACGCCCGGCACGCGCGAGTGGCAGCTGGTGCAGAACCTGCAACTGCACCTGCGCCTGGGCGCGGGCGCGTCGCTGGTGCATCTGCGCGTGGTCGAGCCGCAGGACGGCGACCAGGTCGCGCACCACGTGCACGTCAAGCTGGCGCAGGGCGCGCAATACCGTCAGGCGCTGATCGGCGAAGGCAGCCGCTACCACCTGCAGCGCCTGGTGATGGATCTGGAAGCGCCGGACGCCAGCGGCACCGCCGGCGCAGTGCTGACGGCCTCCGGCATGGCACTGGACTTCCAGAGCCGCGTGCGCCACCAGGCACGCGACACCACCAGCCACGTCGAGGCACTGGCGCTGGCGCGCGACCGCGCGCAGGTGGTACTCAATGCCCACGCCCACATCGCCGCCGATTGCAGCGACGCCAACGTGCATCAGCGCCTGGCGGGCATTCCCTTGCACGGCGAACCCCGGCTGACACTGCGTCCGCACCTGGAGATCCTGCACGATCAGGTGCAGGCCACCCATGGCGCCACCTGGGGCTCGCTGCCGGAAGACGCGCTGTTCTACGCCCAGCAGCGCGGCATCGCCAGCCAGGTCGCGCGTGGCCTGATCGTGCGCGGCATGGCGAGCGACCTTTTGAGCAAGGCGCTGGGCGATGATGCGCTGGCCGAGATGCTGAACACCTCCGGCCGCCTGACGCACGCCATCGCGCGCCTGCTGGCCGAGGATGAGGCAGCAGCGCCCGCGTCGGCCGCCACCGGCGAGGAAACCGGCCATGGGTAAGCACCCGGACTGGACCAAGCCCGCACTGGCCGATCTGCGCGCGCTGTTCCCGGTGTTGCAGCAACAGGTCAACGGGCATCCGCTGGCCTACCTGGACAACGGCGCCACCACGCAGATGCCGACGCCGGTGCTGCATGCGATGCGCGACTTCGAGGAGCGACGCCGCGCCAACATCCACCGCGGCGTGCACACGCTGTCGCAGCGCGCCACCGACGACTTCGACGCCGCGCGCGCGACGCTCAAGCGCTTCGTTGGCGCCAGCGGGGTGGAGCACGAGTTGGTGTTCACCTCCGGCACCACCGAGTCGCTGAACCTGATCGCCCATGGCCTGGCCATGCCGTGCGAGCGTCCGGCCTGGCTGCAGCCCGGCGACGAGATCATCAGCACCACGCTGGAGCACCACGCCAACCTGATCCCCTGGCAGCAGGTCGCGCGGCGCACCGGCGCCACGCTGCGCGTGCTGCGCCCCGATGCCGACGGCCGGCTGTCGGCGGCCGAATTGCAGAAGCTGCTGACCGAGCGCACCCGCCTCTTCAGCGTCACCGCCTGCGCCAACGCCACCGGCGAGCGGCCGCCTTACGAGGAAATGATCAAGCTGGCGCGCGACGCCGGCGCGCGCACGGTGCTGGACGCTGCCCAGGCGGTGTCGCACGAGGCGCTGGACATGGCGGCGCTGGGCGTCGACTTCATGGCGTTTTCCGGCCACAAGATGTACGGCCCGATGGGCATCGGCGCGCTGGTCGGCCGGCGCGAAGCGCTGGCGCGGCTGACGCCGCTGCGCTTTGGCGGCGACATGGTCGAGCGCGTCGGTGAACTCGACGCCGACTTCGCCGAGTTGCCGATGCGCCTGGAAGGCGGCACGCCCAACGTCGGCGGCGCCGTCGGCATCGCGGCCGCGGCCGACTTCATCACCCAACAGGGCCTGGGCGCGATCGACACCCACGTGCGCACGCTGCGCGAGCGCGCGGTGCGGGCGCTGGCCGAGATCCGCGGCCTGCGCGTGCTGGCGCCGCACGCGCACCAGTCGGCACTGGTTTCCTTCGTTGCCGAGGGCGTGCACCCGCACGACATCGGCACCCTGCTGGACGCGCGCGGCATCGCCGTGCGCACCGGCCACCACTGCGCGCAGCCGCTGATCGACCATTTCGGCGTCGGCGCCACCACCCGCGCCTCGTTCGCGATCTACAACGTGGCCGAGGAAGTGGACCGCCTGGTGGCCGGCGTCGAATACGCGCTGGAGGCACTGCGGTGAGCGCCGGCGTGCAGCCCGACTGGAACCCGCGCTCGGCGCAGGTCCAGGCGGACCAGCGCGCCGCGTACGACGAGTTGCGCGAGCGCTGCCCGGTGGCCTGGAGCGAGTCCATGCACTGGTCGGTGCTGCGCCACGCCGACGTGATGCGCGTGCTGCACGATCACGACAGCTTCGGCAACGCGGTGTCGCAGCACCCGGCGGTGCCCAACGGCTACGACCCGCCACGGCACACCGCCTACCGTCGCGCGCTCGATCGGTTCTTCGCGCCCGAGCGCATGCGGCGCTTCGAGCCGGCCTGCCGCGAGGTCGTGGCCAGCACCGTCGAGCAGGCCCTGGCCCTGCGCGACCTGGAAATCAACCATGAATTCGCGCTGCCGTTCGCGGTGCGCGTGCAATGCGCCTTTCTGGGCTGGCCGCCGCTGATCCAGGACGAACTGCTGGACTGGCTGCGCCGCAGCCACGCCGCCACCCGCTCCGGCAACCGCGTGCTCACCGCCACCATCGCGGCCGAGTTCGAGGCCTTCGTCGAGCGCATGCGTGCCGCGCGCAGCGACGCGGCGCCGGAGCAGGACATCAGTGCCGAACTGATGCACACCACCGTGGACGGCCGAGCGCTCGATCTGCGCGAACTCGCCAGCGTGCTGCGCAACTGGACCGTGGGCGAGGTCGGCACCATTTCGGCCTCGGTCGGCATCCTGCTGCACTGGCTGGCGACGCATGCCGACTGGCAGCAGCGCCTGCGCGAGCAACCCGATCTGCTGCCGCCGGCAATCGACGAAATCCTGCGCATCGACGGCCCGCTGGTGGCCAACCGCCGCATCACGCGCACGCCGGTCGAACTGGGCGGGCGCCGGCTGGACGAGGGCGAACGCATCTCGATCAACTGGATTGCCGCCAACCGCGATGCGCGCGCTTTTGATGCGCCCGAGGCGTTTCGCCCCGAGCGCGACCCATCGCTCAACCTGCTGTACGGCGCCGGCATCCACGTCTGCCCGGGCGCGCCGCTGGCGCGGCTCGAGCTGCGCCTGCTGATGGAAGAATTGCTGGCGCGCACCACGCGCATCGAACTGCCACCCGGCGATCCGCCGACGCGCGCGGTCTATCCCGACGCCGGCTACGCCAGCCTGAGGATCAGGATGCAATGAACAACGAACCGATCGAAGACCTCTACCAGGACCTGGTGCTCGAGCACAAGCGCGCACCACGCCACTACGGCCGCATCGAAGCGCCGACGCAGAAAGCCCAGGGCACCAATCCCTCGTGCGGCGACTCGGTCGCGGTCGAGGTCCGCATCGAGGACGACACCTTGCAGGACATCGGCTTCACCGGCCATGGCTGCGCGATCTGCATCGCCTCGTCGTCGATGATGACCGAGGCGCTGCACGGGCGTGAACTGGCGGCCCTGCGCGACCTACACGCACGCTTTCCCCGCGTGCTGACCGGCGAGATCGAGCCGGGCGAGGCGCACCTGGGCAAGCTGGAAAGCCTGGCCGGGGTGCGCCGCTATCCCAGCCGCATCAAGTGCGCGCTGCTGGGCTGGCACGCATTGATGCACGCACTGAGCGATGCCGACGCCGCGGCGCCTGGTACGCAAGACACCGGGAGCATTTCAAAGTGAACCACATGTACATGCGCGAGAACGTGGTGCTGGAGCGCGAGGTCGAAGTCGAGCGCGTGCCCGACGGCATGCCATTGACGCTGCCGGCCGGCACCATCGCCGTGGTGACCCAGGCGCTCGG
The DNA here is from genome assembly GCA_964534975.1 of uncultured Ottowia sp. Classification (GTDB taxonomy): domain Bacteria; phylum Pseudomonadota; class Gammaproteobacteria; order Burkholderiales; family Burkholderiaceae_C; genus Ottowia. Next base: position 11,962 of record CAZHSD010000029.1, on the reverse strand, counting down.
CAGTTCCTTCACGCTGGCCGCCGAAGGCCACCTGGTGCGCCTGAAGGGCGAGGACGCCGACGCCATCGGCCGCGCACCACCGGTGTCGGTGGCGATGGACGTCGAGGACCCGTCCCAGCTGACGCGCGAGGACTTCGAGCAATTGGTCTGGAAGACGCTGGCGACCTGCTACGACCCGGAGATCCCGGTCGACATCGTGCAACTCGGCCTGGTCTATGAATGCGACGTGCGCGAGGACGAGGACGATACCTTCGCCGTCCACATCGTGATGACGCTCACCGCAGCCGGTTGCGGCATGGGCGAAGCGATCACCAACGAGGCGCGCGAGAAGATCGAGGCGCTGCCGCGCGCCGGCTACGTGCAGGTCGATCTGACCTTCGATCCGCCCTGGGGCCGCGAGCGCATGAGCGAGAGTGCGCTGCTGACGCTCGGCCTCTGAAAACGGCGCGCAAGCGCACACACCGTCCGCGCCGGCGCGCCGTGTGGCTCAACGATCCGGCACCGGCGTGCGAAACGCCACCGACAATCGATTCCAGCCGTTGATGGCGACGATCGCCAGCGACAGATCGACCAGCTCGCGCGGCGGAAACATGCGCAGCGCCGCGTCGTAGACCGCCTGCGGCACGTGGCTCCGGTGCAACCAGGGTCAGCGCCTCGGTCCAGGCCAGCGCGGCGCACTCGCGCGCCGAATAGACCGTGGTCTCGCGCCAGGCCGGCAGCAGGTGCAGGCGCTGCGCGCTCTCACCCCGCGCCATGGCGTCGCGCGTGTGCATGTCGAGGCAGAAGGCGCAGCCGTTGATCTGCGAGGCGCGGGTCGTGACCAGTTCCAGCAGCAGCGGCTCCAACTCAACACCGTCTACCTGCTGCTGCAGCGCCAGCATGGCGTTGAAGGCCCGCAGGCTGGACTGCTTGTCATCGATGCGCTCTGACATGACGGCTCCTTGGTGCGACATACGTGGCGGGCGGCGGGTGCCGCGCCCCTTGTTGTGACAGGTTTCGCCGACACGCGGGATACCCTGCCCCGCACGCGGCCACCGCAGGGCAACCATCACTTTTCACTTGACGGTGCCAGGACAGGAAAATAGAATTACTGACCGGTCAGTCATTAATATGTCATTCAGCACCTCGTCCCGGTCCGCGGCGCCCACGCACAGCCGTCGCAAGCAGGCGCGCCCGGGCGAGTTGCTGGCTGCCGCGCTGGCGCTGTTCGTCGAAAAGGGCTATGCCGGCACCCGGGTCGAGGAAGTCGCCGCGCGCGCCGGTGTCTCCAAGGGCACGCTGTTCCTGTACTTTCCCAGCAAGGAAGCGCTGTTCAAGGCGGTGGTGCACGAGAACGCCGGCCGGCACCTGGCCGCCGCCATGCGCGAAGTGGCCGATTACGCCGGCAGCAGCGCCGAGCTGCTGCCCGAGTTCATGCGCCGCTGGTGGACGCAGTACGGCAGCACGCCGGCGGCCGGCCTGACCAAGCTGATCATGAGCGAGGCCGCCAACTTCCCCGACCTGGCGCAGTACTACCAGGACGAGGTGGTGCAGCCGGCACAGGAGCTGGTGCGCCGCATCGTGCAGCGCGGCATCGAGCGCGGGGAGTTCCGTGCGGTCGACCCGCTGCTGGCGACTCATCTGATCCTGGCACCGCTGGTGCAGCTGGTGATCTGGCGCTTCTCGCTGGCGCCCTGTGGTCCGGCCGGCCAGTTGCCCGATCCGGTGGCATTGCTCGAGATGCACGCCGACATGGTGGTGCGCAGCCTGCGCCGGGAATAATCGCGCCCCATGAGCCATCCCACCCGTCGCTGGCTGAAGATCGCCCTGCTGCTGCTCGCGCTGGCAGCCATGGTGGCGCTCGGCTGGCGCAGCTGGAGCACGCGGCAGGCCGCAAAACAGGCGCAGAGCGCACCCGCCGAGCCGGTGATCGAGCTCGGCGCCGTCGACCTGGCTCGCGCGCAGACGCAGCTGCTGCGCAGCGGATTGCCGATCACCGGCGTGCTCAAGGCCGTCAACACCGCCATCGTCAAGGCGCGAGTGCCGGGCGAGCTGCAGGGCCTCTCCGTGCGCGAGGGCGACACGGTGGCGGCCGGCCAGCTGATCGCGCGCGTCGAGTCGAGCGAATACGCCGACCGCGTGCGCCAGGCGCAGCAGCAGAGCGATGCCGCCCGGGCGCAGGTGGACATCGCGCAGCGCCAGTACGACAACAACGCGGCTCTGGTCAGGCAGGGCTTCATCTCGCAGACCGCGCTGGACAACTCGCTCGCCAGCCTGAACGCCGCCCGCGCCACGTACCGCGCGGCGCAGGCCGGCACCGAGGTGCTGCGCAAGTCGCTCGCCGACACCCAGCTGCGCGCGCCGATCGGCGGCCAGATCTCGCAGCGTTTTGCCCAGCCGGGCGAGCGCGTCAGCCCCGAGGCGCGCATCGTCGAGATCGTCGACCTGAGCCGGCTGGAGCTGGAAGCCGCGCTGAGCCCGGCCGACTCGGTGGCGGTGCGCGTCGGCCAGGGCGCCAGCCTGGCCATCGAGGGCGTGCCGCAGCACGTGGAGGCCACGGTGGCGCGCATCAACCCGAGCGCGCAGCCCGGCAGCCGCAGCGTGCTGGTGTACCTGAGCGTGGCGGCGCAGCCCGGCCTGCGCCAGGGCCTGTTCGCGCAGGGCGAGCTGGCGACCGGGCAGCAGCAGGCGCTGGCGGTGCCGCTGGACGCCGTGCGCACCGACAAGCCCGAATCCTACGTGCAGCTGGTCGTCGACGGTCGCATCGCCCACCGCACCGTGCAGACCGGCGCGCGCGGCAGCGTCGACGGCGAAGTCTGGATTGCCGTGCAGAACCTGTCCGAGGGCGCCCAGGTGCTGCGCGGTGCCGCCGGCGCCCTGCGCGACGGCACGCGTGTCAAGCTGCTGGCCGCCACGCCCGCCAGCGCGCCCAACAACGGCGTGCGGCCATGACGCCCGCCCTGACCAGGGTTCTCACATGCTCGACCAGGGTTCACCAGCCGTGATTCTGAAAACCCGGTGTCACGAATGCGAACCGCGGAGGTTCTCAAACGCTGTGCCCTCACCCCTGCCCCCGAGTCAAGTCCGGGGCAGGCTCTCTCCCGCAAATGGAAGAGGGAGAAAAATTATTGGCCGAGCGCAGCGATGGCCAGAGTGGGAGTTGAACTCCCCTCTGGCCGTGCCGAGAAGCGCAGGGCATGGGGCGGGCGCGGCAGCGCAGCATGCCGCGCTTCGTGCTCTGACTCGCTGCGGTTGTCTGAACGAAGCGGCGAAGCCGCGCAGTGAGTTCCGCAGCGCCGCCCCATGCCCGAGCATCGCAGGCCGCCCCGGAGCGAAGCGCAGGGGACACGGCCAGCGGGGTCGCCTTTTTCTTTGGTTACTTTCTTTTTGGCGAGACAAAAAGAAAGTGACTGCGCCGCCGGGCGCACATCCCGGCCAGCAGCGCATCCCCAACGCCACGGCCTCGACCGCACAAAGCCCTGCGCGTCAAACCCCAAAAGCAGTAAGAACACACTGACCACCCCCCATGTGGTTCACCAAAGTCAGCCTCAACAACCCCGTCTTCGCCAGCATGGTGATGCTGGCCTTCGTGGTGCTGGGCCTGTTTTCGCTGCAGCGGCTGCACGTGGACCAGTTCCCCAACGTCGACTTCCCGGTGGTGGTGGTCAGTGCCGAGTACCCGGGCGCCTCGCCCGCCATCGTGGAAAGCGAGGTCACCAAGAAGATCGAGGAAGCGGTCAACTCGATCGCCGGCATCAACGCCCTCACCTCGCGCAGCTACGAGGGCATGGCGCTGGTGATCATCGAATTCCAGCTGCACATCGAAGGCCGCAAGGCGGCCGACGACGTGCGCGAAAAGATCGGCCAAGTGCGCCCGCTGCTACGCGACGAGGTCAAGGAGCCGCGCGTGCTGCGCTTCGACCCCGCCAGCCGCGCCATCTGGTCGCTGGCGGTGCTGCCCGATCCCAAGCCCGGTCAGCCGCCGCTGTCGCCGACCGAGCTGACCAACTGGTCGGACCAGGTGCTGAAGAAACGCCTGGAGAACGTGCGCGGCGTCGGTGCCGTCAACCTGGTGGGCGCCTCCAAGCGCGAGATCCAGATCCAGCTGCAGCCGCAGGCGCTGGAAGCGCTGGGCGTGACGCCCGATCAGATGATGGCGGCGGTGCGCGGCGAGAACCAGGACCAGCCGCTGGGCGCCGTGCGCTCGAGCGCCCAGGAGCTGACGGTGCAGCTGGAGGGCCGCATGCAGCGGCCGGAGGACTTCGGCCGCATCATCGTCGCCCGGCGCAGCGGCTCGCCGATCCATCTGGATCAGGTCGCCACCGTCCACGACGGCGCGCAGGAGCAGGAATCGCTGGCGCTCTACAACGGCCAGCGCACGCTGCTGGCCTCGGTGCAGAAGGCGCAGGACGAAAACACCATCCAGGTCGTCGATGGCCTCAACGCCGCGGTGCAGGCGATGCAGGGCGAGCTGCCGCCCGGCGTCCGGCTGGAACCGGTGACCGACTTCTCGCGCCCGATCCGCGTCGCCGTAACCAACGTGCGGCAGACGCTGGTGGAGGGCGCGGTGCTGACGGTGCTGATCGTGTTCCTGTTCCTCAACTCGTGGCGCAGCACGGTCATCACCGGCCTGACGCTGCCGATCTCGATCATCGGCACCTTCTTCTTCATGCAGCTGTTCGGCTTCACCATCAACATGATCACGCTGATGGCGCTCAGCCTGTGCGTGGGCCTGCTGATCGACGACGCCATCGTGGTGCGCGAAAACATCGTGCGCCACGCGCAGATGGGCAAGCGATCCTACGCCGCCGCCATGGACGGCACGCAGGAGATCGGCCTGGCGGTGCTGGCGACCACGCTGTCGATCGTGGCGGTGTTCCTGCCGATCGGCTTCATGGAAGGCATCATCGGCAAGTTCTTCCACGAGTTCGGCATCACGATCGTGGCGGCGGTGCTGATCTCGATGTTCGTCGCCTTCACGCTCGACCCGATGCTGTCGTCGGTGTGGCACGACCCGGCGATCCACGCGCACGGCCAGCGGCAGGGGCCGCCGGCCACCCTGTACGACCGCACGCTCGGGCGCGTCACCGCCTGGTTCGACCACGCCACCGACCGCCTGGCGGGCGGCTACCAGCGCCTGCTGCGCTGGTCGCTGGCGCACAAGCTGCCGACGCTGCTGATCGCCGCCAGCATCTTCGGCGCCAGCGTGGCGATGGTGCGCCTGCTCGGCACCGAGTTCGTGCCGCAGGCCGATTTCTCCGAGACCAACGTCGCCTTCTACACGCCGCAGGGCTCGTCGCTGGAAGCCACCGAGGCCAAGGCGCGCCAGGTCACCGAGATCCTGCAAAGCTACCCCGAGGTGCGCTACACGGTGACCACCATCAACAGCGGCGTCGCCACCGGCAAGACCAACGCCAGCCTGTACATCCGGCTGGTCGACCGGCGCGATCGCACGCGCAGCGCCGACCAGCTGGCGGCCGATTTCCGCGACCGGCTGCGCGCCGTGCCCGGCATCACGGTGACGCAGGCCGGCCTGCTGGAGCCGGTGGGCGGTCAGAAGCAGATCGAGTTCTCGCTGCAGGGCCCCGACCAGGCCGAGCTGGAGCGCCTGGCGCGCCCGCTGATGGAGCGCCTGCGCAACATCCCCGGCCTGGTCGACCTCGACTCCAGCAGCAAGCCCGACAAGCCGACGGTGGAAGTCACCGTCAAGCGCGAGGCCGCCTCGGAGCTGGGCCTCTCGACGGCGCAGATCGCCGCGCCGCTGCGCACCCTGGTGGCCGGCACCATCGCCGGCAACTGGCGCGCGCCCGACGACCAGACCTACGACGTGATCGTGCGGCTGGGGCCCGAGGCGCGCACCAACCTGCACGACCTGGAGCGCCTGCCGCTCACGGTGGGCGCCAACCCCGACGGCACGCCGCGCATCGTGCGCCTGAACCAGGTCGCCGCCTTGAGCGAAGCCACCGGCACCAACCAGATCAACCGCCGCGCCATGCTGCGCGAGATCATGATCACCGCCAACGTGCACGGGCGCACCACCGGCGAGGTGTCGAACGACATCCGCGCCATCCTCGAGCAGAGCGCCTTCGCGCCCGGCTACGGCTTCACCTTCGGCGGCGCCACCAAGAACATGGAGGAATCCTTCGGCTACGCGCTGCAGGCACTGGCGATGGCGGTGATCTTCATCTACATGATCCTGGCCAGCCAGTTCAGGAGTTTTCTGCAGCCGCTGGCGCTGATGACCTCGCTGCCGCTGACGCTGATCGGCGTGGTGCTGGCGCTGATGCTGTTCGGCTCCGCCATGTCGATGTTCTCCATCATCGGCGTCGTCATGCTGATGGGCCTGGTGACCAAGAACGCGATCCTGCTGGTCGACTTCGCCATCCGGGCGCGCGAGGGCAAGGTCGGCGAGGCCGACGTCGCCGGCGCGCCGCCGGCGCCGCTGCCGCGCGAGCAGGCGCTGCTGATGGCCGCGCGCGTGCGCCTGCGGCCGATCCTGATGACCACGCTGGCGATGGTGTTCGGCATGGTGCCGCTGGCCTTCTCGGTCAGCGAAGGTGCCGAGCAGCGCGCGCCGATGGGCCAGGCGGTGATCGGCGGCGTCATCACCTCCTCGCTGCTGACGCTGGTGGTGGTGCCGGTGGTGTATTGCTATCTGGACGATCTGGCGAATTGGCTCCGGCGCAAGGCGCGCAAGCCCGCAGCCGTCGATGCAGCCGGGCACGCCCGATAAAATCCATGGTTTGCCCGTACTGGAGTCCTTGAGATGAACATCGAACAAGCCCGCTACAACATGATCGAGCAGCAGATCCGCCCCTGGGACGTGCTGGACGGCCATGTGCTGGAGTTGCTCGCGGTGGTCAAGCGCGAGGACTTCGTCCCGCCCGCGCACCGTGCGCTCGCGTTCGCCGACCTGGAGCTCCCGCTCAAGGACAGCGACGCCGCCATCGCGGCCGGCCAGGTGATGCTGGCGCCCAAGGTGGAGGCGCGCATGCTGCAGGACGTGCAGGTGGCCAAGCACGAGAAGGTGTTGGAGATCGGCACCGGCTCGGGCTTCATGGCCGCGTTGCTGGGCCATCGCGCGCAGCGCGTGCTGACGCTGGAGATCGACGAGGAACTGGCACGCAGCGCGCAGGCCAAGCTGCAGCGCGCCGCGGTGCTGAACGTGGAAGTGCGCGTGGCCGATGGCGCCAGCGCCGATCTGTCGGCCGACGGCCCGTTCGACGTCATCGTGCTGTCCGGCTCGGTGTCGCGCCTGCCCGATGCCCTGCTCGAGCAACTCAAGCCCGGCGGCCGCCTGATGGGCATCGTCGGCGAAGAGCCCGTGATGCGCGCCACCCTGGTGCGTCGCGACGCCAGCGGCCTGATGGAAACCCAGCCCTGGGATACGGTGGCGCCGCGGCTGCTGAACTTCCCCGAGCCACCGCGCTTTCGCTTCTGAGCCGGGGCCAAGGCGCAGCACAGCGACCAGAGCCGATGATCGAACAGGTCTCCCCGCAGGCGTTGCCCGCCTGGCTGCAGGCAGCGCGCGCCGAGGGCGAGCCGCTGCTGCTGGACGTGCGCGAGCCATCCGAGTGGCGCATCGCCAGCGTGCAGGCCAATGGCGTCGAACTGCTGCAGATGCCAATGCTCAGCATCCCGCCGCGCCTGCATGAGCTCGACCCCAGGCGTCCGGTCGCCGTGCTGTGCCACCACGGCGGGCGCAGCATGCAGGTGGCGTTGTTCCTGACGCAGCGCGGCTTCACGCACGTGGCCAACGTCGCCGGCGGCATCGACGCCTGGTCGCTGCAGCTGGATCCATCGGTGCCGCGCTACTGATGCCACGCAACGAAAGCCCTGCCCTCATGCCCCTGCCCTCGCGCCGTCCGACGCTCGCCATCCTGGCCACTGCCCTGACCCTGGCGGTGGCTCCGGCGCAGGCGCAGTCGCTGCTGCAGCTCTACGACAGCGCCCAGCATTACGACGCCGCCACGCAATCGGCGCTGGCGCAGGCGCAGGCCAGCCAGGCGCGTGCCGACCAGGCGCGCGCCGGGCTGCTGCCGCAGCTCGGCCTGCAGGCCGGCGCCCAGCGCAACTGGGCCGACGTCAAGGTCGCCGGCCAATCATCCAGCCGCTCGTTCAACGTGCTGAGCGGCTCCATCGTCGGCTCGCAGCCGCTCTACCGCCCCGCCAACCGCATCAGTTGGGACCAGGGCAAGCGGCAGGCCGAGCTGGCGCTGGTGCAACTTGCGGGCGCCGAGCAGGACTTGATCGTGCGCCTGGCGCAAGCCTATTTCGACGTGCTGTCGGCCGAGGATTCGCTGCGCTTCGTGCGCGCGTTCAAGGCCGCGGTGGCCGAGCAGCTCGAGTTCGCCAAGCGCAACTTCGAGGTCGGCAACGCCACCATCACCGACAGCCGCGAAGCGCAGGCGCGCTTCGACCTGGCCAGCGCGCAGGAGATCGCGGCCGAGAACGAGTTGCGCGTCAAGAAGCTGGCGCTGGACCAACTGGTGGGCCAGGCCGGCACGCAGCCGCATCCGCTGGCCGAACCGATCGTGCTGCCATTGCCGCAGCCGGACCAGGTCCAGGCCTGGGTCGACCAGGCCATCGGACAGCATCCCGCAGTGCTGCAAAACCGCATGGCGCTGGACATCGCGCGCATGGAGACCGAGAAGGCCAAGACCGGCCACCTGCCCACCGTGGACCTGCAGGCCAACGTCAGCCAGTCGCACTACCCGGACGGCAACCCCTCGGCCAGCGCGGCGCCCGGCTCTCGCTACCGCAGCACCAACGCCGGCATCGGCGTGGTGCTGAACTGGCCGCTGTTCGCCGGCTTCGCGATCGAGAACCGGGTGCGCGAAACGCTGGCGCTGGAGGAAAAGGCGCGGGCCGACCTGGACAACATCGAGCGCGGCGTAGCGCAAGCCGTGCGCACCGCGTTCTTCGGCGTGCAGTCGGGCGTCAGCCAGGTCAAGGCGCTGGAGGCGGCTGAAGCCTCCAGCCTGACTGCGCTGCAGGCCAACCAGCTCGGCTACCAGGTGGGCGTGCGCATCAACATCGACGTGCTGAACGCGCAAAGCCAGCTGTTCCAGACCCGGCGCGACCTGGCGCGGGCGCGCTACGACGTGCTGGTCGGGCTGCTGCGCCTGAAGCAGGCCAGTGGCTCGCTGGCCCATGCGGACCTGCTGCCGATCAACCAGATGCTGGTGGCCGACGCAGCCCGCCCACCGGTGGTGGTGGCGCCGCTGGCGCCGGCGTCGCCCACCGATGCGAGCAACGCAGCCGGTGCCGCGGTCGAGCCGCCGGCGGCAGGCACGCGCGCCGGCCGGCCCGATCGGCACTGACGCCGACCGACGATCCGATTCAAGAATCTGGAGTCTCGACGGTCGGCGCCTGCGCACGCGTGTCCGGAGCCGCCTCCAGCGCCGCCTCCAGCCACAGCGCCGCGACGAAGCGCTTGTTGAACAGCAGCCACAGCATGATCGGTGCCACCGGCGTCAGCATCAGGAAACCGAACTGGTAGCCGTAGGCGATGACCTCCAGCGCCCACTGCGGGTAGCCGAGATAGGCCAGCCCGGTCGGCCCGGCGGTGATCGCCACGTCGCGCAGCCACTGAAAGCAGATGCCCCAGGCCTGCGCGGGAATCAGGATCACGCTGCCGACCAGGCCCTTGAGCCACCAGCGCTCGCTGCGCGCGGCCAGCAGCATGGCCCACAGCAGCACCATGCCGTAGCCATAGATGGGATAGGTCACCTCGGGCGTGAGTTCGCCCAGCACGTCACCGCTCTGGCCTGGCATCCGCACCTGCACGAAGGTGTACAGCACCGCCGTCACGCCCTGCTGCTCGAAGCCCTCGACCCAGCGGAACAGGCCCTTCATCACGGTGCCGGCCAGCCAGATTGGCGGCGTTGCCAGCCAACGCGCGGCCCAGTACCACAGCGGCAGCAGCAGCGCCAGCCAGACGATCGCAAACAGCAGGAAGCGGCCGATCAGCGTAGCGCGCATGGTACGTATGCTGCGCTCAGGCCGCCGCCGCGGAGGTCGGCCGCGGATCGCGCTTGGCGACGTAGCGCATCCACAGCAGCCAGACGATCAGCACGTCCAGCATGATCAGCGCCTGCCACATGTACAGGTGCGCGAACTCGAACACCTCGAAGTTCCATTGCCCGAGGAAAAATAGGCTGACGATGCGCAGCAGGTTCACCGCCTGCACCGCAATGAAGCCCAGGCCGATGCCCCACAGCTTCATCTTCCAGCTCGACGGGAAGGCCAGCATCGCTGCCACCAGTACGATGGTGGCCTCGACGCCGTTGCAGCCGGCCTCAATGGAGACGCCAAAGCCCGTCTTGGCGCTTTGCAGCACGCGCCCGTAGGAGATCACCGTCGGGTCGATCAGGTGCACGATGCTGGCGCTGACCTTGGCCAGCCAGCCGGTCCACGGATGCACCACCGCCTGCTGCACCGGATTCAGCATCTCGATGCCGAACAGCACCAACTGGACCACAAGAAAAATGCCAAAAAACCGCAGCACTGCGTGCCTCTCGTCCGGATGAAGGCGCTGGACGCCAGCACCCCAGCGCAAACTCTAACAGAGCAGGCGTTCGGTATGGCGCCCACGCGATCCAAACCCGGCAAGCCAGGTCGCTCATGGTCGCGGCAGCAGTTGCAGCAACGCCTCGGCGCTGCGTGCCGCGGCGCCGCGATGCGCGCTGGCAAAGTCGAGCGCCGCCTGGCGCCCCTCGGCGCATGCCGCCGGATCGTCAAGCAGGGCCTGCGCCGCCGCCAGGCCCGCCGCCATGTCCGGCACACGCTGCGCCGCACCGGCCACTTCTGCCATCGCCGCCGCCTCGGCAAAGTTGAAGGTGTGCGGGCCCATGATCACCGGGCAACCGCAGGCGGCGGCCTCGATCAGGTTCTGCCCGCCGAGCGCCTCGAAGCTGCCGCCCAGCAGCGCCACGTCGGCCAGCGCGTAATACGCCGCCATTTCGCCCAGGCTGTCGCCCAGCCACAGGTCCGCCGACTCCGGTCCGGCGTCAGGCCAGTCGCTGCGGCGCGACACGCTGAAGCCGCTCGACTGGATCAGGCCAGCCACCTCATCGAAGCGCTGCGGATGCCGCGGCACGACCAGCCATTGCGGCGCGACCGCGCCCGTGGGGCTGCGACCGGCCGCCGCCGGTGCCCGTTCGCGCAACTGACTGAGCAACTGCGCCTCCTCGCCAAGGCGCGAACTCGCCAGCATGACCACCGGCCGCCCGGCCCGCTCGCGCCAGGACTTGCCGCGCGCCAGCAGCGCCGCATCCGGACGCGCATCGAACTTCAGGTTGCCGAACACCCCCGCCACCGGCGCGCCGATCCGGCGCAGGCGCGCGGCATCGTCCTCGGTCTGCGCCCAGACCGCCGCCAGCGCGCGGTAGGCGGGCCGCATCAGCCAGCCGACCCGCTGCGCGCCGCGCAATGATTTCTCCGACAGGCGCGCGTTGGCCAGCACCAGCGGCACGCCGCTGGCGGCGCCCTCCAGCACCAGGTTGGGCCACACCTCGGTTTCCATCAGCACGCCCACGTCCGGCCGGAAATGCTGCAGGAAGCGCCGCACCGCGCCACGCGTGTCCCAGGGCTGCCATACCTGCACGTCGCCCGCGCGCAGCAGCCTGGCGCCCTCGGCGCGGCCGGTGGCGGTGCCATGCGTGAGCAGCAGGCGCATGGCGGGCAGGCGTTCGCGCAGCGCCTCCAGCAGGATCGCGGCGGCGCGCGTCTCGCCCAGCGAGACGGCGTGGATCCACACCAGCGGCGCGCCGTCAGGGACGGACGGACGAGCCACGGTGTAGTGACCGAAGCGCTCCTCGACCGCCTCCAGGTAGCCTGGCTCGGCCAAGCCACGCCGACGCAGCTTGCGCCGCAGCAGCGGCTGGGCCGCCCAGGTGGCGAGGTGGTAGAAAGCACGCACTGGGACGTTGAGCGTTGAGCGTTGAGCGTTGAGCGTTGAGCGTTGAGCGTTGAGCGTTGA